>JANNBF010000004.1:0-14667 GCA_031385155.1 Rhizobacter sp.
CTGCGCACGCTGCACATCGTGATGAAGCTGACCCACGCCAACCGCCAGCCTGTCGCCAAGCTCTCCGACAGCCCGGGCAAGCTGCTGTGCGACGACGAGACCTTCCTGGCCTACCTGCGGCAGGTGTTCAAGGTAGACAGCTGAGCTCGCGCCGATTCTTGATCACCGCGCAAAGTGCCTGCGCCCGTTGGCCGGCAGGCCAAAAATCCACCCGAATTGGGGGTCGCGTCAGCCAATTGTTTTCGTGAGACTACACGTGAGAGTTGTAACTCTTGTGGTCGCGAGCCCGACGGCACGCCGCCAGCTACCAACCACCTCACGCACGATCAAAGGAAAATCATGACCACCTTCACGAGAATTGCCCTGCTCGCCGCTGTTGCGCTGAGCACCAGCCAATTCGCTCAAGCCAACCTCATCACCAACGGCGGCTTCGAAGCGTCGAACAGCCCCACGATCACGCCGACCGGCTGGACCAACATCGGCCACAGCGACGGCATCATCACCTACGCCGCGTTCGGCACGCCGGCTTATGAAGGCCTCAACTACTACGATCTCGGTGGCTACGGCAATGCCAGCGGCCCGATCGGCGACGGCATCGGCCAAAGCTTCGCAACCATCGTGGGGCAAACGTACACGGTCACCTTCGGGTTGAGCGCCGAGAACCAATCCGGCGTCGAAACCCTGACTGTGGCGGCGGGTTCGGCAAGCGTCGACTACGTGCTGTCGATCGACGGCAAGGGCACTTTCAAGCGCGCTTTCACCACAGAGACCTTCGACTTCACCGCCACCAGCGCTCTGACCACGCTGTCGTTCGTGCACACCGCAGGTCAGGGCGGCGCGAACGACCCGATGATCGACGGCGTGAGCGTCGAGCTGTCCACCGCAGCCATCCCCGAGCCAGAGACCTACGCGCTGATGCTGGGCGGCCTGGGCCTGCTGGCCTTCGCCCGCAAGCGCAGCCAGCGCAGCAAGTAAGCGCTTCGCCAAGCGCGGTTCCCAAGGGCCTTCGGGCCCTTTTTTTGCGTCTGTCGTGCGCCTGCACGTGCGCTCGGTGAAGCCCTTTCCGGGCGCCACAATGCCCGATTGCGCCGCACGGCAATCGGCCTTCCGAGCGCCCACCGCGCGGCCGTCGAACGCCAAGGAGACCGAATGTTTCGTCAGAAATACCTCGACCACGCCGAGATCGCCGCGCAGCTTGCGGCCTGGGCCGCGCAGCACCCGGGCATCGCGCACATCGGCTCGCTCGGCACCAGCGCCGAGGGCCGCGACATCCCGCTGCTCACCATCGGCCGTGACCCCGACCGCGTGCGCCCAGCCGTGTGGATCGACGGCAACATGCACGCGAGCGAGGTGTGCGGCTCGAGCGTGGCGCTGGCCATCGCCGAAGACATCCTCGCGATCCACGCGGGCGCGCACTCGGCCGGCGGCAAGCCCTTGCCCGCCCACATGGCCGAGGCCATCAAGGAGACGCTCTTCTTCGTGGCACCGCGCCTATCGCCCGACGGCGCCGAGGTGGTGCTCAAGCAAGGCCGCTACGTGCGCTCCAGCCCCATCAACGACCGCACCGCCAGTGGCCACGCGCACTGGGAGTCGGCCGACATCGACGGTGACGGCATCACCGGCTACATGCGCCAGCTCGATGCGAACGGCGAGCTGATTGCGCTGCGCAGCGAAGCCGGCGTCGTGCTCGACCCGGCGGTGCTGGTGTCGCGCCTGCCCGAAGACGAAGGGCCGTTCTACAAGCTCTACCCCGAAGGCCGCATCGCCAACTTCGACGGCCACACCATTCCGGCGCCGCACTACCTCGCCGACAACCTCTACGACTTCAACCGCAACTTCCCGTACGCCTGGGCGCCAGAGCCCGAGCAGGAAGGCGCGGGCCACTACCCCGGCAGCGCCCCCGAGACGCGCGCCGTGCTCGAGTTCGCGACACGCCACCCGAACATCATGGTGTGGCTGAACCTGCACACCTTCGGCGGCGTGTTGATCCGCCCGCTGGGCGACAAGCCCGACACCAAGATGAACCCCGGCGACCTGGCCATCTACGAGCAGGTCGAGGCGTGGATGACCGAGCACACCGGCTACGTCACCGTCAGCGGCTTCCACGAGTTTCTCTACGAGCCCGAGAAGCCGCTGCACGGCGACCTTTCCGACTACGCCTACCACCAGCGCGGCGCGCTCGCCTATGTGGTCGAGCTGTGGGATCTGTTCAAGCAACTCGGCATCGAGCGCAAGAAGCCCTTCGTCGACCACTACGTGAAGTTCACGCGCAAGGACATGCGGGCCCTCGCCGACTTCGACCGCCAGCACAACGCAGGCCGCGTGTTCGGCGCGTGGAAGAAGGTGCAGCACCCGCAGCTCGGCGAGGTTGAAGTGAACGGTTTCGACCCGCGCGTGGGCATCTGGAACCCGCCGTACGAGCGCCTGGCGGACACCTGCGCCACGCAGAGCGCGGCCTTCCTGCGCGTGGCGGCACTGGTGCCGCAGGTGAGCGTCGAGGTGGTCAGGCAGGAGCGCGTGGGCACCGGCACCGGCGGCGGCATCGGCGGCGGCACGAGCGCGGTCACGCGTACCGAGCTGCGCATCGTCAACCGCGGCTACCTGGGCAGCGTGGGCATCCCTTCGGCGAAGAAGCTGCCGCTGGCCGAGCCGCTGCGCCTCACGCTCACATGCAGCGGCGTGACACTGCTCGCGCCGACCGATGCCGTGGTCGAACTCGGCCACCTCGACGGCTGGGGCACGGGCCTGCACGGCGGCCCGAGCGTGTTCGGGCCGTGGACGCGCGGCAACGGGCACGAACGCTTCGTGACGGTGGTGACGCAGGGCACGGGAACCGTGAGCGTGACAGTCGCGAGCAGTCGGGTCGGCACCACGACGCTGGACGTGAGCGTCGCGTGACCTGATTCAGAAGTTCAGGCCGCCACCACCACCGGCACCTCGGTCGCCGGTGGCGTGTTGCGGCTGCGGCCGCAGCGCACCAGGCCGTCGATCATCACCATGCCCACGCCGGGCAAATCACCGAGTGCCACGCTTTCGAGCAGGGTGCGGCCCGCCGTGTGCTGCGCCCGGTCCATGAAAACGAAGTCGGCCGCGCGGCCGGGCTCGATCAGCCCGCAGTTCAGCTTGCGGATGCGCGCGGTGTTGCCGGTCGCGAAGCAGAACACCAGCTCGGGCGCGATGCGGCCCAGGCTGGCGAGCAGCGCGATCATGCGCAGCATGCCCAGCGGTTGAACGCCCGAGCCGGCCGGGCCGTCGGTGCCCAGGATCACGCGGTGCGGGCACTTGAGCTGCAGTGCCGCCTGCGCGGCCGCAATCGCCACGCGCTCGTTGCCGTTGTGCACGATCTCGATCGCGCGGCTGCTCTTCTCGCACAGCTCGCACACGTGCGCTTCACTCAGCGAAGTGTGGCCGCCGTTGATGTGGCCGATGATGTCGGCGTCGGCTTCCAGCACCACGTCCTTGTCGATCAAGCCCGAGCCGGGAATCGACGGGCCGCCCGTGTGAATCGTGCTTTGAATGCCGTGCGCACGCGCCCACTTCACCATCTGCGCGGCCTCGTTCCCGGCATTGACTGAACCCAGGCCGATCTCGCCGAGCAAGCCGACACCGGCCTTCGCGAGTTCTGCGAAATCGCTCTCGACCATGCCCTTCTCGATGATCGGCGCGCCGGCCAGCACCTTCACGCCGCCGGGGCGAAAGTTGCTGAACGCGCGCTGCGCGGTGATCGCCAGCGCCTTCAGGCCGACGATGTCTTTCGGCCTGCCGGGCAGGTGCACTTCACCAGCCGAGATCATGGTCGTGACACCGCCGTGCAGCGTGCTCTCGATCCAGCCGAGCTGGTTCTGGCGCGGCGTCCAGTCGCCGAACACCGGGTGCACATGGCTGTCGATCAGGCCGGGGCACACGCAGGTGCCGCGTGCATCGATCAGCGTGGTGGGCTCGGCGGTGTCGCAGTCTTTCTCGCGGCCGACGGCGGTGATGAGTCCGTCGTGGATGACGAGGGTGTCGGCGTCGAGGATGGGTCGGTCGATGTCGCCTGACAGCAGCAGGCCGATGTTGCGGATCACGACCTTGCCGGACAAACCGGCTGCATTTGCTTCCGCCATGGCTGCTCAGCGCCGCGCCAGTTTCAGGGCCGTGATCTCGGCCTGCATCGCGGCCGTCAGCTGGCCGTACATGCCGAGCTGGTCGTCGAGCGCGCGCATGCGTTCGGCCATGCGCTGCGACAACGCCACCATCAACTTGGCAGCCACCTTGGGCTGCTCTTCGATCAGCAGCTCGAGCGCGTCGCGCGACAGCCCGGCGGCCTGGATCGCCGTGGCCGCGCGGCAGGTGACCGATCGGGGCGCGCCGTCGAGCAGGCCCATCTCGCCGATCACGTTGCCGGGGCCGAGCACCGAGACCGAAAGCGCCTCGGTCAGTGACGTGTCGGCCTTGTCCACGCTGACCTCGCCGCTCAGCACGAGCAGCAGGTAATTGGTGCGCGCATGGTCGCCTTCGCGCAGCATGATGGCGCCCGCCGGGAAGGCGACAAGGCGCATGTAGTCGACCACGCAGCGCGCTTCTTCCGGCCCGAGTTGCGCCAGCGCAGTCGGCGTGCGCAGCAGTACGGAGGCCAGGGTGGCGAGGTCGGGCGTGTCGTTCACCGGGCGCGAGCCGTTGGCGGGCGCAGCGGCGGTCGGCATTTTGGGCAGGGTGGGTTCGGGCATGGCGGGCGCCTGGGGGCTGACACTTGAAGTTGCAACAGTAGCACCGACAGCCCGGGCCATCACGGCGTGGGTGCAGCCCGCCGGTCGGTTTGCGCGATCATGTGTGCCCGTGTTCACAACGAGGCAGCGCACCATGAACCCACACCTGAAGAGGCCTCTGCACGCCTGGGCACTGACCACCCTGATGTGCGCCTGCACGGCAAACCCGCCGCCACCGTCAGCCGGGGCGATGGCGGTGGCCACGCCCGCGCCGCAGCAAGCCGGCACACCGGTGCGCGCCGACGACACCAGCGCGCCGACACTGGCCCAGATCGTCTCGTTGATCGGCAGCGCGGCCTGTGACACGACCGCGCAATGCCACACCGTGGGCATCGGCGACAAGCCGTGCGGCGGACCCGAGGCCTACCTTGCGTGGTCGAGCGCAGCCACCCAGCCGAACGCGCTGGCCGCCCTCGCCGCGCGCCATCGCGACGCGCGCCGAGCGCAAAACGAACGCAGCAACCTGCGCTCGAACTGCGCCATGACACCCGACCCCGGCGCCGTGTGCCGGCCACGCGCCGCCGACGGCCAGCGCACCTGCCAGCTCGGGCAGGGCGGTGGCCGAAGCGCGGTGTGAGCGCGCCATAGAAAAAGGGCCGCAGCGCGGCCCTTTCGGGAGGGTCATCGAGGGCCATGCGGCGGGGCCGGCTGGCCCCGCAAGCCCTGGCAAGTGGCTCAGTGGTTGTCGACGAACACGATCGACGAGCCCAGGCTCACCGGCGAGCCGGCCACCCGAGTGTCGAGGTAGGTCAGGTTGCCGAGGTAGCGCGCACCCGCCGGCACGTTCCAGCCCAGAGCGACCGACGCGCCGGCACCTGCGAACACGTTGGTCGGTGCGCTGGCACGCAGTGTCTGCGGGCCGACGACCGGGCCGACAACCCAGTTCGACAGCGTGTAGTTCACGCCGCTGGCTGCCGCGAACGCGGTCACGCAAGCCGAGTAAGTGCCTGCGCTCGGCGCGGCCAACGTGACCACTTCGTCGGACGAGCCGCCACCGCTGGAGCCCACGTTCGTGCCCGTGCCCGAGGGGCCGTTGAACACGTCGAGGTCGAGGTCGGCCGCCACCGAGGTGTCGGCATTGAACAGCTGGAAGCGCGCCACTTGCGCACCCGCTGGCACCGTCACGTTGTAGCACTGGGTCGACCCGGTGGTGATGCTGTTCGAGTTGCGCGTGGCCGGCACCAAGCCGACCGGCGACACCGCCAGCGTGCCGGTGTAAGACGACACCACCGACACCACCTTGCTGCCCGAGCCCGACGCGCGAACGTCGGTGATCTGGGCCGGAGCCGAGAAGCCGAGCGCACGTGCATTGAGCGGGCTGACGACGTTCTTCACGCCGTCACTCCAGGTCAGGCTGCCGAACACCCAGGTGCCGATCGGCGCCGTGGTTCGGGTCAGCGTGACCGTGAAGTTGCCCGTTGCGCCATTGGCGAGGGTCAAGGTCGATGGCGACACCGCCACGGTGTACCCGTCGAGTGCTGCGGTCGCGAGGAACGTGCCGGTCGCACCCGACACGTTGGTGACGCTGCGCGGGATGGTGATCTGCCCGATGATGCTGGCCGCCGTGATCGACGCAAGGTTCAGGTCCTGCGCTTTGACCGTTCCCAGGGTCGCGCAGCTGCCGATGCCCGCCGGCGGCGCCAGGGTCAGGCCGCACAGGAAGCGGCCGTAATCAGCCGGCGAGGCGTCATACACCAGCGAAGGCGAACCCGCACCGTTCGGGTTCATGTGGCCCGCGCCGTAGCCCCAACGGTCGGGGTCGGCTGCGCCACTGGCCAGCTTCACGCCGGTCGTGGTGGTCATCAGGGCTGACTTGATCGCCGCGACCGACCAGGTCGGGTGCATTTGGCGCAACAACGCTGCAGCACCTGCCACGTGCGGGCTCGACATCGAGGTGCCCGACAGCGAGTTCGCATTCGGCAGCGGCGTGAAGGTGCCGGCAATCGTTGCGTCGTGCTGAGCCTGGGTCTGGCCCAGGTCGATGAATGCCGCGAGGATGTCGACACCCGGGCCGGTGATGTCCGGCTTCATGATGTTGGGGTTGGCCTTGTTCGGGCCACGCGACGAGAAGTCGGCCATCACCGGAGCCACGACCGGCGGCGGCGCTGCCGGCGGCGAGATCGTGCCGGTCGGAGACGCGCCCGCAGCGTAGGCATAGATCGAAGCCCGCTCGGCCAACTTCAGGTGGACTGCTGGCACCGAGTGGAAATCGGCAACCAGGCTGTCCGCTGCTGCGCTGGCGTTCACCAGCACCATGCCTGAGCCGCCAGCGCGCTTGACCTCCGCGCTCTTGTCGACACGGGCACTGACGCCCCGATCACAGACGACGATCTTGCCGGCAGCCAACGTGGCATCGAGCGTGTTTGCGAAGCAGCGCCGCGCGTCGGCGACTGCGGCGCCGGACGCAGGGATGCTCTCTGCCAGCACGACCGCACCGGTCAGCACGCTGCCGTACACCGAGGCACCGTTGCTGTGGCGCACGTTGTCACCGGTGGTGAAGTCGGCCAGCGCCTGGCGGTCGTGCGTGGAGGCCGCGACCGTCATCATCCACGGGCTGATGTGCGCAACCTGGTTGGCCGGCCCGCTGTTGCCCGCCGATGCGGCTACGAATACGCCGGCTGCAACCGCGTTGAGGTACGAGATCTCGACCGGGTCGGCGAAGTTGGTCTGGGTGCCGCTGACCGAGTAGTTGATGACGTCGACACCGTCGGACACAGCGTCGTCGATCGCCTTCAGGATGTCGGCCGTGGTGCCGCCGTCATTCGGTGCGCCGGTGTTGGTGCTCCACAGTGCCTTGTACGCGGCGATCCGCGCACGCGGTGCAATGCCCGAGATCTTGCCGATGGCCGTGCCGTTCACGGCCGTGTCAACGCCGTTGTTGCCGCCGGAAGTGGACGCGGTGTGCGAGCCGTGGCCTTCGCCGTCGCGCGGCGAGACGTACTCGGTGCGCGGGTTCAGCGTGTAGGCACCGTTGCTCGCTGCGACGCCGGCAAAGAACGCGTCACCGTAGTAGCGCGCGCCGATCAGCTTGTTGTTGCACATGGCCGCTGTGAAACCCTGGCCAGTCACACAGGTGCCCTTCCATTTGGCGGGCGGCGGGCCGTAGGCCGAGATGCCTGCGCCGGTGTAGGCGACCGGGTTGCCCTGCGCGTCGACCTTGTCGCCGAACGACGCGTTCTCGGGCCAGATGCCGGTGTCGATGATGCCGATGATGACGTCTTCGCCCTTGATCAAGCGCGACGCGCCGTCAAGCTGCGACCAGATGCCGCCTGCGCCGCTGATGCCCAGAAAGGCCGGCGTGCGCGTCGTGTCCAGCACGTGCAAGGCCGAGGGCACCACCGCAGACACGCCGGCTGACTTCTTGAGGGACTGCGCTTCGGCATCGGTCAGCAGTGCCGAAAAGCCGTTGTAGGTGTAGGCGTAGGTGTGGATCGGCGCGGCGCTCACGCCGGCCTTGGCCAGCTCGGTGCTGCGCTTGATCGACAGCAGGTTCGCGTAGGCGCGCACGTTGGGCGCCGCGCTGTCGATCTTGCTGCCCGGCGCCGGCCGGGTTGCGGCGATGCCGGAGGTGCCACCTGCGTAGGTGGCCACCGGTGCGTCGGCCAGTTGGACGATGTAGACCTTCTTGGCTGCGGTCTGGGCGTGTGCGCCCAGGCTCGCGGCCAGCAAGCTCATCGCCAGAAGAGTACGTGTATGCGTCATTGAAGACTCCTTGTCGGTGAGTGCGTTCAGCGCGCCGATGGGCGGCTGCGGCGGCGGCTGTGAGCAGCCAGGCCGACGAGGCCCAGGCTGAACAGCACGACAGTGGTGGGCTCGGGGATCGAGCTGACCGACGTGACGACGACGTTGTCGAGCGCGAACTGGCCGTTGTTCAGCAGCGGCGTCGTGCAGAAGTTGCGGCCATCGTAAGAGCAGGCGAAGAACTCGACCTGCTTCACGTTGGTGTAGCTCGAGAAGTCAGCCGGGCTGCTGTAGTTGCCGAACGGAAAATGGTCACTGCTGCTGCCCAGGAACGGGAAGGCCAGGCCCCCCACGGTACCGTCTCCGAACGTGGCCAGAGCCACCAGCACCGTGGTGCCGGCTGCTGCCGGGTTGAGCGGCACGAACGCGGCGTCGAACCCGTCGAGGCTGAACAGCCCACCGTCTTCGCGTTCGAGAATCAGCTCGCCCTCGTTGAGCTGCGAATAGAACTGCGTGGTGTTGCCCGACGGCGCGCCAGAAGTGAATGCGCGAACGTCATCGACGATGCCGGAGTCGAACCCGACTGTCATCTTGTAGCCGTTCTGCGTGAAGCTGTCGCCGCTGAAATACAGGCCGGTCAGGGCGGCGGGCTCGAAATCGATCACGGTTGCCGCGTGGACCTGTGGTGACAGTGCGGCACCGGCGATTGCGGCGCTGATGTACAGCTGCCGAATCATTTTTTTCATGGGAACTCCTTGATAAGGACGCGAACATTCGCGGGCTGGCGATCCAGTCAAGCAGTACGGATCGGTGCTGCATTTCCCTGCCTGCCCCCAACCGTGTTGAAGAGTTGGCGGCGCGTTGCGCAAGGCTGACGTGGAACGTGGGGAATACGCACGTTATGTGCCAAACCTATGTGCGCGAATCCCTCAATCGAGGGGGCAACGACCCGAGTTTTCCCTCACCGGATGGAACCCTTCGCCACGGTGCGCATCACGGCGTCGACGATGAAGCCCTCCCAGTGCGCCAGTGCTTGCGCATCCTGCAGTGTTTCACCCAGAAATGCCGACAAGGTGTAACGGTTCGACAAGTAGAAGTAACCCATCGAGGCGATCATCAAATAAACGTCGCGCCCGGCCACGTCGGCCCGAAACACGCCCTGCGCCGCGCCGCTGGCAAGCACCTCGCCGAGCACCGCGATCGCCGGCGACGAGTACTCGCGAGCGCGCAGCGACTTGGCAATGTGCGCACCGCGGTGCAGGTTCTCGCTGTTGAGCAGCGTGATGAACTCGGGGTGGCGCTGGTAGTAGCCCCACATGAAGCCGATCACGTCACGCAGCGCCTGCACCGGCTCGGCGCGGTCGAGCACGAGCTTCGACTCGGCCTCGTTGAAGCGCTGGTACAGCGCCTCGAGCACCGCGATGAACAGGCCCTCCTTGCTACCGAAGTAGTAATAGATCATCCGGTCGTACGACTTCGCGGCCTTCGAGATCTGCTCGACACGGCCACCCCCGAAGCCGTGCTTCGCGAACACCTTGGTTGCGGCGCGCAGGATGCTCTCGCGCGTGGCTGCGGCCGCCAGTGCGCGCACGCCGGGTGCCTTGGTGCTCATGGAGGCATGGCGTTGGGGGTTGCGATTGGGGTGCGGGCGGTCGCGTACGGTTGCGCGCGGTTGCGCGCGGTTGCATCCACGCGGCCTGCCCTGTAGCATCCGCCTGCGCGTTGGTTCAGTGAATGCTACATGAAGCTGCAGCCCGCGAAACAGCGCACCACCCCCCGATGACCGAGCACACCAAGACCGACGGGCTGACCGATACCCTGCCCGCCTTGGCGCCGGGCGCAACCGCGCCGCCACTCGACAACCTGCGCTCGCCGGGCGAGCGCGTGGCGCACGGCAAGGTCGAGTGCAACGCCTGCCCCGTGCTGTGCCAGATCTCCCCCGGCCGCGCCGGCGCCTGCGACCGCTATGCCAATGCCGAAGGTGTGCTGGTGCGGGTCGACCCCGTCGTGCTGCTGCGCAAGGCGCTCGCCGACGGTGATTCAGCGCTCGTGCCGTTCGCCGCACGCGCCCCCGGCGAGGCGGCAGCCGCCCCCGTCACCGGCGACGACCTGTTCGTCACCGGCATCGGCAGCGGCACGACCTACCCCGACTACAAGCCCGCGCCGTTCATCGTCGCCTCGGCGGTGAACGGCGTCGACATGGTCACGGTCGTCACCGAAGGCATCTTCAGCTACTGCAGCCACCAGCTGAAGATCGACACCGACCGCTGGCTCGGCCCCGAGCAGGCCAACGTGCGCTGCCAGGGCGAGGTGGTGGGGCATGTGACCACCGCCGAATACGGCTCGCAGATGCTGTCGATCGGCGGCGTGCATCACATCACCGGCGGCAGCAAGAAGGAAGGCCGCGTCACGGTCGAGGCGATGCTGGCGCTGGGCAACAAGCAAGCCGTCGAACTCAGCATCGACGGCGGCGCGCAGCTCGTGGTGCAAGCCGGCCGCGCGCCCATCGTCAATGGCGTCGAGGAACAGCGCATGCGCGTGGGCTGCGGCTCGGCCACGGTCGGCATCTTCGCGAAGCAGTTCGCCGGCCTCGCTGACGAGGTGGTGGTGGTCGACGACCACATCACCGGCGTGCTCACCCAGCACCAGGCGGGCCGCTGCCTGGCAATGCCGCCCTCGGGCATTCGCCTTCGCGGACGCAAGAGCACGCCGGGGCGTTACTTCCAGGTCGCCAACCCCGGCACCGGCTGGGGCGGCACCGACCTGACCGACCCGCTCGCCATCATCGAAGGCTTCGACGCCGCCACCGCCCAGCCCGGCCAGACGCTGCTGATGGTCTCGACCACCGGCGAGCACGCCGCGTGGTTCGTGCTCGACGCCGCACGCGTGCCGCAGCCCGCAGCGCTGCCCCAGGCCGTGCGCGCGGTGGTCGAGCGCATCGGCGAGAACTGCGAGCCGTCGCTTACCAGCGTGCTGTTCGTCGGCGGTGCCGGCGGCAGCCTGCGCGCCGGCGTCACCGACAACCCGGTGCGCCTCACGCAGCGCATCAAGCAGGCGTTCGTGAATGTCACTTGTGGTGGTGCGCCGGCCTATGTGTGGCCGGGCGGCGGCATCACCGTCATGGTCGATGTGGCACGCATGCCCGACAACGCCTTCGGCAGCGTGCCCACGCCGGCCATCGTCGCGCCCATCGAGTTCAGCATGCGGCTGGACGAATACGCCGCGCTCGGCGGCCACATGGGCCACGTCAAGAGCCTCGCCGACGTGCTGGCGAGCGGCGCCTGGCACAGCGACGGCGCACCCACCGCGCGGCGCACCGAGGCGCTGCAAGCGGGCAACGCCTGGCCGCTCGGCCAACCGCCATTGCTCGGCTGAGGGCGCGTCGACATGGCTGCACAACGCGCGCAATTGCCCGGTGGCCGCTGGCACTTCCAACACGGGCCCATCGACATCGTGATCGGCGCCGAGGGCGATGCGCCGGCCGCCGCTGCGGCGCACGCGGCCGCCTGGCAGCGCTTCGAAACCGTGCTCGACGAGCTCGTCGCCGAGTTGCCCGCGTTGCGTACGCGCGTGCTCGGCGCATGCCCGCTGCACGGCGTGGTCGCGCAGCGCATGTGGTCGGCGTGCCGCCCGTACCGCACGCAATTCATCACGCCGATGGCCGCCGTGGCCGGCGCGGTGGCACAAGAGCTGATTGCCGCCTACGCGCGCCCTGGCGTGCAGCGCGCGTGGGTCAACAACGGCGGCGACATCGCGCTGCACCTGGCGCCCGGGACCCAGGTGCGCGTCGGCCTGTTCGCCGACCTCGCGCGCTTCGACCCGGCCGACGGCAATGCGTGCATCGACGGCCACTTCGACGTGCACGCCGCGCAGCCGGTGCGCGGCATCGCCACCAGCGGCTGGCGCGGGCGCAGCCTGTCGCTCGGCATCGCCGACAGCGTGACCGTGCTCGCCCGCACCGCCGCCGAGGCCGACGCCGCGGCGACCGTGATCGCCAACGCCTTGACCGCCGACCACGCGCGCATCCAGCGCCGGCCGGCGAACCAGGTGCGCGACGCCAGCGACCTCGGCGAGATCGAGGTCGTCGTCGATGTGGCGCTGCTCCCCCCCGCTGTGGTGCGGCGCGCGTTGCAGCAGGGTGAGCGTCGCGCGCGCGAACTGCAACGCGCCGGGTTGATCCACGCGGCGGTGCTGGTCTGCCAGCAGCAGGTGGTGCGCGTCGAAGGGCCTGGCATTGCGCCCCGCCAGCGCGCCAAACTTGGTTCAGTATTTGCTTAACGAAACGAGATGACAGCCATGCGCGCCACCATTCGCAAACTCGTCGTGCAGGTCGAAGAGACCCACACCGAAGGCGGGCAGCCCATCGTGCCGCCTACGCGCAAGGCACTTGCGATGGCGGTGATCGCCAACCCATGCGCCGGTCGGTACGAACAGAACCTCGACGAACTCACCGCCATCGGCGAAGAGCTCGGTGCGCTGCTCGGCGCGCGCTGCGTGCAGGCGCTGGGCATCGCGCCAGCGCAGGCGCAAAGCTACGGCAAGGCCGCCATCGTGGGCGAGGCCGGCGAGCTGGAGCACGCCGCCGCCATCCTGCACCCCAAGCTCGGTGCGCCGTTGCGTGTGGCGGTGGACAAGGGCGCAGCCCTGGTGCCGTCAGCCAAGAAGCGCGGCGGCATGGGCTGCACGATCGACGTGCCGCTCGGCCACAAGGACGCCGCCTTCGTGCGCAGCCACTTCGATGCGATGGAAGCGCGCATCGGTGACGCGCCGGCGGCGAACGAGATCGTCGTCTGCGTTGTCGTTACCGACAGCGGCCGGCCGCTCGCGCGCATCGGCGGCCTGCAGGTGCACGAGATCAAGGGTGTGGACGGCCTGCGCTGAAGCGCAGGCCCACGCCGCCCTTCACCCGCCGCCCGCCCATCACAATCCCTCACCATTCGACCCAGGAGCATTCGATGATCCAACGCAGAACCCTCGCGCTCGCGGCCATTGCCGCAGCGGCCGCAACCCTTGCAGTCGGCGCGCAGGCGCAAGGCGTCATCAAGATCGGTGAGGTCAACAGCTACAAGGCACAGCCCGCGTTCCTGGAGCCCTACCAGACGGGCATGGAGCTGGCCGTGGAAGAGATCAACGCCGCCGGCGGCGTGAACGGCAAGCAGGTTCAGCTCATCACCCGTGACGACAACGCCAACCCCGGTGATGCGGTGCGCGCCGCCGAAGAGTTGGTGTCGCGCGAGCAGGTCGATGTGCTGACCGGCGCGTTCCTGTCGAACATCGGCCTGGCGCTGACTGATTTTGCGAAGCAGAAGAAGTTCTTCTACCTCGCCTCCGAGCCGCTGACCGACAAGATCGTCTGGCAGAACGGCAACCGCTACACCTTCCGCCTGCGGCCCTCGACCTACATGCAGGTGGCGATGCTTGTGCCGGAGGCGGCGAAGCTGAAGAAGAAGCGCTGGGCGCTGGTCTATCCCAACTACGAGTACGGCCAATCGGCCGTCGCGTCTTTCAAGGAATTGCTGAAGGCCGCGCAACCCGACGTGGAGTTTGTGGTTGACCAAGCCACGCCGCTGGGCAAGCTCGACGCCGGCAGCACCACGCAAGCACTGGCCGATGCCAAGCCCGACGCGATCTTCAACGTGCTGTTCGGCGCCGACCTGTCCAAGTTCGTGCGCGAGGGCAACACCCGCGGCTTGTTCACCGGCCGCGAGGTGGTGAGCCTGCTGACCGGCGAGCCCGAGTACCTGGACCCGCTCAAAGATGAAACGCCGAACGGCTGGCTCGTCACCGGCTACCCGTGGTACGGCATCCAGACACCCGAGCACAAGGCGTTCTTCGTCGCCTACTACGCCAAGTACAAGGACTACCCGCGCCTCGGCTCGGTGGTGGGCTACAGCGCGATCAAGTCGCTCGCCACTGGCATGAAGAAGGCCAAGAGCACCGAGACCGAAAAGATGATCGCCGCGTTCAAGGGCCTGGTGGTCGACACGCCGTTCGGCAAGATCACCTACCGCGCCGAAGACCATCAATCGACGATGGGCGCCTTCCTCGGCACCACCAAGAACGACAAGGGCAAAGGCACGATGGTCGACTACCGCTACCTCGACGGTGCGAAGTACCAGCCGACCGCCGAGCAGGTGAAGAAGTTGCGGCCGGCCGACTGATCGTCGATGACCGTCTCCGGCCTCATCGTCCAGCTCCTCAACGGCCTGGCCGGAGCCTCTTCGCTGTTCCTCGTCGG
>JANNBF010000034.1:0-49818 GCA_031385155.1 Rhizobacter sp.
GTTTCATGCGCAGCCTTGAGCAACGGCGCCAGGTAGCGCCCCGTGAAGCTCCCCGCATGCGCCGCCACGTCTTCCGGCGTGCCCGCCACCAGCACCATGCCGCCGCCCGCCCCGCCTTCGGGGCCCATGTCGATGACCCAGTCGGCGGTCTTGATCACGTCCAGGTTGTGTTCGATCACGACCAGCGTGTTGCCAGCGTCGCGCAGTGTGTGCAGCACGCGCAGCAGCAGGTCGATGTCGGCGAAGTGCAAGCCTGTCGTGGGCTCGTCGAGGATGTACAGCGTTCTTCCCGTGTCGCGCTTGCTCAGCTCCAGTGCCAGCTTCACGCGCTGCGCCTCGCCGCCTGACAGCGTGGTGGCGCTTTGCCCGAGGCGGATGTAGCCCAGGCCCACGTCGAGCAGCGTCTGCAGCTTGCGTGCGATGTTGGGCACGGCGTTGAAGTAGCCGTGTGCGTCTTCGACCGTCAGGCCCAGCACGTCGGTGATGTTCTTGCCCTTGTAGAGCACCTCGAGGGTTTCGCGGTTGTAGCGTTTGCCATGGCACACGTCGCAGGGCACGTACACGTCGGGCAGGAAGTGCATCTCCACCTTCAGCACGCCGTCGCCCTGGCAGGCTTCGCAGCGCCCGCCGGCCACGTTGAAGCTGAAGCGCCCGGGGCCGTAGCCGCGCTCCTTGGCGGTGTTCATCTCGGCGAACAGTTCGCGGATCGGCGTGAACATGCCGGTGTAGGTGGCGGGGTTGCTGCGCGGTGTGCGGCCGATGGGGCTCTGGTCGACGTTGATGACCTTGTCGAACGAATCGATGCCCTCGATGCTGTCGTAGGGCTCGGGCTCGGTGTGGCTGCCGTACAGCTTGCGCGCGACCGCCGCATAGAGCGTGTCGTTGATCAGCGTGCTCTTGCCCGAGCCCGACACACCGGTCACGCAAGTGAACAGGCCGATGGGTATGTCGACGTTCACACCCTTCAGGTTGTTGCCGCGCGCGTTGGTGATGCGCAGTTGGGTATCGGTTGCATCGCGAGAATTGGATGTGGCGAGTGCTGCGAACGCATTGCTCGCAGCGGTGCGCGGCGCTACCCGCGCCGCCGGCACCGCGATGCGCAGCGCCCGCGAAAGGTAGCGCCCGGTCAGCGAGTTCGGGTCGGCCGCCACCTGCTGCGGCGTGCCTTGCGCCATCACGCGGCCGCCGTGCACGCCGGCGCCCGGGCCCATGTCGATCACGTGGTCGGCGGCGAGGATGGCGTCTTCGTCGTGCTCGACCACGAGCACGCTGTTGCCGATGTCACGCAGGTGGCGCAGCGTGCCGATCAAACGCTCGTTGTCGCGCTGGTGCAGGCCGATGCTGGGCTCGTCGAGCACGTACATCACGCCGGTCAGCCCTGAGCCGATCTGCGACGCGAGGCGGATGCGCTGCGCCTCGCCGCCCGACAGCGAATCGGCGCTGCGGTCCAGGCTCAGGTAATTCAGGCCGACGTCATTCAGGAACTTCAGGCGCGAGCGGATCTCGCGCACCACCTTGTCGGCGATCTCGGCCTTCGCGCCCTGCAGCTTCAGCGTGCTGAAGTAGGCCAGGCACTCGCGCAGCGTGAAGTGCTCGACGCGGAAGATTGCTTCGCGCGTGCCAGCCTGCGCATCGACGAGGAACACGTTGCGCGCCTCGCGCCGCAGCCGTGCGCCGCCGCAGTCGGGGCAGGGCTTGACGCTCTGGTAGCGCATCAGGTCTTCGCGCACGGCCGGTGAATCGGTCTCGCGGAAGCGGCGGGTGAGGTTTGGCAAGATGCCTTCGAACGGGTGCGAGCGCTTCACGCTGCGCATCTTGCCCTTGCCATTCCTGGCGGTGCTTTCGGCTTCGTAGACGAACTCGATGGCGACTTCGCCGGAGCCGTGCAGCAGCACGTGCTGCGCGTCGGGTGCCAAGGCCTCGAACGGCGCGTCGATGTCGAACGCGTAGTGCTTCGCCACGCTTTCGAGCAGCGAGAAGGTGTAGGCGTTGCGCCGGTCCCAGCCTTTCACGGCGCCGCTGGCCAGGCTCAGCGTCGGGAAGGCGACCACGCGGTCGGGGTCGAACACGGTCGTGTGGCCCAGGCCGTCACAGGTGGGGCACGCGCCCACTGGCGAGTTGAACGAGAACAGCCGCGGCTCCAGCTCGCTCAGGCTGTAGCTGCACACCGGGCAGGCGAATTTGCTGGAGAACAGGTGCTCCCGAGCCGGGGCAGGGCCCCCGGCGGCGGTGGGTTCCGGCGTGTCCATCTCGAGCGCCACGGCGCGGCCATCGGCAATGCGCAACGCGGCCTCATAGCTTTCAGCGAGGCGCTGTTCCAGGCCGGGCTGCACCTTGATGCGGTCGATCACGACGTCGATGTCGTGCTTCTCGGCCTTCTTCAACTTGGGCACGTCGGCTGCCTCGAACGCGGCGCCATCGACGCGAAAGCGCACATAGCCTTGCGCCTGCATGTCGGCGAAGAGTTCGGTGAACTCGCCCTTGCGGTCGCGCACCACGGGCGCCAGCACCATCAGCCGCGTGCCTTCGGGCAGCGCAAGCGTGGCGTCGACCATCTGGCTCACGCTTTGCGCCTGCAGCGGCAGGTGGTGGTCGGGGCAGAACGGCGTGCCGGCGCGGGCGTACAGCAGGCGCAGGTAGTCATGGATCTCGGTCACGGTGCCGACGGTCGAGCGCGGGTTGTGCGAGGTCGCTTTCTGCTCGATGCTGATGGCGGGCGAGAGGCCCTCGATCACATCGACATCGGGCTTGTCCATCAGCTGCAGGAACTGCCGCGCATAGGCAGACAAACTCTCCACGTAGCGGCGCTGGCCTTCGGCATACAGCGTGTCGAACGCGAGGCTCGACTTGCCCGAGCCCGACAAGCCCGTGATCACCACGAGCTGGTTGCGCGGGATGTCGAGGTCGATGTTCTTCAGGTTGTGCGTGCGCGCACCGCGCACGCGGATCTGCGTGGCCTCCCGCACGCGGCCCGGGGCAGGCTCGGTGGGCGCGGCAAGGTCGGGGGAAAGATCGGGCATCGTGGCGGCGCAGGTAAACCCATGATGATAACGATGCACTACGGCGCCCACCGCCGGGTCGCAACGCCGAACCCGCAGGGCAAGTCAGTAACGCGGGGGTCGTGTGGCTCGGCTCGTTCACGACCGCGACACCCGGGTGCGCGCGCTTGCGCCGCCCGGGGCGCCCTTCTACGATGGTTCGGTCCAGAGGCAGCGGCCATACCGCCGCACCCTGTGGCACGGAGACCACCATGTCAGAGCTCGATCAGGTTCTCGAATCCGCCGTGGCACAACAAGACGCACCTTTCCTCGTCGCGATGACCGGCAACGCCGCCGGCACCACGTGGGCCGGTGCGGCCGGTGAACGCTGCCCCGGCCAGGCTGCATCCATCGACACTGTGTTCCGCATCTTCTCGATGACCAAGGCCGTCGGCAGCCTGGCCGCGATGATCCTGATGGACCGGGGCCAGCTCAGCGCCGACGCCACGGTCGAGAGCATCCTGCCCGAGTTCGGCGAATTGAAGCTGCTCGATGGTTTCGGCCCCGACGGCCCGCGCTTGCGCGCACCGCGCGTGAAGGCCACCGTGCGCCACCTGGCCACACACACCTCGGGCCTGGTCTACGAATTCTGGAGCGAAGACATGCCGCGCTACATGGCGGCCAGTGGTGCGGTGTCGATCTTGTCGGGGCTGACGGCGTCGCTGAACTACCCGCTGCAATTCGAGCCCGGCACGCGCTGGGACTACGGCATCGGCATCGACTGGCTCGGCCGCGTGGTCGAGAAGGTCAGCGGCCAGCGCATCGACGCGTTCTGCCGCGAAGAGATCTTCGAGCCGCTGGGCATGCGGGATACCGCGTTCGAGGTCGAGCCGCACATGGCAGCGCGGCTCGCGCAAGTCGGCATTCGCGGCGAAGACGGCCGCTTCTCCGAGTACCCGCTCGCGCCGCCGTCTGGCCCCGAGTTCTACGGCATGGGCCACGCGCTGTACTCGACCGCGCCCGACTACATGCGCTTCCTGCGCATGGTGATGAGCGGCGGTGCGCTCGACGGCACGCGCATCATCAGCGCCGCCGGTCTGGCCTCGATGCTGGCGAACCAGATCGGCGACACGCCCATCGGCGTGCTCAAGTCCGCCGTGCCGCCGCTGTCGGCCGATGCCGAGTTCTTCCCGGGGCGGCGCAAGTCGCACAGCATGGCCTTCATGCGCTTCGAGGAAGACGTGCCGGGCATGCGCCAGGCCGGCTCGCAGGCCTGGGCCGGCGTGCTGAACAGCCACTACTGGTTCGATGCGAAGAGCGACGTGATCGGCCTGCTGATGACGCAGTCGCTGCCGTTCGTCGAGCCGCGTTTCATGGCCGCGTATGAGGCCTTCGAGCGCGCGGCGTATCGGCAGGCCCACGCGAGCGCGGCATGACGGCGCTGTACCAGGCAGTCGATTCGCTCGGCCACGCGGTCACCTACCGTGACCGCAAGCGCCACTGGTGGCTGCTGTCGGTCGTGTACCCGCTGGTGCCGTTCGTCGGCATGTGGGCGCATGCCACGAGCGGTTATCAGATTGCTCTGGGCCTGCCGCTTCTCATCAGCTACGGGCTGATGCCGTTGCTCGACGCGATCATGGGTGAGGACGAGAACAACCCGCCCGAGGCCGTGGTGCCGCACCTCGACGCCGACCGCTACTACCGGTGGCTGACGTGGCTGACCGTGCCGCTGCACTTCATTGCCTTGATCGGCTGTGCCTGGTGGGTGGGCACGCATGCGTTGTCATGGTGGGCGGTGCTGATGCTGGCGTACGTGGCCGGCACCGATTCGGGCCTGGGCATCAACACCGGCCATGAGCTGGGCCACAAGCGCACGGCGGTCGAGCAGTGGCTGGCGCGCCTGGTGCTGGCGGTGCCGGCTTACGGGCACTTCACGGTCGAGCATGGGCGCGGCCACCACCGCTGGGTGTCGACACCGCATGACCACGCCAGTTCACGCATGGGCGAGAGCATCTACCGCTTTGCGCTGCGCGAGCTGCCGGGCGGCATGCGGCGCGCGTGGCAGATCGAGACCGAGCGGCTGGCGCAGGCGGGCCAGCGCGCCTGGAGCGTGCACAACACCATGCTGCAGTCGTATGCCATCAGCGCAGTGCTGCAACTCGGGCTGGTGGCCGCGTTCGGCTGGGTCATGCTGCCGTTCCTGGCGGTGCACAACATGGTGGCCTGGTGGCAGCTCACGTCGGCCAACTATGTGGAGCATTACGGCCTGCTGCGTGGGCGCTTGCCGAGCGGGCAGTACGAGGCACCGCAGCCGCACCACTCGTGGAACACCAACCACCTGGTGACGAACCTGGTGTTGTTTCACCTGCAACGCCACTCCGATCACCATGCCTACCCGTCGCGGCGCTACCAGTCGCTGCGGCACTTCGAGCGGCTGCCGCAGTTGCCCAGCGGCTACTTCGGCATGTTCCCGCTGGCGTATGTGCCCGCGCTGTGGTTCAGGGTGATGGACCCGCGCCTGCTCGCGCTGCCGCACGTGAACGGCGACCTTGATCGCATCAACGTTTGCCCGAGCAAGCGCGCGGCGCTGGTGGCGCGCTACGGTCAGGCGGTGAAGTTACCCGAGGGCGCGGCGGTCTGAATGCGCCGAGGGCGCGGGGCGGTTGGCGCGCCTACTCGGCGCCGAAGCGTTCGGCGCGGCGCGCCGGCGGCGGCGGCGCCACCGCCGCCAGCACGCCGGCCAGGGGGCTCTTCAGCTTGATGGCGAGGCTGGCCACGGTTTGCCCCGGGTCGGCGGGCAGGCGCTGCGCCGGGTCGGCACCGCGCGCGAGCAGGAAGCCGACCATGTCGGCGCGGCTGTCGGGGTAGGTCAGAAAGCTGGGCACCAGCACGCGCGCCAGCGGCAGCCATGCGAGCTGGTCGCCCCGGCGCGGCGGCACGCGGTTCACGAGCTGCGGCTGACGGGCGAGCCACCAGTCGAGCGCGGCCCAGTCGCTGGTGCGCAGGGCCTCTTCGAAGCCGCTGCTGCGCTCGCCCACATAGCCGCCGAACGCATCGCCAGGGCGGTGGCCGGCGGCTTCGAGGGCCTGCGCGAACGGCGAGGCCAGATAGCTCGGGTGCAGCGCCCCGAGCGGGCTGAAGCCGAGCGCGCCGGGGGTCAGCGCACCGCTGGCGAGCCAGGCGTCGAGCGCGGTACCCAGCCCGGCGGCGCGGCTTTGCGGGCAGCTCAGCCAACGCATCACGTCGTGGTGAACGGCGCGGCTGTCAGCCTGCGCCAGGCTGCCGATGGCGCGCCTCACATCGGCCGATGTGCCGGCCATGGCCGGGCAGTCATCGGCCTGCGCCAGCGCCACCAGCGGCGCCTGCGCGCAGTGCTCGGGCCGCGCGCCCTTGGCCAGCAGTTCGGGCAGCACCGGCCAGAGTCGCACATCGCGCGCCGCGACCGTCAACGGGCATTCGCCGAGCGCCGTGCTGCGCAGGTCGGCGGTGCGCAGGCTGCCCGGCACGAACTCGCCGCAGCGCGGGTTCAGTGCGCGGTCCATGCTGCTCAGTTGGATGCACGGGCGCGGGTCGCCCTCGGTCAGCTTGCCATGCACATGCTTGACCACTTCCCAGGTCACGCTGGTGTCTGTCGCGATACCGGCCACGCCCAGCACCAGCGAGGTGGTGGTGCAGCCGCCGAGCAGCAGCAGCGTGAGGCCTGCGGTGGCAGCAGCGGCGCATCGGTGCAGGCGGGTCATGCGGTTCCGTTCGGGTTCGGGTGCGCGCGCCGGGGATGCGGCCCGCGTGAGCCCGAATGCTAGGGAAGCCGGCGCCGGCGTGGTGTGAGGTAGTGCACGGCGTTCGGCCGGCACCGTAAGCATTGGTGACGAGCGGGGGTCGGCGCTGTTCGATGCAGGCCGCGCAGCGTGGCGTGGCGGCCTGTCAGGCGCGCGCACTTCGAGTGCCTTAGAGTGCCTTCGAGTGCCGGCGAGAGCCGTCAAGCGCCCTCGAGCACCCGCAATATCTCGCGCCCATACGCTTCGAGCTTCTTCGCGCCCACGCCGCTGATCTGCGCCAGCGCGTCGAGCGAATCGGGCTGCGCCTGTGCCATCTCGGCTAGCGTGGCGTCGTGGAACACCACGTAGGCGGGCAGGTTGTGCTCGCTCGCCACCTCGGCGCGCCAGGCTTTCAGCGCGGCGAAGCGTTCCAGGCCTTGGTCGTCCAGCGGCAGCGGCGGCGGCTTGTCCTTGCCGCCGCGCGCGGTGCGCGTCACGCGGCCGGACTTCGATGCGCGCTTGGGCGCATCGCTCTGCTGGCGCAGCAGCATCTGCACCTCGCCGCGCAGCACCTCGCGGGCGCTCGCCGTGAGTTCGAGCGTGTTGTATTCGCCTTCGGTGCGCAGATAGCCGAGCGCGATCAACTGGCGCAGCACGACACGCCACTGCGCCTCGCTCACGTCGGCGCCGATGCCGAAGGTGCTCAGTGACTCATGGCCGCGCTGCACGACCTTCTCGGTCGCCTTGCCGCGCAGCACGTCGATCAAATGCGCGGCGCCGTAGCGCTGCCCGCCGTTCTGGTGAAAGCGGTAGACGCAGCTCAGCGCCTTGCGCGCGGCCTCGGTCGCGTCCCAGGTGGCGGGCGGGGTGAGGCAGTTGTCGCAGGCGTTCTGGTAGGCGGCGCAGCGCTCGCTTTCTTCGCCGAAGTACGCGAGCAGCCGCACGCGCCGGCAGTCGTGCGCCTCGGCGAGCGTGAGCAGCGCGTCGAGCTTGCCGCGCTGGCCGCGCTTGAACTCTTCGGCGGCGGGGCTCTCGTCGATCATGCGGCGCTGGTTCACCACATCGGCCAGGCCGTAGGCCATCCACGCGTCGGCGTTCTGCCCGTCGCGGCCAGCGCGGCCGGTCTCCTGGTAGTAGGCCTCGATGTTCTTCGGCAAGTCGAGGTGGGCCACGAAGCGCACGTCGGGCTTGTCGATGCCCATGCCGAAGGCGATGGTCGCGACCATCACGATGCTCTCTTCGCGCAGGAAGCGGTCTTGATGGCGCTTGCGCACGTCGGCATCGAGCCCGGCGTGGTACGGCAGCGCGCTGATGCCTTCGGTCACGAGCCATGCGGCGGTCTCGTCCACCTTCTTGCGCGACTGGCAATACACGATGCCGGCATCGCCCTCGTGATCGTCCTGGATGAAACGCAGCAGCTGCTTGCGCGCGTCGTCTTTCTCGACCACGGCATAGCGGATGTTCGGCCGGTCGAAGCTGCTGATGAAGATGCGCGCGTCTTGCAGCTGCAGGCGCTCGATGATGTCGGCGCGCGTCAGGTCGTCGGCCGTGGCGGTGAGCGCGATGCGCGGCACATCGGGGTAGCGTTCATGCAGCAGGTTGAGCTGCAGATAGTCTTCGCGGAAGTCGTGGCCCCACTGGCTCACGCAGTGCGCTTCGTCGATCGCAACCAGGCTGAACAGGCCGCGCTCGTGAAGCGAGTCGAGCTGCGCCAGCATGCGCGGTGTGGTCAGGCGCTCGGGCGCCACGTACAGCAGCACGAGCCGGCCGCTCATCATCTCGCGCTCGATGCGCTGGGTGTCGTCGAGCGACAGCGTCGAGTTGAGAAACGCCGCATGCACGCCGGCCTCCTCTAACGCGCCGACCTGGTCGTGCATCAGCGCGATCAGCGGGCTCACGACCAGCGCCACGCCGTGCTCGCGCCGGTGCCGCGCGATGGCCGGCACCTGGTAGCACAGGCTCTTGCCGCCGCCGGTGGGCATGAGCACCAGCGCGTCGCCACCGCTGATCACGTGGTCCACGATTTCGGCCTGCGCGCCACGGAAGGCGCTGTAGCCGAACACGTCGTGAAGGATGGCGTCGGGCGCGGCAGAAAGGGGTGCGTTCAAGGGGTGGGCCAGCGGCAAAGCCGCGATGGTACGGGAGCGCTGCACGGCCCGGCCGGCGCGGCGCCTTGCCCGGCAAGGCGGCTCCTTCAGGGGCACCCGCCGAGGCCGCCTTTCGAGGCAGGGCGCGGCAGGAGCTGCGAGCAATAGTTCCCCTGCATTGAACCCGCTGTCCAAGGACAATTCATTGTGTCCAAAATCGGCAAGGGACAAGGCGCTTTGTCCAATCTTGTGGCGCTCCCAGACGGCCGGGGCACCATCGACCCTGACATCTGGCTGCCGGTTCGGCAATCGGACCCGGCCGCTTCGAGCCGTCCTGGGCGTCATGGCCAGGCTTCGCGAGAACCGAGCAGTTTCGTGAGCGTGAAGCCGTGCCCTCTTGACCACAGCGACGCGATGGCGCGATCGCCGGCCGACGATCAGGTGTCGTGCTTCTGCCAGCAGTGCGGCAGCGGCTCGTCGATGCGGCTGTTCAGCTGCCGCTTGAACCATGCAAAGCGCAGCGCATCAATGACGATGTTGCGCTTGCAACGACTCCGGCGTGCAACCCAACCGACTTGCGAAGATCTCCGCGCTGAGAAGGGCATCCAAAGGCGTGGTGCTCGTGGACGCCGCGTTGGGGTTGGATGCAGCGTGAGGTGCGCACTGTGTACGCGCACAGCGGCGCGGCCGAGCTCGGCTGCTGCTTTGAATCAACCCGCCGGCAAGAGGCTTGCGCGCAGCGCCAGTTCCGTCCGGTTGGCGACGCCGGCTTTGCGAAACACCGAGTGCACCTGGTTGCGTACCGTGTTCGGGCTGGAGCCCAATTCGCGCGCGATCTGTTTGTTGCTCATGCCACGCGCCAACAGCTTCAGGATGTCGACCTCGCGCTGGGTAAACACATACCAGTCAAAGGACTGTGACGCCTGCGAGGCCTCCCGCCTCGGCAGTTGCAGTTGCCGATAGGATTGGCTGGCTTCGTTCGCCAATTTGCCGACCAGTTTCTGCGCCGCGCCATCCGTCCAGCGGCTGGTGGAACTGAGCACGGTGAAGATCGCACTCTCAGTGCACAGGGGCAGCGCATGAATCGCGAAGCGGCGCCCGAGCTTGGGTTCGCCGAACAGCACCCGGCGACCGACACAGGTGCAGTCGCCGAGATCAAGCATGGAGGGCTCGCGCATCGCGCCCCACACCGCCACCAGTGAAGCGCAATGGCTGCTTAGTGTCGCCGAGTCTTCATGCAACTCGCCGCGGACGAAGAGGATTTCCTGGACCTGAACCGAATGGTTGCGTGTCAGCGAGCGGCCGACTGCGACACAGTCAATGTTCAGTGCCGAAAATTCCGGTTGACCCAGAACGGAAGTAAAGGCTCCCCAATCGCGATCCGACTCTTGCACTCGTTTCCCCCATGTAACAGCGACGCCAGCCGCATCAAGCGTTGGTCAACGGCGTGCGGATCGTCCACCGAAACAGGACTATAGGAGAGGCTCAGCAAATACCCTCGCACTCTTACACCGTGACCCACAACAGTCCGCTTGATCGGGGTGCTCCGGGTCAACGCTCGTCAGCAGCAACCACTTTCAGCTGAGCACGCTTGTGCATTGGCTGGCGCGGCGCCCGCGAAGGGCATCAGCCCCTTGGTGACCTTGGGGTCGCGGGTGGCGGGCGTGAGGCAGTCAAAGAGAACCGCATCTTTCAGCGCAGGCTCGTTGACGCTGCGCAGCCCGATGAAGGCCCCCCCATAAGACCCTCGCATCAAAAGCGCATAGGTCTTGGCGCAGACGGCCACGCGTTCGCCACGCGGGTAGACATGCCCGTCGTCGTCAGTTACTTCGCGCCAAGGCCCGCGGTAGACCACCGCCTGCCCGAGCTCGAAGCAAGGCCCTTGTTTCCCCTTGTAGGCCTCGAACGC
Source organism: Rhizobacter sp. (assembly GCA_031385155.1). Taxonomy (GTDB): domain Bacteria; phylum Pseudomonadota; class Gammaproteobacteria; order Burkholderiales; family Burkholderiaceae_C; genus LMDS01. The sequence continues at coordinate 10,733 of JANNBF010000034.1, forward strand.
CACCATGCGGACTTCCGCGTCACCGATGCGGTCCAGCGCGGGCGGGCCGTCGCTGCCGGCCCAGTGAATGACCACGCCGTGAAAGCCTGCGTCTTCCAATGCCCGAACTGCCGAGCGCTCGTCAGGCACGCGGAGGCGGCCACTCTCGGGCGCCGAATGCACCGCCGTGGGCTGGGCCAGCGCTTCGTCGCAGACCAGCATGACGCAAAAGAACCGTCCTTCGAGGCGCAGCACCCGGAAGGCCTCTGCCAGCGCCTGCTGCGCCTCGGCCTCGGTGAGCCGGTTCATGACGAAGTCCGCAATCAGGGTGTCGGCGCTCTTGTCAGGCACGCAAGGCGTGCTGTCGAAATGAGAGGTCAAACACTCATCGAGTGCGAGGAAGCCATCAAGGTCACGCACCGTGTGGCGTTGGAGTTGGGCCTGCAAGGCTGCGGCGTCGCGCCGCAGGTCGAACATTTTCAGCAGGCTGTGCGCCTGGGCGGGCTCGCCGCCCCATCCCACGGCACGCCGGAGCTGGCGGCCATCGGCGCCGGCGATCACTGTGCGCTGCGGCGCCGGCAATGCAGCTCGCGTTTGCTGCATCAGATCGGAAAAACCAGCCCCCCACCAAACGGTGGTGGCTGCGGCGGGCTCAGTGCTTGCCAGGCGGTGACGCAGGTGTGCTGCCAGCAGGGCCAGGTCACGATCCCAGTTCGAAACGCGGGTTGGCGCGGCAATGTTCGGCAAATTCATGTCGGTGGGCGGTTTTCAGTCGACAGCGTCGGCCGGTTCGGTTTGATGCACGTCGGGGGAATGCCCGTCGCCAGACTGCACGTCACGGTAGTGCACCTGCGCCGGAAATTGATCAGCAAAGCGTTCGAGGTAGCGCTGCATCGGTGCCGACGACGCCACGAAGCGAGCCTGGCAGACCGCCAGGCCAGCCATCGTGGTTTCGACAAATTGCAGCCCGCGCTGCGCCAGCAGCCCCAACCATTCGCGCTCGAAGCACCAGTCGTAGGCGCCGATCTCAAGGTTGGTCTGGGCAAAGCTGAGGTAGGCCCGCTGGCGCAGGTTCAGCGAGCGCAGGTCCATCCCCTGCACACTCGGGTGGAAGACCACCGAGTGCGGTCGGGTCACATCGCACAACAGGCGCCACAGGTCTTTCATCGACGGCGCAACCCGCTGGTCGGCCACGAGGTTGACGTACTCGTTGTCGGGCACCCAGCGCAACGCGCTGTGCATCGCCGTTTGAAAACTGTCCTGGTGCAGCAAGTTCAGGCTCTGCGCAGTGGCCACGGTGTGCAGCTCGGGGTGGTAGCGGTCGGTAAGCAAGCGCTCAACGCCCATCCACTGCTGGTAAAGGCCATAGCGCTTGCCGCTGTAGCGGCCATCGGCCGAGCTGCCGATGACAATGGACGGGCGCACGATGAGAAAGGGCACGCCGCAGCCGGACACCGCCTTTTCAGCGGCGCGCTTGGTCGATGTGTAGGCGGTGGGGTCGCGCCTCGGTTCGACGAGCCGCCCTTCCGGTACGGCCAGGCCTGAGTAGCCGGCGGCGTAGGCGGTCGACACGAAGACGAAGCAGCCCACGCCTGCCGCGCGTGACGCTTCGGTCAGCCGAATGGTGAAGTCCACGTTCAAGGCCTGCAGCGCCTCGCCGTTGAAGTAGTCCAGGCAGCCAGCGCAATGAACGACTGACTGGATGCCGGCTTCGCGCAGCATTTCCACCAGGGTTTCGGTGGTGGCGGTTTCGGCCCCTGCCCATGGCAGCGCAGTCACGAGTGGCGGCAGTTCTTCGGCGCAGGCGCCCAGTGCCTGCCATTCGCGCAACACCTCGGGGGGCGGCTCGCCAGCGGCGGGCATGCGACGCACCGGCATCACCACATGATCGGCCCAGCCATCACGCAGCATTTGCGCCGCCAGCAAGGAACCCAGGTAGCCGGTGCCGCCGGTGACCAGCACGCGCCCGCCATGCCGTGCGAAGTCAAGCAGCTTTTTCATGCGCGGATCGATGTTCCGGTGCGCCCGCTGGCAGTGCTGCGCGCACGAGGTCAAGGTCAGGTACGCCGCCGTAAGACAGCAGCCGCTGGTTGACAAGCAGCACCGGGAATGCGCCCAGCCCGCTGGACATGAACAGCTCACTGACCTGTTGCGCCAGCTGTGCCTCGGCTGGCGCCAATTCGTGCGCGATGCGCCCCAGCGTGCTCTGGGCCTGTGTGACGGTGATGCTCAGCACTGGCCAGTGCAGCCCGGCCTCGGCCAGCGCAGCGTGCGCCACGGCCTCCACTTGGCTGTCGGCCTCCTGCGTGCCTGCCATGCAGCAACTGGCTGACAACACCGCAGCGACTTCAGGCCCCAGCGCCTGCCTGACACGCAACGCGACCTCGTCAGGCTTCTTCGAAAGCAATCCAAACATCACAATCTCCTTGACATAAAAATGCCAGCGGCTCACGCTACCAGCGACACGATCCACCCCAGGGCTGCGGCACATACGACCACCGTCAAGGTGTGCGCCACGACCAGCGGCAGCTTGAACAGGCGGAACAGCAAAACCATCTCGGGCAGGCTGGTGCCGACCGCCGAAACCAGCAAGGTAATCAGCGGTCCCACGGGCAGGCCCTTTTCGATCAGGGCCAGGCCGATCGGCACGGCCGCGAGCGGCGACACATACAGCGGAATGCCAATCAGCGCGCAAGCGACGTACAGCAACCAGACCGGCACCTGGTCCACCAGTGCGAGCAGCGATTCCCTGGGCACGGCGCCGTAGATGAGCCCGCCGATCAACAGCCCGATCGCGAGGTAAGGCGCAGCGCGGCGCAACTCTTCCACGGCCGCCAGCCAGGCGAAGCGGCCAGCGGCGAGCCAGCCAGGCCAGACCGGCGCGGTCTTCCCCACAAAAGTTCCCGGCGACGCCTTGGAGGCGGGCGCGAGCACATGGCGCGCCAGCCCAAGCCGATGCGCCAGCACGCCTGCGGTCGAAGTCAACACCACACCGGCCACCAGAAACGTCAGCGCAGGGATCAGACCTTTGGTGGACAACAGGAGGATGAACACCCCTTCGTTCACGACCGGCGAAGCGACGAGGAATGCAAAGCTCGGCGCAAAGCCCACCCCCGCGCGCAACATGCCACTGAGCACCGGGATCGTCGAGCACGAGCAGAACGGCGTGACGACCCCGCCCACACTGGCCATGAATGCCGAGCGCCAACCAGAACTGCCGAGCAACTTCTCTTGGGTGGTCTGGAACGGCAGGCGCTGCTGCAACAGCACCACGCCCCAGGTGATCAGCAGGAACAGGCCGACCAACAGCGCGCCGTCCATGGCCAGGAAGCGAAAGAACTCGACCGCCCAGTCAGCCATGGGCGGCCCGGTGCGAACGCGGGCGAGCGCCGATCATGAGTGGGCCAATGCGCCGCCAATCACACTGGCGCCGCCGTAGGATTGCATTGATTCGATCAGCGGCGCGGTCACGCGCGCGTCGAAACCGGCCCGGTCCAGGGTGTCGATGTAGGCGTCAAGTGCCTCGACCCGAATCGCGTCGATGTCGGTTTTCAGTTCGCCCAGCGACAGCGCACCACAGTCGATGTTCAGCCGGTCGCACAGGAAGTGGCAACTCGTGCTGACCATGCTGAACAGCTCGGGCATGACGCGATGGTGTGCCCACTTCAGACTCTGGTGAACCCCGTCGGGGTCGTTGGCCAGCAGCTTGCGGATGCGCGCCAGCCCGATGTCCAGGTGTTCGAGCTCGTCGGCCAGGATGTTGCCGGCGAGCAGCGATGTGTCAGGGTCGGCCTGGCGCTGCATGGTTCGGTACAACACGATGGCCATCGTCTCGGTCATCAGGTCTTGCGTGATGAGCGCGGAAGCCAGGTCACGGTTGGCCACGGCGGTGCTGAAGTGGCGCCGGATGTTGAACCACTGCGGCTCGACGATTTCACGCATCACGGTGTAGTCGTGGCGCTTGCCCAAGCTGGCCAACATCAGGATGTGCTTGGATTCTTCGTGCGCTTGCCTGACCGCTTCGATCTTGCTTTCGGTGTCCGGCATCAGCGGCACCATCTCGGAATAGTTCTCGATCGCCATGATTTCACCGGAAATGGCATTCGAGGTGATGTAGGCCATCAGGTTGAAATAGCCATCCCCTTTTTGATGCTCTCCCTGCAGCTGCGCGCGGCGGTCTGCAGGGCGCAGGTCAACCGGTGCAGCAACGGCGCTGCGGTCCGGCAGTGTGGAAACTTCGGTCATTTGACACCTCGTGGGAAGTTGCAATGGGGGTCAGGAGGGCTCAAGAAGAAGCCCTCGTGTCCGCGCCGATTCTTCGGTCTGGAGAGGTGCAAAGCCATAGTACATAGGTTCTATTGGGGCGACTCAAGTTGCGCTCTTACCATCGCCGAAGCGTGAATGCACACGACGCCCTGACACGCGGGGCCGTGTCAATTTGCAGGTTTAGGGGATGGGGGAGATGATGTTCGACTTGGGGTTCCGTCCGGATGGGCGCAGGGGTGGGGCGCTGCGCACAGCAGCTGCGGCATGTGCCTTGGTGAGCGCTGCCTTGCTGGCCAGCTGCGGCCGAGTCACCAAGGAAGCGCCGGCAGCAGCCGCACCGGCGAGTGAACTCACACCCGCGCGCATCACGGTGGTCGGCTCCAGCACCATTGCGCCGTTGATAGGCGAGATCGCCAAGCGGTTCGAGCAGGGCCGCCCCGGCACGCGCGTGGACGTGCAGGCCGGCGGCTCGGCGCGCGGGCTCATCGACGTGCGCCAGGGCACGGCCCAGATCGGCATGGTTTCACGCGCCCTGAAGCCCGACGAGGCCGATCTGGCGCGTGTGCTGATTGGCCGCGACGGGCTGGGCATCATCGTTCACAGCGCCAACCCGATTCGCACGATCACCAAGCCAGACGTTGTCGCCATCTTCTCCGGCAAGGTCAGCAACTGGAAGCAACTCGGCGGGGCCGATGTACCGATCACGGTGGTCAGCAAGGCCGAGGGCCGCTCGACACTTGAAATATTCAGCCAGTACTTCGGTTTGCCGTACCGCGAGATCCGCGCCAAGGTAGTCATCGGCGACAACCAGCAAGGCATCCAGACGGTGGCTGGCGCGCCCGGTGCCATCGGCTACGTGTCGATCGGCGCAGCCGAGTATGAAGCTGCCCATGGCACGGCGATCAGGTTGCTCGCTTTTGACGGGCATGTGCCGTCAACCTCCAACGTGGCCTCGGGGTCGTACCCGATCACCCGCGAACTGAACCTGGTGTTCAAGGCACCGGCGCTGCCGCCGGTACAGGCGTTGCTCGACATGGCGCAGTCGCGGCAGGTGGCGGACCTGATCGAGGCGCAGTTCTTCGTTCCCCCCGCACGCTGAATTCCCGCAGACCCCGAAGACCCCACCACGTGCCCGGACCGCATGCCGTCCACTTTCGCCGCAGCATCGCGGGCCGCAGGCCGCCGGCCGCTGGCAGACATGGCTTCATGGGGGCTGGTGGCCGGCGGTGCCGCCGTGGCGTCGGTGCTGGTGCTGATGATCGCGGGCTACCTTCTCGCCGAAAGCCTGCCGTTGCTGTGGCAAGGTGGGCTCACGCGCTTCTTCGCCGACGACGGTTGGTGGCCGTTGGACGGCCAATTCAACATGCTGCCCATGGTCAGTGCCAGCCTGCTGCTGACCTTGGCATCGCTGCTGCTGGCCACGCCACTGAGCCTGGTGTTCGCGACCTGCACGGTGTTCTACAGCCCGCCGGTCTTGAGTGCCTTGCTGCAACGGCTGGTCGATGTGAGTGCCGCCGTGCCGACCGTGATCTACGGCTTGTGGGGGCTGGCCACCGTGCTGCCCGCATTGGGTGCCATCTGGCCCGCAGCCGGTGCCAGCTTGCTGGCGGGCGTGCTGGTGATGGCGATCATGATTTTCCCGACCCTGACCGTGTTGATTCAGTCTGCGCTGCAGGCCGTGCCGCCGACCTATGCGCAAGCGGCCCAGGCGCTCGGCGTGGGCCGCTCCGCCACCCTGCTGCGCGTGGTGTTGCCGGCTGCACAACCCGGCATCGCCGCAGCGATGGCGCTCGGTGCCGCGCGCGCCATCGGCGAGACCATGGTCGTGTTGATGGTGTGCGGCAACGTCGTGCAGATGCCGGGTTCGCCGCTCGACCCGGTGCGCACGCTGACGGCCAACATCGCTCTCGAGATGCCCTACGCCATGGGCGCGCACCGCCGCTCGCTGTTCGTGGCAGGCCTGCTGGTTCTGCTGCTCGTGGCCTGCTTGGTGGCGACCAGCGAAACCGTGGCGCAGCGGGTGCGGCGTGGGAGGGCATGAGGGTGTCTGGGTGAGCGCAATCGAACACGCATCCGAGCGCACCCTGCCGTGGCGCGGCGGAGCGCTGCGCGAGCGCGGCGTGCACGCAGCCGTTTTGCTGCTGACGCTGGCCGTCGCGGCGGCCTTGGTCTTCCCGCTGTGGTCTGTGCTCAGCCAAGGCGCGGCAGTGTTGTCGCTGGAATTCCTGACCACCGCGCCGCTGAACGCGGGCCGCGCTGGCGGCATCGCACCGATCCTCGTGTCGACGGGACTGATCGTCACGCTCAGTCTGGCCGCGGCGCTGCCGCTGGCTTTCAGCACCGCCGTGCTGCTGCATGAATGCCTCGCGCCGAACCACCCGCTGGCGATCGCAGTGCGCGGCAGCCTTGATGCGCTTGCCGGGGTTCCGTCCATCGTGTTCGGCCTGTTCGGCGTGAGCCTCTTTTGCCGCCAGTTCGGTTTGGGGTACTCCATTGCCGCAGGCGGGCTGACGCTGGGCTGCATGGTGCTGCCCACGCTGGCGCGGGTGTTCTGCAGCGCATTCGAGGCGCTGGGTGACCAATACCGCGTGGCTGGCGCGGCTCTGGGCTTGTCGCGCGCAGCCATCCTGTGGCGCGTGACCTTGCCGATGGCCCTGCCGGCACTGTCGGCCGGCGCCGTGCTGGCCCTGGCGCGGGCACTGGCCGAGACTGCGTTGCTGCTGTTCACCAGCGGCTACGCCGACCGCATGCCGGCATCGCTGTCGGACTCGGGCCGCAGCGTGTCCGTCCACATCTATGAACTGGCCACGAACGTGCCCGGTGGCGCACGTTCGGCCCATGGCTCTGCGCTCGTGCTTCTGTTGGCGCTGGGCGCCTTGAGTGTGGCTGTGCACGCCGCCACGACGGGGATGCACCGCCGCCTGACGGGCAGCCGAATCAAACTGCAAGCCCGCCTCGCATGATGGACTACACCGTTCTCGCCCTCGAACCACACTCGCGCCGCGTCGGGCAAATGCCTGGCGTTGAAGTGCCTTGCACGCACGCGCCCGGCGTTCAAGCCGCTGCAGGCTTGCCGATCGAGATCGAAGACCTTTGCATCGACTACGGGAAGCGGCAGGTGGTGCGGCGGTTGACGCTGACGGTTCCCGCGCGCTCAATCACCGCACTGATCGGCCCTTCGGGCTGCGGCAAGTCGAGCGTGTTGCAGAGTTTGAATCGCCTGACCGACCTGATCCCGGGCTGCCGCGTGTCGGGCGCGGTGCGCTTCAACGGGCTGGACAATGCACTGCTGACGAAGAACCCGATGCTTCTGCGCCGCCATGTGGGCATGCTGTTCCAGCGGCCAAATCCCTTCCCTTTCTCGATCTGGCGCAACCTCGCATTCGCGCTTGAACAACATGGCATCGGCAACCGGGGTGAGCGCGCCGGGCGCATCGAGGCTGCGCTGCGCGAGGTCGGTCTGTGGGCCGAGGTGAGCGCGCGCTTGAACGAGCCGGCGCTGTCGCTGTCGGGTGGGCAACAGCAGCGCCTGTGCCTGGCGCGAGCGCTCGTGCTTGAACCGTCGGTGCTGCTGATGGACGAGCCCTGCAGCGCGCTGGACCCGATGTCGACCCAGACCATCGAAGCGCTGATGCAGCGCCTGGCACAGCGGCACACCATCGTGCTGGTCACCCACAGCCTGGCGCAGGCTCGCCGCGTGGCCAGCCGGGTGGCGTTGCTGTGGCAGATTGACGGGGCCGGCCGGCTGGTCGAACAAGGCCCGACCGACGAGGTGTTCGCGTGCCCCCAGCACGCGCTGACACGCACCTACCTGCAGTTCGGTTGACGGTCTGGCCCACCCCCTCGCGGTAAGTGCTTAGTACATAACTTCCATTGAGCCTGCGGAGCGTCGCTCCTACGATGAACCGCATGTGCCCAGACACCACGCCATGCCCTGATCCCGCCGTCGCCCGCGTGAGGAACGTACCGCTTCACGCCCACAGCCTGCTCGCCCACGCTGCGGCGGTGCACCCTGACACGGCCGTCATTTCACTCTCGGCTGAAGGCGTGCAGCAAACCTCCAGCTACCGCGAACTCGCACGCGGCGCGGCGCGGCGCGCTGAAAGCCTGCTCGCGATGGGTATCGTGCCGGGCGACGTGATCTGCAGCATCGGCCTGAGTTCGGTCGCACAGCTCGAAGCCCTCTATGCGGCCTTGTCGGTTGGCGCCTGCACGCACCTGCTGAACCCGCAGTTTGATCGCGACCATGTGGTCGCGCTGGCCCGCAGCGCCGCCCCACGCGTGCTGCTTCACGATGCGGTGACAGGCGGCATGGCGCGGCACGTGCATGCATCTCTGGGCGCGCCGACCATGCTGCTTTCCACCGGCGCCCCCTGGCAGGCCTCGGCCGGCGCCCGCGCGCCGGGCTTCCCTGAAGAAACGCCCGCTCTGGTGTGCTATTCCTCCGGCACCACCGGCACGCCAAAGGCGGCGGAGTACACGCACCGCTCGACAGTCCTGCACGCCTGGGCCTGCGCGTTGCCAGATGCGTTGAACCTGAGCGCCGCTGACCGCGTGATGCCGCTGATGCAGCTCCACCACGCCAGCGCCTGGGGCGCGCCGTTCGTGGGCCCACTCGTAGGTGCCGCGCTGGTGCTGGTGCCGCCGCATCCCGATCCGGCGCAGTGGTACCGCTGGATCGAAGACCACGGCATCACCGTGCTCGGCGCGGTTTCGGCGCAGTGGGTCGCGCTGGCAAGCTACATGCGCGCCCATCGGCTTCGCTTCAGCTCGCTGCGGCGCACCATGGTCGGCGGCACGCGACTGACGGCCGACGTGGCTCAGTGGATCGCCGACACCTTGCGGGTCGAGGTGCGCCACGCCTGGGGCATGACCGAAACCTCGCCACTCGCCACGGTGGAGACCTATCGGCCGGGATCGCTGTTACTGCGGCACGGCAAGCCTGTCTTCGGCATCGAACTCTCGCTTCATGACACGGCGCTCGGCACAGCGGCAGCACACGCCACCCACCCCACACCGGCCGCGCCAGGGCTGGGCGAACTGCGGGTGCGTGGCCACTGGGTCGCCCACCGCGGCCCGGTGGAACACCCCTGGCTGAGCACCGGCGACCTGGCCACGCTGCACGCCGATGGCCGGCTGGAAGTGCTCGACCGCCTCGAAGACGCGGTGGCCACCGTCGCCCGGCCGATCAGTTCATCACTGGTCGAACACGAAGCACGCAGCGTGGTCGGCGTGGCCGATGCCGCCCTGGTGGTCTTGCACGGCACCGAACGCAGCGGCGTGCTCGCGCTCGTGCTCGTGCCCGGCACCGACACCCACACGACGCTCGCACGGGTACGCGAGCGCTTGGCCGCCGCCTTCTGCGGCTGGCTCCCCGAACGCATGTTCGAGATCGATGCCTTGCCGTACACCGCGTCGGCCAAGGTGCAAAAGCACCTGCTGCGCCAACGCCTTGCCGAAGCCCTTGCGGCTTAGTGCCTTGACCTCAGGCGCTCCAGTGCTCAAGCACCTTCTGCCCACCCCCATTGTCTGAACCCGCCTTCACCATGACCCCACTCTCAGATGCTTGCGCAGGCGTGGCCCCGGCCGCCATCGACAGTTCGCTGAAGCTTGAACGCTATGCCGAGTGGATCGTCGCGCACCGCCGCTGGGTGATTGCCGCCACGCTTGCGCTGACGGTCTTCTTCGGCCTCTTTGCAGCCAAGCAGCAGGTGATCATCAACCCGGCGGCCGTGGTGCCGAAAAGCCACCCCTACATCAAGGCCACGAACACCATCGAGAAGGTGTTTGGCTCCAAGTACCTGGTGGTCATCGGCGTCACGCCGAAGAGCGGTGATGCGCTGCAGCCCGCCGTCATCGAGTCGGTGCAGCGCCTCACGAACAAGCTCTACGGCGCCCCCAGCGTCGCCAAGCAGACCCTTCTCAGCCTCACCTCGCGCCAGGCCAAGGCCATCGGCGCCACGGCCGATGGCTTCGAGGCGCGCCCGCTGGTGGGCGCCGTGCCCACCACCCAGGCGCAGCGGGACGCCTTGCGCGTCGCCATCGCCGCCAACCCCGTGTATGAGGACACGGTGCTGTCAAAAGACGGCCGCACCGCCACCATCATGCTGGAGCTGAAGGAGAGCCCGAACGGCTTCGGCGCCATGCTGGCCGACGTGCACCGCATCATGGCCGAAGAAGCGCGCCCGGAGCTGTCGTTCTCGCTCAGCGGCAACCCCGCCTACCTGCACCAGGCCGAGGTGTTTGCCGACCGCATTCAACTCCTGTTCCCACTCGCCGTGCTGGTGATCGGCCTGCTGCACTACGAGGCCTTCCGCACGCGCCAGGGGCTGATCCTGCCGCTGGTCACGGCGCTGCTGTCGGTGGTGTGGGGCGTGGGCGTCATGGGTTTGATGAAAATTCCGCTCGACATCTTCAACTCACCCACGCCGATCCTGATTCTGGCGGTGGCGGCAGGCCATGCTGTGCAACTGCTTAAGCGCTATTACGAGTGCTACATCGATCTCGTCAAGCGGCAAGGTATCGAGCCTGTACTCGCCAACCGGCTGGCCACCGTGCAGTCGCTGGCTGCGGTGGGGCCGGTGCTGGTCATTGCCGGTGGTGTGGCCGCGCTCGGCTTCTTTTCGCTGGTGATCTTCGAGGTCGAAACCGTGCGCGCCTTCGGCGTCTTCACCGGCATCGGCATCCTGACCGCCGTGGTGCTGGAATTCACCTTCACGCCCGCCGTGCGTGCCAGCCTGAAGCCGCCGTCGCTGGCGCAGATCGACACCGAGACGCGGGTCCGCTTCTGGGACCGCTTGAGCAGCGCCATCGCGCGCTTGGTGCTGAACCCGCGGCAACGCGGCATGGCGGTGGCCGCACTGGCGGTCGTCGTCGCCCTTTCGGTGGCGGCAGCCTCAAGGGTGAAGACCGACAACTCAAGCAAGAGCTTCTTCAGCGAATCGTTGCCGCTCCAAAAAGACGATGCGCTGCTCAACCTGCAAACCGGCGGCACCAACGTGCTGTATTTGATGGTCGATACCGGCCACGACGACGGCGTCAAATCGCCCGCCGTGATGCAGGCCATGCGGGCGCTGCAACGCCATGCGGCGGGATTGCCCAACGTCGGCAAGACCCTGTCGATCGACGACTTCGTGCAACGCATGCATGCCGCCGCTTCCGGTGATGCCAGGCCCGGCGCTGCCGCCGAGCCCGACCAGGCGCTGATTGCGCAATACCTGTTTCTGTATTCGATGTCCGGCGGCCCGGAAGACTTTTCCGCCTATGTTGACGACGGCTACCGGCACGCCAAGATCGCGGTGATGCTGCGCACCAACAGCAACGCCGAGATCGATGCGCTGGTCACCGACCTGAAGCAGTTTGCGGCTGCTACGTTTCCGAGCACAACCACTGTGTCTTTTGGCGGCGAGGTGGCGCAGACCCTGGCCGTCACCGAGGTCATGGTGCGCAGCAAGCTGCTCAACATTGCACAGATTCTGGGTGTGATTTTTCTGGTGTCGGTGGTCGCCTTCCGTTCGGTCGGCGCGGGGCTGCTGGTGCTGTCGCCGCTGCTGGTGGTGCTGTCGCTGATCTTCGGCGCCATGGGCCTGTTCGGGGTGCCGCTGAACATTCCCAACTCGCTGATTTCGGCCATGGCCGTGGGCATCGGCGCCGACTACGCGATCTACCTCATCTACCGCATTCGCGAGTTCTCGGCGCAGGGCCAGCCCCTGCCTCAAGCGGTGGAATCGGCGCTCAAGACTGCCGGCAAGGCCTGCCTGTTTGTGGCCACGGCGGTGGCGGGCGGCTATGCGGTGCTGCTGCTGTCTTACGACTACAAGGTGCACACCTGGCTGTCGTCGTTCATCGTGCTGGCGATGCTGGGCAGTGTGTTCTCGGCACTGTTGCTGATCCCGAGCGCGGTATTGACGTTTCGGCCGCAATTCATTTTGAAGCGCCGCTCCAGCGACCTTGCCGCCTCGGCGCTGATCGTGCTGGCCGCGACCGGCTTCCTGCTCTACTCCCGGCTGGCCTGGTCAGCGCCAACAGACGCCGCTGAGCTGATGGAACGCAGCGCCGCCGTGACGCGCTTTTCCACGTCAACCGCCGATGCGTTGTTCGTGCTGGAAAACCAGGCGGGCAGCCGCCGCGAACGGCGTGCCACGCTGGCCACCAAGTTGCAGGACAACGGGCGCGATTCGATGCGGTTCGTGAAGTTCGAGGCGCCGGCAGACATCAAGGGCACGGCCACGCTGCTGGTCGAAAGTTCGAGCAAGGAAGACGACATGTGGGTCTACCTGCCGGCGATGAAAAAAGTGCGCCGGCTGGCCGCATCGAACAAGCGCGACAGTTTTGTGGGCACCGACTTCAGCTACGGTGACGTGCTCGGTTTCAAGACCAGCGAGTGGACCCACACGCTGCTGGGCGAAAAGGTTCGCGACGGCGTGGCGCACCTCGTGGTCGAGTCGACCCCGGTCACTGAAGCCATCAAGAACGACACCGGCTATTCGAAGCGAACCACGTGGTTGCGCAAAGACACCCTGGCCGCCACCCTGGTGGAGACGCTCGATGTCGGCGGGCAGCCGTACAAGCGCTTCGTGTTTTCCGAACTGCAGGCGGTGAACGCCGCTGGCACCCAGTGGCAGCCCATGAAGGCGGTGGGCAGCAACCTGCAGTCGGGCCACTCGACAACGATTACCTTCACCGGGTTCAAGGTGGGGGCCCGTTTGCCGGACGAGCGATTCACGGCTGGCACCTTGGCAGGCAACTGACGATGCACTGGCGCCAGCCGTTGCGGCGCAGAGCCGGGGCGCGGCCCTGCGCACGACCCCGCGCATTCGCCTGCGCAGTGGCCTGCATACTGGGCGTGGCGCTGCAGGCACCGGCCAGCGCGGCAACGCCCGAAGTGAGCGGCGAAGCCACGGTCGGCGTCTGGAGTTCCAGCCGGCTGCTCGACGAGCGCCGCGGCCTTGCTCTGGCCCGGCTGCGCGCCTCACTCGACTGGCAGCCGCAAGAGTGGCTGGCGGTCGTGGCCGAGGGCTGGGCCACGACAGCACCCGAACATGACACCGACACGCGCGCGACCGCCGGCCTGCGCGAGGCCTATGTGCAAGCCCGCACGCTGCCCTGCCAGCCAGCGTTCGGCCAGCGGTTCGTGGCATGGGGGAAAACCGACGCCATCAACCCGACCGACCAGCTCTCGCCCGCCAACTTTCGGCGCCTGGTGGCCAAAGACAGTGAGCAGCGTGCCGGTGTCTGGGGCCTGCACTTGAACTGCGCCGCCGGCCCAGGGCGCTTGCAGGCGCACCTGCTCGATCATTTCCGGTTCAACACGCTGCCGTTTGGCAGCACCGCCGGCGTCAGCATCACCGAAAAACCCCCGAGCGTGCGCCCCACGCTGGCCGTGCGCTACGACGTGCTCGGGTCGGCTGCCGACTGGTCGCTGGGCTGGATCGACGGGCATGACCTGTTCCCCACGCTGGCCGTCCGCGGCGTCTCGCCGCAAGGGGTTGAACTGGTCACCACGGCGACCCGCATGCAATTGTTCGGCGGCGACCTGGCCGTGAGCCGGGGGGCGCAGGTCTACCGGGCTGAGATGGCCTGGGTTCAGCACCCGATCAGCGACAACCCGCTCACGGCGCGGCGCCGCTCGTACCTGCAGGCGGTGGTGCAGGTGGAAACCTCGTTCGCAGAACGCGAAACGCTGGCCTTGCAGGTGTTCGGCAAACAACTCAGCGGCAGCCTGCCGGCGGCAGCCGACCCGCAACAGGCGGCATTGCAGACCCAACTGCAGGCCGCCCAGGGCCTGCTGAGCAACGAGGTTGACCGCCGCCAGGTCGGCTTGACGCTGCGCTACGCCCGGCCACTGTGGGCCTCGCGTGGCGACGTCGATCTCTTCGCGCTGTGGGCCTACCCGCAGCGCGAGTGGCTGGTTCGCGGACGTGTCGGCTTCGAGGTCGATGCGCACTGGCGTCTGAGCGTTGGCGCCGATGTATTCAGGGGGCCGGCCAACGCCTACCTCGGGCGCCTGCGGCCCAATTCGCTGGCCTTTGCCGAACTCAGTTACGCCTGGTAGGGGAGCACGCGCCATGGAGCTGTTGAATTTCTTCGCCGACCTGCTGGTCAACTTCGATGTCTTCCTGCGCCACTGGTGCGAAGCCTACGGGGCCTGGACAGTGGCGATCCTGGCGCTGATCATCTTTGCCGAGACCGGCCTCGTCGTGTTTCCCTTTCTGCCGGGTGATTCCATGCTCTTCATCGTCGGCGTCTTCTGCGGTGCGGGCCTGTTGAACTACCTGCTGGTCGCGCCCGCGCTGATTGCCGCGGCCGTGCTCGGCGACGCCTTGAACTACGCCATCGGCCGCCGCTGCGGGGCCGGCATCATGCGGCGCTTTCCGGCCGCTGCCCGAGGCCACGACCACGCGCAGGCCTTCTTCGCGCGTCATGGGCCGCGCACCGTGGTGATCGCGCGCTTCGTGCCGGTGCTGCGGTCGTTCGCGCCATTCGCGGCGGGGTTCGGCCGCATGGGACAAACACTGTTCACCCGCTACAACGTGGCTGGCGCCCTGCTCTGGGTGCTCTCGTTGACGGCGTTGGGTGCCCTGCTGGGCGACCTGCCGCTGATCCGCACCAATCTCAGCAAGGCCATCCTGGCGGTGGTCGCACTCTCGCTGCTGCCCTTGTTCCTGGGCCGCCTGTTCCGCAAACCTCCCAAAGGGCCCGTCAGCGCTCGGACTTGAGCCTCACCTGGGACGAAACCTCACCATGAACAACCCTGTTTCCCGGCGCATCTTCTTCAAGGTATCGGGCGCATCGGCAGCCAGCGGCGCGCTGATGGGTGCCGCGCCAGTGCAGGCCGCTGCGGTCTGGCCGGACCGGGCGGTGGCGCAGCTTGCTGGCTTGCGCGTCAACGTGCCCCTGCCCTTCAGTTACCCCGACGCCACATCGCCGTGCGTGCTGTTGAAGTTCGGTCGGCCGGTGCCTGCAGGCGTGGGCCCCGAGCGCGACATCGTGGCCTACAGCGCACTGTGCACCCACATGGGTTGCCCGCTGGCCTACGACAGCGCCGCCCAGACCTTCAAGTGCGGCTGCCACTACAGCCAGTTCGATCCCGAACACGGTGGCCAGATGGTGTGCGGGCAGGCCACCACCGGGCTGCCGCAAGTGCAGCTGGCAGTGAGCCGCGACGGCGCCATCCACGCCACCGGCGTGAGCGGGCTGATCTACGGCCGCGTAAACAACATTCGAGGAGCTTGACGCCATGCCCACCTCACCAGAGAAGCGCCAAAGCCAGCTCCAGGACGTGCTGAAGCTCCCACCGCGCGACGCGCAGCGCAGCAATATGACCTGCCACTTCTGCATCGTCGGCTGCGGCTACCACGTCTACAAATGGCCTGAAGGCCACGACGGCGGCCGCGAGCCGGGCCGCAACGCGCTCGGTCTCGACTTCACGCGGCCGCTGGCGCCGCAGCAGGCCACGCTCACGCCGTCGATGACGAACCGCATCACCGACCGCCACGGCCAGCCCTGGAACGTGATGATCGTGCCCGACAAGCAATGCAGCGTGAACAGCGGGCTGAGTTCGGTGCGTGGTGGCAAGATGGCCGCGCACCTGCATGGCCACGGCGGCGTCGGCGCCAACCGCTTGCTGCACCCGCGCATCTGCGCTGCCGACCGCTGGATGGACACCGACTGGGATCATGCCCTCGGCCTCTATGCCGGCCTAGTGCAAAAGGTGCTGGATCGCGACGGGCCGCAAGGCCTGGCGTTCTCTGCGTTCGACCACGGCGGCGCCGGTGGCGGCTTCGAGAACACCTGGGGCTCGGGCAAGCTGATGTTCAGCGCCATCCGCACGCCGCTGGTGCGCATCCACAACCGGCCAGCCTACAACTCGGAGTGCCACGCCACCCGCGAGATGGGCGTGATGGAGCTGAACAACAGCTATGAAGACGCCCAGCTCGCCGACGTGCTGCTGTGCATCGGCAACAACCCCTATGAGACGCAGACAAACTACTTCCTGAATCACTGGCTGCCCAATCTGAAGGGCGAAACGCAGGCAGCGAAGCGGGCCCTGTCGCCTGAGCGTGGCGCCGGTCCGGCGCGCATCATCTTCATCGACCCGCGGCGCACGGTTTCGCTGTCGGTGGCCGAAGCGGCCGCTGGGAAAGACCGCGTGCTGCACCTTGATCTTCAGCCCGGCACCGACATCGCGTTGTTCAACGGCCTGCTCACCCACGTGGCGGCCCAGGGCTGGCACGACACCGACTTCATCGCCCGGCGCACCAGCGGTTTTCAGGCCGCGTTGCAGGCCAACCAGCTCGGCCTGGAGGAGTGCGCACGCATCACCGGCCTGACCGTCGCGAAACTGCGCCAGGCGGCTGAATGGGCCTACGCCCCACTGCCCGGCGGGGCTCGCCCGCGCAGCATGCATGCCTACGAAAAAGGCGCGATCTGGGGCAATGACAACTACCTCATCCAATCGGCCCTGCTCGACCTGGTGCTGGCCACCCACAACGTGGGCGGCCGGCGCGGAACGGGCTGCGTGCGCATGGGCGGCCACCAGGAAGGTTACGTGCGGCCGCCCCACCCCACGGGCGAAAAGATCAACGTCGACCAGGCGCTGATCGACGGGCGGGGCCGCATGATGACCTGGTGGGCCTGCAACAACTTCCGCACCAGCCACAACGCACAACGCCTGCGCCGCGCTGTGCTGCAGCGCAGCGACATCGTCAAGCAAGCCTGGGCGCGAGCGCGTGGCGCGTCGGTGGCCGAGACGGTTGAGCTGCTGTTCGACGCGACCCAGCGCGGCGGGCTGTTCGTCACCTCCATCAACCTGTATCCGGGCCCATTGGCGGAAGCGGCGCACCTGATGCTGCCGGCCGCGCAACCGGGCGAGATGAACCTGACATCGATGAACGGCGAACGCCGCATGCGCCTGACGCAGAAGTTCATGGAGCCGCCTGGGCAGGCCCTGCCCGACTGTTTGATTGCCGCGCGCATCGCCCAGCGCGTGCAGGCGCTGTACAAGGCGGCGGGCAACCAGGGCATGGCCGAGCGCTTCGCCGGGTTCGACTGGGCCCGCGAGGAGGATGCGTTCAACGACGGCTTTTGCCGGGCCGGCCAGCTCGGCGCCGGCCCGATCGACAGCCAGGGCGGCGACACTGGCCACTTGGTCACGTACGCGCTACTGCGGCAAGCCGGCAACAACGGCGTGCAGCTGCCGGTTCAGGCGGTGCAGCAAGGGCGGCTGGTCGGCACACCGATGCTTTACACCGAGCGCTTCGACACCGCCGACGGCCGCGCCCGTTTCCTGCCTTCGCCGTGGCCCGGCCTGCCGTCTCAGGTGCAGCGGCTGCGCGAGCAGCACCGCTTCTGGATCAACAACGGCCGCAGCAACGAGCTTTGGCAGACGGCTTACCACGACGAGTTCGACAGCCCCGTGCGCGAGCGCTACCCCATGGCCTACATCGAGATCAACCCGACCGACATGGTCAGCCTGGGCGCGGCAGCTGGCGATGTTGTTGAAGTCTGGAACGAATACGGCAGCACCCACGCCATGGCCTACCCCGTGGCGGATGCCAAACCGGGCCAGACCTTCATGGTGTTCGCCCACCCCAACGGGCTGGTCGCTGACCTGACGACCGACTGGACTGACCGCAATGTGATCCCCTACTACAAGGGCACCTGGGCCAGCCTGCGGCGCGTGGGCTCGGGCACCGACTATCAGCGCAGCGTGTCCACCAAGCGGCGCGCCTTCGACGCGGCTTGATGCGTCGTGCCGTGCGGCATGGCCCGATTCCACTGAGCAACTCCCTGCATGATCGAACTCTACGGCGGCCCCACGCCCAACGCGCGCAAGGTCGCCATCCTGCTGGAAGAGTTGGGCGCTCTATACACACGCCGCGTTGTCGACCTGCAGCGCAACGAGCAATCGCAGCCGGCGTTTTTGACGATCAACCCGAACGGCAAGCAGCCGGCCCTCATCGACCGAGGCGATGGCAAGGCGCCGCCCCTGGTGCTGTGGGAGTCCGGCGCGATCCTGTTCTATCTGGCTGAAAAGCATGGCCGCTTCATGCCCGTCGAGCTCGCCCCGCGCGCCGAGGTGATGAAGTGGTTGATGTGGCAAATGAGTGCGCTCGGCCCCACCGGGGGCCAGATGTCGTACTTCGGTCGGCACTGTGAAGTCAAGCTGCCGTTGGCCATTGAACGTTTTGCGCTCGAGCTGCACCGCCAGCTTCGCGTGCTCGATGCCGCACTGGCCGAACGGCCCTGGGTCGCGGGGCCGTACTCGATTGCCGACATCGCGATCTACCCCTGGTATGAGGCGCTGCGAAAAGTGCCCGTGGTCAGGCGCCGCTTCAAGCGGGCGCACTGGCTGCCGTGGTTCGCCAACATTGTGCGACGCGACGCGCCGCCCTATCCGCACCTCGCCGCATGGGCCGAACGAATGGCCGAGCGCCCTGCCGTGCATGACGGCATGCGCGCCTTTGCCGGCTGATGCCTGCGACGTAGGTGGCGACGTAGGTAAGCGTCCTCGCTTTCAGAATGGCTATTCGCCTCGGCCATCGCCAACGGCACGAGCGAGACTGACTTGCCAAGAACCCCAGCGGTGCGCAGCACGTGCGTCGTTGTCCAGCGCGTGGGTTTGTTCGGCTTTTCCAACTCGCTGCGCACGGCCGCTTGAACGAGCCCGACGCAGACAAGATCAAATTCCCGACCAAACCTTTCGTGGCCCTCTGCCAATGTCGCCGACACGCTTCGCATTCGGCAGGTTACTTTCGAGCCAGTCGATGTCAAAGTTCCTCAGCCAATCGAGCGCAGCAGGGCAGTCGGCGACAAGGGCCGATCTGCTGGCTGGCGCCGAGTCCGGCCCCGTGCACACGGCGCGGGGCAGCTCGGACAACGTCAACGGCCGGTTCGGCCCTGTGAAGGTTCGCTACCGTGGGTTGAAGAACATCACCGAGCAACGAAGCTCGACGTACTGGGTGAGCGAGTGCGCCGGAAGACGGCCAATACGGCCTGAAAAGTGGGAAACGGGTTTCCAAAGCCCGCTTCGCGGCAGAATACGCTCCTTGAACAACATGAGTGTCCCTGGACGTTGTCCAGGTGGACAAAACAATTGCCCCTTGGACAAGATAAATTGTCTCTAGATACCGCTTGGAGCGCGCCATGGCATCGGTCAACAAAGTCATCCTCATCGGCAACCTCGGGCGCGACCCCGAGGTGCGCTACACCCCCAGCGGCAGCGCCGTCTGCAACGTCACCCTCGCCACCACGCGCAGCTGGAAAGGCAAGGACTCCGGCGAGAAGCAGGAAGAAACCGAGTGGCACCGCATCGTCTTCTACGATCGCCTGGCCGAGATCGCCGGCGAGTACCTGAAGAAGGGCCGCTCGATCTATGTCGAAGGCCGCCTGAAGACCCGCAAATGGACCGACAAGGACGGCGCCGAGAAGTACACCACCGAAGTTATCGCGCAAGAGATGAACATGCTCGGCAACCGTGAAGGCGGCGGCGGCGGCGGCGGCGGTGGCATGGGCGGTGGTGAAGAAGAAGGCGGTGGCTACTCGGAACGCAGCGAACGCAGCGCCGCCCCGCGCTCAGCTCCTGCGCCCCGGCCCGCGCCAGCCCCCGCATCACGCTCCGCGCCGAAGGCGGCGACCGGCTTCGACAATATGGATGACGACATCCCGTTCTGACCACCGAGCCCACCGCCATGACCGCGTCGCAAGCCCCGTTCGAGCTCTACGCGTTCTGGCGCACCTCGGCCACCTACCGCGTGCGCGTGGCGCTGAACTTGAAGGGGCTCAACGCGCAAGAGCGCATCGTCAACCTCGATGCCGGTGAGCAGCGCAGCGAAGCCTTCCTCAAGCTCAACCCGATGGGTGCGATCCCCGCGCTGGTGGAAGCGGGGCACGCGCCCATCACGCAGTCGCTCGCCATCCTCGAATTCCTCGACGAATTCCATCCCGCACCACCGCTGTTGCCAACCGACCTCCACGGCCGCGCACGCGTGCGGTCCATCGCCAACATGCTGGCCGCCGACACGCACCCGCTGATCACTCCCAGGGTGCGCAAGTACCTCACCGCCAACGCCGCGTTCGACGACGCCGCCTGGCGCGCGTGGCAAACGCAGTGGTTCACGACCGGCCTGCTGGCCGTCGAACAGCGCCTGGCGAGTGAGCCGCAGACCGGCGTGTACTGCCACGGCGACGTGCCGACGATGGCCGACATCGTGCTCGCCAGCATCACCGCCGTGATGCGCGTATTCAAGATCAGCGTGGCCGGCATACCGACGGTCGACCGCATCGTCGCCACCTGCGAGGCGCTCGACGCGTTCGCCCAGGCCGCGCCGAACCGCCAGGTGGGTGCCCCGGCCGGTTGAGGCCGCCGCCGCCGGGCGGCATTGATACCAGACCAACCGGCTGGCTTATCTTGACACTGGACCGACTGGTCTATAGAGTCGCTCCATGGAACCCAACGACACCCGCGAGCGCCTGGTCGCCGCCATGGCCGATGCACTGCAACGCCGGGGCCTGCACGGCATGGGCCTGACCGAACTGCTGGCGCAGGCTCAGGCGCCGAAAGGCGTGCTGTACCACCACTTCCCCGGCGGCAAGGCTGAGCTGGCAGTGGCGGCCATCACGGAGTCGGCGCAACGCATGGTTGCCAGCCTCGACAAGGCTTTGAAACAAGCCGAGGGCGCAGGCGACCCGCTGGCCGCACTGCACACGTGGCTGCAGCGCTCGCTGCGGCAGCTGAGCGCCAGCGGCTTCGAGCGCGGTTGCCCGCTTGCCACCGTGGCGCTCGAATCCACGCCTGACGACACGGCGATTCGCGCCGCGCTAGCCCAGGCGTTCGCGGCCATCCGTGCCAGCATCGCCGCTGCCTTTGCGGCCGCCGGCCAGCCTGCTCGGCAAGCCGACGGCACGGCCGCGCTGATCGTGGCCGCCTACGAAGGCGGCCTGATGCAAGCGCGCGTGTCCGGCAGTGCGCAGCCGATGGCGCAGGTGCTCGACACGCTCATCGCGCTGCTCCAGCCCCGCCCCGCACCGAGGGCGCGGCGATGACCCCCGCCCGGCCGCCCGAAGGGGGTCGCACCGCAGTGCGCAGCACGAAGGTATTCCCATGACCCCCGCCCGGCCGCCCGAAGCTGTGTCAGTGCGCGCGAGCGCGCCGCAGCCCGTCACGCTCACCGCCGCCGATGGGGTGGTGATCCACGCCCTGCGCTACCCGAGCACCGGCGCCGAACGCGCGCGCATCGTGGTCGCCGGTGCCACCGGCGTGCCGCAGCGCTTCTACCGGCGCTTCGCCGAGTTCGCCGCAGCGCGTGGCTACACCACCCTCACGCTCGACTACCGTGGCATCGGCCGCTCGGCACCGGCCACGCTGAAGGGCTACGAGATGGACTACCTCGACTGGGCCCGGCTCGACCTGGCCGCAGCCGTCGACGCCGCGCATGCCGATGGCACGCCGCTCTTCATGGTCGGCCATTCCTACGGCGGCCAGGCCTTCGGCCTGCTGCCGAACCACCGGCTCGTGCGCGGCCTGTACACCTTCGCCACCGGCGCCGGCTGGCACGGCTGGATGCCGCCGTTCGAGCGGCTGAAGGTGCTGCTCATGTGGCGCGTCATCGGCCCCGTGCTCACGCGCTGGAAGGGCTACCTGCCGTGGAGCCTGCTCGGCATGGGCGAAGACCTGCCGCTGGGCGTGTACCGCCAGTGGCGTGCCTGGTGCCAGCACCCACGCTACTTCTTCGACGACCCGGCGCAGCAGCACCTGCAGGCCCGCTTCGATGCGGTGCATGCGCCCATCGTCGCGGCCAATGCGCTCGACGATGCGTGGGCCACGCCCGCGTCGCGCGATGCCTTCATGGCCGGCTACCGCCACGCGCCGTGGCGGGCGCTCGACATCGATCCGCGTGGCGCCGGCATCGGTGCCATCGGCCACATGGGCTACTTCCGGCCGCAGGCCGCGCCCTTGTGGGCGGCCGCATTGCAGTGGTTCGAGCGGGAAGCGGCATGACGCGGCCCTCGAACCGCGTGACCGTGCTCGACACGCTGGCGCTCGAGCCCATCCGCACGCTCGCGTTCGCGGGCGGCGGCAACCGCTGCTGGTGGCAAGCCGGTGCCTTGGCGCACCTCATGGGCGAGGGCTGGCAGTTGCCGCCACAACTCGTGGGCACCAGTGCGGGCGCCGGTGTGGCTGCGGCGTGCATGACAAGTGGCCCGGCCGCTGCGCTGGCCGCCTGCGCGCGGCTCTACAGCGCCAACCCACGCCTGCTCGAAGGCAGCGGCATGGCCAGGCTTCGGCTGCGCTTCGCGCATCAGCGCATCTACCCGGCATGGATCGCCTCGTTCGTGCATGCCGGCAGCCTGGGTGCGATGCACCAGTCGGCCAGCCGGCTGCGCGTGGGTATCACGCGGCCGGCACGTGTGCTGGGCCTGGCGGGCTCGGTGGCGGTCGGCACCGTGGCCTACGTGGTGGACAAGCACGTCTGGAACAGCATCCACCCGCGCCTGCCGCGCTGGCTGGGCTTGCGCCAGGACTTCGTCGACCTGCACGACTGCGCCACGCTGGCAGACGCGCAAAACCTGCTCAGCGCGGCCGCTGCGGCGCCGCCGTTCATGGCGTCGCGCCGTGTCGGCGCGGCCATGGCGATGGACGGCGGCTACACCGACAACGCACCCATCCACGCCCAGAGCGCCGCAGACGGTGCCCGCACGCTGGTGCTTCTGACGCGCCACTACCCGGCATTGCCGCCGCTCTTCCGCCACGGTGGCCGGGCCTATTGGCAGCCGAGCCAGCGCGTGCCCGTGTCAACTTGGGATTGCACCCCGCGCACCACCGTACGTGAGGCCTATGCGCTCGGTACGGCCGACGCGCGGCAGCTCTTCGACGGCATGCGCCTGCGGGTATGACCACCGCCCGGCGCGCCAGAGAGCGCGTAGCGGAACACTCAAACGTGACACCGCCGGCGCGGTTAGGCTGATCTCACCCGCCGGGCCGACCGCCCGCCAGCGCGGCCGAATCGTCGTCGCCCGCCGCAGCCAGGCCGGCCGCCACGCCCGCGCGGTCGGCCGCGCTGCGGTTCTGGCTTACCTTCCACTTGCCGGTGAGAGCGGTGAGCAGGATCTCGATGCCGACGATGGCGCGGGTCATCGTGTCGATGTAGTCGGCGGGCGCGTCGGTCACGGCCCAGGGCTTGGCCTGTCCGGCCTCGTGGTGGGTGGTCAGGCGCGACACGAGCGCGTGCACCCAGGCCGCGTCGTCGATGGCGCGGAGTACGCCGCGCGCCTGCACCATCACGTAGTTCCAGGTCGGCACCACCTTGCCGTGCTCGGCCTTGCTCGGGTACCAGCTGGGCGACACATAGGCCTGCGGGCCCTGGAACACGACCAGCGCTTCCACATCGGTGCGCGCCTCGCGCCACAGCGGGTTGGCGCGAGCCAGGTGGGACCGCAGGCTGCCGGGGCCGCCGGCCGGGTCGGCGTCGAGGAAGAACGGGACGCTGTTGGCTTGCAGGCCGGCGTCAGCCAGCGTCACGAGCAGGCCGAGCGGATGGGTGCACACCAGTTCATGCAGCACCTCGGGGCGCTTCTCTTCGAAGTGGGCAGGCAGGTACACGGGGCGGTGGCTTATGCAGTGACAGGTTGGCTGCTGAGCGCGGGCACGGGCCGCGCGGTGGCCGCATCGAAGCGGCGGTCGTAGTCGGGGTCGACGGTGCCCATCAGGCGGTCCCACACCAGGAAGTAGAAGCCG
The DNA here is from genome assembly GCA_031385155.1 of Rhizobacter sp. GTDB lineage: Bacteria > Pseudomonadota > Gammaproteobacteria > Burkholderiales > Burkholderiaceae_C > LMDS01. Next base: position 34,716 of record JANNBF010000034.1, read on the forward strand.
TAGTTGTGGCGCGCGCTGGCGTGGTGCCAGTTGTGCGCGGTCGGCGTGTTGATGAAGCGGCCGAGCCAGTGGCGCGAGGTGCCGCGCGGGAAGATCTCCATGCCCATGTGGCCGTACACCGCCACGGCCGAATCGATCCACAAAAAGATCAGGTACGCGACCGGGTGCTTGGGCACGAGGAACAGGATCAGCACGAACGGGACGACCGTGTCGAACAGGCTCTCGACCGGGCTGACCGAGTAGCTCGTCAGCGGGTTCGGGTTGGTGCTCAGGTGGTGGCTGCGGTGTGTGAAGCGGAACACCGCGCGCGCGTGCATGGCGCGGTGCGCCCAGTAGAACAACGTGTCGCGGATGGCCAGCATCAGCACGATGCTGAACAAGAAGTAGAGCCAACCGCCATGCGTTTCGATGTTCCGATAAAACGGCATCTGCCGGCCCACGCCGAGCCACAGGATGGCTGGTGCGATCAGCGCGGCGATCACGACCGTGGCCGCACTGAGCGTCAACTCGCGCCGCCATTGTCTGGACGTCAGCGCGGGCACCTGGAGCCGCGGCCGCCACTGCAGGCGGCCGGCGAGCCAGGCCACCACCGCAGCCCACAGGCCCACGAACACCACGTAGCGCATCAGCGTGAGGCCGCCGAAGTAGACGAAGGCGCGGGTCAGCTCAGTGGCGGTGGCGGTGTGGGTCGGCATGGGTGGTTCTCTGTGGTGATGATGCCTGAAGCGGCCCGTGACACGCCGACCGCCTTACAATGAAGTAAGGAATCTAGGAGCCAACGCCATGACCACCGCCACCCTGTCGAGCAAGGGCCAGATCACCATTCCCGCCGCCGTGCGCGACGCGTTGCAGGTCGGCACCGGTGACCGCGTCGAGTTCGTCGAGGTCGCGCCCGGCCGCTACGAGTTCATCGCCGCCACGCGCCCTGTCACTGAACTCAAGGGCATGTTCGGCAAGGCGCGCAAGCGCGTCAGCATTGAAGAGATGAATGCCGTGATTGCGGCGCGCGGGGCAGCGGGCGGTACGGCGGCGAAATGATCGGCCTCGACACCAATGTGCTCGTCCGCTACATCATGCAGGACGACGCCAAGCAGGCCGCGCTCGCCACCAAGCTCATCGACGCGCTCACCCCGCAAGCCCCGGGCTTCGTGCCGATGGTGGCGCTGGTCGAACTGGTGTGGGTGCTTTCCGGCAGCTTCGATCTGCAGCGCGCGCAAATTGCCGATGCCATCGAGGCACTGCTGCGCAGCAAGGAGATGATCGTCGAACGCGCCGAGACCGTGTGGCAGGCGCTGCGCCTGTTCCGCTCCGGCTCGGCCGACTTTGCCGACGGCCTGATCGAGCGGTCGGCGGCGGCAGCCGGTTGTGAACGAACCCTGACTTTCGACCGTGCCGCCGCGAAGGGCTGCGGCATGACGTTGGTGCAGTGAGCGCCGCCGCCGGCCGGCGGCTCAACGTGTCGCCGGTCGCCAGCTCAACGTGCGGCGGGCCGCGCCTTCTCGGCCACCACCCAATCGTCGATCGCCTGCTCCAGCACCGCCAGCGGCACCGGGCCGCCGTCGAGCACGGCCATGTGGAAGCGGCGGATGTCGAAGCGCTCGCCGAGTGCGGTGCGGGCGCGGTCGCGCAGCTCGATGATCTTCAGCTCGCCGATCATGTAGGCGAGAGCCTGGCCGGGCCACGCGTAGTAGCGGTCCACCTGCGGCTCGATGATGTCGCGGCTCATGCCGGTGCGCTCGGTCATCCAGCCGATGGCTTGCTCCCGTTGCCAGCCGAGCGCGTGAATGCCGGTGTCCACCACCAGCCGCGCGGCGCGCAGCGCTTGCAGTTGCAGGTGCCCGAAGCGGCTGTAAGCATCGTTGTACAGGCCGAGTTCGGTGCCCAGTGTCTCGGCGTACAAGGCCCAGCCTTCGCCGTAGGCCGGGGTCCAGGCGCTGCGCCGGAACGTGGGCAGGCCCTTCAGCTCCAGCGCGCGGGCGTTTTGCAGGTGATGGCCGGGCACGGCTTCATGGGCGAAGAACGCATCCATGGTCCAGGTCGGGCGGATCTTCACGGCTGCCGTATTGGCGTTGAACCAACCGGGGCCGCTGCCGTCGAGCGGTGGCCGGGTGTAGTTGTCGGATCGGCCGGGCCCTTCGTGCGCCGGAATCGCGCGCACGCCGTACGGGGTGCGCGGCAGCTCGGCAAAGAGCTTGGGCAGCTCGGGGTCCACGCGCTTGGCGATGTCGCGGTAGCGCGCCAGCAAGGCCTCGCCATCGGCGAGGAAGAAGCGCGGGTCGGTGTTCAGGAAGGCCACGAACTCGGTGAAGCTGCCGGGGAAGGCGGCGGCCTGCATCTGCGCTTCCATCTCGGCTCGCAGGCGCGTCACTTCGCGCTGGCCGATGGCGTGCACCTCGGCCGCCGTGAGGTCGGTGGTGGTGCTCCGGCGCACCAGGAAGTCATAGGCGGCGCGCCCGCCGGGGTAGCGGCTCATCGCGCCGTCCAGCGGTGCGCGCGGCGTGTAGTCGGTGATGATGAAGTCGCGCAGCTTGCGCATCGCCGGGTACACCTGCTCGCGCAGCGCCCGCTCGGCGTCGGCCGCCAGGCCAGCGCGAACCGCCGGTGCGATGCCGCTGCCCAAGCGCTTGAAGGGCGCATAGAGCGCGCTCTGGGTCAGGTCGGTCGTGAGTTGCGCCTCGATCTGCGTGGGCACGCGCTCCAGTGATGCGCGCGGCATGACCCAGCCGAGCGCCAGGCCGTCGCGCAGGCGCACGATCAACTGGTCGACGCGCGCCGGGAAGCGCGCCATGCGCGCGAGCACCTTGCGCACGTCGGCCTCGGTGGCCACGGGGCTTGCGCCGAGCAACTCCGGGAACTCGTTGTGCAGCCCGCTCTCGGCGCTGATCGACAGGGTCTGCAGGCCCGGATACGCCGCGGCCGCGACCCACTGCTGCGTCTCCCGCACCAGCATGTCGTACGACACGCGGTCGGCGTCGCCGAGCTGGTTGCGGGGGATGCTGCGCAGCTCGGCCAGCACGGCCTGGTTGCGCGCCAGGCGGGCCGCGTCGGCAGCCTTCGAGTCGTCTTCGAGTTGGTCGCCGTAGCGATGGTCGCCGGTAAAGGTGGCCCACTCGGGGAAGCTGCGCATGCGCCACTCCCAGTCGGCATCGAAGAGGGCATGCAAGCGCTGCGTCTGGCCTGCGTCAGGCGCGGCCAGGGCGGGACCGCAGCACACCGCGCCCCATGCGGCCAAGACCAGGGCCAGGACGCCCGACGCGCTGAACCAGCGCGGCGCGGTGCGGTGCAAACGGGTCGTCATTCGGTGCGGCTCCGCCGAGCGCCAGCGGCGGCGCGGGAGGCAAAGTATGCCTCCCGTTCGACGCCATCAAAGTGATCCGACTCGCTGGCGCGGTGCCCCGCGAACAGCGTCAGTGCATCACCGCCGATGCGCTGGCCAGCGCCACCGGCCGCTGCTTCGCGGCCCACGCGAGCGTCCACGCATGGAACTGATCTGCCGGCATCGGCTTGCCCATGTGGTAGCCCTGCGCTTCATCGCAGTCGAGTGCGCGCAGCAGCTCCCAGACCACGGCGTTCTCCACGCCCTCGGCCACCACGGTCAGGCCCAGGTTGTGCGCCAGGTCGATGGTGGAGCGCACGATCTTCGCGTCGTCCTGGTCGTTCTCCATGCTCATCACGAAGCTCTTGTCGATCTTCAGTTCATGCACCGGCAGGCGCTTCAGGTAGGCGAGCGACGAGTAGCCGGTGCCGAAGTCGTCGATCGACAGCTTGAAGCCCAGGCCGGCCAGGCGGTTCAGCGTGCCGAGGGCGCGCTGCGGGTCGTCCATGATCGCGCTTTCGGTGATCTCGAGGCAGAAGGCCTCGGCCGGCACGCGGTGCTTGACCAGCAGCGCATCGAACTTCTGCGGCAGCTCGGTATCGAGCAGATCGCGCGTGGACAGGTTCACCGACAGGATCAACGGAATGCCCTCGGCCTGCAGCAGCAGCCAGTGGCGCGCCGCCTCCTCGAACACCCACATTGTCATTTGGCGGATGAAGCCGGTCTGCTCGGCGAACGGGATGAACTCCATCGGCGGCACCAGGCCGCGCTGCGGGTGCTGCCAGCGCACCAGCGTCTCGGCGCCGCCGACGCGGCTGGTGTCGAGCATGAGCTTGGGCTGCAGGTACAGGCGCAGCTCGTTGCGCTCCAGCGCCTGGCGCAGCTCGGTCAACAGCGACAGCGTTTGCGCGCTCGCCGCGTCGATGGCGGCGTGGTACATCAGCGGCCCTTCGGTGCGGCGCTTGGCGGCGTACATGGCGACCTCGGCACGGCTGAGCAGCACGTCGGCCTCGGTGGCGTGCTGCGGCCAGCAGGCCATGCCGATGCCGGCGCCCATGTCGATGGTGTGATCTTCCAGCGTCAACGGCACATCGAACGCAGCGGCGATGCGCTGCGCCACCGACTCGGCCAGCGCCGCGTCGCCGCCCCGCAGCAGCACCGCGAATTCGTCGCCACCGAGGCGCGCGACCAGGTCGCCGTTGCGCACCATCTGCTGCGACAGGCGCTCGCCGACGCGGCCGAGCAGCAGGTCGCCGATGCGGTAGCCGAGCACGTCGTTGACGTGCTTGAAGCGGTCCAGGTCGAGCATCAGCACGGCCACGCCGGGGGTGGCGCGGTCATCGCCACGGCCTTCGCCGGCGGCGTCGGCAGCGGCCTGCGCTTCGGCCACGGCCTGGATCACCGCGTCTCGGAACTGCACGCGGTTCGGCAGGCCGGTCAGGCTGTCCCAGTAGGCCAGCTTGAGGATCTGCGCCTGCTTGTCGCTGACGCTGGCGCGCATGGTCTCGAACGCGTTGGCCAGGTCGCCGATCTCGTCGGCACGCTTGAGGCCGAGCATCTTTGTTCCGTAATCGCCGCCGCCCAGGCGCTCGGCGGCGGCGGCCAGCGCGCCCAGCGGCTGGCTCACGCGGCGCGCGGTGTAGAGGCTGCCGAACACGAACACGGCGAAGCCGAGCAGGGTGATGACGAGCAGGCCGACCTGCAGGTCGTTCGGCAGGCGCACGGCCTCGTCGATCGACAGCGACACCAGGGCCACGGCAGCGCCTGCGGCGGCATGGTCGGGCGCGGTCAGCCAGCAGGCGCGCACGCCGAACTCTTCCTGGGCGAGGGTGACCGACTCCATCTCGCTGGCCGCGTGGTTCGGCCCGGCAGGCGCGTCCCATGCACGCTGTGCGAGCTGCATGGCCTGCTGCGACGGAAGGCTGGTCAGGATGGCGGTCCACGGCGCGCCCGCCGTGGTGCGGGCGAGCAGCGTCACGTTCATGGCCGACAGGTCTTTCATGTCGGCGGCGAGTTGCGGGTCGAGCGGGAAGCCCATCAGCACCCAGCCCGCCAGGATCGGCATCTTCAGCGGCACCAGCACCACTTGGTGCGGCCGCCCGCCGAGCAGCGCGATCTCGTTGGCAGCCCCCGCTTTGCCGGCCTTGGCGGCCAGCCGGGTGGTGACGAGTGCCAGGTCTTTCGCGTCGCGCCCGCTCGTGGCGCGCAACGAGAAGTCGGTGCTCAGCAGGGCGGCCTCGGTCGCGCCGATGCGCGCGCCGTGGTTGTCGAGCACCGACGCGATGGTGTCCACATCGCCCGACTGCACGGCCGAGCGAAAACCGTAGTCGGCCGCCAGCAGGCGTGCGCCCTCGGTGAGCTTTTGCGCATTGCGCATCAACAGGCTTTGCAGCACGCGCTCGGCCACCTGCAGCTTCCCCGGCAGCTCGCTGCGGGCGTGCTGGCCCAGGCTGGCGCGGATGGCGGTGTAGCTGGCGGCCTGCACCAGCAGCAGCAGCAGCAGGCTGAGCGTGGCGATGCGCGTGCCGATCGAGCGGCCCAGCCACGAATCGAAAAGTTCACGCAGGCGTGTCATGGCGGGCCGCTCATGGCTCCGAGCTGACAGCAAGCCGCACGCTGTGCTCGGCGTCACCGGCCGGCATGGTGAATGCGGCCGTGGTCGGCTCAGGCGCGCCGCTCATGCGGGGGTGCCACAGCCGCAAGCGGTAAGCGCCGGGCGGCAGGGCCTCGATGCGGTCCCGGCCGGTCGCGGCACTGCGCGCGAACCAGGGCGTGTCGGCCACCACCACCCACGCCGCCATGTTGTCGTGGATGTTGCAGCCGAGCACCGCGATGCCGGGCTTGTCGAACACCACCGGCACGTTGGGCACGCCCGCATACAGCTTCAACTCGAAGGTCTTGATGGGCGAGAACGAATAGACGTGGTGGCGCACCGTGTCGAAGTTCGGGAACAGCGCGCGCGTGCCGACGGTGATGAGCGTGAGGCGGGTGGTGAACTCGCGCTTGGCTTGCGCGATTTCGACGTCGGCCATCGGCTTGGTCGGCACCTTGGCGCCAGCCGGCTCCAACAAGGCCACGGCGTCGAGCAGCGGCTTGCCGGCGCTGTCGGTCAAGTGGAGTGTCAGTGCGCCGGCACGGCTGGCGCCGGCGGCCAGGGCCAGCAGCAGCAGGGCGGCGGCGCGGGTTGTCGCGCGGTTCATGTGCGCGCGCGCCGCGCATCGGGTTGGTGTGGTCATGGCGCCTTGTTCGCGTTAGGCCGCAGGGCCGTTGCCCCACGTTGCCCTGTTATCGGAACGATGGCGCCGGGCTTGAGCCGGCAGCGGCGACGCCGCTACGCGCTGCTGCCGATCACGCCGCCGCCCAGGCACACCTCGCCGTCGTACACCACGGCCGATTGGCCCGGCGTGGCCGCCCACTGCGGCTGCGCGAAACGCAGAGTGAACCGGCCCGGCTCGCCCGACCCGCCCGGCTCGAAGGCGCAGGCCGCATCGACTTGCCGGTAGCGCGTCTTCGCGGCCAGCGCGCCGGCTGTGGGCGCGTGGCCGGCGACCCAGCTCGCACCGTCGGATGCAACCACGTGCGACTGCAGCCACGGGTGGCCATGCCCTTGCACCGCGTAGAGCGTGTTCGTGGCCATGTCCTTGCGGGCCACGAACCATGGCGCGTGGTCGCTGCTCGCGGGCTCGCCGCGCCGTGCCTTCAGGCCGCCGATGCCGATGCCCTTGCGCTGGCCGAGCGTGTAGAAGCTCAGGCCCACGTGCTCGCCGATGGTGCGGCCGCTGTCGTCCTGGATCGGCCCCGGCGTGTTGGCAAGGTAGCGGTTCAGGAACTCGCGGAAGGGCCGCTCGCCGATGAAGCAGATGCCGGTCGAGTCGCGCTTGGCCGCATTCGGCAGGCCGATCTCGGCGGCCAGGCGGCGCACCTCGGTCTTCGGCAACTCGCCGATGGGGAACAGCGTTTTCGCGAGCTGGGCCTGCGTGAGCCGGTGCAGGAAGTAGCTCTGGTCCTTCAGCGGGTCCAGACCTTTGAGCAGTTGATGCGTGCCTTCGCGCTCGCGCACGCGGGCATAGTGACCGGTTGCGATCTTCTCGGCGCCCAGGCGCATCGCGTGGTCGAGAAAGGCCTTGAACTTGATCTCGGCGTTGCACAGCACGTCGGGGTTCGGCGTGCGGCCGGCCTGGTATTCGCGCAGGAACTCGGCGAACACGCGGTCGCGGTAGTCGGCGGCGAAGTTGACGTGCTCAATCTCGATGCCGATCACGTCGGCCACGGCGGCGGCGTCTACGAAGTCGATGTTGGATGCGCAATATTCGTCGTCATCGTCAGCCTCCCAGTTCTTCATGAAGATCCCCACGACCTCGTGGCCTTGGCTCTTGAGCAGCCATGCCGTGACCGCGGAATCGACACCGCCCGACAGGCCGACGACGATGCGCTGGGTCTTCTTCATGGGGTGCCGATTTTAGGTGTCGCCCCTGCGACCGCTGCGGTCAAGGGCTTGGTTCTAAGATTGCAGCGCTGGCCAAAGGCCACGCAGGGGCCCCTTCGTGGCCCTTGGCCGGCACACGTCTTCAGGGCGGGGCGAAATTCCCCACCGGCGGTAAATCACGCAAGTGATGAAGCCCGCGAGCGCCCTTCATGCCACGCATGAAGGGGTCAGCAGATCTGGTGCGATACCAGGGCCGACGGTTCAGCGCAGGTGCACTCGGGTTTCACGACCCGAGCGCGCCGGCGTCAAAGTCCGGATGAAAGAAGATGTGCTGATGCAGTGCGACTGCGCCGGTCCCCCGGCGTGGCCGCACCGCGTTTGCGCGCCCTGAAACGCTTTTCGCCAACCCGCTCGGCAACGAGCACCTTGCGAGGACGTTTCAACCATGTCTCAACTCTCCCCAACGCTCCAACGCGCCATGCCAGCCCGCCTGCGCATCGCCGTGGACGCGATCCGCCAGGGCCGCGCCGTCGTGCTGATTGACGACCACGACCGCGAGAACGAAGGCGACTTGATCGTTGCCGCCGAGCGCATCACTGTGCCGATGATGGCCACGCTGATTCGCGAGTGCTCGGGCATCGTCTGCCTGTGCATCGACGTCGAGCGAATCCAGCGCCTCGGGTTGCCGCCGATGGTGGCGCGCAACGAAAGCCGCTTCGGCACGGCGTTCACCGTGTCCATCGAAGCCCGCGAGGGTATCTCGACCGGCGTGAGCGCCGCCGACCGCGTGGCCACGATCCGCGCCGCGATGGCGGCAGATGCGCAGCCCGATGACCTGGTCAGCCCCGACCATGTGTTCCCGCTGCGCGCCGACCCCGGCGGCGTGCTGGCACGGCGCGGCCACACCGAAGGCGCGGTCGAACTGGCGCGCCTGGCCGGCCTGCAACCGGCGGCCGTGCTGTGCGAGCTGATGAACGAGGACGGCAGCATGATGCGCGGCGAGCAATTGCTCGCGTTCTCGCGCCTGCACGGCTACCCGATGCTGACGATCGACGAGTTGGTCGAGTGGCGGCGCGAGGCCGAGGCCGTGCCCGCGTGATCGGGCGCTCGCCCTACGACTTGATCTCGGGGACGTAGACGCTGGCGTCGGTCGTGATCGCGTCGAGCGGGTACGAGCGCCCGGCCAGGTAGTCGAGCACGCAGCCCAGCACATGCGGGCTGCGGTGGCGCGCGCGGCTGGCCTGTAGTTCGGCGAGCGTCATCCACAGCGTGCGTTCGATGCCGTCGTCGAGCCTGCGAGCCGGGTCGGGCTCACCCACCGTGCCACCGAACGCGAAGCGCAGGTAGGTCACGTCTTCGCCGGTTTTCGGTCGTTGAAACCGCGACAGGTAAACGCCCACCAGCCGGTCGGGCGTGAACACGCGCGCCGTCTCTTCCAGCGCCTCGCGAATCACGGCTTGCTGTGGCGATTCGGCTTCGTCCAGGTGACCGGCCGGGTTGTTGAGCCTCAGGCCTTCGGGCGTGTGTTCCTCGACCAACAGGAACTGCGCTTCGCCCTGCACGTGGCGCACGATGATCGCGGCCACGGTGACGCTTGGTTTCCAACGGGGGGTCATGAGGCACATGGTACCCAGCGCGCGGCCTGCGCCTGCGTGACAGCAAGACTTGTGTAAGCTGCGCCAAAATTCCTGATCCCAACCCGCGACCGCACACGTCAGCGGCAAGCGCCTGAGGAGGCATTCCATGTTGATAGGAGTCCCGCTGGAAACAGCGGCCGGTGAAACCCGCGTGGCCGCCACACCCGAGACGGTCAAGAAACTGAAGGCCCAGGGCCACACCATCCAGGTTCAGGCCGGCGCGGGCATCGGCGCCAGCGTGACCGATGCGGCGTATGAAGCCGCCGGCGCCGAGATCGTCGACGCCACCACCGCGCTGGGCTGCGACCTGGTGCTGAAGGTGCGTGCCCCGCTGCACAGCGAGTTGTCTCTCATGAAGACCGGCGCGGCGCTCGTGGGCATGCTCAACCCCTTCGACAGCGACGGCCTGCACCGCATGGCCGGCGCCGGCATCACCAGCTTCGCGCTCGAAGCCGCGCCCCGCACCACCCGCGCGCAGAGCATGGACGTGCTGTCGAGCCAGGCCAACATCGCCGGCTACAAAGCGGTGATGATCGCTGCCGACAAGTACCAGCGCTTTTTCCCGATGCTGATGACGGCCGCCGGCACCGTGAAGGCCGCGCGCGTGGTGATCCTCGGTGTCGGCGTGGCGGGCCTGCAGGCCATTGCCACCGCCAAGCGGCTGGGCGCGGTGATCGAGGCGAGCGACGTGCGCCCGAGCGTGAAAGAGCAGATCGAGTCGCTCGGCGGCAAGTTCATCGAGGTCTCGTACGACACGCCCGAAGAGAAGGAAGCGGCGGTCGGCGTGGGCGGCTATGCCAAGCCCATGCCTGCCAGCTGGCTGGCGCGCCAGCAGGTGGAAGTGGCCAAGCGCGTGGCGCTCGCAGACATCGTGATCGCCACCGCGCTGATCCCGGGCCGCGCCGCGCCCACGCTGATCACCGAAGACATGGTCAAGTCGATGAAGCCGGGCTCGGTGATCGTCGACATCGCCGCCGGCAAGGGCGCCAACGGGGGCGGCAACTGCCCCTTGAGCGAGGCCGACAAGACGGTCGTCAAACACGGCGTGACCCTGGTGGGCGAGACCAACCTGGCCTCGCTGGTGGCAGCCGACGCGAGCGCGCTCTATGCCCGCAACGTGCTCGACTTCCTGAAGCTGGTGCTGACCAAGGAAGGCACGTTCCATGTGCCGATGGACGATGACATCGTGGCCGCGTGCCTGATGACCCGCGACGGCGAAGTCCGCCGCAAGACCTGAGCGCTGCGGCGCAGCTTTAAGAAGAGAGAACATGGAAGTCGTCTCCCACACCATCACCAACCTCATCATCTTCGTGCTCGCCATCTACGTGGGCTACCACGTGGTCTGGACGGTCACGCCCGCGCTGCACACGCCGCTGATGGCGGTGACCAACGCGATCTCGGCCATCGTGATCGTCGGCGCCATGCTCGCGGCCGGCCTGACCGAAGGCGGCATCGGCAAGACCTTCGGCGTGCTGGCCGTGGCGCTGGCCGCAGTCAACGTGTTCGGCGGCTTTCTGGTGACCAGGCGAATGCTCGAAATGTTCAAGAAGAAGGACAAGAAGCCTGTCGTCACGGGCTCGGCCACCGGCACCGAGGGAGCAGCCAAGTGAGCATGAACCTCGTCACGCTGATGTACTTGATCGCCAGCGTCTGCTTCATCCAGGCGCTGAAAGGCCTCAGCCACCCGACCACCTCGATCCGCGGCAATGTGTTCGGCATGACCGGCATGGCGATTGCCGTGGTGACCACCGCCGCGCTCATCTTCAAGCTGGCCGAGCAGGCCGGCCACAACGGCCTGGGCGGCTTGGCCTGGGTGCTGCTGGGCCTGCTGGCCGGCGGCACGCTGGGGGCCGTGATGGCGCAGCGCGTCGAGATGACGAAAATGCCCGAGCTCGTGGCCTTCATGCACAGCATGATCGGCCTGGCGGCGGTGTTCATCGGCGTGGCGGCGGTGGCCGAGCCGCAGGCCTTCGCCATCGTCGCGAAGGCGGGCGACGGCATCCCCGGTGGCAACCGGTTGGAGCTGGCGTTGGGCGCAGCCATCGGCGCCATCACCTTCAGCGGCTCGGTGATCGCGTTCGGCAAGCTGAGCGGAAAGTACAAGTTCCGCCTGTTCCAGGGCGCGCCGGTGCAGTTCAAGGGCCAGCACATCCTGAACCTCGTGCTCGGCCTGGCGCTGCTGTTCTTCATCTACGGCTTTGTCACGAGCCAGAGCTGGTTCAGCTTCAACATGCTGCTGGCCATTGCCTTCGTGCTGGGCGTGCTCATCATCATCCCCATCGGCGGGGCCGACATGCCGGTGGTGGTGAGCATGCTCAACAGCTACTCGGGCTGGGCGGCGGCCGGCATCGGCTTCAGCCTGAACAACGCGATGCTGATCATCGCCGGCTCGCTGGTGGGCAGCTCCGGGGCGATCCTGAGCTACATCATGTGCAAGGCGATGAACCGCTCGTTCTTCAACGTGATCCTGGGTGGCTTCGGTGGCGAGGCCACCACGGCCGTTGCGGGCAGCGCGGTGCAGCGGCCGGTCAAGACCGGCAGCGCCGACGACGCCGCCTTCGTGCTCGGCAATGCCGAAACGGTGGTGATCGTGCCCGGCTACGGCCTGGCCGTGGCGCGCGCGCAGCACGCGGTGAAGGAGCTGGCCGCCAAGCTCACCGCCAAGGGCATCACCGTCAAGTACGCCATTCACCCGGTGGCGGGGCGCATGCCGGGCCACATGAACGTGCTGCTGGCGGAAGCCGAGGTGCCGTACGACCAGGTGTTCGAGATGGAAGACATCAACGGCGAGTTCGGCCAGGCCGACGTGGCCATCATCCTCGGCGCGAACGACGTGGTGAACCCTGCCGCGCACATCAAGGGCAGCGCGATCTACGGCATGCCGATCCTGGAGGCCTACAAGGCCAAGACCATCATCGTGAACAAGCGCTCGATGGCGGCGGGCTACGCCGGCCTCGACAACGAACTGTTTTATATGGACAAGACCATGATGGTGTTCGGCGACGCGAAGAAGGTGGTCGAGGACATGGTGAAGGCGATCGAGTAGCGAGAGTGATATTCGCGATGGCTCATCGCCGTTAGCGACAAGCTAAACCAATGCGAAGAAGGCAGCGAGACTTAGTAGATGTTTTCTCGAATTGAGACGCGCCACTTCCGGAGTCTGAAGTCGGTGAATCAGCCGCTCGGCGCCATTCAGGCGCTGGTGGGGCCGAACGCCAGCGGGAAGAGTACGTTTCTTGATGTGATTGGACTGCTCAGCGATTTGGTCCGAAGCCGGGGAGACGTTTACAAAGCTGTACTGGAGCGCAGCTCGACATTTGAAAAGCTGCTTTGGCAAGGCTCGCACACGGAGACTGCGTTTCAGTTGGCGGTTGAAGCGCCGATACCGCCCAGCGTTCGCGAACAGATGGCCGAAGATAAGCGCCAGTTCGAGTTGGTTCGTTACGAAGTTGAAATTGGACTTGATACGGTCAGCAACGAGGTGGGCTTGAACCACGAGACGCTGTGGCTGCGGACGCAGAGCAAACCGACGGTTGTCCGGCAAGGCGCCCTGTTCCCGTTCGTTCCCGATCACGCACCCAGGATCCTGAGCACGTCGATGCGAGGCTCCAGAGTCGCGCTGAAGAAGGTCGCTGGCGGCAACGACAACTACTATCCGGAAGGAGGCGCGTCATACGCGCCATCATTTAGGCTGGGTCGAGCGAAGTCCGCGCTAGCTAACATTCCCGCCGATGTCAAAAGCTTCCCAGTCAGTAGCTGGTTTCGCGACCTCCTCGAATCCGGCGTTCAGTCCATCGTTTTGAACAGTCAGACCATCCGACAGCCAAGCCCACCCGGCCTGGGAATGAGGTTTCAAACCGACGGGTCCAACCTACCCTGGGTCGTTGCGGATCTGCGGCGCGACCCTCGACGCTTCCAGGGCTGGCTTGACCATGTTCGGACGGCTTTGGAGGACATCGTAGACATCGACACGGTGGAGCGCGAGGAGAATCGACACCGCCATCTTGTGCTGCGCTACACGAACGGTGCGGAGATCCCGTCTTGGCTGGCATCGGACGGAACGCTTCGCTTGCTGGCGTTGACCATCCCCGCGTACCTCAAAGACTCGCGAGGCATATTTCTGATCGAAGAGCCCGAGAATGGAATTCACCCGCGTGCAATCGAAACAGTCATTCAGTCCTTGTCATCCATCTATGACGGGCAGGTCCTGATTGCTACACACAGCCCAGTTGCGTTGAACATGCTGGAGCCAGCCCAGGTGCTTTGCTTTGCAAAGGATGCGTTCGGCGCAACCGACATCGTTGCTGGAAATGTTCACCCAGCTTTGGCAGAGTGGCGGCGTGGAGAACCAGACCTTGGGGTGCTTTTCGCTGCTGGCATTTTGAGTTGACGGAGGATGAAGGACCTGGTTTTGCTGGTGGCCGACAAGAACATGCAAGCCACATTGCGCGGGATCCTTGCCCGACCTCAAGCGATGAGCATCAAAGAAATTTCTTACGACATTCGAGTCCATCCTGGGCGTGATGGGGGCAGCCGGACATCCGGAGCCTCCATCTTGGCGGTCGAATACCGACGGTTCCACCATGCATTGCTGATATTCGATTTGGTTGGTTCTGGCGCGCGAACAAGTAATCCGGTCGCACTCGAAAGTGATTTGAACGAAACCCTTGACCTCCAGTGGCAAGGCCGTGCCAAGGCGATCGTGATTGCACCTGAACTTGATACATGGTTGTGGGGTGCAGACTCGGCCTTGCAGGAAGTCTTTCGTTGGCCGCTGGATGAATCCATCCGGCATTGGTTGCTCGCGCGAGGGTTCCAGTTCGACGCCAATGGAAAGCCTGCTGAACCTAAGGAGGCGCTCGAGGCATTGGTGCGGGTTCACCGCCAAGCTCGTTCATCGGCGTTGTACGAAAAGGTCGCTGGCAAGTTGAGTTTGAAGCGCTGCCACGATGCCGCGTTCGTTCGTATGCGGTCGCAACTGAGAGAGTGGTTTGCCTTCGCTTGATCGAAGGCCAAGACCATCATCGTGAACAAGCGCTCGATGGCCGCGGGCTACGCCGGCCTCGACAACGAACTGTTTTATATGGACAAGACCATGATGGTGTTCGGCGACGCGAAGAAGGTGGTCGAGGACATGGTGAAGGCGATCGAATAGCGATTACGGCGAGCGGCGTATTACAATCGAGCCGTTTGTATTGTTCGACGCATCGCCATGACGCTGACCGTTCGCCTGCCTGCCGCCACCGAAGCCGCGCTCGACCGCTACTGCCTTGAGCGAGGCGTGACCAGGAGCCTCGTGGTTCAGGAGTCGCTGGCGGTCTACCTGGTCGAGCGCCAGGCGGCGCCTGCCGCTGGCGGGGGTGAAGCCGGCCGAAGCCCCGCACCCAAGGTCAGCGCCAACTACAAGGCGTTTGCCGATGCCGGCCTGATTGGCTGCATCGCCATCGGGCAAGTGGCCGACAAAGCAGGGGTTCGCGCGCGGATGGCCGAGCGCTTCGCCCAGCGCAAGGCGCGTCAGGCCGGCGGGTGAGCCCCGCGGCTGCATCGGTGCTCGTCGACACCGGCATGTTGGTGGCGTTGTTCCCCGAGTTCGACACTTACGGCACGTAAGTCCTTGATTCGCTTGGACCGAGGGTCAAAAGCGCAGACTACAAAACGGGCTGGGAGAGTGCGGCAGGTGTCGGAATCGGCAGTTGGAGAACGGTGAACAGCGACTTCTGCGCC
>JANNBF010000070.1:0-11283 GCA_031385155.1 Rhizobacter sp.
CCGTAGCCGACGAGCTGATTGGTGCGCACGCCTTGCACCGTGGCGACTTCCTTCAGGCGCATCGCCTGGGCCGGCGCGGGCCACCAGACGGCGGCCGAGGCCAGCACCGCGGTCAGGGCGATCAGTCGGCGAACGATTTTGTCGGTGTTGATCATGGCGGGCCATCGGTAGATGAACCCCATTCTCGGGAAGCCTAGATCGGCAGAACGTTCAAAAAGAACCGCCCCAACCAGCCTATTCCCTGGGCCTCGGCCTGCTGGCCCTTGCCGCGCTGCTCGATGCGCACGTTGGCGATCTGCGCCGAGGCGACGCTGTTGCCCGCTTGGATGGCGCGCGGGTCGATCTGGCCCGAAAAGCGCAGCACGTCGACGTTGTGGTTCACGCCGATCTGCTTCTCGCCCGACACGATCAGGTGGCCGTTGGGCAGCACCTCGATCACGGTGGCGGTGATCGTGCCCGAGAAGTCGTTGCTGTTCTCGGTGCTGCCCTTGCCGGCGAAGGTGTTGCTCGACGTGGCGCCGATGTTCGCGCGCCCCGCGACGAACGAGTTGCCGGCCAGGCCCGGTATCGCCGTGACGCCGGCCGCGAGGCCACCGCTCTTGTCGATGGAGCTGGTGCTCTTCTGCGTGGCGGTCACCTTCTCGACGATCTGCACCGTGAGCGTGTCGCCCACCAGCCGGGCGCGGTGGTCTTCGAACAGCGGCCGGTATTGCCCGGTCTGGAAGATCGCGCCGTTGCTGACCGGCGGCACCACGATGGGCGGTGCGCGCAGCTGCGTGGGCTGGGCCACGTCGACCGGCGGGCGCGGGTTCATCGTCTCGTTGATGTTTGCGCAGCCGCACAGCCAAAGCGCGGCGGCTGCGGCCACCGAGCGGTGCGCCGTCACGTGCGTGATCACAGCTGCGTGAGACGCGCGAGCATCTCGTCCGAGGTCTTGATGGCTTTCGAGTTCAGCTCGTAGGCGCGCTGCGTCTGGATCATGCCGACCAGCTCTTCGACCACGTTCACGTTCGAGGTTTCGACGAAGCCCTGCTGGATGAGCCCCAGGCCGTTCAGGCCCGCCGTGCCCACGTTGGGCGTGCCCGATGCGGCCGTCTCGGCGTAGATGTTCTGGCCCTTCGGGTCGAGCCCGGCCGGGTTCACGAAGTTCGCGATGGCGAACTTGCCGACCACCTGCGGCGTGGTCTGCGCGGCCAGCGTCACGCTCACGGTGCCGTCGTTGCCGATGGCGATGTTCGTGGTGTTCGCCGGGATCGTGATGCCGGGCTGAACCGGGTGGCCGTTGTTGGTGACGAGCACGCCCTGCGCGTTCACCTGGAACGAGCCGTCGCGCGTGTAGCCGGTGGTGCCGTCGGGCATCTGCACCTCGAAGAAGCCCTGGCCGCTGATCGCCACGTCGAGGTTGTTGGTGGTCTGCTGCAGGTTGCCCTGCCCGAAGCTGCGCGAGGTGGCGACAACCCGCGCGCCCAGGCCGAGTTGCAAGCCGGTGGGCAGCGTGCTCTGGTCGCTGCTGTTCGCGCCGGCCTGGCGCAGGTTCTGGTACATCAGGTCCTCGAACACCGCGTGGGACCGTTTGTAGCCATTGGTCGAGGCGTTGGCGAGGTTGTGCGAGATGGCGTCCAGCTGGGTTTGCTGGGCCTCCATGCCGGTCTTCGAAATCCACAGGGAACGCATCATGTCGGGGCTCCGGTAATCGGGCCGATGATGCGCGGCGCAAGCGCCACCAGGTGCACTGAAAAGGGCTGGCGTTGCCGCCCTTTTCGCGGCGGTGGCGCCGTTCAGGCCTCGGGGTCGATCACGCGGTCGTGCTCCGGGTCATCGGGGATGTGCGTGGGCACCAGGCCTTGATCGGGCTCGATGGGCAGCAAGCCGGGTTCGGGGTCGTCCGGCTCGGTATGGGACAACGGCGGCCGGTGGGGCTTGTGCAGCTTCTGGATCGACATGGTGGTGTCCTCGGTGCTTCGGTGGTGAAGCACAACATAGCCGGCGCCCCGGTCGATTGCGGTAGGACAACACCGTGTCTGCGTTGGCCGCAAACCGCACAGCAGGCTATAACCGCGCCACGCCCGAAACGCCACGCAGTGGCATGGCCCTTGCGGCACGGCCGGGGCACATCAAAAGGACCGACCGATGGCCAAGATTCCCCCAGGCGTGGGCCCGCGTTTCCCGCAGGTGGTGGTGCTGTTCGGCGCCACCGGCGACCTGGCGCGGCGCAAGTTGCTGCCGGGCTTGTTCCACCTCGCAAGCGTGGGCTTCATTCCGGGCTGCCGGATCATCGGCGTCTCGCTCGACGACATCGACGTCGAGGCCTTCCGTGCCGTTGCCCGAGCGTCGCTCGACGAGTTCTCGGCGCGCAAGGTCACCGATGCCGATTGGGCCGCCTTCGCCGCCAGCCTCGACTACGTTCCGCTCGGCGCCGGTGCCGCCGCCCTGCGCGCTGCGGTCGACTGCGCCGAGCAGGCGCTGCCCGGCGAAAGCCGGCGCCTGCACTACTTGAGCGTGCCGCCGAGTGCCGCACTGCCGGCGGTGCGGCTGCTCGGCGAAGCCGGCCTGGTGGAGCGCTCGCGCATCGTGATGGAAAAGCCCTTCGGCACTGACTTGACGAGTTCAGTGACGCTGAACGCCAGGCTGCATGAAGTGTTCGCCGAGGACCAGATCTTCCGCATCGATCACTTCCTCGGCAAAGAGCCGGCGCAGAACATCCTCGCGTTCCGGTTTGCCAACGGCTTGTTCGAGCCGATCTGGAACCGCAACTTCATCGACCACGTGCAGATCGACGTGCCCGAGACGCTGGGCCTGGGCCAGCGCGCCGGCTTCTACGAGCAGACCGGTGCGTACCGCGACATGGTGGTCACGCACCTGTTCCAGATCCTCGCGTTCATGGCCATGGAGCCGCCGACCGCACTCGAGCCGGCGCCGATCAGCGAAGAGAAGAACAAGGTGTTCCGCAGCATGCTGCCCATCCAACCCGGCAACGTGGTGCGCGGCCAGTACACCGGCTACCGCGACGAAGACGGCGTGGACCCGCAGTCGGAGACCGAGACCTTCATCGCGCTGAAGTGCTTCATCGACAACTGGCGCTGGGCCGGCGTGCCGTTCTTCCTGCGCACCGGCAAGAAGATGGCCGAGGGCCAACGCATCATCTCGATCGCGTTTCGCGAGCCACCGAAAAGCATGTTCCCGGCCGGCTCGGGCGTGGGCGCGCAAGGGCCCGATCACCTGACGTTTGACCTGGCCGATGCATCGAAGATGAGCCTGTCGTTCTACGGCAAGCGCCCCGGCCCCGGCATGCGGCTCGACAAGCTGAGCCTGCAGTTCGCCATGCACGACACCGGCCTGATCGGCGAGGTGCTCGAAGCGTACGAGCGCCTCATTCTCGACGCGATGCGTGGCGACCGCACCTTGTTCACCACGGCCGAAGGCATCGAGCGGCTGTGGGAAGTGTCGACCCAGTTGCTCGAAGCGCCGCCGCCGGTACGCCTGTACCCGCCGAACTCGTGGGGGCCGAAGTCGATCCACCAATTGATCGCGCCGCACGCATGGCGGCTGCCGTTCGAGCGCGCCTGGCGCGCGCCGAACCCGGGCGGGAGTTGAGGTGGGCGCATCGCCCTGCGCACCCCAATGTGCACACGACTGCGAACTCCCGCACGTTTGCACTCGTCTGCATACCGGCCTGCAACCGATTGCCGGATACTCGCCGCCTCACCAGGGCAGCCACCGACGCATGGTCGCAGGCACGTCCGCACACCTGCCCTTGATTCGAGGAGTCACCATGCTCAATCGCGTGATGGTCATCGACGACAGCGATGCCGACCTGCTTTACACCCGCATCATTCTCGAACGCTGCGGTGCGGTGACCGAGGTCCTGACCTTCGGCTCCGCCATCGACGCGCTGGCCCACCTCAAGACGCCCGGCTCGCCACCGATCGACGTGATCCTGCTCGACATCAACATGCCCGAGATGGGCGGCTTCGAGTTCCTCACGGCGTATGAAACCGGCGGCGCCAGCGAACGTGCCGGCGCCGTGGTCGTGATGCTCACCTCATCGCCCGACCCCACCGACCGGGAACGCGCATTCGCGTTCCGCGCGGTGCGCAGCTATGTCGTCAAACCCCTCGACGTCGCCTCGGCCCGTGAACTGTCGAACGTGATCGGTTCGTTGACCGATGGCTGACGACACCGCGCCAGCGCCGCTGGTCGCGGGGCCGCAGCCGGGGCGGTGGGCCGATGCGGCAGCGCTCGCCGCGACCTACCTGGTGCTTGCGCTGCTCGCCATCCATATCGCGCGCACGCCCGGCACGATTGCCGTGCTCTGGTTCGCCAACGCTGCGGGCATCGCCTGGCTCGCCTCGCGCCCGCGCCGCCACTGGGCCGGCCTGCTGGGCGCGGCAGTGGCCGGCAACATGGCCGCAAAGCTGCTGGCCGGTGACCCGCTGCTGTTGTCGCTGGCCTTCGTGCCCGGCGTTGTGGTCGAGGTGCTGGCCGGCGCCTGGTTGCTGCGCCGCATCGGCAACGTGGCGCAGTTCGCCGACGATGCGCCGCGCTTCCTGCGCACGCTCGTCGCCGGTGCCGTGCTGCCGCAACTCGCTGGCGCCACGCTCGGCGCTCTGGCGCTTCACGGGCTCGGCTTCCAGCGCTTCGGCGTGGCGTGGGGCCATTGGTATGTCGGCGCGGTGCTCGGTTCGGTGGCGATGCTGCCGCTGGCCATCGCCGTGCTGCAGGCCGGTGCGCGCGAGTCGATTGCGCGCCTGCGCCTGCCGGCCAGCGTGCTGCTGATGCTGGCCACCGTGGGTGTGGGCTGGTGGGCGCTGCCCCGGCTGCCCTACCCGTTCGTGGTGGTGAGCCTGCCGTTGATTGCGGGCGCGATCATCCTCCCGCTGGTGGCCGCCTTCGCACTGCCGTTGGTCGTGATCGTGATGTCGGCCGTGGCCATCGGCCACGGCTGGCTGCTGGCACCGGGCGGGGCCGGCACGAGCCCCTTGCTGGTGTACACCGCCGTTGTCAGTGCCATGCTGCCCGCACAACTGCTGGCGGTGGTGGTGCAGCGCCAGCGCGGCCTGACCGGCACGCTGGCAGCGCTCAGCTCGGCAAGCATCGACCTGAGTTCGTTCGTGGATGCGCAGGGCATCTACCGCGCCACGAACCGCGCCCACGAAAGCTACTTCGCGTTGCCGCGCGAACGCATTCTCGGCCGCCACATCGGCGAGGTGCTGCCGAGCGACCGCTACGAAGCGCTGGTGCAGCCCAAGCTCGCCCGTGCGATGGCCGGCGAGACACTGCAGTTCCAGGCCGACATCGATTACCCCGGCCGCGGCCTGCGCACCATGCTCGTGTCGTACCAGCCTGCGATCGACGACCACGGCCAGCGCGTCGGCGTGATCCTCAATGCGCGCGACATTACCAGCCTGGCTGCTGCGCACCGCAGCCTGGAGCAGTCGATGGCCAACCTGCGCGCCGCCAACGAAAACCTGGAGCAGTTCGTGCGCATTTCTTCGCATGACCTGCGCGAACCGCTCAACACGATCATCCAGTTCGTCGGGCTGATCGAGCAAGACCACGGCGCGGCCTTGCCACCGGCGGCGCGCACCTACTTCGGCCATGTCAGCGACGGCGCGCACCGCATGCGGACCCTGCTCGATGACGTGCTCGCCTTCGTGCGCCACAGCGCCGCGCAACCCCCGGCGCTGCAGCCGGTGGCGCTCGACGCCGTGCTGGCCGACGTGGTGGCGGGCCTGAAGGCGCGCATCGACGAGAGCGCTGCGCAGGTCTGCGTCGACGCGCTGCCCGCTGTGCAGGGCCAGGCCTCGCTGCTGTCGCTGCTGTTCCAGAACCTGCTGTCGAACGCGATCAAGTTCGTGCCGCCGGGGCGCGTGCCGCAGGTGTCGGTGCGCGCCCGCACCGAAGGCGATGCGGTCTTCGTCGAGGTGCGAGACAACGGCATCGGCATCGCACCCGAGCAGCGGTCGCTGTTGTTCGCGCCGTTCAAGCGGCTGCACTCACGGCGCAAGTTCGAGGGCACCGGGCTCGGCCTGGCAACCGCGCGGCGCGTGGCGCAGGCGCACTTTGGTGCAATCGATATCGAATCGCTGCCCGGCGAGGGCAGCTGCTTCACGGTGCGGCTGCAGCGCGCGGGCTGAACCACCCGCGCTGCACCGGCGCGGCGCGGCGTCAGTTCATCGACAGCAACTGCGACGCGGCCTTCTCGTCGGCCTCGGCCGTTTGCAGCATCTTCATCTGCGCCTCGAACTGGCGCGCGGCCGAGATCATCGCGACCATGGTTTCGACCGGGCTGACGTTCGAGCCTTCGAGCGCGCCGTCTTGAACGCGTGCCGTGGCGTCGGCCTGCAAGTCGCCGTCAGCGGCGCGGAACAACCCGTCTTCGCCCCGGGTCAGCGCCGCCTCGGGCGTCACGAGCTTGAGCTTGCCGACCGAGGTGCTGCGGCCATCGCCGCTCTTGGCGCTGACGGTGCCGTCAGCGCCGATGCTCACGGCCGTGTTCGGCGGCACCTGAAGCGGGCCGCCGTCGCCCATCACCGGCAAGCCACCGCGCGTGGTGAGGGTGCCGTCGGCCGACACTTCCAGTGAGCCGCCGCGCGTGTAGGCCTCGGTGCCGTCGAGCGCCTGCACGGTGAGCCACGCGTTGCCGCGCGCTGCCACATCGAGGTTGCGCCCGGTGCTGGTGATGGCGCCCGGCGAGGCGTCGTAGCCGGTGGTGGTTTCGAGCGCATAGACCCGCGTGCTCGCCCCGCTGCCCTGCACCGGCACCGCACGGAACGCCTGCAGCTCGGCCCGAAAGCCCGGGGTTGACACGTTGGCAAGGTTGTTGGCCAGCGTGTCCTGCCGCTGCATGGTCGCCTTCGCGCCCGACATCGAGAGGTAGATCATGCGGTCCATGGGAGTGCCCTGGTCGGTTGCATCAACACGAATTCATTCACCGCAGAGGGACGGAGTTGGCGGAGTTCACGCAGAGGAATTCAATTGAATGCATTGAACTCTGCGCTCCTCCGCCAACTCCTTTGACTCTGCGGTGAATGACTTGAATTTCAGCTCAAAAATCAGCGCAGGTTCACCAGCGTCTGCAGCACCTGGTCTTGCGTCTTGATGGTCTGTGCGTTGGCCTGGTAGATGCGCTGCGCGGTGATCATGTTGACGAGCTCGGCGGTGAGGTCGGTGTTCGACTCTTCCAGCGCACCCGACTGCAGCACGCCGAGGTTGCCGCTGCCGGGTGTGCCCAGTGTCGGGTCACCCGAGGTGAAGCTGCGCGCCCAGACGTTGCCGCCGAGTGCGCTCAGGCCCTGCGGGTTCTTGAACGTGGCCAGCTCCAGTTGGCCGGCCGGCTTGGACTGGCCGTTCGAGTAGGTCGCCATCACGATGCCGGTCTTCTCGATCGACACGCCCGCGAGTTGGCCAGCGGCATAGCCGTCCTGCACCATGCTGGTCACGCCGAACGCCGAGCCGAACTGTGTGGCACCGCGCAGGTCGAGCGCGACGCCGGGGATGGCCATCGCGGCCGCGCCGGCGGCGTTGGTCGACGCCGGGATGTTCATCGGCACCGTGCCTGCCGGCGAGGTGGGCGTGCCGCCGTTCGGCGGGAACGTCACGCTCGTCACCGGCAGCGGATTGCCCGATGCGTCGACGTTGACCGACGTGCCGTTGGCGGTCGCGTACACGTTCCAGGTGTCGGTGGCCGCCTTCTGGAAGTAGTAGGTCAGCGCCACGTCCTGGCCCTTCAGGTCGAACACCCGCACCGAGGTCGCGTCGTTGTAGGTCTTGGCGTCGGTGAAGTCGATCTGCGGTGTGCCGGCGGCCAGCGTGGTGGCCTTGCGCGCGTCGAGGTTCATCTCGATGGCGACCTTGCTCGTGACGCTCGGGTTCACGCCCGCCGTGGGCAGCGATATGGGCACGGCCGCGCCGGGCTGGATCACGCCGAAGCGGTCGACCGGGTAGCCCACCAGCTTCATGCCGGCGTTGTTGACGATGAAGCCGTTCTTGTCGGCCTGGAACTGGCCGTTGCGGGTGTAGAGCGTCTGCGAGGCGCCGTTGCTCACTTCGAAGAAGCCGTTGCCGTTGATGGCCAGGTCGAGCGGGTTCTCGGTGGTGGTGATGTTGCCCTGCGTGAACTGCTGCGTCACCGCCTGCAGGTTCACGCCGATGCCGATGCTGGTGGAGCCGGAACCACTGAGTGCGGCGGCATACATGTCGCCGAACTCGGCGCGCGACGACTTGTTGCCGATGGTGTTGGCGTTGGCGACGTTGTGGCCGATGACCTCCAGGTTCTTGCTGGAAGCGTTCAAGCCGGAGAGACCTTGCTGGAAGCCCATGGGTGTTCTTTCGTGTGAAGAGTGGGGGTGGCGGGAGGCGTCAGTTGATGGAGCGCACCGTGCTGTAGGCCACGGTGCCGGCGTTGTGCAGTTCGAGCATCAGCGCGTCGCCGGCGGTGCTCACGGCATCGACCTTGTCGCGCATCAACGCGGTGCTGGTGAGGGCCGTGGCACCGTTGCTTGCGGTGACGCGGAAGCTCAGGTTGCTCGCGGTGCTGTACTGGCCGGCGGCCCAGTCGAAGCTGTGGGTGCCGCTGCCTTGCGCGCCGAGGTTGAGCGTGTCGAGCACGCGGCCGGCGGGGCTGAGCACTTCGACCTTGACGGCATCTGCCGCGCTCGTCAGCTCGAAGCCGCCCTGGCCCGTGCCGTCGGCGATGTCGAGTTGGTTACCGGGCACGATCACGTCCTTGCCGATCAGCGCCGCGCCCTGCAGCGACTGCATCTGCAAGAAGCGCCCCGACAGCGCCTGCACGCTGGTGTTGAGCGTGGCGATGCCGCTGACGGTGTTGATCTGCGCGAGCTGGCTGGTGAGCTGCGCGTTGTCCATCGGGCTGAGCGGGTCCTGGTTCTGCAACTGCGTGACGAGCAGCTTCAGGAAGCGGTCCTGGCTGCCGGCTTCGTCGGCCTTGCTGGTGGCGGCGGCCTTCTGAGCAGCCGTTGCGTTGGTGGTGCTGGCGAGCGGGTTGGTGACGGCGGTGGCCATGGTCAGGTCCTCGGGTTTGACGCTTCAAGCATCGGCATCGGCATCAACATCGGCATCACGACTGGCCCATCTGCAGCGTCTTCAGCAACAGGCTTTTGGCGGTGTTCATGACTTCGATGTTGCTTTGATAGGACCGCGAGGCCGAGATCATGTTGACCATCTCCTCGACCGCGTTCACGTTGCTGTAGGTCACGTAGCCGTCGGCATCGGCGCTCGGGTGCTTGGGGTCGTGCACGCGGCGGCCGGCGGTGGCGTCTTCGGTGATGCTGCTCACGCGCACGCCGGCGGCCGTCGGGTCGTTGCCGCTCGCGCCCATCAGCTGGGTCTGGAACGTGACCTGGCGCGCCTTGTAGGCCTGCCCGTCGGGGCCGGCCACGGTGTCGGCGTTGGCCAGGTTGCTGGCCACCACATTGTGCGCTGGCTCTGCGCACTGGCGGCGCTGCCCGACACGTTGAAGATGTTCAACATTGACATTCAGGTCTCCTTGAAGGGCCGCGTCACTGCCCGGTGATCGCGCTCAGCATGGTCCGCACATTGCCGCCGATGAAGCGCAGCGTGGCTTCGTACTTCACCGCGTTGTCGGTGAAGCTGGCGCGCTCGCGGTCCATGTCGACGGTGTTGCGGTCGAGGTTGGTCTGGCTCGGCGCGGCATAGACCAGCGCGCTGCCGAGGCCCGAGCTGCCCGCTTGCGACGTGATGTGCCCTGCCTGGCTCGCGGCCAACTGCGCGGCCAGCGACCCGCTGCCGGTGGCCTGGCGCAGGGCCTGCGCGAAGTTGACGTCGCGCGCCACGTAGCCCGGCGTATCGGCGTTGGCGATGTTGCTGGCGACCAGGCGCTGGCGCTCGGCGCGCAGCACCAAGGCCTGGCCTTGGAAGTCGAGCGAGTCGGTGAGTCGGTTCAGCATGGCGGGCCTTGATGGATGCGGTGCCGAGCCATTGTGGGCAGCGCTGCGGCAAAACATTAGCGCGAACAGCAGGGGGAAGGCCCGCCTGTTCGGCCCGCAGCGGCGCCCCCGCCCGCCCTACAGTGCAACGCATGTCGAAGAGCCGTACCCCTGTCGCTGCACTCGCCTTATGCGCGTGCAGTGCGCTGTCATTCGCGCAGATCGCGCCGCCAGCCGATGCAGGTGCGGCCGATGGCCTGGCGGCCCTGGGCGGCCACCTCGAACAACAGGTGCGCCAATTGGCACTCGACGGCAGCCGCACCGCCGCAACCGGCGCACCGCGCATCGAGGTCGTGGTCGGCCAGCTCGACGCGCGGCTGCGCCTGGCGCCGTGTGCGCGCATCGAGCCCTACCTGCCGGAAGGCACGCGGCCCTGGGGCAAGAGCCGCATCGGCCTGCGCTGCACCGAAGGCGCGGTGAAGTGGAACGTCTACCTGCCGATCACCGTGAAGGCCTTCGCGCCGGGCTGGGTGGGCACCGCCAATTCGAGCGCCGGCAGTGTGCTGGCGGCCACCGACCTGGCTCAAGGCGAGGTCGATCTGGCCGAAGACGCATCTGCACCCCTGCTGAATGCCGACGGCGCCGTGGGCCGCCAGCTGGCGCGCCCGCTCAAGGCCGGCCAGGGCCTGCGGCTGTCGCACTTGAAGCCGCGCCAGTGGTTCAACGCTGGCGACACCGTGACGGTGCTGAGCAGCGGCGCCGGCTTCAGCGTGGCCGGCGAGGCGCAGGCGCTGACGAACGGTGTGGAGGGCCAGCCGGCCCGGGTGCGCACCGACAGCGGCCGCGTGCTCAGCGGGCTGCCGGTGGGCGACAAGCGGCTGGAGCTGGCGCTGTGACAGCTGCACTTGCCCGAGCGCACCGGGCCGCGCAAGAAAGCCCTAAAGTCGCTGTGGCCTGCGCCGATACTCCGTTCATGTTGACAGGTCGGGCCCTTTGCCTCACCCCCAGGAGAGCACCATGAAGATCAAACCCCACGGGGAACAACCCGCTCCGCTGCCGGCTGCCAAACCCGGCACGCCAGCCGGCGCGGCACTTGGCAAGAGCGGCCCGAACGTCACGACCGAGCCGGTCAAGCAACAGCCCACCGCAGCAATCCCCGTGAAGGCCGATGCCAGCGCGAAGATCGAACTTTCCAGCACTGCGGCAACACTGTTGTCGGCCGGCGGCGCACCCGAGTTCGACGCCGCCAAGGTGGCCGCGATCTCGAAAGCCATCGACGACGGCAGCTACAAGGTCAACCCGGAAGCGATTGCCGACAAGCTGCTCGCCAACGCCCAGGAACTGCTCAGCAAGACCAGCGGCGCAAGCAAGGCCT
>JANNBF010000078.1:0-29650 GCA_031385155.1 Rhizobacter sp.
CAAGTACTTCTACGTCTGGCTCGATGCGCCGGTGGGCTACCTCGCGTCACTCAAGAACCACTTCGCCCAACTCGGCCGGGACGACTTCGACGCCTTCATGGCCGACCCCGAGGTTGAGCAGATCCACTTCATCGGCAAAGACATCATCACCTTCCACACCCTGTTCTGGCCGGCGATGCTGCACTTCAGCGGGCGCAAGACGCCCAAGCACATCAACGTGCACGGCTTCCTGCAGGTCAGCGGCGAGAAGATGAGCAAGAGCCGGGGCACCGGCATCTCGCCGCTGAAATACCTGGAACTCGGCATGAACGCCGAGTGGTTGCGCTACTACATTGCCGCGAAGCTGAACGCGCACGTCGAAGACATCGACTTCAACCCCGATGACTTCAGCGCGCGCGTCAACAGCGACCTGGTGGGCAAGTACATCAACATCGCGAGCCGCGCGGCGGGCTTCGTCACGAAGCGCTTCGGCGGCAAGCTCTCGGCCGACGTGGGCGTGGAAGGCCGCGTGCTGCTTGACGGCCTGCGCGCGCACCGCGCCACGGTCGAGGCCTTGTATGAAGACCGCGAGTTCGCCAAGGCGCTGCGCGAGGTGATGTTGCTGGCCGACCGCGTGAACGAGTACGTCGATCAGAACAAGCCGTGGGAGCTGGCCCGCGTGGCCGGGCAGGAGACCGTGCTGCACGACGTGTGCACCGTGTGCATCGAGGCCTTCCGCGTGCTCACCGTCTACCTGAAGCCGGTGCTGCCGGCGCTGGCCACGCAAGTCGAGACGTTCCTGCGCGTCGCGCCGCTGACCTTTGCCGACGCCAACCGCGCGCTCGGCGCACACCACATCGGCGAGTACGCGCACCTGATGCAGCGCGTCAATGCAAAGCAGCTCGACGCACTGCTCGCGCCACCGGTGATCGAGGTGCCGCCGCCCGGCGGCGAGCCCATCGCGCCCGAGATCAAGGTCGATGACTTCGCGAAGATCGACCTGCGCATCGCGCACATCACCGAATGCGCGCGCGTCGAAGGCTCGACCAAGCTGCTGAAGCTGACGCTCGATGTCGGTGAGGGCAAGCTGCGCAACGTGTTCAGCGGCATCCAGTCGGCCTACACGCCCGAGCAACTGGTCGGCAAGTTCACCGTGGTCGTGGCCAACCTCGCGCCGCGCAAGATGAAGTTCGGCATCAGCGAAGGCATGGTGCTGGCGGCGTCGCATGCCGATGGGGCCGACCCGGGCCTGTACATCCTGGAACCGTGGCCGGGTGCCACGCCCGGCATGCGGGTTCGCTGACCCCGGTCTCACGCGGATGGGAAGCCTCGACGTTACACAGGTTCTGGAGTTCCCCGACTCCACCTGGGCTGACGACGGCCCCACGCGCGCCGTCGAGGCCTTGGCCGAAGGCGGTGCGGTGCTGCGCTTCCCGCGCTTGCCGTTCGTTCTGATGGAGTCGGAGCTGCGCTTCTTGAACCCGCGCTTTGCCGACGGCAAAGCGAAGAACATCTCGCTGCGCTGGCCGGCCCGTGACATGCGCGGCGCGGCCGGCACGGCCGGTGAACAGACCGCACTGAAAGCCATGATCGCGCGCTACGCCGAGCTGAGCGAACGCTTCGCGCTGCGCCTGTTCCCGCACTACCGCGGCGCGCTGGTGCGCGGCAATTCGTCGCTCCGGCCGGTCGGCGTGGCGGGCCGGTCGACGAGCTGGCGCAAGGACGACACGCGCCTGCACGTCGACGCCTTCCCGAGCAACCCGATGCACGGCACCCGGCTGCTCCGCGTGTTCACCAACATCAACCCGAGCGGCCAGCCGCGCGAGTGGCGCGTCGGCGAGCCGTTCGAGGCGCACGCGAAGCGCTACCTCGACCAGATCAAGCGCCCGCGGCCAGGCTCGGCGTGGCTGCTGGAACGCACCGGCATCACCAAGCGCCGCCGCACCGAGTACGACCACGTGATGCTGCAACTGCACGACCTGGCGAAGGCCGACGCCAGCTTCCAGCGCGACAGCCCGCAAGCCGCAGTGAACTTCGCGCCCGGCACCACCTGGGTGGTGTTCAGCGACCAAGTGCTGCACGCCGCGATGGGCGGGCAGCACATGCTGGAGCAGACCTTCTACCTCGACGCCGCGAAGCAGCAGCAGCCGGCGTTGTCACCGCGCGGGGTGCTGGAGCGGTTGATGGGGCGCGAGCTGCGCTGACCGGCTGCATGCGTTGATGCGCGCGCCGGCCACCGCTGTGCTCAACGCGCCTTCCAGAACCCCTCGGCCCGCGCGAACCCTTTGGTCTGCGGCGCGGCTTGGGCCAGCAGCACGTCACGCCGCGCGGCCAGCCAGCCCATCGCGAACATGGCGTGCGGGTCGGCATCGCTGCGGGTGCGGTACGCCGTCATCGCCACCACCACGTCGTTGATCTCGCCCAGGCTGTCTTGCAGCCGGCGCAGCGGTTTCAGGTAGCGGCGCACCGCACCGTCACGGAACAGCGCCGCGCTGAACTCGACCGCATAGCGCAACCGCTTGATGCGCTTGCGCAGGCGGTGGCGGCCGGCGTCGTCGAGGGTTGCCCAGGCCTTGGCATCGGCGGCTGCCTTGCGGTGCCAGCGGGCGATTTGCCGGGCGAGCGCGGCGCGGGTCTTCGGCAGCGGTGGGCGTTCGCTGCCCGCAGCGGAATCCGCATCCGCATCCGCATCCGCATCCGCATCCGTGTCGGCATCTGCGTCGCCTTCACCATCGAGCGGCGCGGAACGCGTCACCGTGAGGAGGTCCAGGAACAAGGTCTGCGCCGCGACTGAACGAACGATGGACGTTGCGGTGATGATCAAGGCGCCGCCAGCGACGCCAGGCCTGCCGGCCGGCGCGAGCAGCGCCCCGCCGGCCACGCCAGCGCTGTGCAGTGCCGCTGCCAGGCCGGCGCTGAATGCACTGTCGGTCACGGCGGCATCGCGCAAATCGCCGAGGCTTCGAAACAGCGCAGCGGCGGCGCCGTCGATGGCCGCAGTACGGGCCGAAGCAGCTTCGCCGACATCGGCCACCGCGAACAGCTGCAGCGCGGTGCGCAGCCGCCGCAGGCCCACACGCAACTGGTGCACATGCTCGTCGCCGTGCTCGCCCGCAGCCACCTGGCTGGCGTTGACGATGACCTGGTCGGCGCACGAACGCAGTACTTGCCGGCGCGCGTCGATCAGGCTTGGCGACTTGGCGAGCACCACCGCCTGCGCTGTTCGCGGCGCCGCCACATCGAGCCCGCGCGCCAGCATGTCGCCGCGCTCGGCCTTGCTGCGGCTGTCAAGCCACAGGCCGTGGCGTGGCAGCCAGCGCCGGGCCGTGTCGAGCACCGCCTGGGGCGAGCCGCGCTTGAGTTCGATCTCCAACTCGCACAGCGGCATGCGCGTGGCATGGTCACTGCCGTCGCCGGCCGCCACGAAGCCTTCGTCGAACGCCAGCTCGACCACACCATGGGCGCTGCGCACCGGGCGCGTGCGGCGCATCAGGTCGGTCGAGAAACGCACGCCCAAGCGCTCGGCCGGGTGGGCCGAAAGCAGCGCCAGCAGGCGCTCGCCGACCGGGGTGCCGGCATGGCGCGAAGGGTCGGCCACCGGCGCATCAAGGCCCGCGCCCAGCGGCACGTTGTGCTCGAAGCGCGTCATGCCGTCGGCGCCTGCGCCTTTGAGCGTCTGCACCCACAGCCGGCCTTCGCGGCGCACGCGCAGCGCCACGCCGGCCTGAGCCAGCAAACGCGCGGGCGTGTCCACGTAGGCGGCCTGCAGGCGCACGCGGCGCGCTGGCGTGCGCCCGGCCACGGCGGCCGCCACAGCCGCCCGCGCGCTGGCGGGCACCTGGAACTTGAGTTCGGTTTCCTGCATGACGGGATCGTGACAGACCATCCCACGGTTCTTGATGACACGCCTTGATCGAGCGCAGCATGCGCTGCGATAAGCTCGTGTTCATCCGCCACCGCCCGAGCCTCCCGTGGGATTCCTAGACGACCTCAAACGCCAGGCCGACGCCGCCAAGGCCGCGCAGCAAACCGACACCGGCGCGCTCGAGCGCAATGCACTACTGACCGACGCTGCCTGCTGCACCGCCGGCGCCTACTTCGGCACGCTGGCGCAGCAGCTCAACGTGCTGCGCCCGCGCTCGAAGGTGGTGTTCCGGCTCGACCGGCGCCATGTGTTCGAGGGCTTGCAGCTCGGCGACTTCCGCGCCGACGCGCGGCGCAAGAAGCTGCGCGGTGCCGACGTGTTCGGCCATGTGGCGCTGCGCTGGAAGCTCGCCAGCGGCACCCGGTTGTCGCTCGCGAAGAACTTCATCCCCGACATCGAGCAGCTCGAATCCCGCCTGCGCCGCAGCGGCGCGCAGGTGCAGACCGAGGCAGTGCGCAACCCGGTGACCGCCAAGCTGCAGGAGATGCGCTACGAGCTGGTCGCCGACTTCGAAGCCGCCATCAACATCACACCGGAACACGACGTGGGGCGGCTGCGCTTCGAGCTGATCAACCTCGACGGGTTCGAGACGGTGACGGTCGAGTTCCCGGCGTTCGAAGTGGGCACCGCCCGAATGGACGAGCTGGCCCGCTGGGTGATGGGTGAGCCGCACGGCTTTCTGAAAGACGGGCAGGCGTTGCGGCGGGTCGAGGCCTGACGCTGCGCTTGAACCCACGCTTGCGGCCCGCCCCCACGCGCGCTACGACTTGCCGCCGCCCGGCACCACCTCGTCGATGGCCGTGCCGGTGCCGGTGACGTGCCCATCGTCGTCGAAGGTCACCGAGAACAACTTGGCCTCGTTGCCATCCGCGAAGCGCCAGTCCCAGACCTCGATCTGCTTGAGCGCGTAGCGCTGCGTCTTGGCCGGCCGGCCGAGCAGGCGGCGCACCTGAGCCTTGTCCCACCCCGACGCCACCTTGGCGAAGTTTGCCGGCTTCAGCACCTGGCGCAGCGCACTCATCTTGCCGTCGGGGCCGATGGTGATCATGTAGTTCACCTGGCCGGCCGGTTGACGCGGGTACTCGAAGGTGCGGCTGCCGATCTCATCGGTGTAGACGGCGGCGGGCTCGCCGAATTTGGCACGCACATCGGCCTCGGTGGCCACACCTTCTTCGAGCTCCGAGATGCGCTGCGGGTCACAGGCGGCAAGGAGCGCCAACACCGGCACCAACGCCATCGAGCCGACTACCCACACCCGCCGCGAGACCCATGAACCACCCCAGTTCTTCTGCATCGTCATCCCCGTTAAAATCAACACTCACCATTCACCGTTCACAACTCAGAGAACGCCGCACGAGCGCTCCCACCCATGCCGCTGTTCTGGAAAGCCTACACCTCCGACGTCACGTCGTTCATCAGCACGCTGAAGGCCAACAAGCCGACGCTCGAAGATGAACAGCGCCAGGGCCGCGCCCTGCTCTGGGACAAACGCATCGACCGCGAGGCCCAGGCCGAATACCAGGACGGCGCCGTGCCGCAACAGCCCTACGTCTACCAGACTAAGAGCTGACTCACAACGCGCTACAAGCCATGAGCGATGACGTGGTGGCACCCGAGGTGCCGGAACTCGGCATGCCCGCCGCGAGCGAAGAGCGCGAAACGCAAAGCCCCAGCGTGGTCGACAACATCGCCGTGGCCCGCCTGTACGGCGAGCCGCTGTTCTCGATGCCGACCGACCTGTACATCCCGCCGGATGCGCTGCAGTTGTTCCTCGAAGCGTTCGAGGGCCCGCTCGACCTGCTGCTCTACCTGATCCGCAAGCAGAACTTCAACATCCTCGACATCCCGATGGCGAGCGTCACGCGTCAGTACCTGGCGTATGTCGAGCAGATCCGCAAGACCAACCTCGAACTCGCCAGCGACTACCTGCTGATGGCGGCGATGCTGATCGAGATCAAGTCGCGCATGCTGCTGCCGCCGAAGAAGAGCCTCGACGGTGCCGAACCCGAAGACCCGCGCGCCGAGCTGGTGCGCCGGCTGATCGAGTACGAGCAGATGAAGCTCGCGGCCGCGCGCATCGACGCGCTGCCGCTGCTCGGGCGCGACTTCCTGCGCGCGCAGGTGGTGATCGAGCAGTCGATCGCGCCGCGCTTTCCCGATGTGGATGCCGACGAGTTGCGCGCTGCCTGGGCCGACATCCTGAAGCGCGCCAAGCTCACCCAGCACCACCACATCACGCGCGAGCAATTGAGCGTGCGCGAGCACATGAGCATCGTGCTGCGCGCGCTGCAGGGCCGGCGCTTCGCGATGTTTGAAGACCTGTTCGACGTCACGCGCGGGCCGCAGGTGCTGGTCGTCACCTTCATCGCGCTGCTCGAACTGGCCCGCGAGCACCTACTGGAAGTGACGCAGGCGGAGGCCTTCGCGCCGATCTACGTGCGGCTGGCGTACACGCCGGCTTGAGGGCGCGCCGGCGGCCTGCCCGCCACCGGAATAGAAGCAGTCGTCGCGCACGATCTTGCCGCCCTCGACGGTGTACAGGCCCAACTCTTCCGTCGTCAGTCGCTGGCCCGCGGGCTTGATCGTCACATCGAATTTGAAGCCGACGATGAACCTGTCGCCATGTGGCCCGGGCCCGGCGACGACGGCCGAGTGATGTGGTTGCAGCGCGCCGGTCAGGCCGCGCCGATGCGTTGCAGGATGGCCTTGCGGTCGTCGAAGCCGATCGGCGCCGAGGTGTGCTCGTGCGCGATGCGCAGGATGTGGCCGCTGGTGCGCAGCCCCCAGGTCAGCCGGTTCTGCATCGCCCGCAATGGCTCGCCCGCGGCCGACACGCCGGCATAGGTGACGATGGCGCTGACGAGCGCCAACTCGGCGCTGCCGCTGCTGCGGACCTCGTCGAAGGACACCTTGACGCACTCGGTGCCGAGCGAGGTGAACCAGCCTTCGACCACACGCTGCCACGCGGCTGCGCCGTCGTACTGCCACACGCCCCAGGTGTCGAAAACACGAACCTGCGGGTCGTACAGGCGGACAAAGGCGTCGGCGTCCTTGGCCCAAACGGCGGCGGCGTAGTGCGCGAGGAGGCGGTGAATCGCGCCATCGATGTCAGCCATGGCGGCGCCCCTCGGCTGACGGGCGCCCAGCAGGCCCCGACGATCCGGCCCGCCGGTCGATGAAACCACTTCGTGCCGCTGATCGTGAAAGGATCTCAACCATCGCCGTACCTCCAAAGAATCGCTGTGCGCCGTCGGCAACCCCGCCCGCATCAATCGTCATCGCTGATGACGTTTTCCCAAATCTTCCTTGCCGGGTAAAGCCCGCGCACGAAGCGCACGCCGATCACCAACAGGAAGAAAGACATGAACCCGAACACCAGCAAGGGGAGCCAATTGCTTGCGGCCCGCAGCGACCAAGCGTCAAGATCTTGCCAACAGCCGGGCACGTGCCGACCGAAGCAGCAGGCGTGAATAGAGTTTGTGAAAGCCCTGCAAGGCGTGGAACGCCAAGCCCATGCTTTCGGCGCCGGTGCGCTTATTTTTGCGCGGTACCACCGCCGAGCCGAAGTACAGCCGGGTGCCACGTGCGCCTGCAGTCGCCTCGAACGGCTCGACCATCAACCACGACCGCGTACGGCCCGTGAAGTCTGCGAGCAGAAGCTGGTCGGACTGCCGGTCTTCGACACCCCAGGCTGCGAACGTGGTGCGGGCGCCCGTCGCGAGATCGCGCGCCTGTTCATCAGTCGACGGCCTGGCCGCCAGCGCGCGAAGAATGGCCCGTTCCACCTTGAACAGTGGCGATGTGTAGAACGCCTCGACGAACGCCGCGAGTGGTGTGGCGCCGGGCACCTCGGCAACGAAGCAGTCCGCATAGCCCGTGCCCGCGCTGTAAGTTCGCAGCAGCGACGCGGTGGGCAGATCCGAAGGCTCTATCGCAGACATGGGTGGGTTCGCACAGCCGAAGAGTTACGCGGCCAAGCCGGCCACCTTCACACCCAGCTTGAACGCAATCATCGCCCGCAACTTGTTCGGCACCACCGGCTTGATGAGCAGATGGAAGTCATGCACCTGCGCATCTTTCTCGTGCCCGGTCATCGTGCTGCCGGTCACCAGAATGGCCGGCACCTTCGAGCCGAAGCGCTGCCGCAGCACGGTGATCGCATCGACGCCGGTGCGGCCTTCTTCGAGGCGGTAGTCGACTATCAGCAGGTCCGGCTGAATGACCTCGGGGTCGCAGCTCGCGGCCCAGGCGGCGCTCTCGGCCACGCTCTCGAACGAGGCGATGTCGGCGCCCCAGCCCTTGAGCAGCACCTCGAGCCCGGCGCGCACAGCCGGCTCGTCTTCCACGATGACGATCAGCCGGCCCGCCAGCGTGATGCCTACAGGGCCCTTGCCGGGCAGCGCCTGCGCCGGGGCGCGCGGTGCCTTGCCGACGGGCAGTTCGAGCGTGAACACCGTTCCACGGCCCGACTGCGAACGCATCGTGAGCGGCGCCTTCATCAGCTGCGCCAGCCGCTTGACGATGGCCAGGCCCAGCCCCAGGCCCTTGCGCTGCTCGGGGTCGACCACGCGGCCACCGGGCACCTGGTAGAACTCGTCGAAGATCTTCTGCTGCTCTTGCTCGCGGATGCCCACGCCGGTGTCCCACACCTGCAACAGCACGGTGGCGCCGCGCTGGCGGCAACTCACCAGCACCGAGCCGTCGTTCGTGTAGCGGATGGCGTTGGAGACGAGGTTGCGCAAGATGCGCTCGACCAGCAGCGGGTCGCCGAACACCACGCGCTGGCCGCCGCGCAGGCGCAGCGCCAGGCCCTTCTCGAACGCGGCCGGCTCGAAGTGCAGGCGGAGCTTGCGCAGGATGTCGCCGACCTCGAAGTGCTGCTCGTGCACCTCGATGCCGCCGGTGTCGATGCGGGTGATGTCCAGCAGCTCCGAAAACAGGCCTTCGAGCGCATCGACCGACTCGTTGATGCTGTTCACCAGTTGCGCCACCTCGGGCTCGTGCACACGCTGGCGCAGCGCCTCGGCGAACAGGCCCATGGCGTGCAGCGGCTGGCGCAGGTCGTGGCTGGCGGCGGTGAAGAACTGGGTCTTCGCGCGGTTGGCGATCTCGGCGGCACGCCGCGCTTCGTCAGCGGCCTGGGTTTCGACGCGCAGCTGAACCGCCATCTCGTCGCCCTGGATCTTCAGCTCGATGATGCGTTGCAGCGCCTGCCGGTAGGTGTTGGCGAGCACGATGGTCAGGCTGATGATCAGCAGCAGCTCGCCGGCCAGCAGGTAATGTTCGTTGTCACCGACGAGCGCGATCCGCACCACCAGCGGCAGCAGGCACAGCACGGCGAAACCCACGTACACGCGCGGCTGGATCGACAGCACCGGCACGCCGGCCACGCTGAAGGTGTAGATGATGATGACGAGGCCGGTCAGCTGCAGGCCGTCGCCCTGGCCATGGAACAGCCAGCCGGTCGCGCCCCACAGTGCGGCCGCCGCCAGCGAGCCGATGTTCGAGCGCAGCCGCCAGCCCAGCCACTCGGGCTGCGTCACCGGCCGGGCTCGCTTGTACTGCTGCCACACGGCGAAGCGGCCCGCGCCCATCAGCGCCCACGCGAGCAACCAACCCGTGATGAGCGCGGTGGGGGCGCTGGCCCAGAACAGCACCGTCACCACGAACACGCCGGCGAAGTAGCCCGACAGCGTGGCGGGCATGTAGTCGAAGGTGGTCTGCACCACTTCGGCGAGCGACGCCAGGGTGCGCTGTGCGGAGGTCTGCGCCGGCGGCAGCTGCTGCAGGGCGGGCGGGGCGGCCTGGCCCGGCACCGCAGCCAGGGGGCCGGGCGCGCTTGGCATCAGCGCACCGGGGGCCGAACGCTGGTGCGCCAGGCTTGCAGGCCGCCCTGGTGGCCCATCTGGCTGACGGCCAGCACGGCCTGGGTGCGCGAGCTGACGTTCAGCGCGCGCAGCACCGCCGCCACGTGGTCCTTGACGGTCTCGACCGACAGGTTCAGTTCGCGCGCGATCAGCTTGTTCGAGTAGCCCTTCAGCAGCAGCGCCAGCACGTCGGTCTGGCGTGGCGTGAGGCCCAGGTCGGCCATCGCCGGCGTGGCACCGCCGCTTTGAAAGCCGCTGTCATCGGCATGGTCGCGCACGCGGCGCAGCACGCTGGGCACGGTGTCGCCGTCGAGCTTGGGCGCGGCGGGCTCCGAGCCCATGGTCATCGGCGGCACGTAGATGCCGCCGGACATGACCATGTGCAGCGCCTCGAACAGCGTCTCGTGGCTGGCGCGCTTGGGCACGAAGCCCATGGCGCCGGCGTCGATGGCGCGGATCACGTCACTGCTGCGGTCGCTGGCCGACACCACCACCACCGGCAGCGCGGGGTACTTGCTGCGCAGGTCGGTGAGCACGTCGAAGCCATCGGCATCGCCGAGGTGCAGGTCGAGCAGCACGAGGTCGAAGTTGTCGTCGGCCTTCAGCGTGTCACGCGCTTCGCGGGCACTGCCGGCGCCGACCACGGTGGTGTCGGAGCCCAGACCCTCGATGACGCTTTGCAACGCGCTCAGGATGAGCGGGTGGTCATCGATCAACAGAACCTTCATGGCGGGTGCTCCTTGTATCGCGCATCGTAAACGGTGTTTTGGCGTTGCCGGCGCCAACCTTCGGGGCGGTCGAGTCTCGATGGCTCAGGTATAGCGCCGCGCCAGCGACTCGGCCACGCACACCGGCTTGTCGCTGCCTTCGCGCTCCATCGTCACCTCCACCGTCAGCTGCGCGCCGCCTTCGAGCGGCTCGTACTTCGCGAGCTTGAAGTGCCCGCGCAGGCGGCTGCCCACCGGCACCGGCGCCGGGAAGCGCACCTTGCCCAGGCCGTAGTTCACGCCCATCCGCGTGTCTTTCACCTCCATCGCCGAGGCGCTCATTTCGGGCAGCAGCGACAAGGTCAGAAAGCCGTGTGCGATGGTCGTGCCGAACGGGCCTTTGGCCGCGCGCTCGGGGTCGATGTGGATCCACTGGTGGTCGCCGGTGGCGTCGGCGAACAGGTTGACGCGCTCCTGCGTCACGGTGATCCATTCGCTGGTGCCGATGTTCTGGCCGACCAGGGCCTGCATCTCGATCAGGTGTTCAAACGTCTTCATGCGGGGTTCTCGTTGAGGATTGACATGAGCGCGGCCCGAACGCCTCAGGCGTCGGCCCACGCGGTGATCGGCTGCCACTGCTCCAGGTCGCGCTCGAAGCGGGCGGAGGCCACGTCCCACACCGTCAGGCCGTGGGCCGCCAGGTGTACGTAGTTTTGCGTGTCACGCAGAAAGCCCAGCAGCGACAAGCCCGTGCCGCCCAGAAAGCCGCGCAACTGGTCGGTCGAAATGGTGCCCTCGCGCGTGCGCATGCCGACCACGGCCACGCTCACCCGGTCGCCGCGCTTGTGGCTCGCCACCTGCCGAAAGAAGGCGTGCGTGGCGTGGATGTCGAAGATGCTCGGCCCGAGCGGGATCAGCAGCTTGTCGGCGATCTTCATGACGTCATCGAAGCGCTTGCCGTGCAGCCCGGCCGGCGTGTCGAGCACCACGTGCGTGGTGCCCTTGGGCGGGCGCACGATGTCGTCGTGCGTCGTCTCCCAGGTGTTGATGCGCGGCAGGCCGACCGGGCGCAGGCCGAGCCAGGTGCGGGCCGACTGCTGGCGGTCCACATCGCCCAGCATCACGGCGTGACCGCGTGACGCAAAGTACCCGGCGAGGTTGGTCGCAAGCGTGCTCTTGCCGACGCCGCCTTTCGGATTGGCCACCACGATCACCGGCATGCGAACCTCCTGCGCCCTGGGCTGTGTTTCGGGTTATGTTACCGGCGGCCTCGCGCCACGCACCATCAAGACTAACCAGCGACCTCGCTGACGAGCCACCCCTTGCCCATGACGCCCGACCCCACGCCCGCCGGCCCCGATGTGCTCGTGATCACCGCGCACCCGCAGATGCAGGACTCGCGCGTGAACCGGCGCCTGATGAAGCGCGCCCGCGAGGCCGGGGCGCAGGCCGCGCCCACGGCACAGGCACAGGCACGGTCGCAGACAGCGTCACAGCGACCGGCCCCGCGCATCGTGGTGCGCGACCTGTACGCGCTGTACCCCGACTATTTGATCGACGTGGCCGCCGAGCAGGCGCTGCTCACCCCCGCGCGGCTCGTGGTGTGGCAGCACCCGATCCACTGGTACAGCATGCCGCCGCTGATGAAGCTGTGGGTCGACGAGGTGCTGGCCTTCGGCTGGGCCTACGGCCCGGGCGGCAACGCGCTGCGCGGCAAAGACTTGTGGCTGGTCGCCACCACCGGCGGGCCCGAAGACTCGTACCACCCCGAGAGCTACAACCGCTATCGCTTCGATGCCTTCCTGCCGCCCTACGAGCAAACGGCCGCGCTGTGCGGCATGCGCTTCCTGCCGCCGCTGCTGCTGCACGGCGCGCACAAGGTCGACGACGTGGAAGTGCAGCTGCACGAAGCCGTGTTCGCGCAGCGCCTGGGCAGCCACCCCGACTGGCCCGAGCTGGCCGAGCTGGAAGAGGTGCTGTGCGCCGTCGTGCCCACCGACGCGCGGCCGGACGACGACGCAGCCGACACCCCCAAGGCCGAGACTGCGTGATGGAGCACAGCAGCTGGCTCATCGACTCCTTGATCTACCTGGGCGCGGCCGTCGTTGCCGTGCCCATCGCCAAGTACCTCGGCTTGGGTTCGATCATCGGCTACCTGGGCGCCGGCATCCTCATCGGCCCGTGGGGTTTGAAGTTCGTGACCGAGCCGAGCGACATGCTGCACTTCGCCGAGTTCGGTGTGGTGCTGATGCTCTTCCTCGTCGGCCTGGAGCTGGAGCCGAAGCGCCTGTGGGACTTGCGCAAGCCGATCTTCGGCTGGGGCAGCGTGCAGCTCTTCGGCTCGGCAGTTCTGATGGTGGCCGCAGCACTCGCGCTCGGGGTCGACTGGCGGCTCGCCGTGGTGGGTGCGTTGGGGCTGGCGATGTCGTCCACCGCCATTGGCCTGGGGGTGCTGGCCGAGCGCAACCTGATGGCCACGAGTTCGGGGCAGAGCGTGCTCAGTGTTGCGCTGCTGCAAGACGTGGCAGCCATCCCCATCCTCGCCTTGGTGCCGTTGCTGGCGGTCTCGGCCGGCGCACACGCCGCCGACAGCAACCCGTGGCTCGACGCCGCCAAGGCGCTCGCCGTGATCGCCACCATCGTGCTCGGCGGCCGCCTGTTGCTGCGCCCGGCCTTGAACTGGATCGCGCGCAGCAAGACGCCCGAGATCTTCACCGCTGCCGCGCTGCTGCTGGTGGTGGCCACGGCGGCGTTGATGCAGCTCGTGGGCCTGTCGATGGCGCTGGGCGCGTTCCTCGCGGGCGTGCTGCTCGCCGAAAGCGAATACCGCCGCGAGCTCGAGACCGACATCGAGCCGTTCAAGGGCTTGCTGCTCGGCCTGTTCTTCATCGCCGTCGGCATGAGCATCGACTTCCGCGTGGTGCTCGACCGGCCGGGCCTGATCGCCGCACTCGTCGTCGGCTTCCTGGTCTTGAAAGCCCTGGTGCTGTGGGGCATGGCGCGCGTGATGCCCTTGCCCGGGCCGGAGCGGCCGGTGTTCGTGATCTTGCTGGCGCAGGGCGGGGAGTTCGGCTTCGTGGTGTTCCAGACCGCCGCGCAGGCGGGCGTGATCACCGCGCCGGTGAGTTCACTGCTGGTCGCGGTGGTGGCGATCTCGATGCTGCTGACGCCGCTGCTGCTGGTGGCTGCCGACCGCTGGCTGGCCCCGCGCCTGGCGCGCAGCAAGACCGACATGCCCGAGATCAGCCAAGCGCAGGAGGCACCGGTCATCATTGCCGGCTTCGGCCGCTATGGCGGCATCATGGGCCGGCTACTGCAGGCCAACGGCGTGGCGCTGACCGTGCTCGACCACGACGCCGACCAGATCGCGGTGGTGCGCAAGTTCGGCGGCCGCGTGTTCTACGGCGACGCGCGCCGGCTCGACCTGCTGCGCACCGCCGGGGCCGACAAGGCGCGCGTCATGGTGATCGCCATCGACGACCCGAAGCAGAGCGTCGAAGTCGCCAAGCTCGTGCGTGAACACTTCCCGCACCTGACCATCGTGGCCCGCGCGCGCAACGTGCAGCATTACTACGAGCTGCGCGACCTGGGCATCACGCTCGTCGAACGCGAAACGCTCGACTCGGCCCTGATGAGCGCCCGCAGCGTGCTGGAGTTGATGGGCTGGGAGCCGCACGAAGCACGCACGCTCGCGCTGCGCTTTCGGCGCCACACCATCGAGCAACTCGAAGCAATGGCCCCGCACCGCAAGGACGAAGCCAAGTTCATCGCCACCGCGAAGCAAGGCCGCCAGCAGCTCGACCAACTGCTGGCGCAAGAGCGCGCAGACGCGGCGCAGCGCAAGGCGCGTGGCGGGTGGAGCCGGGACGACGACGCAGCTTGAACGCACCGCGCGCCGCGCGGTGGAACGCAACGCAGGTCAACGCCCCGCAGCCAACCGCGCCGCAGCTCAGAACGGGCCGACGCGCGGCTTGCTGCCAGCCACACACTGGGCCAGCCCGTCCAGCAGCAAGTCTTTTGGCATGTCCTTGCCGATGAACACCATCTTGGAGTTGCGCGCTTCACCCTTTTTCCAGGTCGAGCCCGGGTCGGAGCCCATCAGCATGTGCACGCCCTGGAACACGACGCGCTTGTCCATGCCCTTGATATTCAGCACGCCCTTGTAGCGCAGCAGCCTCGGGCCATACACCTGCACGATGGCACCGAGGAATTCTTCGACGCGGTCGAGATCGAGCGGCTTCGTTTCGCGGAACACGAACGAGGTGACTTCGTCGTCATGCTCATGCGTCACGTCGGTCAAGAACTCGGGTTCGATCTCGAGAATCGCGTTCAGATTGAAGCCGCGAATGTCGAGCAGGTCGTCGATCGTGCTGACCCCATGGCGCGACTCGGCGATCTTCGCGCGCGGGTTCATCTTCACCAGGCGGCTGCGCAGCGCCTGCACCGTTGCGGCATCAGCGAGGTCGGTCTTCGTCAGCAGCACGCGGTCCGCAAAGCCCACCTGCTCCTGCGCCTCGTGGTGCTCGTCGAGTTGCTGTGGCGCGTGCACCGCGTCGACCATGGTGACGATGGCGTCGAGCAGGTACTTTTGGCCGATGTCGTCATCGACGAAGAAGGTCTGCGCGACCGGGGCCGGGTCGGCGAGGCCGGTCGTCTCGATCACGACACGGTCGAAGCTGAGCGTGCCCGCATCGCGTTTGGCGGCCAGCTCACCGAGGATGCGCACCAGATCACCGCGCACGGTGCAGCAGATGCAGCCGTTGTTCATCTCCACGATCTGCTCGTCGCGGTCTTGCACCAGCAGCTCGTTGTCGATGCCGGCTTCGCCGAACTCGTTCTCGATCACAGCGATACGGTGGCCGTGCTGCTCTTTGAGAATGCGGTTCAGCAAGGTCGTCTTGCCGCTGCCGAGAAAGCCGGTGAGGATGGTGACGGGGATCTGGGGCATGGGGTGGAGCCTTCAGTGCAGCCAATGGCCGAAGAGGGGAATGCACACCAGCCCGGCGGCCAGCAGCGCGGTCTGCGCGGCGAAGCCGTCTTGCCGATGGCGGCGGTGCAGCAAAGGCACCAGGTCGGCCATTGCGATGTAGAGAAAGCTCGCCGCCGCCACAGCCAGCGCGTAGGGCAGCGCGAAGCGGGCTCCTTCCAGCGCGAACCAGCCCACCAGGGTGCCCGCCACCGAGGTGAGGCTGCTCGCCGCGTTCGCCAGCAGCGCGCGCCGCTTCGACCAACCCGCTTCGAGCAGCAGCACGAAGTCGCCCAACTCCTGTGGCACCTCGTGCAACGCGATGGCGATGGCGGTGGTGACGCCGAGGCGCGGGTCGGTCAGAAAGGCCGCCGCGAGCAGCACGCCATCGACGAAGTTGTGGACACCGTCACCGAGCAGGATGACCCAGGGCGCACCGGGCAAGGCATGCGCGTGGCCATGCCCGCCGGGCGTAGAGCCCGAGTGGTCGTGGCGCCACAACGCGGCGCGCTCCAGCAGGTAAAAGCCGATCAATCCGGCGAGCACGGTGGCGAGCAGCGCATCGGCGTGGCTGGGTGCCGATGCCAGGGCTTCGGGCAGGATGTCGAGCAGCGCGGCGGCCAGCATCGTGCCGGCGGCGAACGCGATCAGGCGGCCCAGCCCGGTGGGCGACAAGCGGAATGCAAGCGCGGCGGCAAGCAACAGGCTGCCCAACCCGCAGGCCAGTGAGGCCATGAGGGCCCAGGTCAACATGGAAGTTTCGACCAGTCGGCAAGTTGGGCAGCACCCAACTCGCCGAGGTGGGTTGCGCAGACAGCGGCCTCTCGCAGCACCACCGTGAACGGCAAGGCGCCGGCACGGTTGCCAGCCGCGCGCATCAACGCGCCGGCCCTCGGCCCCGCGCGAAGCGACGGCAACGTGATGCTTTGTTGCGCCAGGAACGCTGCCGCCTCTGCCGGCGCATCGGTGGCCACGAGCAGCACCGTCCAGCCCGGGTTGTCGCGCGCAAACGCTTGCAGGCGCGGCAGCTCGGCGACGCACGGGGGGCAGTCGCGGCCCCAGAAATTCAGGACCACCGGCCCGCGCAATTCAGCGGCGGTTACAAAGCGCTTGCCGTCGAGCGTGGGCAGCGTGAAGCCCCAGGTGGCCGGCGCTGCGGCTCCGTGCGGTGCGTTGTCGTGCGCCACCGCGCCGAGCGCCATCATCGCCCCGGTCGCACCCGCCAGGCAGCGGCGCAGCGCGCGCGCCACCGCCGCGTCAGAACGCGAACTTGACGCCTGCATACACATACCTTCCGCGGTTCGGGCCCCACATGTGCGTCACATCTGCCGCGCCGGTGGCGTCGACGAACAGGAAGCTCTCCTTGTCGCTTTGCTTGTAGTCGAAGAGGTTGTCGGCCCCGGCGTAGACCGCAACTGTTTTGTTGATGCGCCACTCGCCGCGA
This sequence comes from Rhizobacter sp., assembly GCA_031385155.1. Classification (GTDB taxonomy): domain Bacteria; phylum Pseudomonadota; class Gammaproteobacteria; order Burkholderiales; family Burkholderiaceae_C; genus LMDS01. The sequence goes on from JANNBF010000078.1 coordinate 16,889, forward strand.
ACATCGAAAGTCACGAAGCCGGGGCTCTTGTCGAGCTTGGGTGTGCCGTCCAGGTTGAAGCGATTCTGGCTGCCGCTGCCTTCGTCGTGGAAGCGGTTCAGGTCCATCGGGCCGGTCCAAACGAGTTTGCCAGTCAGCTCGAACGAGCCCCGGTCGAAGTCGAGGCCGAAGTAGGCCTTGGCTTTGGGCCGCGCGAAAACCAGGGTGCCCGGAGGGAACCGGTAGTCGAAATGCTCCCCGGCCGCAGTGATGCTCAGGCCCGGAGTGAGCTGGTAGGAAACGTTCAGGTCCACCCCCTGCACCGTGACAGGCTCGGTGGCGCTGGTGAACAGCGTGAACGGGTTGCCGTTCACATCGACTTGGCCCGGGTCAAGGATCGCGAAGTTCCGGATGCGGTTGTAGTTGTACGACGCCGTAGCCGCCAGCCGATCATCGGCATAACTCGCCGCGTAGCTGAAGTTGGTTGACTTCTCCGGCTTGTCGATCCCGCGCACGATGCGCAGCGTGTCGAGAATGCCGTGGTCTTGCTCGAAGAAACTGGTCGGCGCGCGGAAGCCCGTGCCTACGCTGACGCGGCTCGACACCTGCGCCGTGTGGTGCCACAGCGCATTCACGCGCGGTGACGTGATGCCGCCGAACACGTTGTGCCTGTCGTAACGCACCGAGGCGTTCAACTCCAGCGCGTCGCCGAAGAAGCTGCGGTAGGCCTGAAGGTAGACAGCCGGCACCTTGTAGGCGTAGTCGTCGATGCCGTTCACCGCCACGCCGGCTGCAGTGGCACCGTGGCTGCGCAGGTCTTCGTAGCGGTAGTTCGCGCCCGTGGTCAGCAACCAGTCGGCAAGCGGGAACTGCCAGCTCGCCTCGGCGTAGTACTGCCGCTGTTTGCCCACGTAGGTGGCCAGTTCGTAGAAGCTGTCTTGCCGGTGCTGCGCGGCACCGAAGGCCAGGCGCAGCTTGCGCTCGCCAAAGCGCTTCTCGGCCGAAGTGACCCATTGCACCCGGTCGGTGAAGATGATCTCGGAGAAGCCGCCACGGCCCCCGGCGTAGGGCAGCAGCGCGCCAGTGGACGGGTCGATCCAGCCGCTGGCATCGGGCGAGCCGTGCACGCCGCGTGACCAGTCGAACGGGTTGCCGGTAATGCTCGCCTTGATGGCGGCATAGTCGGCGCCGGTGGCGCCACCACCGCGCTTCTCGTTCACCACATCGAGCCGGCCACGGAGCTTGAAGCCGCCCAAGTCGTCGAGGAAGTAGCCGACGCCACCGATCTTGCGGTCGTAGCCGCTGTACTCGGACACGCCGTTGCCATCGCCATCGACGGCGTCGTGCTTGTTGTAGTTCACGGTGGCGGTGAACGCGCCGCCATCGAACGGCCGCGCCAGGTAAGCGTCAGCCTGTTGCGAGCCGAAGCTTGCGAGTTGCAGGCGCACACGGCTTTCAGCGGTCGTGGGCCGCTTCGTGACGATGTTCACCGTGCCCGACAGCGCCTCAGGCGCGATCAGGCTCGCCCCCGCGCCGCGCGCCACGTCGATGCGCTCCAGGCCGTAGACGCTGACGCTGTCGAGCCCGTACGCCGACGACACCGACGAGAAGATCGGCACGCCGTCGATCAGCAGCGTGGTGTAGCGCCCGGGCAGGTTGTTGAGGACCACGTTGCGCACGTTGCAGATCGAGCATTCGACCTGCACCGCGATGCCGGGGTTCTTGTCGAGCACTTCGTTGATGTTGGTGGCGCCCGAGCGTTCGATGGCGCGCTCGCTGATCGACTCGGTCTTGACGATCTCGTCGCGCAGCGCACCGGCGCGCATGCTGCCCTGGTTCGACTGAACGGTGACGGGCGCCAGCGTGGTGGCGGCCTGTGCGTGCACCACACCGGCAGACATGCCGAACACGGCCATCAAGGTCAAAGGAAGAAGGGGGAGGGGCATGGGCGTATCAGTCGCGGGGAAACATGGGAAGGCAGGTAAAGCCAGAAGCCGTGGCGGAACTCGAGGGCCGAGCGATGCTCACACCATCAGCACTTAATGAAATTGCGTTCTCATTATCGTAGCATGGGATGATGTCGATTCGCCGGCCCGACGGCTGCGCGCTGTTCAACCACTGCTGCCCAACACTGCCATGGAACGATCCACACGCCAGAAGTCCGCGATCCGCGCTGCCATCGACGCAGCCGAACGCCCGCTCTCGCCGCAAGAGGTGCTGCTGGCCTCGCAGGCCGAGGTCTCGGGGCTCGGCTTGGCCACGGTCTACCGCAACCTGAAGGTGCTGCTCGACGCGGGCGAGATCCTCGCGGTGATGCTGCCTGGCGACAGCCCTCGCTACGAGTCGACCCGGCATGCGCACCACCACCACTTCCAGTGCACCACCTGCCAGCGGGTGTTCGACGTTCACCAGTGCCCGGGCGATCTGGCCAACCTGGCGCCGAAGGGTTTCACGGTGGAGCACCACGAGCTCACGCTCTACGGCCGCTGCAACGAATGCCCGGCGCCCCGCAAGCCGGCACGCGTGGCGCACCACGCCCACCGCACATGAAGCGGCTTCTCGCTCTCGCTCTCGCTCTGGCTACATCGTGCGCGGCGGTCTGGGCCCGCGAGCCCGGCGCGCATGTGCACGGCGCGGCCACGCTGCAAGTGGCCATCGACGGCAACTCGCTGGAACTGGGCCTGGAAAGCCCGCTCGACAACCTGATCGGCTTCGAGCGCGGCCCGCGTACCGACACGGAACGGCAGACCGTGCGCGCCATGGCGCAGCGCTTTCAAGACCCCGCGAGCCTGTTCGTGCCCACGCCGGCGGCGCGCTGCACACCGCGCCCCAGCACGCTCGCATCGGCCGTGATCGACGCCGCGCTGCTGGCTGCCCCCGGCGCGCCCGCAGCGAGACCGGCCACGCCCGCGAAAGCCGAACCCGACGGCCATGCCGACCTCGACGCGACCGTGCGATTCCAGTGCGACAACATGGCAGCGTTGCGCAGCGTCGAGGTCCGGCTGTTCCGCGCGTTTCCGGGCCTGCGCCAGATCGACGCCGTGGTGGTCAGTGCCAAAGGGCAGCGCGGCCTGCGCCTGACGCCCGACAAGCCGCTGCTGGCATGGTGAGCATGCCGGCCGATGTGGTGGCGGGCAGCGCAGCCCCGGCCATCGACATCCGCGATCTTTCGTTTCGATGGGGAGCCCGCGAAGGGCCCTGCCTGCGCATCGAGCGCTTCACCGTGCCGGCGGGCGAGCACGTGTTCCTGCTCGGCCCCAGCGGTGGCGGCAAGAGCACGTTGCTCGGGCTGATGGCCGGCGTGCTGGTGCCCACCCAAGGGGGCGTGAGCCTGCTCGGTGCCGATTGGTCAGCACGCTCCGGCGCACAGCGCGACGCCTTCCGCGCCGACCATGTGGGCTACATCTTCCAGCAGTTCAACCTGCTCCCTTACCTGAGCGTGATCGACAACGTGCTGCTGCCGTGCCGCTTCTCGGGCCTGCGCCGCGCGCGGGCGCAGGCGGGCGGCGGCTCGGCACGCAGCGCCGCTGAATCACTGCTCGCGCGCGTGGGCCTGCCGCAGCCGGTGTGGGCCCGGCCGGCAGCCGCGCTGTCGGTCGGCCAGCAACAGCGCGTGGCCGCCGCGCGAGCGCTCATCGGTGCGCCTGAGGTCGTGATCGCCGACGAGCCGACCTCGGCCCTCGACGCGGCGCTGCGTGACGCTTTCATGGACGTGCTGCTCGGCGAATGCCGCGCCGCGAACAGTACCCTCGTGTTCGTGAGCCACGACGAGCGGCTGGCGAGCCGCTTCGATGCGCGCGTGTCTCTGGCGCATATCAACAGCGCAGCACGCAGCACGGCGCTTGCCGGATGACGGCGCTGTTGAGCCTGGCCGCCCGCAGCGCCTGGGCACGGAGGGGCACCTTGTCGCTGGTGGTGCTGTGCATCGCGCTCTCGACCCTGCTGTTGCTGTGCTTCGAGCGCATGCGCTTCGATGTGCGCGAGAGCTTTTCGCAGTCGGTGAGCGGCACCGACTTGATCGTGGGTGCGCGCACGGGCGCGGTGCAGCTGATGCTGTACTCGGTGTTCCACGTCGGCGGCGCCACCAACAACATCCGCATGAGCAGCGTGCAGGCCATCGCCCAGCACCGCGCCGTCGAATGGGTGGTGCCGATGGCGCTCGGCGATTCGCACCGCGGCTTCGCGGTGGTCGGCACGACCGCCGAGTACTTCAAGCGCTTTCAGTACGGCGACCATGAGCCGCTGGCGCTGGCACAGGGCCGGCCTTTCACCGGTGACCTGGACGGCCTGTTCGAGGCGGTTGTCGGTGCCGACGTGGCACGCCAACTCGGCTACCGGCTCGGCCAGCGCATCACGCTCAGCCACGGCAACGGTGCCCTGCCCGGCAACGAACATGCGGACAAGCCGTTCACGGTGGTGGGCATCCTCGCGGGCACCGGCACGCCGGTCGACCGCACGGTGCACGTGAGCCTGCAAGCCATCGAGGCGATCCACCTCGACTGGTCGGCCGGTGCGCCGATGCCCGGCATCGCCATCCCCGCCGAGCAGGCGCGCAAGTTCGACCTGGCGCCGAAGACCGTGACCGCCGCACTGGTGGGCCTGAAGGGCCGCACGGCGGTGTTCGCGGTGCAGCGCTTCGTTGCCGACTATCCCGGCGAGCCGCTGATGGCGGTGCTGCCCGGCGTGGCGCTCGATGAGCTTTGGGGCGTGGTCGGCGTGGGCGAACGCGCGCTGCTCGGCATGTCGGCCATGGTGGCCGTGGTCAGCCTTGCCGGCCTGGTGGCGGTGGTGCTGGCGGGCCTGGGCCAGCGCCGCCGTGAGCTGGCGGTGCTGCGCGCGGTGGGCGCCGGGCCGCGCGATGTGCTGATGCTGCTGGTCGGCGAAGGGGCTTTGGTCACGCTGCTCGGCGTGCTGCTCGGTATGCTGCTTTCCGCCGTGTTGATCGTGGCTGCCGGCCCCTGGCTGCAGGCGCAGTTCGGCATCGGGCTGCGGCTCTCGGCGCCACGGCCCGGTGAATGGTTGCTCATCGCCGGCGTGCTGGCGGCCGGCGTGCTGGCCAGCCTGGTACCTGGCCTGCGGGCCTACGGTCTGTCATTGGCCGACGGCCTGTCACCGAGGTGAAACATGAAGACGTTCGGGGTCGTTTTATGCTGGTCGGAGCCACCGCCGCCGGTCTGGTGCTCGGGCAAGCCGTGGCACCGAAGGCACGCGCCGCGGCACCCACCACCAGCGCCATTGAAGCCACACCGGCGCCTTCAACAGCACCCACCTTGCCCAGCGTGGGCGCGGCACCTGCGCTTAGCCCCGGCTTCAGGGAATTCAAGACCACCAACTGGGACGACCTCACCCCGAAAGACTGGGACCCACTGAAGCAGTTTCGCAACCTCGATTTCGCCCGGCTCGAGGACAGCGACCCGCGCGCCGCCGCTCTGCTTCAGCGCATGCGCGCCACATGGGACAACGCGCCCACCAACAACGCGATGGACGGCCAGACGGTGCGCATCGCCGGCTACCTGGTGCCGCTCGACGAAACCAAGGCCGGGCTCACGCAGTTCCTGCTGGTGCCGTACTTCGGTGCCTGCATCCACACGCCGCCGCCGCCTTCGAACCAGATCATCGAGGTACGGCCGACCACGCCGACCAAGGGCTTGCGGGCGATGGACACGGTGTGGGTCAGCGGCACGCTGCGCACCCTGCGCAGCGACACCTACATGGGCGCTGCCAGCTACCGCATGCAGGCCACGTTGGTCGAGCCCTACGTGCCCAAGGAAGCGCCGCGCTGAGCGCAGCCGCGAAACTAGCAGCGCCGCCTGTGCGCAATCAAGCGATCCGGCAAGCCTCGTCGAACGCGAGGCGCGGGCTGCGCGGCATCAGCTTGCTGGCGTCGCCAGCCCCAAGGTTGCAGATGAAGTTGGTCTTGACCGTGGTGCCGCCCCAGAAGTCGGCATCGACCTTCGCGGGGCTGAAGCCGCTCATGGGCCCGCAGTCGAGCCCGAGGGCGCGCGCGGCGATGATCAGGTAGGCGCCTTGCAGGCTGCTGTTGCGGAAGGCGGTGGCGTCGATCATCGGCTGGTTGCCGACGAACCACGACTTCGCATCCGCATGTGGAAAGAGTTGCGGCAGCTTTTCAAAGAACGCCATGTCCATGCCGACGATCACCGTGACCGGCGCGGCGCGCGTCTTCTCGACATTGCCGGGCGCCATGCCGTCGAGCAGCTTCGCCTTGGCTTCGGGCGTGGTCACGAAGATGAAGCGCGCCGGGCTGCAGTTGGCCGAGGTCGGGCCCCACTTCAGCATGTCGTAAAGCGCACGCAAGGTCGCCTCGGGCACGGGCTCGGCGCGAAAGCCGTTGTGGGTGCGGGCGTTGTCGAAGAGGGTTTCGGTGGTGGTGTTCATGGCTTGGCAGCGGCGGCTGCTCCGTGACGGTGTGGGGCAGAGGTGACGACACCTCGAGGTGGGCCGACAATTGTGTGATGTTTGCTCCATCTCAAAACGACGTGCGGAAATTCTTCTGCGAAACGCACCGCAAGCTCGCCGACGCCGCCCCGCTCACGCCGATGGAGGCGGCCGCAGCCGACTGGATCACCGAGCACCCCGAGCACCACGCGGAGCTCGCCGACCTGCCTGCCGCGTTGGCGGCGGTGTACGACGTGGAGGCCGGCCGCACCAACCCGTTCCTGCACCTGTCGATGCACCTGTCGATCAGCGAGCAGATCGGCATCGACCAGCCGCGCGGTATCAAGCAGGCGGTGGAGCTGTTGGCCGCCAAGCGCGGCTCGCTGCACGCGGCGCACCACGAGGTGATGGAGTGCCTGGGCGAGATGGTCTGGGCCTCGCAGCGCAGCGGCCTACCGCCGGATGGGGAGAAGTACCTGGAGTGCGTTCGGCGCCGGGCGACGCGGTGAAGTGTTGCCCCCTCTCCCTCTGGGAGAGCGACCAAAGCCTACTCACCGCCGACCAGGCCGTTGCGGATCGCGTACACCGTCATCTCCGAGTTGTTCGTGAGGCCCAGCTTCTCCAGCACCCGCGCGCGGTACACGCTCACAGTCTTAGGGGACAGCATCAGCGCCTCGGCAATGTCCGACAGGCGCTTGCCGGAGGCGATCATCACGAGTGTCTGCAGCTCGCGGTCCGACAGCTTCTCGTGCGCGTTGGCCACCTGCGGCGCGGTCAGGCTTTCGACCAGCATCTGCGCGATCTCGGGCGTCACGTACTTGCGGCCTTGGGCCACGGTGCGAACCGCCGCGACGATCAGCGCCGGGTCGCCGCCCTTGTTGACGTAGCCGTACGCGCCGGCCCGCAGCGCGCGGATCGCGTACTGGTCTTCGGGATACATCGAGACCACCAGCACGCGCATGGTCGTGCCTTCGTCCTTCAGCGCATGCAGCACGTCCAGGCCGCTGCGGCCGGGCAGGTTGATGTCGAGCACCAGCACGTCGGCGGTGTGCTCGCGCATCAGGGTGCGCAGCTCGCCGTAGTCGCCGGCCTCGCCGACCACTTCGATGTCGGGCGCATCGGAGAGTGTGTCGCGAATGCCGCGCCGGATGAGCGCGTGGTCGTCGCAGAGAAAGACCTTGATCATGGCGGCAGGGGTTGGGTTGACGGGCTCACGACGAGACCCAATGGGTTGTTCACAACGCGCCCCACTGGCTCGGGTCGTCCGTGTCGCCGGGCGGCTGCGAGGGCGTGTCGACGAAGTCCGGCAGCGCCGAGCCCATGGCGAGCGGCACCGACAGTATCAGCGTGGTGCCGTTCTGGCTGCTGGTCAGGTCGACCCAGCCGCCCACGGTGCCCGCGCGCTCATGCAGGCCGCGAATGCCGAACGAGCGGGTTTTGGCCAGATCGTCGGCGTTCAGGCCGATGCCGTTGTCGTTGATCTCGAGCGAGAGCACGCCGCCGGCCAGCGCCAGGTCGATCTGCACACGGCTCGCCTGTGCATGCTTGCTGATGTTGGTCAGCGCCTCTTGTGCCGTGCGGTAGGCCACCAGCGGCACGCCGGGTGGCAGCTCGACCGTGCTCTCGTGCGGCAGGCGCAGCTCGCAGGCGATGCCGGTGCGCTTCTCGAAGCGCGAGGCGATCCATTGCAGCGCTGCCACGAGCCCTTGCTCCAGGATCGCGGGGCGCAGGTTGTGCATGATGCGTTTGCTGGAGTCGATGGCCAGCGTCACCGTCTCGAGCGCCGAGTGCACGCGCGTGAGCACCTCCTGCGAATCGGTGTGGCGGGCGATCCAGGCCAGGTCGAACTTGAGTGCGGTGAGCGAGCCGCCGACATCGTCGTGAATCTCGCGCGCGATCGACTTGCGCTCCGACTCGATGCTCGTCTGCAGGTGCTGCGCCAGTTCGCGCAGGCGCTGCTTCGACTCGTCCAGTTCGCGGTCGGCGCGCACGCGAGCTCGGCGGGTCTCGGTGGCCTCGACTGCGTGCAGCATGGCCGGCACCAGCCGCGACAGGTTGTTCTTGAGCAGGTAGTCGCTCGCGCCGTTGCGCATCGCCTCGACTGCGGTTTCTTCGCCGATCTCGCCCGAGACCAGGATGAACGGCACATCGCGGCCGCGCGCCTTGAGCAGGTCGAGCGCCACCAGGCCGGAGAAGCCGGGCAGGTTGTAGTTGAGATGATCAGGTCCCAGTCGTCGTTGAGCGCCGCCAGGAACTCGGCCTCGGAGTCGATGCGCCGCACCTCGGCTCGCAAGCCCCCGCGCGCCATGTGGGCGAGCGTGAGTTCGTGGTCGAGCTCCGAGTCTTCGAGGTGCAGCACCCGGATCTCGGCCCGTTGCACTGCCTGCGGCGGCGGGTCGGTGGCCATGGCGCCGAGTATGCCCCGCCGCCCCCTGTTGCAAAGCGCCGCCATGCGCCGCCATGCGATCGGCCTCAGGTCTGCGCGCCGCGCGCCGATGACCTGATCAACCGGCGCATCTGCACGCCCGCCCGCCACCTCCACCCATGCAACGCACCGCCTCCCATTCACCCCCAGTTGCCGCTGCCGCGCCGCCACCGGGGGCGGCCGACCTGTTCGGCCAACTGACGACGGCGCGCCAAGAGCTCGACCGGCTCCAGGCCTTGCTGGCCGACGCCTGCGCCGAGCTGCTGCACCACTTCAGCGCTGCCACCGAGGCCGCAAACACCGCGCCGGCTGCCGCCCGCCACCTGGCCGGCGCGGTGACCGCGCTGCAGTTTCAGGACCTGGCTTCGCAGCTCATCCAGCACACCAGCAGCCGGCTGCGCGACTGCGCCGAGCAGGTGACGGGCACGCCCGCCGACCCGGCCCACGCGAGGCTCACCCCCACCAACCCGGTGGCGCAGGCCGCGATGGCCGGCGGCTCGGTCGAACTGTTCTGACCCGCGCCACGGCACAAGCCTCAAGCGCCGCCCCCACGCGCCGACAACCTGTCATTGCGGAGACAAACCCATGCACACAATTCTTGCGGTCGACGACTCCGCTTCCATGCGTCAGATGGTGGCCTTCACGCTCAAGAGCGCCGGCTACCTGGTCACCGAAGCCGTCGACGGCCAAGACGCTTGGGAAAAAGCGTCCAAGGCCGACTTCGACCTGGTGCTGACCGACCAGAACATGCCGCGCATGGACGGCCTGACGCTGACGCGCAAGCTGCGCGACAACCCGAAGTTCAAGACCAAGCCGATCCTGATCCTGACGACCGAGTCGAGCGAGCAGATGAAGCAGGCCGGCCGCGCCGCAGGCGCAACGGGCTGGCTGGTCAAGCCCTTCGATCCGGCCAAGCTGATCGAAGTGATGGCCAAGGTTCTGGCCTAGGGGCTCGCATGGGTGACATGACACGCGAGGGCGCCAGCATCGGCGCAGGCATCGAGCTGACCCAGTTCTACCAAGTCTTCTTCGACGAAGCCGGCGAGAACCTCGACCACTTCGAGGCGCAGTTGCTCGAGATCGATCTGGTGGCGGCAAGCGACGATGCGCTCAACTCGATCTTCCGCTGCGCCCACTCGGTCAAGGGCGGTGCGGCGACCTTCGGCTTTGCCGACGTGGCCGAACTCACGCACCAGATGGAGACGCTGCTCGACAAGCTGCGCCGCCATGAGTTGGCGGCCGCGCCGGCGATGGTCGACGTGCTGCTGCAATCGGCCGACGCGCTGCGCGCGCAACTCGCCCGCCACCAGGGCGCCGGCGGTGAGCCGGTGGACACGGCCGCGCTGTGTGCCAGCCTGCGCCAGTTGGCGAGCGGTGCGGCGCCAGGGGCTGCGCCACCGGCAGGGCTCACGGCAGCGGCCGTCGGCGCCGCGCACGCCGCGCCGCAGGTGGGCGCCACCCCGGCAGCCACCGCCGGGCTGCGCGACCTAGAACTTCGGGTCGGCCCGCTCGCCAACCCGGCCGAGGCCAACAGCCTGGTCGAACTATTTCACGAGATCGCCGACCTCGGGCTGATCGAACCGCTCGACGGCGGCGAGCCGGCCGACGGCATGCGGCGCTTCCGTGTGCGCACCAGCAGCTCCGACAGCGACCTGCTCGACCTGTTCACCTTCCACGTTGCGCGCGAGTCGGTGCTGCTGTTGCCGCTCGGCCCCGGATACGGCTTCCATGACGGTGCACCCGGTGTTCCGCAGGCGACCCCGCCCGAGACCGCGTTCGGCCTGTTCGAAGGCGCACCCGGCGCGCCCCGCGAGGGGCCCGCAAGCGCGCCCGCCGGCACCGACAAGGCGGCGCCACCATCCGCAGCAGCCGCCGCCGAGACGGCAACGCTGCGCGTCTCGATCGGCAAGGTCGACCAGCTCATCAACCTGGTCGGCGAGCTCGTCATCACGCAGGCCATGCTGGCGCAGAACAGCAAGCAGATGGACCCGGCGCTCTACCAACGCATCGCCACCAACCTGGCCGATCTGGATCGCAACACGCGCGACTTGCAAGAGTCGGTGATGTCGATCCGCATGATCCCGATGGCGACCGTGTTCGCGCGCTTCCCGCGCATGCTGCGCGACCTGGCGGCCAAGCTCGGCAAGCAGGTCGAGTTCGTGACGCTCGGCGAGGCGACCGAACTCGACAAGGGCCTGGTCGAGAAGATCACCGACCCGCTGACGCACCTGGTGCGCAACAGCTGCGACCACGGCATCGAGCTGCCGGCCGAGCGCATCGCCAAGGGCAAGCCGGCCACCGGCACGTTGACGCTGGCGGCGTCGCACCAGGGCGGCTCGATCCTGATCGAGGTGCGCGATGACGGGCGTGGCCTGTCGCGCAGCAAGCTGATCGCCAAGGCGCGCGAGCGCGGCATCGACGCGCCCGACTCGATGCCCGATGCCGAGGTCTTGGCGTTGATCTTCGCGCCCGGCTTCTCGACCGCCGACGTGATCACCGATGTGTCGGGCCGCGGCGTCGGCATGGACGTGGTCAAGCAGAACATCACCGCGCTCGGCGGCACGGTCGAGATCGACTCGGCGGAGGGCTACGGCATGAGCGTGAAGGTGCGCCTGCCGCTGACGCTGGCCATCATGGACGGCATGTCTGTCGGTGTGGGCGACGAGGTCTACATCCTGCCGCTGTCGTCGGTGATCGAATCGTTCCAGGCACAGCCCGGCGTCATCAAGACCATGGGCGGCAGCGCGCAGGTCATCGAAGTGCGCGGCGCCTACCTGCCAGTGCTCGACCTGGAGCAGGTGTACCGCGTGCCCCGGCTCGGCGCCGAGAGCGAAGCCGGCGCGGGCAGCGGCGGCATCGTCGTGGTGGCGGAAGCAGAAGGCAGCCGCGTGGCGATGCTGGTGGACGAGTTGATCGGCCAGCAGCAGGTGGTCGTCAAGAACCTGGAGGCGAACTACCGCCGCGTCAGCGACGTGTCGGGCGCCACCATCATGGGCGACGGCCGCGTCGCTCTCATCATCGACGTGGGCAGCCTCGTGCGGCGCGCCCGGCATTGAAGCGCAAAGATCCGATGAATCACCCGACCACCCACCCGGTGCCTGCCCCCACCACCGGCGCCACGCTCGGCCGCCGTGCCGACATGATGATGCTGGCGGTCCTCCCCGCCTACTGCGCCGTGGCGCTGTTGATCGCCGGGCACTACGGCAACATGGCGCTCGCGGCCACGGTGTCGGCCGGGCTGCTGGTGCTCGGTGCTGCTGCGCTCTGGGCGGCGCGCGGCACACGGGCTTCCAGCGTGGTGCTGGCGCTGTGCCTGGCCAGTGTGGTGGCGTTGCAGATTCACCTCGGGCGCGGCACGCTTGAATTCCACTTCGGAGTGTTCCTGACGCTCGCGCTGGTGATGGTGTACCGCGACTGGGCGCCGATCATCGCGACGGCCGGCTTCTTCGCCATTCACCACCTGGTGTTCGACCGCCTGCAGGCTGGCGGCGTGGCCGTGTTCTTCAGCCCAGCGCCGGACCTGCTGAACGTGGCCGTGCACGCCGGCTATTTGATCGCGCAAACGGCGTTCGAGGTGATGATCGTGGGCCACATGACGGTGATCGCCAAGAGCGGCGATGAACTCACCGCACTCGTCAGCGCCCTCGACGGCAAAGGCCAGGTGTCGCTCGACGTGGCGCACATCGAGGTCACGAGCGATGCCGCCGGCTCGCTCAAGCGCACCTTGACCGGCATGCACGCAGCGCTGCAGAACGTGCAGGCCGCAGCACGCCAGGTCAGTGCCACCAGTGCCACCCTCACCAGCGGCAACCAGACCTTGAGCGCGCGCACCGACCAGACGGCCAGCAGCCTGCAACGCGCCGCCGCCTCGATGGAGCAGTTGACCGTGACCGTGCGCCAGAGCGCCGACTCGGCACGCCAGGCCAACGCGCTGGCCTCCAGCGCGGCCGAGGTGGCCGCGC
>JANNBF010000159.1:0-38945 GCA_031385155.1 Rhizobacter sp.
GGAGTAAACGGAGTTTCGCAGAGGAATTTCATTTGTATTCCTCTGCGAGCCTCCGCCAACTCCTTCCCTCTCAAGCAAATGTGGCTTTGCCACTTTGCTTGACCCCTGGGGGCGGAAATGCCGAAGGCATTTCCTGGGGGGCTCTGCCGTGAATGAATGGGCTCTTCGCCCGAGGCCTTCCATTGGCTGCTGAAAAGCGCGTCGTCTTCCGCTCGGCCTGGCTGCCGTGGGCCTTGCTGACGCCGCAGATCATCATCATTGCGATGTTCTTCTTCTGGCCGGCGGGGCAGGCGCTGTTGCAGTCGCTGCAGCAGTCTGATGCGTTCGGCACGTCGGTCGAGTGGGTCGGCTTCGAGAACTTTCGCAACCTTGCGGCCGACCCGACCTACCTGACGTCGTTCAAGACCACTGCCGTGTTCTCGGTGCTGGTGGCGGTGCTCGGCATCGGCATCTCGCTGCTGCTGGCGGTGTTCGCCGACCGCATCGTGCGGGGCGCCACGTTCTACAAGACGTTGCTGATCTGGCCGTATGCGGTGGCACCGGCCGTGGCGGGGGTGCTCTGGCTCTTCATGTTCTCGCCCAGCATTGGCATCGTGGCCTACTGGCTGCGCGCGGTGGGCATCGACTGGAACCACCTGCTCAACGGCCCGCAGGCGATGGCGCTGATCGTGATGGCGGCCATCTGGAAGCAGATCTCGTACAACTTCCTGTTCTTCCTCGCCGGGCTGGCGAGCATTCCGAAATCATTGATCGAAGCCGCAGCCATCGACGGGGCGCGGCCGTGGCGGCGCTTCTGGACGATCCAGTTCCCGCTGCTGTCGCCCACCACGTTCTTCCTGCTCGTGATCAACATGGTGTACGCATTCTTCGAAACCTTCGCGATCATCGACGCATCGACCCAGGGCGGCCCGGGCACCGAGACCAAGATCCTGATCTACAAGCTCTACTACGACGGCTTCAAGGCGCTCGACCTCGGCGGCTCGGCCGCGCAATCGGTGGTGCTGATGTTCATCGTGATCGTGCTCACCGTGCTGCAGTTCAAGTTCATCGAGAAGAAGGTGAATTACTGATGCGCGCCGCGAGGATCAACGCGGTGAGCCCTCATGGTTGAGCGCCGGCCTTTGCTGGGGATCCTCGCCCACGTCATCATGATCCTCGGCGTGCTGGCCGTGGCGCTGCCGCTCTACATCACCTTCGTGGCCTCCACGCACACCGCGCAAGAGGTGGTGCAGTCACCGATGCCGATGCTGCCGGGTGGCCACCTGATCGAGAACTACACGACCGCGCTGGCGGGCGGCGGCACTGGCGCGGGCTCGCATGCGTCGGTCGGGCGCATGATGTTCGTGAGCCTCGTGATGGCGCTGCTCATCACCTTCGGCAAGATCGCGATCTCGCTCTTGTCGGCCTTCGCGATCGTGTACTTCCGGTTCCGCTTTCGCATGCTCGCGTTCTGGGCCATCTTCGTGACATTGATGCTGCCGGTCGAGGTGCGCATCGGGCCGACCTACAAGGTGGTCGCCGACCTCGGCATGCTGAACAGCTTCGCGGGCCTGACCGTGCCGTTGATCGCATCGGCGACCGCCACCTTCCTGTTCCGCCAGTTCTTCCTGACGGTGCCCGAAGAGTTGCTGGAAGCCGCGCGCATCGACGGTGCGGGGCCGCTGCGCTTTTTCAAGGACGTTCTCGTACCGCTGTCGGCCACCAGCATCGCCGCGCTGTTCGTCATCCAGTTCATCTACGGCTGGAACCAGTATCTCTGGCCGCTGCTCATCACGACCGACGAGAACATGTACCCGGTGGTCTACGGCATCAAGCGCATGATCGCCGGCGGTGACTCGCAAAACGATTGGAACCTGGTGATGGCCACTGCCATGCTCGCGATGATCCCGCCGGCGCTGGTCGTGATCCTGATGCAGAAGTGGTTCGTCAAGGGCCTGGTCGACACCGAAAAATAAGCAGTCAAGAACAGGCCACGAAGAACCCATGGGCGCCATCTCGATACGCAACGTCATCAAGCGCTACGGCAGCGGGCCGAAGGCGAATGCCGTCATTCACGGCGTGAGCGCCGAGATTGCCGACGGCGAGTTCATCGTCATCGTCGGGCCGTCCGGCTGCGGCAAGAGCACGCTGCTGCGCATGGTGGCCGGGCTGGAAGAGATTTCGGGCGGCGAGATCGCGATCAGCGGCCGCGTGGTGAACGACGTGGAACCGAGCGAACGCGACATCGCCATGGTGTTCCAGAACTACGCGCTCTACCCGCACATGAGCGTGTTCGACAACATGGCCTACGGCCTGAAGATCGCCAAGGTACCGCTGGCCGAGATCACGCAGCGTGTGGACAAGGCCGCGAAGATTCTGGAGCTCGCCCCCTACCTGCAACGCAAGCCGCGCGAGTTGTCGGGCGGGCAACGCCAGCGCGTCGCCATGGGCCGCGCCATCGTGCGCCAGCCGCAGGTGTTCCTGTTCGACGAGCCGCTGTCGAACCTCGACGCCAAGCTGCGCGCGCAAACGCGGCTCGAGATCCAGAAGCTGCATGCCGAACTCGGCGTCACCTCGCTCTTCGTCACGCACGACCAGGTCGAGGCCATGACGCTCGCGCAGCGCATGATCGTGATGAACGCCGGCCGCATGGAGCAGGTGGGCACGCCGGAAGAGGTGTACCACCGGCCGGCCACCACGTTCGTGGCGAGCTTCATCGGCTCGCCGCCGATGAACCTGATCCAGGGCGTGGCCGACGGCTCGCGCTTCACCGTTGGCACCCAAACGCTCGCGCTGCCGGTGGCCGCGCCGCGCGCGGGCGAACTGATCCTGGGCTTGCGGCCCGAGCACGCTGTGCTGGGTGCCGACGGCCGCAGCGGCTGGCCGATGAAGGTGGAAGCACTCGAGATGCTCGGCGCCGAGCGGTTGGTCTACGGCCAACTCGGCCCGGGCCTGTTCACCGTGCGCATCGACGCCACATTGACCCCCCCGCGCGCCGGCGACCACGTCACGGTGCAGATGCAGCCCGAGCACCTGCACTGGTACGACGCCGCCACCACGCAACGGGTCTGAGCATGGCGCTGGCGGCGTGGCCCTTCCCGCGTTGGGTTGCACACCGCGGCGCCGGCAAGCTCGCCCCCGAGAACACCTTGGCGGCGTTTCGCCTCGGTGCATCGCACGGCTTTCATGCGTTCGAGTGCGATGTGAAGCTCAGCGCCGATGGCGTGCCGTTCCTGTTGCACGACGCCACGCTCGACCGCACGACCAACGGCCGTGGCCTGGCCGGTGCGCAGCCCTGGTCGGCCTTGTCGCAACTCGATGCCGGCGCGTGGCACAGCCCGGCCTTCGCCGGCGAGCCGCTGCCGAGCTTCAAGGCGATTGCAAACTATTGCCTGGCCAACGGCCACGCTCTGAACATCGAGATCAAACCGAGCCCCGGCAGCGAGGCCATCACGGGGCATGCCGTGGCCGAGGCGGCCGGCCGCTTGTGGGCCGGCGTGCCGGTGCAGCCCCTGCTCAGTTCGTTCCAGGCGGAGGCGTTGGCAGCGGCACAGGTGGCAGCGCCCGCGTTGCCGCGCGCGTTGCTGCTCGACGCGCTGCACGACGGCTGGTTCGATCAGGCGCGCGCACTCGGCTGCGTGGCCGTCGTCACGAACCACAGGCTGCTGACCGGGGCCGTCGTTGAACGACTGCACAGCGCCGGGTTGCGCGCTCTTTGCTACACCGTGAACGAACTCGCCGATGCAAAGCGCTTGCTCGCGCTCGGCATCGACGGCCTCATCACCGATGCAGTGGACCGCATCCAGTCCCAGGTGGGCGCCACGCAGGCATGAATCACCCGCACTTGCGGGATGTCGGCTGCAGGTGTTCAGTGCGACAGTCCTACGACATATTCACAGCGCTCAGGAGAACCTCAATGACAAACAAATCCCACGCCTCGCAATTCGCTTCGGTTCGCTCGTGCAGCGCGGGCGCAGCGCTCGCCGTCGCCGCCGTACTCGCCGCTGTGTCTGGTTCGGCACAGGCCGGCCGCATCGTCGTCAACCACGACGAATGGACCTGGACCGACGCCGGCTTCAGCAACGCGGGCGGTACCAATGCATCCACGTTTGCTCAGAACGTCGTGAACTTCCTCGACACCGACGGCACGGCCGGTGGCAATGTGCTCATCTACTCGAACAACTTCGCGTTCGGCGGCAGCTTTGTTTCTGCGCTCGGGGCTGCGGGGTACACGGCGACCGTCAACACCGCAGCGCCGTTCACGCTCGCCAACCTGCTGACGTACGACGCGGTTTACCTCGCGGGCGGCGCGTTCGCCGCGAACGACGCCATCCTCAGCGCCTACGTGAATGCCGGTGGTGGCGTGTTCATTGCAGGCGGCACGGGCGCCGGTGGCCCGGCAGCCGAAGCAGCAACTTGGAACGGCTTTCTCGGTGGGTTTGGCCTGGCGCTCGACGGCCGCAGCTACAACGGCATCAGCGGCAACATCGCCGTCACCGGCAGCCACCCCATCCTTGCAGGCGTGGCACAGCTGTTCTACAACAACGGCAATACCGTGATCGACCTGGGCACGAACCCCAACGCGTCCATCGTCGAAGGCAATGGCCTGATCGGTGTCTACGACAACGTCGGCGCCGTGCCCGAGCCGGAGTCCTACGCGCTCATGCTGGCCGGCCTCGGCGTGCTGGGTTTCGTGGCGCGCCGCCGCAGCATCAGGGCTGCCTGACCACACGCTCCCTGCACCTTTCAAACGCCCCGCCTGCGGGGCGTTTTCATTCGTGCTTGCCGGTCAGACGCAACTGGCGGTCACGTTGTGGTCGTGCCCCAGCGTGGTTGTCGACGTGATCGTCATCATCTGACCGGCCTTCAGCTTCTGCAGATCGGCCGGCGTGAAAGTCACCGCGTGATCGTGGGCCGCCGCGCCTTGGATGCTGTAGGTATTGGCCACGGCCGAATCCAGATTGGCCGCCGCAATCGACAACGAGTGTCCGTGGTTGCCCGACACCGCCGCACGCGGTCAGCAGCAACGGCACGCTGCCGCCCACCGTTGTGCTGAGAAAAGCCTTGCGCGATATGGTGCTCAGGCGACGTCACCCGCGCCGCGCACGCGCGTCCCTGCTTATCTCGACTCGCTGCACCTGCCAGAGCCCGAAGGCGGAACCTCGCCTGCTTACCGCACTCAATGCGCCACGACGGCGGCGGGGCGCACATCGGCCTCGACCCCAAGCCAATCGTCGGCCTGTTCAGGCCGGGGCAGTTCGCGCACCTCGCGGATGACCTTCGTGTTCCATGAGATCGCCGCCAACAACAGCGCCGAAGTTCCCGCGAACGCGAGTGCGCTGCGCAGGCCCACGTGCTCGCCAAGCCAGCCGCCGATCAACGCCCCGGGCCCGGCGGGCAACAGGATCAGCCAGCGCATCGTGCTCGTCATGCGCCCGAGCAACGGGGCCGGCGTGACCGCTTGCCGCAGCGCCAGGAAGTTGATGAACACCAGCACCGCCCCGGTCGAGAACAGCATCAGCATCAACGCGAACGCCGCCACGCCCCAGGCATTGGCCGGGGCTGCCGCGAGCAGCAACCAACCGGCACCGCACACCGCAAAGCCCAGCACGAGGCACGGCCCGGGGCCGATGCGCCGGCTCACGCGGTTGCCAAACACACTGGCCAGCACGGTGCCCGCGCCCATGGCCACGTAGCACAGGCCGACCGCCTGTTCGTTCAGGCCGAGGGTGCGCGTGGCGAAGAGGATCTGCACCACCGCAGCCGCGTTGTTGCACATCTGCCAACCGCCGACCGCCACACCCAGCGAGACCAGCAGGCGGTTGCGCGCCACGAAGCGCACGCCTTGCTTCAGGTCGCGCAGGAAGTGCCCGCCGCTGCGCGGGGGCACGCGTTCATCGACGAGGATGCCGCGCAGGATCGACGCCGAAACGATCAGCAATACCGCGTCCACCAGCAGCGCTACCGGCGCGCCCACCAGCTTGATCAGCGCACCGGCCAGGCCCGGGCCGGCCACTTCGGCGCCCGACGATGCGAGCGCGTTCTTCGCATGCGCCTCGACCAGGCGCTCGCGCGCCACGACCTGCGTCAGCACGATCTGCGCGGCGCTGCCGGCGGTCGTGAAGATGGTGCCGAGCGCGAAGCCGCACACGTACAGCCACGCCATCGACAGCCAGCCCATCCACCATGCGAAGGGCACGCTGGCCACCACCACGGCAAGGGTCAGCTCGCCGACCACGTAGACCGGCAGCTTGCGCACCCGGTCGAGCCACACGCCGCTGGGCAGCGAGAACAGCACGAACGGCAGGATCTCCATCGCCGTCAACAGGCCCATCTGCGTGGGGCTCGCGTGCAGCAGCACGGCAGCCGTCAGCGGGAAGGCGAGCATCGTGACCTGGCCGCCGAACGAGCTGATGAGGATGGACGTCCACAGCCGGCGGTAGGTGGCGTCGCGCAGCAGGTCGCCGGCGGGCAAAACGAGGCGGCGCCTGGCTGCATCGATCCATTGAATCCAAACCTGTCGTGTGTGTCTCACGGTCTTTCACCTTCTTCTGTCGCGAGCGCCGGGTAGGTACTCGTGGGCGGGTGGGCCCGGGGGCAGCGAAGAGAGGGGAGTGTTCCGACCCTTCCGCTGATGACTCAGCGGACGCTTCGGTCGGAAGCGAAAGCCGAGAGGCTAGTGCGTGGCGATCAGCTGTTTGACCAGCCCGCCTGCGGTGGCGCACATCGAGGCTGGGTGGGCGGTGCGCCGTGCGGGTCGGTTGGCATCGACAACGACGACGCCGAGCATCACGCCTGATTCGACCGCGACCATGCCGACGCCGGCCACTGCGCGGGGCGCGGCAGGGTAGCGGTGGGTGGTGGTGTTCATGGGCATCGAATCAGCGTGGTACTGAGCATCCTAGCAGTGCCAGCGGGGCTTGAGCAAGCACCGAACTGCACCTGACTGCGCCCACGGGCCCACCGCGTTGCGCCGTGCCCACGCGCTGCGCTGCCGGGCCGATGCGCTGGTGCCGGCTCGCGATACCGACAGGCGCGCGCGGTGCGCCTGGGGTGGCTCGCGCTTGCCAGCACCTCTCAGACCTCGCAGTTCACGGCCCGGTAGCTCAGTGGGTGAGCTACCACGCGTTTGCCGATGCTGGCTCGGCCTGCCGAACGGCATTCGGCTCGGCCGCGTACCACTGGGCGCCCGGCAACGGGCTGCTGGTGGTCGACCGGCTGCCGATGGCGCTCTGGCTGAAGTTGCCGGTGCGCGGCACTGCCGGGTTACGCAACACCAGGTGGTGGGCCGTGCTCGGCCTGTTCGGCGCGGCGAAACTGATGGTACTGGCCGACCACCCCGTGTTCGACGCGCTGGGCTTCGTCAGCGGCGACACGCTCAAGCACCTGCTCGCGGCGGCCGCGGCGCTGTGCCTGCTGCGGGCGGCGATCAGCGAGACGCGTCAGCTGCGGTAGTCGGCGTTGATCTTGACGTAGTCGTAGCTCAGGTCGCAGGTCCAAACGGTGCTGCTGGCCGGGCCGCGGTGCAGGTCGACGCGCACCGTGATCTCGCTTTGCTTCATCACGCGCTGCCCGTCTTCTTCGCGGTAAGCCGGGTTGCGGCCGCCGTGCAGCGCCACGTGAA
The DNA here is from genome assembly GCA_031385155.1 of Rhizobacter sp. Classification (GTDB taxonomy): domain Bacteria; phylum Pseudomonadota; class Gammaproteobacteria; order Burkholderiales; family Burkholderiaceae_C; genus LMDS01. The sequence goes on from JANNBF010000159.1 coordinate 7,604, forward strand.
CCTCATCCAGGAACAGGTCGATGGTGGTCTGGTCGAGGTCGGCAATGCCGGCGTAGCCGACCGCCGCGAGGATGCGCCCGAGGTTCGGGTCGCTCGCGAAGAACGCCGTCTTCACGAGGGGCGAGTGCGCAATCGCGTACGCCACCTGCCTGCACTCGGCCTCGTCACGCCCGCCGTCGATGCGCACCGTGATGAACTTGGTCGCGCCCTCGCCGTCACGCACGATGGCCTGGGCGAGTTGCCGCGCGACAGTCACGACGGTCTCGCGAAACACCGCGCCATCACCGGTGTCGAACTGCGTGATCGGCGCGTGGCCGGCCTGCTGCGTGGCGACCAGCACGAACGAATCGTTGGTGCTGGTGTCACCGTCGATCGTGATGCGGTTGAACGACTCGTCAGCCGCGTGTTTGAGCAGCGCCTGCAGCAAGTCCGGCGCGATGACCGCATCGGTGGCCATGAAGCCGAGCATCGTCGCCATGTTCGGGCGGATCATGCCGGCGCCCTTGCTGATGCCGGTGACGGTGACCGTGCGCCCGCCGATCTGCACCTGCCGCGAGGCCGCCTTGGGCAGGGTGTCGGTCGTCATGATGGCCTCGGCCGCCTGCGCCCAGTGGTTGGCGGCACGGTCGGCCAGTGCGGCGGGCAGGCCTTCGATGATGCGGTCGGCGGGCAGGCTCTCCATGATGACGCCGGTGGAGAACGGCAGCACCTGAGCCGCGCTGCAGCCCAGCAGCGCTGCCAGTGCTTCACAAGTGGCGCGTGCGCGGTCGAGGCCGTCTTGCCCGGTGCCGGCATTCGCATTGCCGGTGTTGATCAGAAGGGCGCGCGGTGCGGCGCCCGAGCCCAGGTGCGTGCGGCACAGTTGCACCGGCGCGGCGCAAAAGCGATTGCTCGTGAAGACGCCTGCCACCGCGCTGCCTTCGGCGAGCGTGAACACCGTGACGTCGCGGCGGTTGGCCTTGCGCACACCGGCCATCGCACACCCGATCTCGACACCGGGAACGGTGAACAAGGCAGCGGGGTCGGGAGTGTTCAGGTTCACGGGCATGGGGTTTCTCGGTCGGGCACGGAAGTCGCTGATTGTAGAAAGGCAGGTCACCCAGGCTCACACAGCAACGCAACGACCCTGTAAAGCCTTCGTATGGCCTACCCCGACCTGTTGCCTTAGATTGCGAAGGCCTCCAAACCCGGCTTCGAACCCACCGGAGGCGATTTGCTCACCCCACCTGGAACGACTGAATGCTCCCCTTTTTCGTTGACCTGATCTCCCGCACCGATGAAGCCCGGCGCGCCTTCGAAACCCACCCTGTCGTGCTCGACGCCGTTGCCAACGGCATGCCCGTGGCTCGCTACCGGCAACTGCTGCTGGAGCTGTACAACGTGGTCTGGCACTTCAACCCGGTGTGCGCGGCGGCGGCCAGCCGCATACCCGACGCGCAGGCGCAGGTGCGCTACTTCCTGTACGAACACATGCACGAAGAGTCCGGGCATGAGGAATGGGTCATCAACGACCTCGGCGCCGTGGGCGTGGAACGCTCGGCAGCACTCGGCCATACACCGTCGATCCACACGCTCGCGCTGACCGGCTACAACTACTGGTCGGCCGACCGCCGCCACCCGTGCTCGGTGCTCGGCATGATGTACACGCTGGAGGTGATCGCGTCGGTGTACGGCGGGCCGTTCGCATCGGCCATCCGCGAGTCGCTCTTGCTCGAAGGCGAGCGCGGCATCTCATTCATCAGCTCGCACGCGACGATGGACACCGAGCACATGGCCGAGCTTCGCACCGTGCTCAACACGATCACCGATGACGCCGCGCGCGAGGCCGTGGTCGAGTCGGCACTCGTCAACTTCCACCACTTCACCGCGATGTTCGCCGCCATATGACCGCTGCGCCGAGGGAGCACCTGCGCTTGATGATGAGCCGGTCGTACAAGTACATCCGGCTCGAATGGAACGAAGAGATGGCTGCCGTGCGCGTGAGCACCTGCGTCAAGCCGATCCAGTGCTACAGCCTGGCCGCGATGGCCGAACTGCAACGCGTGTTCAGCGACATCGCAGAATCGAACGGGCTGGTGCGGCACTACGTGATGACGTCCGACGTGCCGGGCGTCTTCAACTTCGGCGGTGACCTGTCGCTGTTCGTCCTGCTGATTCGCGCGCGCGACATCGAGTCGCTCAGTCTGTACGGCCGGCGCTGCGTCGACCTGGTCTGGTGGATGGAGAACGCCTCGCAGCTCGGCGTGCACACCACGGTTTTGGTGCAGGGCGACACGCTCGGCGGCGGGCTGGAGTCGGTGATGCCGTTCCACAAGGTCATCTTCGAGCGCAGCGCGCAGGCTGGTTTCCCGGAGGTGCTGTTCAACCTGTTCCCGGGCATGGGCGCGTGGAACTTCACGATCCGCAAGTCGAGCTTTGCGGTCGCGAACGAGATGATCCTGTCCGGGCGCCTGTACACCGCCGAGCAGCTGCAGGCCCGCCACCTGGTCGACATGGTGGTCGAGGACGGCGAGGGCGAAGAGGCGATCCAGACCGTGCTGCAGGCCGTGCACCCGCGCCTGCGCGGAACGCTCGCCGCACTCGAGGCGCGGCGCAAGGCGGCGCCGATCACGCACGAGTCGCTGATGGAGATCGTGACCCAATGGGTCGAGGCGGCGATGCAGCTCACCGACCGCGACCTGCGCCTCATGGAACGGCTGGCGCGGGCGCAGGTGCGCAAGGCCGGCGGCGCGCACGACGGTGCGGTGGAGGAAATCAAGCGCATCGAACTCGACCGTGCCTGGGGCGAAGAGCGCACCGGCGTCACCGAATGGGGCGCGTTGACCTGAACAGCGGGCCCGCGCGGCGCGGGGTGCACCCGTTGGGGCGCGCTAAGGCGATTCAGGGCGATTCAGGGCCAGTCGAGCCTCGTCAAAGCCAGTTCTTGAGCAGCTCGCGCAGCTGTTCTCGGGTGTAGGGCTTGGCGAGGTGCGCGTCCATGCCCGCTTCCAGCGAGCGCTGGGCGTCTTCCTCGAAGGCATCGGCCGTCAACGCCAGCACTGGGAGCCGACGCGAACCGCGCGCGGCTTCGCGGCGGCGCAGCTCACGGGTGGCGGCATAGCCGTCCATCACGGGCATCTGGCAGTCCATCAGCACCAGGTCGACGCCCTGGCGGCCGAGCATTCCGAGCGCTTCCTCACCATCGCAGGCTTCGAGCACGGTCAGGCCGAGCGACTGCAGCACGTCGCGCGCGATCATGCGGTTGACCTCGTTGTCTTCGACCACCAGCACCCGGCCGCGCAGCGGCACGGTGCTGTCCAGGCCGCCGAGTGCCGAATCGACCAGCACCGCGTGGTTGCCACTTCGGTCGGGCTCCAGTGCCAGCTCGAACCGAAAGCGCGAGCCGCGGCCATGTTCGGTCTTGACCTGAATCTCGGAGCCCATCGCCTGCACGATGCGCTGGCTGATGGCCAAACCCAGGCCGGTGCCGCCGCGCCGCCGGCTGCGCGTGCCGTCGACCTGATGAAACGGCTGGAACAGCTCGGCCACCGACTCGCGAGCCATTCCGATGCCGGTGTCTTTCACCTCGAACGCCACGTGGACCGCGCCCGCGTCTTCGCGCGCAGTAGCCGGGCTGACGCGCAATTCCACCCGGCCGCGCTCGGTGAACTTGATCGCGTTACCGACCAGGTTCAGCAGCACCTGCTTGAGGCGTTGGCCGTCACCGATCACCCATTCCTCGACGTCGGGGTCGAGGTCGAGCGTGAGTGCCAAGCCCTTGCTGTCGGCGTTGGCGCGGAACAGCGCAATGACCGACGCGGCCATCGCATGAAGCGAAAACGGCGCCATCTGCAACGACAGCTTGCCAGCCTCGATCTTGGAGTGGTCGAGCACGTCGTTCAGGATCGCCATCAGCGATGCACCCGACGACATGGCCGTGCGCACCAGGCGGCGCTGATCGACATCGAGGTCGGAGCGGCGCAGCAGGTCCAGCGCGCCGAGCACGCCATTCATCGGCGTGCGGATCTCGTGGCTCATGGTCGCGAGGAACTGCGACTTCGCCACGTTCGCGGCCTCCGCCAGTTCCTTGGCGCGCACCAGCGATGCGTTGGCAGCATCGGCCTCGTGGCTGTGCTCGATGGCGCGGGTGGCGGTCGCCTTGAACTCGCGCGAGGCGCGGTTCAGGGTCACGCCGAAGATCACGGCCAGGATGGCCAGCGGCAACGAACGCACCGACGTGATGATGAGCGACGCGAGCACCACCGCACCGAGCTGGATCGTCACCAGGATCACGAACGAGCGGCCGAGCAGCGGCATGAAGAACGCTGCCACGGTGATCGAGCCGAACACCATGCCCACATAGGCCGTGCCGTTGTTGCCGGGCAGCGCCGGGTAGATGCTGAGCGTGGAGACGGCCCACATCAGCCCCGCGAGTGCGGCGTTGCCCTCGAGCTCGTACTGCATGCGCTGCAGGCGGGTGTCGGGCAAGGCGCCGGGCGCCGAGTAGACCCGCGAGATGTTGAGCCGCCAGCCGGCCACCGCAACGCCGATCACGCCCACCACAATCGCCGGGGCCAGGTGCCTGACGCTCAGCGCCAGCGCAACGATCACGCCGACAGCCACCAGTTGCAGCAATACGCTGCGAGCAGAGTTGCGCAGCGCAAGCTCGAGCAACTCGCGCCTGACGCCCGCTTCCGATGAAGGCTCGCCGCTCATAGCCGATGAGGATAGCGCGTCAGCGGCGAGCCATTGCGATGGAACAGGGCCTCGAACGCCCTGCTGATCAGTCACTGTCGCAGCACGGTGATCGGCCTGCGATCAGGGCTGACAGGTGCAGAGCCGCTCAGGCCAGCCGGCCGTGGCAGGCCTTGTACTTCTTGCCGCTGCCGCATGGGCAAGGGTCGTTGCGGCCGACCTTGGGCACCTCGGCAGCGAGCGCGGCAAGGTCGGGCTGCTCGGCGTCGGCCGAGACGCTGCCGTCTTCGTTCGGGTGCGTGTAGGTCACGTTGCTGATGCGCTCGGCGCGCTGCTCGATGGCCTCGGCCGCCTGCTGCACCTCTTCCTGCGACTGGATGCGCACGGTCATCAGCACACGGGTCACGTCCATCTTGACCACGTCGAGCAACTGCGAGAACAGCTCGAAGGCTTCGCGCTTGTATTCCTGCTTCGGGTTCTTCTGGGCGTAGCCGCGCAGGTGGATGCCCTGGCGCAGGTAATCGAGCGCGGCGAGGTGCTCGCGCCAATGCGAGTCGATCGACTGCAGCAGGATCATGCGCATGAACGGCGTGAACTGTTCCAGCCCGACGCGTTCGACCTTCGAATCAAACGACAGGTTGGCCGCGCGCGCTACTTTTTCGACGATCTCGTCATCGGTGATGGACGCACTCTTGTCGACCTCGGCGGCAATCGGCACCTCAAGCTGCCACTCTTCGCGCAGCACTTTCTCAAGTCCCGGCAAGTCCCATTGTTCCTCGACGCTCTCGGCTGGCACATAGGTGCGCACCACATCGTTCATGGTGCTCTGGCGCAGGTTGGCGATCTGCGCTTCCAGGCGCTCGGCCTCCAGGATGTCGTTGCGCTGCTGGTAGATCACCTTGCGCTGGTCGTTGCTCACGTCGTCGTATTCGAGCAGCTGCTTGCGAACATCGAAGTTGCGCGCCTCGACCTTGCGCTGAGCGCTTTCGATGCTGCGCGTGACGATGCCAGCCTCGATGGCCTCACCGTCGGGCATCTTCAGGCGTTCCATGATCGAGCGCACGCGCTCGCCCGCGAAGATGCGCATCAGCGAATCGTCGAGCGATAGATAGAAGCGCGACGAGCCCGGGTCACCCTGGCGGCCGGAGCGGCCACGCAGCTGGTTGTCGATGCGGCGCGACTCGTGGCGCTCGGTCGCGATGATGCGCAACCCGCCCTGGGCCTTGACACGGTCGTGCAGGCCCTGCCATTCGTCGTGCAGTTGCTTGGCGCGCCCCGCCTTGTCGGCATCGCTGATCGACGGGTCGTGCTCGAACACCTTGATCTGGTTCTCGACATTGCCGCCGAGCACGATGTCGGTGCCGCGCCCGGCCATGTTGGTCGCGATCGTGATGACCCCCGGCCGCCCGGCCTGCGCCACGATCTCGGCCTCGCGGGCGTGCTGCTTCGCGTTGAGCACGTTGTGCGGCAACTTTGCCTGTTGCAGCAAGCCCGAGATCAGCTCGGAGTTCTCAATCGAGGTGGTGCCCACCAGCACGGGCTGGCCGCGCTCGTGGCACTCGCGGATGTCCTTGATGACGGCCTCGAACTTCTCGCGGTCGGTCTTGTAGACGAGGTCGAGTTCGTCCTTGCGGATGGTCGGCTTGTTCGGCGGGATCACCACCGTTTCCAGGCCGTAGATCTCCTGGAATTCGTAGGCCTCGGTGTCGGCCGTGCCGGTCATGCCCGACAGCTTGCCGTACATGCGGAAGTAGTTCTGGAACGTGATGGACGCGAGCGTCTGGTTCTCGCTCTGGATCGCAACGCCTTCCTTGGCCTCGACCGCCTGATGCAGGCCGTCGCTCCAGCGCCGGCCTGTCATGAGCCGGCCAGTGAACTCGTCGACGATGATGACTTCGCCGTCTTGCACGACGTAGTGCTGGTCGCGGTTGTAGAGGTGCTTCGCGCGCAAGGCCGCGTACACGTGGTGCATCAACGTGATGTTCGAGGGGTCGTAGAGCGACGCGCCCTCGGCCAGCAGGCCGGCCTCGCCGAGCAGGCGCTCGGCGTTCTCGTGGCCGTCTTCGGTCAGGAACACCTGGCGGCTCTTCTCGTCAACCGTGAAGTCGCCAGGCTCGATCACGCCTTCGCCGGTGCGCAGGTCGAGCTCGCCGATCTGCTTTTTGAGCTTCGGCACCACGGCATTGATGTGCACGTAGGTTTCAGTGTGGTCCTCGGCCTGGCCGCTGATGATGAGCGGCGTGCGGGCTTCGTCGATCAAGATCGAATCGACCTCGTCGACGATGGCGTAAGCCAGACCACGGGCCACGCGATCGGCCACGTCCTGCACCATGTTGTCGCGCAGGTAGTCGAAGCCGAACTCGTTGTTGGTGCCGTAGGTCACGTCGGCGGCGTAGGCGGCCTGCTTTTCTTCGCGGGTCATCTGCGAAAGATTGACGCCCACGCTCAGCCCGAGAAAGTTGTAGAGCTGGCCCATCCAGGCCGCGTCACGCTGCACGAGGTAGTCGTTCACCGTCACCAGATGAACGCCCTTGCCGGTGATCGCATTCAAATACACCGCCAGCGTGGCGGTCAGCGTCTTGCCTTCGCCAGTGCGCATTTCCGGGATCTTGCCGTCGTGCAAGGCCATGCCGCCGATCAGCTGCACGTCGAAGTGGCGCATCTTCAGCACGCGCTTGCTGCCTTCGCGAACCACCGCAAACGCTTCGGGCAGCATGGCGTCGAGGGTCTCGCCGGCTTTGAACCGGGTGCGGAATTCCTCGGTCTTGGCCGTCAGTGCCGCGTCATCGAGCGACTCGAACTTCGACTCGAGCGCATTGACCTGCCCCACGACCTGACGGTACTGCTTCAGCAGGCGGTCGTTGCGGCTACCGAATATCGAGGTGAGAAGCTTGGGCAACATGCGGGGTGTGGGTTGGGTGCAGGGAAGCGGCGCGGCCGCTCGTGAGGGCCGTCGCCGCGCAAGATGTGGATCGGTCCTGCGGTGCGAGCAAGCGCATGCGCATCCATGGTCCACAGGCCTGGAACTGCGGGCGCCGGCAATCAATACAAGGGCGCACGGCCCACGGTTGGCCGCAAAGCCTTGAAGTTTAGCATTCGGGCACATATTGCCCGGCAGCCTCGCTGGCGTCGATACACTCGGCGCGGTGAAGTTCAAGACCCACGCCCCGACGCCCGTCACCCCTGACGCCATGCGGCTGCAACAAGCCCTGCAACGCAGTGAGCCGCTGGCGCGTCTGAGCTCGCTGATGCGCGAGTCGAACGCCCGATTCGACGCCATTCGACCCAGCCTGCCGGCGGTGCTGGCACCTCATGTGAAGCCCGGCCCGGTGGACGATGCGGGTTGGTCGCTGCTCGCCGCCAACGCCTCCGTGGCAGCGAAGTTGCGGCAACTGCAACCCCGGCTCGAGGCGGTGCTTCAGGAGGGCGGCTGGCCCGTGAGCACGATACGCATCAAGGTGCAATGACGGCCACCGCACCGCGAACCGGTTCGCGGCGCGCCATGAACAAGGGGCCCGAAGGCCCCTGTTCATTGAGTCATGGGAACGCTATCCAACGCTATCGGCTCATGCCCGACGCCGGCGCGCGACGAAGGCAACCAGGCCGAGGTCGGCCAACATCAACGTGCAGGTCTCGGGCTCGGGGATCGGCAGCCCGACCCTGTCCGTGTCGGCAATGAACGTCACCGAGCCCCCGGCACGCAAGCCGCCCTTGAACTGCACGTCGAGAAACGAGTGAAGATCGGCGCAGGACGTGCCGGCGATCAAAACGTGGTCGTCTAGGCACCGGCGGCGAAAGGGAACGAAGCAGGCCCGTCGACCGAACTGAATACGTTGCCGTTGGCCGAGCCCGGGCTGTCGGTGGGCCCATTGACGATGTCGAACACGGTCTTGCCGGGCAGGCCGTCGGCAAAGCGCACCGTGACCTGCGAGCCGCTCATGTCGTTGCCGGTGGTCTGGAAGCCGGTCAACGAAGGTGTGCCCAGCGGGACGCCGACGCTGGTCGACGTGGCGGAGGGGATCGGCGCTGCGTTCACGACGCTCGCCAGCGTGATGAGGGCGGCCGTACCGATCAGGCCCCGTGTGATTTGGCTCATGGAAGTCTCCCGAGGTGGTGGTCGGCGACCCGGCTCGCGGCAACACGCCCCCTGAGTCCGACTGGCGGGTTCGTTGTAGAACGAAACCAAGCGCTGACCGCCGAGCGCGCGAGTGCGTCCAAACACGATTGCGCTCCACCCCAAACCTGTGGGGGCAGCATGCAAGCAAATATATTGACTGGTGCAGCCGGATGCAGGGGCGTACTGTCCTGTTCGGGGCTTTGGTGCCGGCTATCGGAATCGAACTGATGACCTTCCGCTTACAAGTGAGAAGGTCTGTACTTTTCTGGAGTGCCCCATTGGACTCCAGAGCATGGTTTACCGGGCAAACCGCTTATCCTTGTGTGCTACCAAGTTCCACCAACCACCCTTAGTTTTACCTTTCCAGGTAGCACCGGGGTAGCACGAGACACCGCAATGCCGTCCATCCGCCTGTCGTTCACGCGCAAGTCCCTGACGGAGATCAAGGCCACTGACAGGCGCGCTTCGTACCTCGACCTCGACACGCGCGGCCTCATCCTTGATGTCACACAAAACGGCGTGAAGACCTTCCGCATCTACCGCAAGATCGGCGGGCGACCCGAGCGGATCACGCTCGGCCGCTTCAATGCCAGCCTGCCGGACAGCCGAGACTTCCCACAAGGGTCTGATCTGTTGAAAGCCTTGCTCGCGCAACCCGAGCTGAACGTGCGCATGGCGCGGCGGCTGGCCGAGGCCGTCAATGTGCAACTCGACGCTGGCGCAAACCCGGCCGAGACCAAGCGCAAAGCTCGCGGCGAGCTGACTTTCGGGCAGATGTTCGAACGCTTCATGCAGGAATACGCCATTCCGCATGGCCTGCGCACCGCCGAGGCCACCCGGCAAGTCTACGAGCGCTATCTCGGCGAGCTGCCCGATCTACCGATCAAGAAGCATGGCCGCAAGCGGACAAAGTCGCCGGTAGGCGTCAACTGGCACAACCGCAAGCTGTCTTCGATCACGTGTGAAGAACTGCGCAAGGTGCACATGGCCGTCGGCAAGATTCGTGCAGCCTCGACCGCGAATCAGCTCGTCGACCTGGTCAGCCGGATCTACAACAAGGCACGCGACTGGGAAGAGTTCGGTGGGCGCTCTCCGGCTGACGGTATCGAGTTCCTCACCGAAGTGAAACGTGATCGATTTCTGCTGGCCGGCGAGATGCCGGCTTTCTGGAAGGCCTTGGACGAAGAACCGAGTGAGGACTATCGCGACTTCCTGCTGCTCTCGATCCTGGCCGGCGCGCGCAGCGGCAACACCAGGGCGATGCGTTGGGACGAACTCGACCTGCAGGCCGCCGAGTGGCGGGTGGCCGACGCCGATTCGAAGAACGGCGAACCGATGCGACTGATCCTCGTGCCCGAGGCTTTGGACGTGCTGGAGAGTCGCCGACTGAACTCGCTATCACCGTGGGTGTTTCCGGCCGACTCGAAGAGTGGGCACATGGAGAGTTCGCGCAAGCGTTGGATCGCGCTCCTGAAGCGCGCCGGCATCGCAGACCTGCGCCCGCACGACCTTCGCCGGTCGCTGGGAAGCTGGCAAGCGCGCACGGGCGCCAGCCTACTGATCATTGGCAAGAGCCTGGGCCACAAGAGCCAGCAGGCAACACAGATCTACGCGCGCCTCGACACCGACCCCGTACGCGAGGCCGTCGAGCGCGCTACGTCCGCCATGCGAGCAGCAGGCAGAGCCGAGCCCGCGGGCGTGACGGCAATCGGAAAACGCCAACGTCGAACTGCATGAGCAGCGCCAAAATTGAACTTGCAATCTGTAATTAGACACGCTACATTGTTACCAATCACATAACAACCTGACCGATGATTCTGACGTTCAAGCACAAGGGCCTGGAGCGGTTCTTCACAAAGGGTGATTACCGCGGAATTCCAGCCCAGAGTGCTGTTCGAATTGAACGCATGCTCGACCGGCTCGACGCCAGCGTTTCGGCGGCAGACATGGACCTACCTGGCTACCGCTTCCATCCCTTGAAGGGTGCGCGGGCCGGTGAGTACGCGGTAAGCGTGTCGGGCAATTGGCGCATCACATACCGCTTCAAGGGCGAGGATGCGATTGACGTGAATTTTGAGGACTACCACTGAGGCATGACCATGAAGTCGCTACGCAACCCGAACCGCCGGCCGACGCATCCGGGCGCGATCCTGCTCGAAGACGTGCTGCCAGAGCTCGCCATTCCGCAGAGCAGATTTGCGGAGCTGCTCGGCGTCAGCCGCATCACCGTATCGCAACTCATGCATGGGCATCGCGCGCTGTCGCCGGACATGGCGATGCGTCTGGAAAAGCTGCTCGGCACCAGCGCCGAGAGCTGGCTGCGCATGCAGGAATCCGTGGATCTCTGGGAGGCCCGTCAGCGGCCCGAGCGCTTCGCGACGATCAAACGCTTGCCCGTTGCGGCCGCTGCCTGAGCGAAGCGACTCCAGTCCAGGAAGAGAGGTTCGAAATGATCATCGAAGCCACCGAGTTTTACGTCGTTCAGGTCCGCGCAGATGCGGCGCAGCCCTGAGCAGACGCGCGCGAGTTCGCCGACGATGGTGAGGCCTTCGACTGGCGTGACTACTTGAAGGAAGACGGCGAGACGCACGCCCGAGTCGTGCAGCGCTGGCGTTGAACCCGGCGCCTCAGCGGCCCTGAGGCAAAAAGACGGGCCCGCAAGGTGGTTGCACACCAAACAGGCCCTGATCACCACCCAAGCCAAAGGAGCTTGAATCATGACTTCCGAAACTGTACCCGGTGCTGAGCTGCCCATCACTCTCGAGATCGCAGCCTTCGACCTATGGGCGTTCATGCCAGCCTTGAATGCTCGTGTCGCCGAGTTATCGAACAACGAGGAACTTCACGACGACGGCGTGAGCGAGGTTCAGCGGTTGATCCGGCTCGATAGCCGCATGGCCCACGACATCGCCAATGCCGCCAGCGAATTGCCTACACTCCCGCCCGTGCAAACAGCGGAGGTGGCCCGTGGCTGACCTCACTGCAGGCTCTGACCATCCGTCGAATACGACCCCAACCGACGCCGTCCGCCTCTCGCTGACGACGACCATCGAGAGCGACTTCATCTCGCGCGGCGTCTTCAGCGAACTGCGTCGCGCGAACGCCTGCGAAACGGGAATCAATTCATCGAAGCACGTTGTGACGATGGGTCGCGCAGAGTCAGTGCTCGAAGACGCGCTCGCTCGGCAGCGGTCGGCCCGCAAAGGCATGCTGATTGCATACAACGCCTGGGTCAACTCAATCACGGCGAAGATCAAGGAAGCGACGGAGCGGCACGCGGAACTCAAGTCCGATGTCGCGGTCTGCCTCAACCCGGGTGATTGGCGAGAGGTGTGGCGCGGCACGAAGAGTCAGATCACTGCCCAAGGCATTCAATTTGCCGGGCCATGGCCGGGCGAACCGGGCGGCAAAGATCGCTGGGCGCAGGCTCGCGACTCGCGCGGCTACAAGACGAAGATCAGGCGCTTATCGGAGGTCTGGTCGGGACGATACGAGGCATGCATCTGCATCCCCTACAAGGTGTGGGCAGCCAACGGCAACGAGACGGCGAAGTCGGCTGAGGCGGATCGGGCGAAGCGCAACCTCTCCTTCATGCCTGACTCGGCCAGCGACTTCCGCGCGCAGCTGGTCGACATGATTCGCAGTGTGATTCGCGCGACCCTTGAGATGGCGATGGCGCCGTCGAGCCATCACGGCTACACGCTCCACAAAGATGCAGTCGGCGAGATTCACGCGAGCTTCGACGCGATCGTGGAGGCGGTTGTCGGCGCTCCAGTCGAGTTTGATCCGGCGCTCCATGCTGAGATTGCGCAGCGGTACCGCGCGCAGATCGCGGCGGGGGACCGGGCGTTTCAAGCGCGGTTCGAGACTCTGGTGCGCTCGAACCCTCGCATCCTCGAAGGGACGACACAATGAGCCGCAGATGCAAGCCCGGAATTCGGGCCCGGATCATTTGCGGCAACGATGCCAGAAAGATCGTTGTCGTCGTGCGCCGGTACTTCGGCGAGGTCGTGAACGACGCCACATGGCCGCAAGCGCTGTTCCCGTGGGTCGTGACCTCGCTCGGCGCTCCGCTGCACTCGGTCTGCCTGGAATCCGGCAAGGCGCAACCGCCTTCGATGACCATCGTCCTCGACGACAGCGACCTCGAGCCGCTACGTGATGACGACGAGCCGGAGCGCGCGGAAGAGCCTGTCGACGCTGGCATTCGAGTGCGCCCGCTCGCGCTGCCAGTCGGCTGCGCGGCGTAGGCGTCGTGGACGAGCTCGACTTGAAACGTGCTGACGAAATCTGCATGTCGGCTGCCGAGCTGAAGAGCATCACCGGCGGCTACGCGCGTCAGGCCGACCAGCTGCGCGTGCTGCACAGCCGCGGCTTCCACCGCGCGGCCATCTTGAAGGGCCGTCTCGTTCTCGAGCGCTCGCATTACGTGGCGGTCACGAGTGGCCAGACCGTCGAGGCATCCCGCCCCAAGGTCAAGCCGCCCCGCGTGAAAGCACCGTGAAGGCGCTGCACACCCATGAGACGGAGAAGCTCCGGTTGCAACGCCTGAGGTTTCGCCGGTAGCATTCCCTCGTTGCGTCTCAGCCTTGGTCTGATCCATCGAGGCGAACACCGGGCTTCCTCACCCGGCCGGCGCGACCTCTTTCGAGGTGCGCAGAGGTGCGCGTGGATGACATGAACGTCTGGGACTGCGCTGAGCAGTTCACCTTCCCTCAAGCGGCTGCGCTGATCGCGGGCATCGATCCGACGCGCGCCGATCTCACGCCGCACGAGCGGGCGAAAGTCAGCCTCGTCGAGCGGCGCCTGCGTGGTGAAGCATCGAAAGCGAACGCGCGAGCCTTTCTGATGACCCAGGGCGAGGTCGGTGACCTCGTCCCGCCAGTAGGAATTCTCTCGAACGAAACCATCGCTGAAGCGCGCGCTGGCGGTGCCAGCGAGTTCGCTCCGCAGCCGCTTGAGAGCGCGTCCCGCGCCGAGATTGCCGTTTGGCTGCGTCGCACCATGATCCGGAGCCACTACATGTTCGAGTTGAAGCCTGCCGAACCTTCATGGACGGTTCGACTTCCCGCGCCGCACGCGGCTATCCCGTACGGCACCGTGGCGCGGTTGATCGCGGACCAAGTCGAGCCGGAATCGGTCAGCGCAGTCATGGCCTGGCGCTGCAAGCTGGTCACGGGGGAAACTGGGCCAAACCACCTGCAGGCCCGATTCCGAGGCGGGCAGCCGATACCGGCCGGCACGCTGATCGGTGGCCTGAACGGGATGCAGGACGCCTACGTGAGGTCGGACGAGCTCGGGCAGTGGCTCGTGGTCGAACGCTATTCGGTTGTGCATGATCCGGTAGAGGCTATTGCTCCAGCTCGCCTGTCTGCGAGGGCAGCTGAGATCAACGCTCTTGAGACTGAGCGCGGCTCGACGCTGTCACGACTTCCATCGGACGAGGTTGAGGATGCCCACCGGTCAAGGCGGTGTGTCTCAAGTACGCCGCCGCCAGAGGCAGGGAAGCGAGTACAGCGCGGCGGTGCCGTATCTAAGGCCAAAGGCGATCTGAACGAGGCGCGTCACCGGAGGAATCGCGAAGCCAAAAACGAAGCAGTCACGTACGCGAAGGGCTTGATCTGCGCAGCCATCAAGAAGGGCACACCTTACCGGACCATGAGCGACGTGTATCGCGCCGTCGCCGACAAGCCGATACTGAAAGACACCCAAGATTCGATCAAGGGCGACTTCACAGTCCAAACCATCGAAAGGTGGCTGAGGAGAGAAAAGGTCACGCTGGGTGTCGAAGATCCGCCATCGCCGAGTGGCGAGCCAGACAAGCGATCCGCCGGCGCCAGTCCACACGGCGGCTAGTAGCTCACGGCGAAGCTGAGGCCGTCGCACCCGCCGGCAGGGGCAGCAACTCGCCGACGAGAGGCAACGACCGGGCCGGGTCGCCGAGCGGCCGGGCGATCAGCGCCACGTTGGGCCGCGCGGCATCGAGCTGCACTTGCAGCACGCGTTGCGATTCCACGCGCAGCACGCCGGGCACACCCGGAGCGCGTTGCAGAAAGCCGGTGGGCAGCGTGACCACGTCACCAGCGCCGCTGCCGGCGGCGGCGCGGCCGTAAAGATCGGCGGGCAGCACGGTGTCGAGCCACTGCGTCACGGCCTCGCGGAAGCTCGCCACCATCATCGTCAGCGCCACCGCCAGGCTCAGGCTCGCCACCACGCCGGCCACCGCGATGGCGGCGGGGCTGCGCTGGTGGCGGGCGCGCTCCACGACCAGCAGCGCCAGTGCGTTGTGCGGTGGGGCAATGCCCCTGAGCAGCCATGGCACTGCGCCGGGCACGCAGGCGATGCCGCCGAGCAACAGGCAGGCCACGCCCGCATACGCCGCGAGCGGAAATCTCGAACACCGGTGGCAGCAACGACAAGCCCACGTCGAGCACGATGAGCCCCGGCCCGAACCACTGCGCGGCCGGGTGCACGTCGGCCGCTGCCAGGCCCTTCAAGGCCTGTGCCGGCGCCATGCGCTGCGCAGCGCGTGCGGGCAGCCAACCGCCGATCACGGCCGCCGCCACGCCGAGCGCGCCGTACGCCAGCGCGGCCGCCACGCTGAACTGCAGGCGCGGTGCCACGCCCGGAAAGTAGCCGCCGCCCAGGTCGCCCGACAACAGCCGCAACGCGAGCCCGGCCAGCGCCGTGCCGAGCGCGATGCCGAGCACGCTGCCCACCGCGCCGAGCAGCGCCGACTCGGCCCGCGAGGCCGAGCACGCCCAGCAGCGCGAGTTGCGGCGCGCGCTGCGCCACCGACAGCGACAGGATCGAGAACACCAGGAACGCGCCGGTGAACAGCGCCACCAGCGCCAGCACGGTCAGGTTCACGCGGTACGCCCGCGACACGATGGACACGCGCTGCGTCGCTTCAATGGGCGCGGCTGCGCGCACGCCGGCCGGCAGCGCGAGTTCGCGCAGCACCTGCGCGCGGTCGGCGCCGGGGCGCAGGCGCACGTCGATGCGGCTGATGCGGCCGAGCCAGCCGAAGGTGGTTTGCGCGCCGGCAATGTCCATCACCGCGAGCGGCGGGCCGCCGACAGTGACGCTGCCTTGCACGCTGAGCATGGTGGCGCCGCTCGGTGTCTGCAGGCGCACCCGCAACGGGCTCGACAGGGCTGCCGATGCGGCCGGCGCGCTTGACGGCGGGGCTGCCGCCAGCGGCTGCGACTTCGCCGCCACCAGGCGCTTGTGCGCCTCGGCGTTGCGGAAGATGGCGCTCGCATCGAGCAGCGCCATGCGGTCGCTGCCCGCATCGGGGCGGGGCATCAGCGCTGGCGCCAGCGGCGCGGCCACCAGCGCGTCCAGGCCGATCACCTTCAGCGGCACGCGCTCGCCCTGCGAGTCGAAGGCCAGCGTGTCGATCTCGATCACCGGGCTGGCAATGGCAACGGCCGGGTGCTGGGCCACGCGGCCGTAGAACGCTTCGTCGAAGCCGGCCCGCTGGCCGCGCAGCTCGAAGTCGGGCTCGCCGTTCACCGAGCGCACTGCCGAGCTGAACTCACTCAGCGCCGACTGGTTGATGAGCTGCACCGAGAATGCCAGCGCCACGCCCAACATCACCGCGATCAGCGCGGCGGCGTTGCGCCACGGGTGGTGGCGCAGCTCGGGCCACGAGAGTTGAGCGAGCCAGCGGGTCATGGGCGGCTCAAGCCGTGCGCATGCCGCTGGCGGTGAGCGTCAGCACGCGGTCGGCGCGCGCGGCGGCAGCGCGTGAATGCGTGACCAGCACGCACGCCGCGCCCTCGCTGCGCACCTGCGCGAAGAGCAGGCCCATCACGCGCTCGGCGGTGGCGGGGTCGAGGTTGCCGGTGGGCTCGTCGGCCAGGATGAGTTGCGGCTTGTGCACCAGCGCCCGCGCAATCGCGACGCGCTGCAGCTGCCCGCCCGACAAGGTGGCCGGCAGTCGCACGCCCAAGCCGTTCAGGACCGCCGCATCGAGCAACCCCACGAAGCGCTGCGCGATGCCCGTGCGAAGGCCGGCAGGCAGGAGCCGTAGGCGGACCGAGCGCTATCAGCGCCGCGCCGGTGCATGTGGGCCGGCCAGCGTGGAAGAAGTACAGCGTCGGCCGGTTGCGCCCGACGGCAGGGCAAGTGCATCATGACCAAACCAATGCGCGTCCGGTCACCCCCACGGGGCCGTGCGCCACCTCGCAGCCCTGAAGGAACGGAGGACACGCGTGTCGACTTGGAAGCGCTCGATGCGTGGCATGGCTGCAGTTTTCGCGGCCAGGGCGATCTCGTCTCACGCGCAAACGCAAACGTGCCTTCAAGACGGAACACCACTTTCAATCAAAGGCCGCGCGTCGATGCAGCTGGTCACGAAGGCCGATGGCACAACCTTCGAGGTCTGGGTGCTGAAGCCCATTCGCCCACTGTGCATTGCGAGGTCGGTGCCGCGCCCCCACAGCACGCGCATCACGAGCCTTCAGGTTGACGGCCGCCCGCCGCCGCCCGCAGGGGTGCTGATCGAACTGACGGGCACATTGCGCACGGACAACTACACCCCGTATCACGTTGTCCCTGACCTCATAGAGGTGGCACGTGCGCGCCGGCTGGATGGGCTCCCTGGCCAAGCTGCCGAGATCTACCAGGAACCGCGCATGGCCACCGCACCGCCGGTTGATACGATCGCTGCGGCGGCGACGGACACGTCCGTCTCGGACGACAACGCTTCGAGTGGGATGGCCAGGCCGGCACTTCTGCTGAGCATGCTGATCGGTACTGCCGTGCTTGCGAGGTGGTTCTTCAAACCGACGCGGCCGCTCGTCATCGGCGCTCAGCGCGGTGCTACGCACGCTGCACGCGCAGCAAAGCGGCCGCCTGCAAGATTCATCGCGCGCTGGCAGCTCAAGTACGTCGACGGCAAGGGAGGCCTGACGAAGCGCACAGTGCGAATCGAGCGGGTTGATCCCGGACTCGAGCACATCGACGGGTGGTGCGAGATGCGGCGCGCGCGTCGAACATTCGCGTTCAGCGGAGTCCGGCAGATCGTTGATGCTGACACCGGGGAGGTCGTCGACCTTCGGGTGTGGTTGGCCGAATCGAGATTCAGAGCTGCCAAAGGTTCGCAGAGCGTCTGATGCCGCCGGCCAATCAACCGACGCAGTAGGCATCGCTTCGAGCAGCGCGATGGCTTCAGTCCGGCCCATTCGGGTGTCGAAGGCCAGTGATCGCGCGAGCGTAGGGTTCCGGCTGGCCGCCCGCGCCTGAATGATTGCCGAGCACCGTGCGCGCTCGCGCAGGCGCGACCCAGCCTCGACAGACGTGCCGCGCAGCTCGCCCGGGGAGTCGTCAGGTATCAGGGTCGACGGGCGAGCGCCGCTTCCAACCGGTCTGAGGTGCTTCACCTTCCCCTTTCCGATGGACACCAAGTGCGCGAACTGGATGGCGCGCGCCATGCTGGCAGACAGGCTGATGCGAGCGCTCATGGGTGAATCCCCGAAACGCCGGTGCGGGCGGGTGATGTCGGGCGCCAATGGGTGGGCCCGAAGGGGTAGGCAAGCAGGGGCAGCAGGTCCATGCGCATGGTCACGTTCTCCGCCAGTTCATCCGGGCCATCGTCGGGGTGGAACAGGTGCTCCCGGCAGAGCATCAAGACCTCGAAGGTGTCGAGCTCGAAGCCGAAGCCGCCCGTGATCGCTTCCGGGCAGAGGCCGCCGTGTTGCTTCATCAGCTCGACGTTGCGGAGCTGATAGCCGCCCCAGTGGCCATCGTCGTCCACGTCGGACAGCACCGCGTCCAACCCCGCAGCGGAGGCAGCCTGCATCGCCCGTTCGTGCGTCGCCTCGGGCCCCCAGTCCCAGGTTCGAGACCAGTCGAGGGCTGTCAGATGCTCGACTACCTGTCGCCGCTGGAGGGTCACTGGTGTCGACGTGGCAGGTACCGACTGGGTTGCACGACGTCTACTGCCGACCGACGGCAACGGGTCGGTGGCACTGCGGCGGTCAGCGGCTGGGGCAACGGCCGGCGGATCGCGGCTGTCTACCCTCACGCGCCGCCAGCCGCTCTGCACCTGAGCCCGGTCGAGCTTGCCATCCGCGTTCGCGATCAACGCGCCGCGTGCGAGCCCTCTGCGCACCTGCTTCTCGTCGCAACCATCGAGCCGGGCGAACTCACTCTGATTCACGAACCGTTCGGACATTCTTCAGCCCCTTCGCGCGTGGCAATCGGCTCGGACATCTCGGACTTCGGACATAGTTTGGACCTCAGAGGTAGACCGAATTCGGGGCTTTAAGTTGCCCGCATGGAGGGGTACCCGGGAAGGACCCGCTCGAATTCCAGAGCGCCAGCACGGGGGCGCCCACCGGCTCGAGCGGCGCGGCTGCGTCGGGAAGTTCAAGACATCAAGCGCTCGTCGGGCGCGAACAGGATCGGGTTCAGCACGTCGACGCCGACGCCGTTGCACTTGATCCAGGGACCTGACGGATGACCGAGGCCGTCCCAGGCTGCGAGTGCAGCCGCTGCGTCATCGCGCCGCTGGTAGCAGTAGCGATGCGAGTAGCCCGCATCCGTGAAACCGACAACCAGCCCCGTCGTGAGCATGAACTGGCCCAGTCCGCAGAGAGCTGGACCCAGCTGCCGCAGCTCGGAGTAGTCATCGCGCAAGGTTTCGTTCACTTCTTCGGCAACCCGATGAAGCGAATCTGCCGCTCCAGCTCTTTCGGGAAGCGGTCGCGCAGCGCCTGCTCTAGCCGAACACGCACCACCTTGTTCATGAGCACCGTCGGGATGCTTGGCCCCCACAGTTCCCTGATCTTGCGATTCAGGATCGGCGTGCCGCGCTTGCCCGTCTGGAAGCCTGCGACCCTCATGAACGCGCCCGTGTGGCCTGACTTCATCGTGGCAATGAAGGCGCCGGCCTTCACGGTACGGCCGCCCTTGATGCTGTAGCTCACGCCCGCAGCCGTCTGCCGGGCTCCGAATGCGAGTCGGGGAATCGCCTTGCCAGTAGCGGTGACGATGGCCTGGAGGTCGGCTGCAGTGGCGCGCCTGACGTCAATGGCTTGCTTCACCCTCTTGGCCTTGATGTTGTACCCGGCAGCGCGAATGTCGCGACTTGCCGCCACCTTGGCCGATGTCGCCGTGTTGTTCAGGGCACGCACGATGGCCTTCGACTGCAATTCCTTCGTAAACCGATCCAGGGAGCGCTGCACCTGGGCGAGGTTGCTCTGTATGTTGATCTGGATCACTGGATTGCTCCGCGCTCAATGGTCTGCTGCGCCGAGGCGGCGGTGCACACGATCCCAGAGTGACTGCTGATCGTGCGCCGCATCGAATCCGCATGCGCGGTGGCCAGTTCCATGCAAAGGCGGTCGACAAACTCCGGGTCGGTGCTGGAGCGTGCGAAGGCAGCAAGGTCGCGGAGGTCGCTCAACAGCACGGCGCAGGGACCCGTTACTCCGGTGGTCTGTGCTGCCAGCCTTGGGGTGTTCATGTTGTAGTCGACCCGTTGACTCGCCGCAAGGAAGCGGCTGTAGGCCGCGCCAAGGGCCCGCCGATTTGCGTCTGATGGTCGAGTAGCACCAAGGGTTGCTCGCGCCTCTGCTGCGGGTTCAACGCAGCAAGCCTCATGGCAATGTGCGCCAGCGACACGGCGAGCGCCTCGGCCAGGTCGACGCCTACCTGATCAAGCAGCGAGGGGTCTTCGAACTCGCTCTGCATCAGCTTGGCCAGCGCGGCGAACTCGCGCGCCAGCGCGAAGCGCACTTGCCGGGCCGGCAGGTCGCGTCCGACGTTTGGGGCGGTCATGTTGCCGCCCCGGATGATCCGCAGGCCGGCTGAACGCTGCAGTGCGTGTGCCTGTTCAAATTGATGCCCTGCGCGCCGGCCATGTACCAATCGCCGCGCGTCGCGCTCCAGTGGGTGGTGATGTCGGTCATGCGGGCTCACATCGGGTGATCGGTGGTGGTGCTGGAACCGTGGTGGTGGGCGTTGTAGGCGGCCCGCATGCCGGCCATGGACTTGCCGCCGTTCTGGTCTTTCACGTCGACGGCAGCCGTCACGGTGGCGCCGCTGTTGATGGCGCCATCGACCGTGAGCGCGCCGGTCATGTGCACCGCTGCGCTGTCGATCAGCACGCTCGGCGTGTTCGTGATCTGCATCGGCAGCCCGCCGCCGTCAATACGGATGCCGGCGACGCTGAGGTAGACCTTCTGGCCCTTGTCGTCGCTGATCGCGACCTCGCCCTCCGCCAGCGCGCGCAGGCGCCACCTCTGGTTGCCGGTGGCCACCACCACGCCGTTCGTGCGCTCGCCCGCGAGGAACAGAACAACGCAGTCGCTGCCCGGCGGCGGGTTCGACTGGAAACCGTACTCGGCCAGGCGCGGCGTGTTGTCTTTGACCTCGTCAGAGCCGAGCTGCACCTGCACGCGCTGCACCTGCGCGGCGTCATCGACGAACGTGATGCGGCCGCGCCCGATGGCGAGCAGCAGGCGGCGCCAGACGCGTTCGATGGCGTCGCTCATGGCCTGGCAAGCCCGTTCGGGAGATTGAGGATGTCCCGCGGCACGCCGCGAGTCAGAACGGTCGGCTCTGGGTTGAATGCCAGCGGTGACATCGCAACGATGTCCAACGACGTGCCAGCTTCTCCCTTTCGGTAGGTCACTTCGCCGATCAGGAAGCGCGAGTTCAGATCCTCCGGCCCTGAAGTCATGTAGACCGACGGCAAGTCGATGTCTACAAGCGTTCCGGGCTCGAACAGCTTGTCTTCGATGTCGCGCCACGAATCGCTGGTCAGGCGTATTTCGGCGGACCGCCCCATGCGGCGTGAGCCCTCCCAGGCCGCACGGTCGTTTGCGTAGTCCAGGCCCATCTCGTGACCACTGGTCTCCGTGATGATCTTGCGCAGCCGGAAGCGGCGTACGGCTGGGTCCTTGCACTCTCCGAAGAGATTGCCGGCGTTGCCTGGGTAGTCTTGCAGTACGTCAAGCGATTGACGGTAGACCCAGTAGTGCGAGTACCGCTGGTCCATGCTCCACACGGCTGATGCACTTTGGACGTTCACGCCCTCAGCAAAACCAGATGCCGCGGCTCTCTTGAACTCGCGGGTCAGAGCAAGGTTGCCGTTGGGAAGCTCAAACGCCAGAAGCTGTCGGAACCGACAGATGTTCTCGATCACCTCGAACGGAGTCTGGCCGTGTGAAATGTTGAAGGCGGGAATTGGGGCTCCCATATCGCCGAAGGACTCCACGCCGATGTCGTATGGAAAGGCCAGGATGGTTGCAATCGAGTCGACCTTGCTCCCCATTATTTGGCCGCCGCGGTGGTTCGCAGCGCAGTCGACCAGGTCTTGGCAACGGCCGCGACCCGATGCGGTCAGGCGGTGCATCCCAGGGCCGATGAAGGGCATCACGCGGTCGATGTAGCCGGTAAGGACAACGTCGGCGTCGATCTTGATGACACACGGGTCGCCCGCGTGGATCAGCATGGCCAGGCCCTTGATGTCTTCCGTTTCCGTGTAGCTGAGTTCGAAGTCGTTGGGGAGCCGCTCGATGCTGCGCGTGATGCGAACGTCACTCCAGCCGCTGATGGTTCGACCGCCGACGACGATGGAGATTTCGTTGAGTGGCGGCTTGTACTTCCGGCCTCTGATCGTGACGCGCGGCAGCGTGAAGACGGTGTCGCTCACGGTTGACCTCCCGCCGGCATGGTGTAGTTGATGCGCGTCGGGATGAATGACCCTGCGGCCTTGGCTTGCGCGGTGGTGCCGGGCGGCGCGTTCACGAACTTGACCGTGACCTCGACGGGCGCAGACGCAGCAGCATCGCCACCGGCCTTGGGGTTGCCGCGACCGAGCGAGGATTCGCGCCGCAGAAGCTCTTTGGAAAGGGCCTCCTTTGCTGCCGGGTCGGTGGCGTCTTCGTACTCGCGCGACACCTGGTTGATCGCCGCAATGTCGCGCTTGCGTTGCTCGGCCGGGTCGACGCGGTACAGGCTCGGGGCGTTCGGCATCCCCGTGAAAATGGAACCGGCTGCGGTACCGCCCGATCTCGTGCTGGCGTCATTTCCAACCTGTCCGCCGCTCATGCGTGGGTTGCGCTCCCAGGCGCCCGTAGCACCATGAGCGTCTTTTGTGCGTATGTCGATACCGCGCTGAAATAGTCGCGTCGCCCAGTCGACTGCCGGGGTGAGTTCAAAGCCAAGGACCTTGGCTGCGGCGGTTGCCGTCAGCATCAGCCGGTCGATGGACTTCCCGTATTCATCGGCGGCTTTGAGCGCCGAGCCTTCCATCACATAGCCAGACTTTCGGACCTCATCACCCATTTCTTTGATGGCCATCGGTCCGCGACTCAAGATCGGCAATATCCCTTCGACTCCGAACGCCTCGGCAATCGAGCGTCGAGTGTGCGGATCGACCACTCGCGAGATGGCGCGACTCAGATCCAAGAGGGCAGCGGTTGTATCAACAACTCCTTCGGGCGTCTTCTTGATCGACATGCTCAGTGCATCGAGCACGGTCGACACTTTGCTGTCACCTTGGTACAGCGTTCGATGCAGCGTGTCACCGAGGTTCGCCATGGCAGTGGTCATCGCCTCGGTATCGATACCGGCGCTCTTCGCGATGCCACGATAGAGCTGTAAGTCGTCCGCCGACACACCGATCAACTGCGACGTGCGGTTGATCTCGAACCCCATGCGTGCCCAGCTCGCTTCGAGGCCGACGACTGCAGCCCCGACGCCGAGGAAGCCGCCGGCCGCGCCGAGACCCAAGACCGACTGCATCGGCGACATCAGTGAGCTCATGCTGTTTGCAAGCTTGATCGAAGCGTTCGATGCCGTACCGATCCCCTTGCCGATCTTGTCGAAGGGCAAATCACGGGTGCTCGAGTTGAGCGCTCGCTGTTTCTCCAGCGCCGGCTTGAACGTGCTGGCCATGCTGGCGCTCACCCGTTTGAAGACCTTGGTCGCCCCGTCCACTGCGGAGATTCTCAGCGTGAAGTCTTGCGTCATGTCAGTCCTTTCGCACGCCGAAGCGTTCAGCTTGCCAAACCCACCATCGCACTTCAGACCAGGTGAGTTCAAGTGCGTCGCGCGGGCCCCACCCGTACAGGTAAGTCACGTCGGCGATCACGTTGTCGAGGTTCACGGTCGCTTCAGGCCGAAGCGCATAAAAAAACGTGCGGCGTCTTCCATGTCGCGCTGGCTGATCTGGTCGACCACGGTCATGGGCACCTTGGCGTTCAAGTGGATGAGCGTGGCGAGCTGGTCGATGGCATCACCGGCCTTGCCTGCCTTGCGCAGCTGGGCCACAGTGGGCTCGGTCAAGTCCAGCGTTGCGTATTCCACCTCGCCGAGCTTGATGGGCTTGCGCAGCGTCATCGCCAGTTCATCCGGGATCGCGGTCGCCTCGGTGGCGGAGCCGGTCAGCATGATTTCGTCGTTCAGCAGCATGTTCGTCTTTCGTTGTGTGGCCGCGCCAAGGCGACCGGGTTGGTGAGTTGGTGAGGTCAGAGTTCTCGGAACTCGGCCGGCAGGTCATCGAGCACGTGGTGCGCGACGCCGCCGTCGAGAAGTTCGGCTTTCGGCGACAGGCGAGCCTTCGTGGTCGCCGCCGGCGCGGGCGCGGAGACGATCTCGCCGTTGACGAGGTAGTCCTTCGTCGGGGGGCCGCCTTCGGCCTGTGCCCGCGCATCTCGCAGCTCCTCGGTGCGACCGCCGTAGGTGAAGCCTTTGCGCTGGTATGCCGCCGGCACAGCGAGTCGCTTTGACCTTGGCGTGTATCCGGTGACCTTGGCGAGTACGTCGCGCGGCGCTCGCGCCGCATCGTGGAGCGCCAGCAACCCCGAGTCGTCTTGCCAGGCATCGGTCAGGTCGACTGTCGAGCCGGCTGCGCTGTCGCGGCGCAGCTGCGACCCGTCGAGAATGGGCCACTGGTCGGAGTGCGGGTCCGCGATTCGGCACCCTTGGAGCGCGCGCGCGAGGTTGTGCGCCTGCGCCCCTCGGCTGAGCGCGGCCACGACGCGAAGGAGTGGTGCCAGTGCCTCTGCGCAGGCCATCAGCTCGGCGTGAATGATGTCGCCGAGGTGGCTATCGATCTTGGCCTTGACCTGCGGGGCCGATGCGGCACCGAGTTCAGCGAACGCTGTCTCGGCAACCAGAAGACGCCTGCCGAGTTCGGCAGCGATGCGCTCTTCGTGGGCCAGTGCGTCGCGTGCATCTCGCTCCGCTGTCGCAAGCTTCTTCAGCTTCGCCCCTTGCTCGCGTGCTTCGCTGTCGCCCACCATCATCGCAAGATCCGCGCTGGCTGAGGTGTGCGCGTCAGCACACTCGATCACCCGTTGCCGCGCCGCCGCGACCCGCTCGTCGCGATCATCGACAGCGGCGTTGAGGCGCTCGATCTCACTGGTCGCGTCCGCGAAGGTCTGCAGCTGGTCGCGGATGGGCTGCGTCGTCAGCGCCAAGTGCAAGGCGGTCAGGTCTGCCGCATTGACGGCGGCTGCGATGGCCTGTAGTTGCGGGCTGCGTGCCGAAAGGGGAGAGTTGCTTTTCGTGGTCATGGCTTCGTGAAGTTGGTGGCCTGGCGGCCGTTACGCGGTGCTACCGCGGTGGGTGCAACGCGGGGCTGCGCGAACGCGGCGGACCGACGTTCGAGCGATGTGGGCGTGCTGCGCATCACAGGTCATCCTTCGGGCCGCGATACGGAGCCTGCGGCCGGATATCGGCCGTCGACTCGTTCCAGCGCTGGAAGTCGCCGTAGAAGTCGAGACCGAATTCGCCCTTCTTGCCCTGGCGGTTCTTCTCGACGCCCAGGCCGACGATGCGCCGGCCTTCGCCGTCAAATTCGCGCACTGGCCAAAGGAACATCACCACGTCCGCGTCCTGTTCGATCGCGCCAGAGTCGCGCAGGTCTGAAAGGTTGGGCCGCTTGTTGGCGCGCTTCTCGACCTCGCGGTTGAGTTGCGAGAGCTCGATCACGGCGATGCCCAGGTCTTTCGCCAGCGCCTTCAGGCCGCGGCTGATCTCCTCGATCTCGGCGTTGCGGTTCGCGTGCTCGCCGGTGCTCGCGCTGAGCTGCAGGTAGTCGAGGATCAGGACCTTGAGGCCCTTGACCATTCGCGCCTTGGCCTTGATGTCGCGCAGCCGCAGAGCCGGCTGATCGTCGATGAAGAACGGCAGCTTGTTGCCTCGGTCTACCGCCTCGCTGAGCTGTGACCATTCCAGGTCGTTCAGCGAGCCACTCTGCAGATTGCCGTACTCGATTCCGCCCATGTTGCTGATCGCGCGGTCTGCCACTTCGCCCTCGGGCATCTCCTGGCTCAGCATCAACACCGGCAGGTCCTGCTCGGCAAGCGTGATCGCCAGCGATTCGACGAAGGACGACTTGCCGATGGACGGGCGCGCCGCGAGCACGTAGACCATGCCGGGCCGCAACCCGCCGTTGAGCATGCGGTCGAGCGAAGGGATGCGCGTTGGCCATCCAGCTTCAACCTCGCCGGAGTGCAACTCACTGATGCGGTCGACGCGTTCAATCAGGATCTCGCTGAGCGGTCGGGGTGCCTTGCGCACCTGGCGGCGTTGCAGCTCCGAGACCGTCGTCGCAATGCGGTCGATTGCGGTGTCGACATCGGCAGCAGCCCAGAGCATGGACAACGCCTCGTCAACGGTGGCGATCATCTTTCGCTGGATCGCGCGCTCGCGCACGATCTCGGCATAGCGCCGCATGTTGGCTGCGCTCGGCACGCTCTGCGCCATCGCGTTGAGGTAGACGAGGCCACCGCACTCGTCGGCCTTGCCGGCCCGCTGCAGGTGCTCAAAGACCGTGATCACGTCGGCCGGCTTCGTCGCGATCAAGATCTCGCTGATGGCGCGGAAGATGAGGTGATGTTCGAAGCGGTAGAAGTCGCCGGCGACGAGCTGGTCGCCGACACGATCCCAAGCGCCATTGTCGAGCAGTAGGCCACCGAGCACGCTCTGTTCGGCTTCGACCGAATGCGGTGGGACGCGCAGCGTCGCATCGTTCGCGCCCACGTAGTCCGAAAGGTTCATGGGGTTCATGGGCGCGCTCAATCTGCCACCTCGGTTTTCTCGATGACGTGGCGCATGCCCTTGTCGGTCAGCAGGAAGTCGATGTCGCAGCGCCAGTTCGCGTGAGCGCCGCTTCGATCCCCACGGCCCATCAGGAAATCGTTCTCGCTGGCGCGGGCGAAGTAGTCGCCGATCCATGCCAGCGCATGCTGTGCGGTTGTGGCGCGCCGCTCGCCGCTGCTCTTCGTGCTGCTGAGCACCCAGGCCCACAGCTTCCGGAGCGCCTTCTCGCGAGCCGGTGGCATGAGCTTCACTCGCGGGAGCAAGGGAAGCTTTTCATGGAACAAATCGATGATCGCCTGCTGCGGGCATGTGGGCAGCTTCGCGGTGCGTTGCGGGACGATTGCGAGACCAGGCAGCGTGGCCGTCGCCGGCTCGGCTGGCGACGAGGGATCGATAGATCCCGGCTCTCTCTTCTCTGTATCTGTATCTTTATGGGCTGACTCTGCTGACTTTTGCTGACTCTTGATGACTTGCTGACTGTCAGCAGCTGATGCGCTGACCCCGCGTTTCTTTGCTCGCTGCCTTGCCTGCGCCTGCCGGTTCTGCTCCCGCCGGTCGTCTTCCGCGCGCAGCTCTCGGTACTTGGCGTGGTTGAGAAGTCGCCACCCGCCATCGATTTCCTCAACGCGGCGCCCTTCGAAGTCCTTGGTGCGGCTGTCGGGGTCGGGAGAGAGGAACGAATGGATCGCGGTGCGCGTGTCTTCGACCGGCACCCGCGCTCGGTTCGCGAGGCCTGGCACCGATCCCATGACCCGGCCAAACTGATCGGCCATCGCGAGCATCGTGATCCAGACCAGCCGCGTGGGGTCTGGCTCGCACCAAATGGTGCTTTCGAGAATGCCGGCGTAGAGCTTTGCGAAGCTCATCGAGGATGCCACCGTGCGCCCTCCGCGAGCTGTTGGCCGGCGTGACGAGCGACGACGAAACGGTGATGCCGCAGCCATCGAGCGCAGGTCAGGCAAGGGGCGCCGAGTGACAGGAAGCAGGTGCACGGCGAGAACAGCAGCGGATGCGGACAGCCCGGCCGCCGATGCCGGGCGTTCGAGCGGCGCTTCATCGTGCGACCTCAGTCTGCGCATCGAGCCACGCCTCGACCTCGGCCAAGTCCTGGAGGCGGTGCGTGAGCGCGTTCGCCGTGATGACGAGTTCGGCCGTGCCGTCATCGGCATCGATCACCTGCAACGTGAGTCCGGCGAGCGCGGCCCGGGCCGTCGCAGTGGACAACCGCTTCGGGTCGAGCGCTCCGCGCAGCGCGTTGGCAGCCGTCATTGCGCGCACTCCATGAGCATCTGTTCGGCCAGGTTCAAGGCTGCACCCAACGAGTCCCGCCGCTTGATTCGCTTTCGAAAACTCACGAAGTACTTGACCTGTGCGTCGCGGGCATCGGTTCGGTACAGGCCGACCCCAAGGCCCATGAGGCGCTTCCGTGCGAGGCGAAAGGCGGCGTCGGTTGCGAACGCGCTGCTCACCTGTCGGTGTTCAGCGGCACTGGTGATCGGTATCCGCGCGGCAGTCAACGGCCCGAAGACCGCGCTTGCGAGGGGGCGCTTCCGAGCGCCGAAGCTTGCCCGGCGACGGGATGCCGTTTGCAGCGCCGGCTGATGAACAGCACAATCGCATTCTGATTTTGTTGTCTGCACCCAGAAGCCCGGTGCCGCTCCAACGGCTCGGGCTTCGCCATTTGGAGTCACAACTTCGTCAGGCCCCTTCACGCTGTGACTCTCCTCGATTCGATGAATTGATCGAGGTCTTCGTCCTTGTAGCGAACCGCACGATTGATCTTGACAAACGGGATGCCCATTTGCCTGGTGCACCGATCTTTCGCGAGCGTTTTGGGGGAGAGGCTCAGCCTGATTGCCGCTTCAGCTTCGGTGCGAAGGTTCGCGTACGTCGGCCGGCTCGGCGCCGGGGAAGCTTCCGCGCGCTTCGCGGCAGGCGGGAGAATTTGGACGCTGGACATCGCTGATTCACTCCTTTGGTTGGGGAGCGATCAGCAGTTCATTCACCGGGTGGCGGCATGCTGGAATCGATCCCGACTTTCAGAAGCGACTATCAGCGTCCAGAGCACTACAGGAAAGGCCTGTCCGGCCGGAGACACCTGCGTGTCCGCCGGAGAGGCAGGTGTCTCCGGCCGGAGACCCCCTTCAGCATTCAGCAGTCCACCCGAAACGCTTCAACCAGCCGCCGACGGTCTCGAAGGTATAGGTCTGCCCATCGCCGCCCTTCTCGATGCGCTCCATGGCGAACCGTGCGGCCGTCGAGCGATGCTTGAACGGCTGCGAGTTGGCGAGTTTTAGCGCGCGCTGCTTGTGATCTTCAAGCGCCGACCAGCGAGCCTTCGATGCCTGCCGTGACGCGGCCCGCGTTTGCTGACGTTCGCTCTCGACGCTCTCGAGCGCGTAGATCTTCGCAGCGAGCTGCTGGTTTTCGGCGAAGACGACGCTCATCAGCTGCTCGCGCTGGAACGCTTCGGAGGCGAGAGTGCAGGCCGCGGCGGCTTCGATTGCATCGGCAGTAGCGTCGTGGAGTGCTTGCCGGCTTCGACGTAGGAGGCCGATCTCTTGGTGTCCACGTCGCGGCATCACAACCAGTCGCCCGTCAACATCGCGG
The DNA here is from genome assembly GCA_031385155.1 of Rhizobacter sp. Lineage (GTDB taxonomy): Bacteria > Pseudomonadota > Gammaproteobacteria > Burkholderiales > Burkholderiaceae_C > LMDS01. The sequence goes on from JANNBF010000159.1 coordinate 37,074, forward strand.
TCTGGCGCCGACGCCAGCCCCTCATAGAGATCGACCAGCTTCCACAAGGTGATCGCAGCAAAGGCCTCCCACGGCTTGATGCCCAAGGCCTGGCCTACCGTGTCGATACGCAGGGCAGCGATGCCGCCCGCCTCCACGTAGAGGTTCAAGTCGCCGTCATCCCGGCGGACCTGAGCGACCGCCTCCGAAGAGTATTTGCGCGGCGTCATCAAGCCTGCCGACTTCGGCGGGAAACGCCGGGACTCCAAGATCGCGCGTGGCCCGCGAACGATAGTTCTGACGGCCTGCCGATCAACGACCCGATCGACCGCCCGGGCGATCTGCGCAAGTTCGGACGACGATCTGCCAACGACGAGCCGACGCGCTTCCCACGCAAGCTGGCGCGGCCACATGTTCAGCACGCCATGAGCGTTAAACACAAGCGGGTCGCGACGCTTGAACTGATCGGCGAAGGCGGCCATCAGTCGCGCCAATCGGCCGGGCGTGGCACCTGCCTAGGCATGGAGCTCGACGTAGATTGCCGCAGCGGGTAGCGCTGGGGTAGCACCAAAGACATTCGGTCAGTGAACGCTATCGTCATTCACCACAAGGGATGGTGCCGGCTATCGGAATCGAACTGATGACCTTCCGCTTACAAGGCGGGTGCTCTACCAACTGAGCTAAGCCGGCAAGGCTTGAACGCGGGCCCGTGGGGCGCTCGCGGGGTAAAAGTATAGACGGCGCCTCGCGCCTCAGCCGCCGGCGCCGATCACTTGACGCGCTTGAGCGACGGCCGGCCGCCCGCCGGGGGTTCGGGTGGCGGTGGTGAGGAATCTGCCGCGCCGAGGGTGCCCGCGTTGGAGTCGGACACATCCGTCGTCAGCGCCAGGCGGGGGCCGCGAGGTGCAGCGGGCACGGACGCCGCCGCGCCCAGTCGCAAGGCGCTCTCGACGGGGGCCGTTCCGTCGGACGGCATCGGGAACGCCATGCCCTGCCCGTTCTCGCGCGCATAGATGGCGATCACGTGATCGATGGGCACCACGATCTCGCGCGACGTACCGCCGAAGCGCGCCTTGAACTCGATCACTTCGTTGCCGAGCTTGAGCGCACTGGTGGCCTCGAACCCGACATTCAAGACGATCTCGTTGTTCTTGACGTACTCCATCGGCACCTGCACGCGGCCATCGACGAAGACCGCCAGATAGGGCGTGAAGCCGTTGTCGGTACACCAGTCGTGCAAGGCGCGTATCAGGTACGGCCGGGTGGACGTTCCTGAAGTGGCGGGCGCGATGGGCGGCATGCTCATGTCGCAGACCGCGTTACTTGCGCATCACCTTCTCGGAAGGCGTCAGCGCCTCGATGTAGGCCGGGCGCGAGAAAATGCGCTCGGCGTACTTGAGCAGCGGCACCGCGTTCTTCGACATGTCGATGCCGTAGTAGTCGAGGCGCCAGAGCAGCGGCGCGATCGCCACGTCGAGCATCGAAAAATCGTCTCCCAGCATGTACTTGTTCTTCAGGAAGATCGGCGCGAGCTGGGTCAGGCGGTCGCGGATCTGCGAGCGCGCCTTTTCCAGCTGCTTGTCGGTGCCCTTCATGCCGCGCGACTCCAACATGTTCACGTGCGAGAACAGCTCTTTCTCGAAGTTGAACAGGAACAGGCGCACACGGGCGCGCGCCACCGGGTCGCCCGGCATCAGCTGCGGGTGCGGGAAACGTTCGTCGATGTACGAGTCGCACATCATCAACGAGTACATCGACGAGCGCTTCCCGCACCCGCAGCTGATGCCCGGCGACCCGGTGGCGCGCGCACGGGTTCGGCTGTTCCTGTTCAACTTCGAGAAGGAGCTGTTCGCGCACGTCAACATGCTCGAGTCGCGCGGCATGAAGGGCACC
>JANNBF010000044.1:0-4994 GCA_031385155.1 Rhizobacter sp.
CAGGCCCGTGAGCACGTTGTTGCGCTCGTAGGCGCTGATCCAGGCGCTGGCTTTCATGTCGCCCTTGCGCAGCATCGGGCCGGCTTGCATGGCGGTGTGCATCTCGTCGCCGGTGCGGTCGAGGAAGCCGGTGTTGATGAACGCCACGCGGTCGGCGGCCGCCGCGATGCAGGCCTTCAGGTTCACGCTGGTGCGGCGCTCTTCGTCCATGATGCCGAGCTTCACGGTCGCCTTCGGCAGGCCGAGCAACTGCTCGACGCGGCCGAACAGTTCGGATGCGAACGCCACCTCGGCCGGGCCGTGCATCTTCGGCTTGACGATGTAGACCGAGCCCTTGCGCGAGTTGACGATGCCGTTCGCGCCCTTGTGTTGCAAGTCGTGCAGCGCGATGGTTGTCGTGATGACGGCGTCGAGAATGCCTTCCGGGATCTCGCGGCCGTGCTCGCCCCACAGCACGGCCGGGTTCGTCATCAGGTGGCCGACGTTGCGCACGAACAGCAGCGAGCGGCCATGCAGCGTGACGCTGCCGGTCTTCGCGCCGGTGTACACGCGGTCGGCGTTCAGGCCGCGCGTGAAGGTCTTGCCGCCCTTGGTGATCGACTCGGTCAGCGTGCCCTTCAGGATGCCGAGCCAGTTGCCGTAGGCCTGCACCTTGTCATCGGCATCGACCACCGCGACCGAGTCTTCCAGGTCGAGGATGGTCGACAGCGCCGCTTCCACGATCAGGTCACTCACGCCGGCCGCGTCAGACGCACCGATGGCCGTGCTGCGGTCGATGCGGATGTCCAGGTGCAAACCGTTGTGCGCCAGCAGCACGGCCGAAGGAGCCGCCGGCGTGCCTTGGTAGCCGACGAACTGCGCGGCCTTCGCCAGGCCCGTGGTCTTGCCATCGGCCAGCGTCACGACGAGCGCGCCGCCATCGACGCGGTAGCCGGTCGAGCCCACGTGCGAGCCCTTCTTGAGCGGCGCCACGCGGTCGAGCACGTTGCGGGCGTAGTCGATGACCATTGCGCCGCGCACCGGGTTATAGCCGCTGCCCTTCTCGGCACCGCCTTCTTCCGACAACACGTCGGTGCCGTACAGCGCGTCGTACAGCGAGCCCCAGCGCGCGTTCGCGGCGTTCAGCGCATAGCGCGCGTTGGTGATCGGCACCACGAGCTGCGGGCCGGCCTGCAGCGCCAGTTCGGCGTCGACGTTCTTGGTGCTCACCTTCACGCTGGCGGGCACCGGCACGAGGTAGCCGATCTGGTTCAGGAACCTGCGGTACTTGGCCATGTTCTTGACCGGGCCGGGGTGGGCGCGGTGCCACGCATCGAGCTCGGTCTGAAGGCGGTCGCGCTCTGCCAGCAGCAGCGCGTTCTTCGGCGCCAGGTCATGCACGATGGCGTCGACGCCGAGCCAGAACACATCGGCGTCGATGCCGGTGCCGGGCAGCACCTCTTCGTTGATGAAGCAGTGCAGCACGGTTGCGACTTGCAGGCCGTGGACGGCGGTTCTTGTGGTCATGGTGGTGGGGCTTTTCAGGTGGAAAGTGGAGCGGTGAATCAAGCAGTGAATCAAGCGGGGATCAGGCGGGAAAGAACGCCAGCACGTCACGCAGGCTGGTGCCGGTGCGCGTGGGTTCGGTGTCGAGTTGTTCGAGCGGCAGGCCGGCGCGGTTGACCCACAGCGTGGTGTAGCCGGCCCAGGTGGCGCCGATCGCGTCCCAGCCGTTGCTGGACACGAACAGGATGTCTTTCGCCGGCAGCATCAAGGCCTGCGGGCCGAGCGCGTAGGCGGCCGGGTCGGTCTTGAACTTGCGCAGCGCGTGCACGCTCAGCACATGGGACAGCAGGCCCGAGAAGCCGGCGCTCTTGACGGCCACGCCCAGCATCTCCGGGTCGCCGTTGCTCAGGATGCCGGTGGGCACGCCGCGCGCCTTCAGCTCGGCCAGCACCTCGCGGTTCTCGGGGAAGCTGCTGAGGTGGCGGTACTGGTTCATCAGCCGGTCTTCCGTGACCGGCGTCAGGTCCAGGCCGAGGCGCTGCGCCGCGAAGCGCAGGCCGGCGCGGGTCAGCTCCCAGAAGGGCTTGTACTGCCCGCTCATCGAGGTGATGCGCGTGTAGTCGATCTGCTTGTCGCGCCACAGCAAGCTCAGGCGCTCGCCGAAGCCGGGGAACAGCTGCTCGGCGAGCAGCGCGACGCTGTAGACGTCGAACAGCGTGCCGTAGGCGTCGAAGAGCACGGCGCGTGGGGTGGGCTGGGCGGGTGAGGGGGTGGGAGCGGCGGTTTTGTCCATGGCAAGAATTTATTCGATGTCGGCGCCGGCATTAAGTACGATGAAAGTCTTGGATTCGTGACTTTTCGGGATTGAATGGACAAGCTCAAGCAGATCATCTCGTTCGCCGCCGTGGCCACCAAAGGCAGCCTCACGGCGGCGGCGCAGGCCGAGGGCGTGGCGCCAGCGGTGATCGGCCGGCGAATCGACGCGCTCGAACACCGGCTCGGCGTGAAGCTGCTGGTGCGCACCACGCGGCGCATCACGCTCACACACGAGGGCAGCGCCTTTCTCGAAGACTGCCAGCGCCTGCTGGCCGACTGGGCCAACGCCGAGGCCAGCGTGAGCGCCGGTGGCGTGAAGGCGAGCGGGCACCTGCGCATCACCTCGCCGGCCGGCTTCGGGCGCCGGCACGTGGCGCCGCTGGTGCCGCGCTTCCTGGCGCTGCACCCGGAGGTGAGCCTGTCGCTGAACCTGTCGGACCGGGTGGTTGACATCGTCAACGAAAGCTTCGATTGCGCCGTGCGCGTGGGCGACCTGCCCGACAGCGGCCTCGTCAGCGTGCGCCTGGCCGACAACCGGCGCCTGTGCGTGGCGACCCCCGCCTACCTCAAGCGTGCCGGCACGCCTCAACACCCCGCCGACCTGGCGCGCCACGAGTGCCTGGCGCTCAGCAGCGACGCCAGCCAGACGCGCGGCTGGGCCTTCAGCATCGACGGCGAAGTGACCTACCTGCGCCCCACCGGCCGGCTGGATTGCACCGATGGCCAGGTGCTGCACGCCTGGTGCTCGGCCGGCCACGGCCTGGCCTGGCGCTCGGCCTGGGAGGTGCAGCAAGAGGTCGCGGCAGGAACGCTGGTGAGCGTGCTCGACGCCTTCGCCGCGCCGCCGAACGGCATCTACGCGGTCTTCCCGCACGCCAAGCACCTGGCGCTGCGGGTGCGGCTGTGGATCGACTTCCTGAAGCACAGCTACGGCGACGCGGCGTATTGGCGGCGCGTGGTGGGGTGAGCAGCTCGAGCCGCGTCAGGTTTTCAGCCGCACCACGTCCGCCACCGCCGCCAACATGCGCTGCTGCTCCTGCGCATGCCCGTGGAGCGCCTCGACGTTCACGTACGCCCGCCCCTGCTGCTGGAACCGCACCGCGAGCGAGCCGTCGTCCACCGGCTGCTCGCTTTGCAGCACGACGTTAAAGCCGCGTTCTCGCAGCGCGTCGAACAGGTGGCGCCGGGTCACGAGGAAGAAGTCTTGCGGCGACAACGCCGGGTTGATGGCCACGGCGCCTGCATCGCGCGCATGCGCACCGCCCGCCGCATAAGCCTGCACCGAGTAGCGGCCCGCGCCGTTGTTATGAAGCGCCACCACGGGCAGGTCGACCGGTTCGGTGGCAGCGGGCGTCAACAGCGCCAGCACCGCATCGCGCAGGCCCTGCACCGCCACGCGGGCCAGCGGCGTGTCCGAGCCGTGCCGGCGCAGCGTGGCGCGCAGGCCGGCCTCGGTGAAGATGCGGTTCGGGTCGAACGCGAACGGCCGCCACCCGGCGCGGAAGGTGACGAGCCGGCCCCCACCCGCGAGCAGCTCGATCAGCGTGCCGGGCTGGTGCTGCAGCAAGGCACGGGCCGCTTCGACCGACGTCTGCTCGTTCTCGTGCAGGTTCAGGTAGCGCAGGCCGGGCCGGGCGGCTGATGAGATCGACCCGACGCGCACCCGCAGGCGCACTTCGGTTTTACCCAATCGGATTGTGTGCAATCGACCATCGGCCGGCGCTTGCGCGTCGACCACCGCGCCGGCCGCCACCGCCGCCCGGCGCCGTGCAGCCACCGCCTCCTGCAGCAGCCGGCGCCAGCCGTTCAGGCCTTGCCAAAGACCGCGCATGGCACCAGTGGCTTGCGCGTGGCCGCGTCGTTCAGTTCGGTGGCAATCTCGCGCACGCGGAAGTTCTGCGGCTGCGCGAACCCGTGGGCCCGGAAGCGGCGCGCCTGCGCGTCTTCGGCCATCCACGCGCACAGCGCCTTGGCGCTGGCCAGGTCGAAGCTGAAGCGCAGCTGCCCGCTCGGCTGCGGCACAGCGACGACCATGCCCCAGGCGGGGTTGGCGTCGATCGGCGGGCGCACCACGCCCACGAGCGGCAGGCCGACTGCGGCACCGGCGGCAGTGACCGCACCCGCTGCCGCGTCAGCCGGCACCCGCGCCGCCTGCATCTTGTCGCGCGCCGCCAGCGTGTCGGCCTGCCCGCCACCGTGAAGGATGATCTGGTAACGGTCGGCCGGTGCGGGCAGGTAGCTCGCCTTCCACTGCACCGGCTGCCCTTTGACGCTGGTGGCGGTCTGTTCGGCCTGATCGCGCAGCGCGAGGAAGTCGACATCGACGCTGTCCTCGAACACCACCTGCTTGTCACGCAGCAAGAGCACGCGCACCTGCACCTTCTCGCGGCCGGCGTGGCGGCCTGCCGAATCGAGGTTCTCCAGCCCGAACGCCACGCGGCACGGCGCGCCCGATGTGTAGGGCACCGCATGCGTCCACGCCGGCAGGCCGTTGACCCACAGGCGGTGGCCATTGACGCGGATGTCGTAGCTGACCTCGTCGGCCGCCGGCACGTTGGCCGGCAGCCCGAGCGTGAGCGTGACTTCGCTGAACGCCACCGCCTGCGGCGTGCCGCGCCGCGCGTGCAGGGCGCCGAGCTTCGGCACGATCCAGTCGCCGGGCGCGGGGCGTGCTGCGGGTGCGGCGGCGCTCG
>JANNBF010000079.1:0-118663 GCA_031385155.1 Rhizobacter sp.
GCGGTGCGGTCATCAACAACGTGCAGATCATGATCTTGGTCGTCACGGCCATCACGCTCAGCGGCCTGATGTACCTCGTCAACAAGACCAAGCTCGGCCGCGCAATGCGCGCCACCGCCGAGAACCCGCGCGTCGCGGGGCTGATGGGCGTGAAGCCGGATGACGTGATCTCGGCCACCTTCATCATCGGCGCCGCACTCGCGGCACTCGCCGGCGTGATGTACGCGGCCAACTACGGCTCGGTTCAGCACACCATGGGCTTCCTGCCCGGGCTGAAAGCCTTCACCGCAGCAGTGTTCGGCGGCATCGGCAACCTGGCCGGCGCCATGCTGGGCGGCGTGCTGCTGGGGCTGATCGAATCGATGGGCGCCGGCTACATCGGCGCCATCACCGGCGGTGTGCTGGGCAGCAACTACCAGGACATCTTCGCCTTCATCGTGCTCATTCTCGTGCTGACGCTGCGCCCGCAAGGCCTGCTCGGCGAGCGTGTGGCGGACCGCGCCTGAGCGCCTGCATGAGCACCCGACGGAGCACAACATGAAAGACACCAAACTCTCCACCATCCTGCTGTGCGGCCTGGGCCTGTTGATCCTGCCGATCATCCCGGGCCTGTTCGATTGGGGCAACGCGTGGGTTCGCATCCTCGACATCGCACTGCTCTACGTGCTGCTGGCGCTCGGCCTGAACATCGTGGTGGGCTTCGCCGGCCTGCTCGACCTGGGTTATGTTGCGTTCTATGCGGTAGGCGCCTACATGTTCGGCTTGCTGGCGTCGTCGCAGCTGACCGACACCTTCCCGGCCATCGCCGCCATGTTCCCGAACGGGCTGCACACGCCGTGGTGGGTGATCATCCCGCTCGGCGCCGTGCTGGCTGGCGCGGCCGGTGTGCTGCTCGGCGCGCCCACGCTCAAGCTCAGAGGCGACTACCTCGCCATCGTGACGCTCGGTTTCGGCGAGATCGTGCGCGTGTTCATGAACAACCTCGACGCGCCGGTCAACATCACGAACGGCCCGAAGGGCATCGCGCAGATCGACGACATCTCAATGTTCGGCGTGCACTTCGGCAAGACCGGCCACTTCATGGGGCTCGACTTCCCGAAGGTCGTCAACTACTACTACCTGTTCCTGATCCTCGTGGTGATCGGCATCGTGGTGTGCTACCGGTTGGAGCGCAGCCGCATCGGCCGCGCCTGGATGGCGATCCGCGAGGACGAGATCGCGGCCAAGGCCATGGGCATCAACACCCGCAATCTGAAGCTGCTGGCGTTCGGCATGGGCGCCACTTTCGGCGGCGTGTCGGGCGCGATGTTCGCGAGCTTCCAGGGCTTCATCTCACCCGAGTCGTTCAGCCTGCAGGAGTCGGTGATGATCGTTGCGATGGTGGTGCTCGGCGGCATCGGCCACCTGCCTGGGGTGATCGTCGGGGCGCTGCTGCTGTCGGCCCTGCCCGAGGTGCTGCGCTACGTGGCCGGGCCGCTGCAGGCCATGACCGACGGGCGGCTCGACGCGTCGATCCTGCGGCAGCTGCTGATCGCGCTGGCGATGATCGGCATCATGCTGTCGCGGCCGCGCGGCCTGTGGCCTTCGCCCGAGCACGGCAAGTCGGCGCCGGCCGCCGTGCCCGCGCCCGTGCCAGCTCCGACCGTGAAGTGAGGAGCGCACGACATGACTGAAACCATCCTCAAGGTCAGCGGCGTCTCGAAGCGGTTCGGTGGCCTGCAGGCGCTCTCCGACGTCGGCATCACCATCACGAAAGGCCAGGTCTACGGCCTGATCGGCCCGAACGGCGCAGGCAAGACGACCTTCTTCAACGTGCTCACCGGTCTGTACACGCCCGACTCCGGCAGCTTCGAACTCGGCGGCAAGCCGTACCAGCCGACCGCAGTCCACGAAGTGGCCAAGGCCGGCATCGCGCGCACGTTCCAGAACATCCGCCTCTTCGCCGAGATGACGGCGCTCGAGAACGTGATGGTCGGCCGCCATGTGCGCACCAGCTCCGGGCTGATCGGCGCGGTGTTCCGCACCTCCGGCTTCAAGGCCGAAGAAGCCGCCATCGCGAAGCGTGCCCAGGAGTTGCTCGACTATGTCGGCATCGGCCGCGTAGCGCAGTACAAGGCGCGCACGCTGAGCTACGGGGACCAGCGCCGGCTCGAGATCGCCCGCGCTCTGGCCACCGACCCGAAGCTCATCGCGCTCGACGAACCCGCAGCCGGCATGAACGCGAGCGAGAAGCTCGTGCTGCGCGAGCTGATCGACCAGATCCGAAATGACGGCCGCACCATCCTGCTCATCGAGCACGACGTGAAGCTCGTGATGGGCCTGTGCGACCGCCTCACCGTGCTCGACTACGGCAAGCAGATCGCCGAAGGCACGGCCGCCGAAGTGCAGAAGAACGAGAAGGTGATCGAGGCCTACCTCGGCGCCGACCACAAGAACCACTGAGCCGGGAGCGCACATGGCAAACACTATGCTCAAGGTCACCGGCCTGAAGGTCGCGTACGGCGGCATCCAGGCTGTCAAAGGTGTCTCGTTCGAGGTGAACGAGGGCGAACTCGTCAGCCTGATCGGTGCCAACGGCGCCGGCAAGACAACCACGCTCAAGGCCGTGACCGGCACCCAGCCGGCAGCTGGTGGCGACATCGAATACATGGGCAAGTCGATCAAGGGCCAGGGCCCGTGGGACCTGGTCAAGCAGGGCTTGGTGATGGTGCCGGAGGGCCGCGGTACCTTCACGCGCATGACGATCACCGAGAACCTGCAGATGGGTGCGTTCATCCGCAATGACAACCAGATCGAGGCCGACATCGACAAGGTCTTCGCGATCTTCCCGCGCCTGAAAGAGCGCCGCAACCAGCTCGCCGGCACTATGAGCGGCGGCGAGCAGCAGATGCTCGCGATGGGCCGCGCGCTGATGGCGCAGCCCAAGGTGCTGCTGCTCGACGAGCCGTCGATGGGCCTGTCGCCGATCATGGTCGACAAGATCTTCGAGGTCGTCAACGACATCCACCAGCGCGGCACGACGGTGCTGCTGGTCGAGCAGAACGCGAGCCGCGCGCTGCAGCTCGCATCGCGCGGCTACGTGATGGACTCGGGCGAAGTCACGATGAGCGGTGACGCCAAGAAGCTGCTGAACGACCCGAAAGTGCGCGCCGCCTACCTCGGCGAGTGAGCCTGCCCGCAAGCCGTCGGCCGGGCACGCCGCGGCGGGGCCGACGATAGAATCGCGACGTTCCTGAGCCGCTGGACCATCGCCCCATGAACAACCCGCAGACCCCCGCGCCTGCCGCCAAAGCCCCAGATTTCCACTGCGACGTGCTAGTTGTCGGCGGTGGGCCGGCGGGCTCCACGATCAGCACCTTGCTCGCCGAGCGCGGGCGCGACGTGGTCATGATGGAGAAGGCGCACCACCCGCGCTTCCACATCGGCGAGTCGCTGCTCCCGGCCAACGTGGCGCTGTTCGACAAGCTCGGCGTGCGCGATCAGGTCGAGCGCATCGGCATGCCGAAGTACGGCGTCGAGTTCGTCTCGCCCGACCATGCGTTGCCTGCGTCGGTCGAGTTCGCCGAGGCCTGGGACAAGACCATGCCGTATGCGTGGCAGGTGCGCCGCGCCGACCTCGACGACATCCTGTTCCGCAACGCGGCGCACAAGGGTGCGCGCACGCTCGAGGGCTACCGCGTGCGCGACGTGGCGTTCGACGAGACCGGTGCCACCGTGCAGGTGGAACTCGACGACGGGGCGAAGCAGACCTGGCGCACCCGCTTTCTCGTCGATGCCTCGGGGCGCGACACGCTGCTGGCCAACCACTTCAAGTGCAAGCAGAAGAACGAGCGGCACAACAGCTCGGCGATCTACGGCCACTTCACCCACGCCACGCGGCTCGAAGGCAAGATGGAAGGCAACATCACCATCTTCTGGTTCGCCCACGGCTGGTTCTGGTTCATTCCGCTGGCCGACGGCACCACGAGCGTCGGCGCGGTGTGCTGGCCCTACTACCTGAAGTCACGCGGCGGCAAGCCGATGGCCGAGTTCTTTCACGACACCATCGCCTCGTGCAAGGGCCTGGCGGCGCGGCTGGACGGTGCCACGCTCGTGAACGACGAAGTGCACGCGACCTGCAACTACTCGTACAGCAGTGCCATCAGCAGCGGCGAGCGCTTCCTGATGCTGGGCGATGCGTATGCGTTCATCGACCCGGTGTTCTCGAGCGGCGTGTTCCTCGCGATGCAGGGCGGTTTCGAGGCGGTGCCGGTGGTCGAGGCCGTGCTCGACATGCCCTCGAAGGCAGCCGCCCTGCGCAAGCACTTCGACGCGCGCGTGCGCTTGGGGCCGCGCGAGTTCTCGTGGTTCATCTACCGCGTCACGAACCCGACCATGCGCGAGCTGTTCATGGAGCCGCAGAACCCGCTGCGCGTGAAAGAGGCGCTGCTCTCGCTGCTGGCCGGTGACATCTATGGCAAGACGCCGATCTGGCGCGCCATCCGCATCATGAAGGCGGTGTATTACTTGGTCTCGATCGGCAACCTGCGGCGCACCTGGCGCGCCTGGTTGCGGCGGCGCGTGAACATCCGCGACGTCGGGGCGTTGAACTCGTGACGGTTGCTTTGCGGCCGCCCGTTGCCGCCGCTCCCACGCTCGGCTTTCACCGGCTTGATTCCGGCATGGCGCACGCGCCGCTGTACCCGCTGGGCGCCCGCACACTGAGCGCCGGCGATGCCAGCTTGCCACTGCTGCACCCGGGCGGGCCCGTGGCCGACCTGTGGTGCGCATCTGCCTTGGCTCCGGTGCAGCAGCGCGGCCCGGTGCGCTATGCCGACGGCGGCCACTGGCTGCACGGCAGTGTGGAGATCGATGACCGGCGCACCGACGGCGGCCTGCGCGCTGCAGCGCAACAGGCGTATGCCGCGATCTTTGAGGTTCTTGCCGACAGCACCTGCCCGCACCTGCTTCGCCTGTGGAACTATGTGCCCGACATCAATGTCGACGACGGCCCGGGTGAGCGCTACCGGCAGTTCAACGCCGGCCGTCAGCAAGCGTTCATGGACGCTCGGTACAGTGCCTTCGCTGGGGCACCCTCAGCGTGTGCGCTCGGCAGCGCGGCGGGCGTGCTGCGCGTGCAGTTTCTTGCGGGCCGCAACGCGCCACTGGCCATCGAGAACCCGCTGCAAGTCAGTGCGTACCACTACCCCATCGACTACGGCCCGATCAGCCCGACGTTCTCTCGCGCGGCGGTGGCTGATGCGGGCGGTGGGCGGCATGTTCTGTTCATCTCCGGCACCGCCAGCATCGTCGGCCATGCCAGCGTGCATGTGGGCGACGTGCAGCGCCAGACGCAGCAAACGCTGGACCACATCGACGCGCTGTGCAGCGAAGCCACCCGCCGCAGCGGCACCGTGTTCGAGCCCGGCGAGCTGGCCTGCACCATCTACCTGCGCCACGCTGAAGACCTGCCTGTGGTGCGCGACCTGTTCGAGCGCCACACGGGGCCCGCGCGCAGGGCGGCAGCCGAGGCGCTGTACGTGCGCGCCGACGTGTGCCGAGCCGAGCTGCTGGTCGAGATCGAGGCCTATGGTTTCACGCCTTCCTCAGCGCATGTCGTGCCATGCACGGGGCTTGCCTGATGCGATCTTGCAAGGCGTTTACAGCCATCGGCGCCGGCTGCCTTGCAGCGAGCTGCACGACATGGGCGCAGATTGTGGCCCCCGTTTCTGAGCGCGCCGGCGATGCCCCGGCCGGGCGCCTGGCCGACGCACCGCCGCTTCGCCCGCTGTGGGAGCTGGGCATCGGTGCCGCCGCGTTGCGCCTGCCCGACTACCGTGGTGCCGACCAGAGCCGCACCTATGCCTTGCCGCTGCCGTACGTGGTGTACCGCGGCACCTGGCTGAAGGCCGACCGCGACGGCGCGCGTGCCTTGCTGCTCGACACCGAGCGCGTCAAGGTCGACGTGAGCCTGGCCGCGTCCACCCCCACGCGCAGCAGCAACAACACCGCCCGTGCCGGCATGCCCGACCTGGCGGGCACCGCCGAGATCGGCCCGAACTTGAACCTCACGCTGGCCGGCGGCGAGCGACGAGACTGGCGGCTCGACCTGCGGCTGCCGGTGCGCGCGGCCTTTTCGCTGCAGCGCTCGCCCCGGCTCGTGGGCACCACCTTCTCACCGCACCTGAACCTCGACTGCGATGTGGGCGGCTGGCACGTCGGGCTGCAAGCCGGCCCGCTGTTCGCCGACCGCAAATACCACGAGCACTTCTACGGTGTGGATGCGGCGTACGCCACCGCCACCCGAGCGGCCTACGCAGCGCACGGCGGCTATGGCGGCTGGAACGCGCTGGCCGCCACGTCGCGCCGGTTCGGGCCGATGTGGGTCGGCGCCTTCGTGCGCCACGACAGCTTGCGCGGTGCCACGTTCGAGCCCAGCCCGCTGGTGCGCAGCCGCAGCGCACTGACGCTCGGTATTGGCGTGGCGTGGGTGCTGGCGCAATCGTCTGAACTCGTGTCCGAACGCGTGCCGGGCACCGACTGAGGTGCGCTTGACGCCGTTGAAGCGCCTGTCGCAATGCGTGCTGTTCTACGTGCTGCTCGTCCACCTCGCCGCCATGTCGCTGACCTGGAACATGGTGGCGCTGGTGCTGCACCCGGTCCTGACGCGCGAGCACGGCACCGTGGTCGGGCGGGCGGCCGTGTCGTCGGTGTACCGTAGCTTCTGGACTTGCGCCCAGTGGCTCGGCCTGATGCGCATCGACTCCACCGCGCTCGACGTGCTTGAGCGTGATGCCGGCCTCATCATCGCCGCCAACCACCCGAGCATGCTCGACGCGCTGCTCATCGTCGCCCGCGTGCCGCGCGGCATCTGCATCATGCGGTCGAGCCTGATGCGCAACCCCTTCCTCGGCGCCGCCTGCCGGCTGGCGCGCTACATCCGCAACGAGCCGCCGCGCGGCATGATCCGCAGCGCCGTCGCCAACCTCAAGGCCGGCGGCCAACTGGTGCTGTTCCCGGAAGGCACGCGCACGGTGGCAACACCGGTCAACACGTTTCGCCCCGGCATCACGTTGATGGCGCACATGGCGCGCGTGCCGATCCAGGCCGTCATCATCGAGACCGACTCGCCCTACCTCGGCAAGGGCTGGCCGATCTGGCGCGCGCCGGTGTTCCCGGTCGTCTTCCGCGCCCGGCTCGGCGAGCGCTTCGCACCGCAAGCCGACCACCAGGGCTTGTTGAGGCGGCTGGAAACCTACTTCGCTGCGGAGCTGTCGCGATGAGGGATGCGGCCGCCATTTCGGGTCAGCTGACGAGCGCCACGCACCTCGTGCTGATCCCGAGCTTCGACACCGGCGCCACCGTCTACGCCACGGTGCGCGCCGCGCGCGCGCAGTGGTCGCCGGTGTGGGTGGTGGTCGACGGCAGCACCGACGGCACGCTTCAAGGCCTGCGTGAGATGGCCGCTGCCGACGCCGGCCTGACCGTCTTCGCGCTGCCGCACAACAGCGGCAAAGGCGCCGCCGTGTTGCATGGTCTGCAAGCCGCGCGCGCCGCCGGTTTCACGCATGCGCTGACGATGGACGCCGACGGCCAGCACCCGGCTGACCTGATCCCGGCGTTCATGCGCGCGTCGCTCGCCCGCACCCATGCGATGGTGCTCGGCCGCCCCGTGTTCGACGCCTCTGCGCCGCTGTTGCGCGTTCGCGGCCGGCGCGTGTCGAACTGGTGGACGAACCTGGAAACGCTCGGTGCCGGCATCGACGATTCGCTTTACGGCTTTCGCGTCTACCCCATCACGGCATTGATCGGCGTGATGCGCGGCCAGCCGTGGATGCGCCGCTTCGACTTCGACACCGAAGCCGTCGTGCGCCTGGCGTGGCGCGGCGTCACGCCCATCAACCTGGGCGCGCCGGTCAAGTACCTGACGGCCGAGGAGGGCGGTGTTTCGCACTTCCGATACGGGCGCGACAATCTGTTGCTCACCTGGATGCACTTGCGCCTGATGGCCGAGTTCGTGCTCCGCCTGCCGTGGCTCGTGTGGCGCAGGCTCGCCGGCAAGCCGCCGTTCGGGCGCGCATGATCGGGCGGCCTTCGTCGCGCAGGCTGTGATCTCCGACGCAACGCAAACCGGCAAGCCACCCATGACATCCCCTGCGCACCGACTCGATCAAACACAGCAACAACGGCGCCGCTTGCTCGCAGCGCTCGCTGCGCCGGCACTGCTGGCGCTGCCCGGTTGCGCTGCGCCCTGGCCGGCCGTCTACGAGCCGGTCGATGCGAGTGGTCAAGCGGCTGCCGCCGCGCTGCTGGCGGCGAGCGCGCAGGCCCACGGCATCGGCGCGCTGCGCCAGCTGCAAGACCTGAGCATCAGCTACGCCGGCGAGTGGCGCGGCCTCATCAACCGCTTGCAGCCCGCGCTGGTCGATGAGCGGTTTCGCCAGGCCTCGCAAGAGCGGCTGCTGTTGCGCGAAGGTCTGGTCGCTCAGGCGCATCGGGGCACGGGCGGCGCCAAGCAGGTGGTTCGGCGCAAGCCTGCTGCGGCCCCCGGCGATGTGCGCGTGTGGTTCAACGGTGAAGAAGCGCTGGCCACCGACCCGCGTGCTGCGGCCGCGCTGGTGGTCGACGGCTACAGCCTGTTCCTGCTCGGGCCGATGTGGCTCGCGGACCGCGCGCAGCCCGTGGCGCTGGGCGGCACCGAGACCGTGGATGGGCGCGAGTGCGACATCGTCTACCTGCGGTTGGTGCCCGGCCTCGGTATGGCGGCGAGCGACCGCGTTGCGCTGTTCATCGACCGTGAAGAGAAGCTGATGCGCCGCGTGCGCTTCACCCTCGACGGCCTGGGCTCGACCGTCGGCGCGGTTGCCGAGGTCGAGACCTTCGACTTCATCGACCTGCACGGCGTGCGCTGGCCGACGCGCTTCTTCGAGCGCATCGTGAAGCCGTTTCGGCTGGCCGTGCACGACTGGCGCCTGACCGGGTTCGACGTGAACCGCGGCATGACTGCCACCGACTTGACCGGCCCGTCATTCACCGGCGCCGCCGTGGCGCCCGCCGCAGCCCTGCCGGCGATGGCCGTCAGATCATCCCGCCGTTGATCGAGATCACCTGCCCGCTGATGTAGCCCGCCTCAGCCGAGGCGAGGAACGCCACCAGCGCCGCCACCTCGTCGGCGCGGCCCGCGCGCTTCATCGGCACCATGCGCTCGATCAGTGCGGCATCGAAGCCTTCGGCCATGCCGGCATCGATCAAGCCCGGCGCGACCGCGTTGACGGTGATGCCCCGGCTGGCCAGCTCCAGCGCGAGTGACTTGGTTGCGCTGTTGAGTGCACCCTTCGCCGCGGCGTAGTTCACCTGCCCGCGGTTGCCGGTGATCGCGGCGACCGAGCTGATGTTGATGATGCGGCCCCAGCGCGTGCGGATCATCGGCATCGTGAGTGGCTGCGTGACGTTGAAGAAGCCGTTCAGCGACACGTCGATCACGTCGTGCCACTGCGCTTCGCGCAGCGCCGGGAAGGCGGCATCGGCATGCACGCCGGCGTTGTTGACCAGCACCTGGATCGGGCCCTCCGCCAGCAGCGTGGCGATGGCGGCGTGGGTCGCTTCGCGGTCGGTGATGTCGAACGCAACCGCTTGCGCGTGACCGCCTTGTGCGCCGATCTCTTCGGCGAGTACTGTTGCCGCATCGAGCCGGCGGTTCGCATGCACGATCACGTGCAGGCCGTCGGCCGCGAGCCGCAGCGCAATCGCGCGGCCGAGGCCGCCGCTGGCGCCGGTGACGAGCGCGCGCTTGGGCGGCGTCGGTGTGTCGTTCATGGGTTCATGCGGCAAGCGCCGTGTTGAGCACCACCGCCGCGCGGCCTTCGGCGACCGGCCGGCCCTGGTGGGTGATGGTGAATGCGTAGAGGATCTGCCGCGCATCGCCGGCCTGACGCGTGGCTTCGATGTGCAGCTCGTCGGGCTCGCCGGCGGTGGCATTGAGCGCGAGGTCGTCGAGCCGCAGCACGTGCAGTTGCACGCTGCGCGCACTGGCCAGGTAGCCCGGCGTGGCCGCAGTACCGGCGGCCTGGCCAATCAACGCGCCGTGCAGCGCCATGGCCTGAGCGGCGTACTCGATGGCCACCGGCGCCAGCAGGCCGCTGGCACTGCGCAGCGGGTGCGCAGCGTCGCGGTGGTTGGTGGCGCGGCAGGCGATGCGCTGCGTGTCCCAGGCGCACAGGCGGTCGAGCAGGCACATGGCACCGCTGTGCGGGATGAGTGCGGCGATGCCGGCGTGGCCGAGGGTCTGCGGCATGGTGTGCTCCATGGTGTGAAGCGACAAAGGGGTGGGGTCAGCCGCCATCGGTCACGGCGTGCAGTTCGACCGACAGCCCCGCCGTTGGCGGGAGCAAGAACACCATGCGATGCCGGACGGCACCGCGCGCCAAAGCCTGCAGCAAGGGCAGCGAGGCCGCTGCCGGGATGGCCACGCGCAGGGCGTCAAGGGGGCTGTTGTCGCAGGGCGTTGGCGCGCTCGTTTCGCGGGGGGGCGTCAGGCCGATCGCCAGCGCCGCAAGCGACTCGGCCGTGGCTGCGGGCGCGAGCACGAGCGCCACGCCGAAGTGGTCGGGCACTGGCCGCTTGGCGTGCAGCGGTTCGGGGTAGGGCGAGTCGCTGCACACCAGCAGCACGGGTGCTTGCGAGTGCAGCACCAGGCTCGCAGCTTCCAGCAGTCCGGCGGCGAAGCTGGCGTCGAACGCGCACAGGCTGGTCGATGGTGCGCGGCTCGCGACCGCGATGTGCCAGCAGCCGGCCGCGGCGTTGTGAACCGAGTTCGTGAAGCGCGTGGGCGACACCATCGGCGCCGGTGTGGCCAGCGTTTCGCACAGCGCATGGCAGTGCGTGCCTTCGCCGCTGGACGAGCTGAACACGGTGGCCAGGTGTTGCGGGTCGAGCGTGGCTTGCGCAACCGCTTCGTCGGCCACCGCCAATGCGAGCTTGATGGCCGCCCCGGCGCGCCGCCGCTCGGCCGGCGGCAAGCGCGCTGGCGGCGGCAGCAGCGTGGGGCTGGCGAGAAACGGCTGGGCGCCCGTCAGCACGGCTTGCGATGCAGCCCAGGAAGCCAGCCCGGGCCCGAGCACGCCCACGCCCTGGATGAATACACGCAGGCCGGTCACGCCGCTGCTCCGAACACCAGGCTGGCGTTCGAGCCGCCGAAGCCGAACGAGTTCGACAGCACCGCGCGCAGCGGCGCGTGCCGGTTGGTGCGCAGGTAGTCGAGCATGAGTGTCGGGTCGGGCTGCGTTGTGTTCAACCCGGCCGGCAGCAGGCCGTGCTGCAGCGCCAGCAGCGAGATCACGGCCTCGACGGCACCGGCCGCGCCCAGCGTGTGGCCAGTCGCGCCCTTGGTCGAGCTGCACGGCGTGGAGACACCGCCCACGCCGCCGCCCACCCCGCCGAACACGCTGCCGACCGCACGGTCTTCGGCCGCGTCGTTGCTCGGCGTGGCGGTGCCGTGCAGGTTGATGTAGCCGATGTCGGCGGGCCGCAGCCCCGCGTCGAGCAGCGCTGCGCGCATCGCCGCGATGGCGCCCGCGCCCTCGGGGTGCGGCGTGCTCATGTGGTGGCCGTCGTTGCTCTCGCCGACGCCGAGCAACCAGCCTTGCGGCCGTTCGCTTGCGGTATCGCTTGCGGTATCGCTTGCCGCATCGCTTGCGCGCTCGACGAGCGCGAACGCCGCCGCCTCGCCGATCGACAGGCCGTCGCGCGCGGCGTCCCACGGCCGGCAGATCTGCGCTGACAGCAGCTCCAGCGAGTTGAAGCCGTAGAGCGTGGTCAGGCACAGGCTGTCGACCCCGCCGACCACGGCCGCGTCGATCAACCCGGCCTCGATCAACCGCGCTGCGTTGCCGAACACCTTGGCGCTCGACGAGCACGCAGTCGATACCACCCAGGCCGGCCCGGAGAGGCCGAGCACCTGCGCCACGAAGGCGCCGAGCGACTGCGTGTTCTGCGTGCGCTCGTAGTCGAAGCTCGCCGGCAGCGCGCCGCCCGCATCACGCTGGCGATACGCCAGCTCGGTCTGCAGCAAGCCCGAGGTGCTGGTGCCCAGCAGCACGGCCACGCGGTGCGAACCCCAGCGTGTCTTGGCGCGGTCAACAGCGCCGATGAAACCGTCTTGACGCAGGCCGAGCCACGCCAGCCGGTTGTTGCGGCAGTCGAACGCGAGGCTGGCGTCGGGCAGCGCGACGTCGTCGACACCGGCGACCTCGCCGGTCCATGTCGGCAACGGCGTTCCCATGAAGCGCACCGGAGCCAGGCCACTGCGTTCTTCGCGCAGCGCGGCGAGCAGCGGCGCCACACCGGCACCGAGAGCCGTGGTGGCTGTGTGGGCAGTGATGGGCAGCGGCGTCATGCCGCTGCCACCGCGCTCGATGCCGGCGACGGCGCCACGCCACTCAAGGCCTGCGGCAGCGTGACGCTGCGCAGGCCGAGCGCCTCCAATTGCCGCACCAGCGGCGGCAGCACGTCCAGCAGCACGGCGCTGCCGCTGACGGTGCGCGCCGCATGGCCGTCGTGCAGCAGCACGATGTCGCCGGCGGCCAGTTGCCGGGTCAAGCGCGCCAGCACATCGGCCGGATCGGTGCGAACGGTGTCGAAGCCGCGCCGTGTCCAGCTCACGAGCTGCAGGCCGAGGCGGTGCAGCACCGGCGCGAGGAACGGGTTGCGCAAGCCCGCCGGTGCGCGAAAGAACTGCGGGCGCTGGCCGGTGATCTGCGCGAGCATGTCTTGCGCCTGCAGCACCTCACGTTCCATGGCGCTCGGGCCGAGCATCGAGAACGAGTGCGCATGGCGCAGGCTGTGGTTCTGCACGCTGTGGCCGCGCGCGGTGATCTGGTGGCACAGCTGCGGGTGGGCTTGCGCATGCTGTGCGATGCAGAAGAACGTGGCGCGTGCACCCAGCGCATCAAGCGCGTCCAGCACCGCCGGCGTGACCTGCGGGTCGGGCCCGTCGTCGATGGTGATCGCGACTTCAGCGCGTGCAGCGGCGGCATCGGGCAGGCGGCGCCAGTTGCTGCCCAGCCAGGTGGAGCGCGGCCACAGGCCCGTGGCGGTGATCAAGGCGTGGTTCAACGCCACCGCACCCAGAGCCCATGGCCACAGCGCCGGTTGCGCGGCCACTGTGGCGCCAGCGCCCAGGTGCAGGCCGACGCTCGCTTTCAGCAACACGGGGGTGCGCCACGGTGCGGGCACAAGGGGAAGGGGCGTTGACGGGGCGTGCATAAGGGCAAATCGAGAACCGATTTTCCCACACGCCCTGCGCCACTCAAGGCGCTGGCCGCCCTATGAAGGCGGCCGACAACACCAGGCACAGCAGGATGCCCGGCGCGACCACCTGGCCGATGGCGAACAGCGCCGGAATGCTCGACGCGGCGAGCAGCCCGAACGACACGACAGCGGTCAGGTTAGCCAGCGCCAGCGAGGCGAGCGTGTCAGCGTCGAGCGCGAGTGCTTGACTTGGCGCCAGCGCCTGCTGCGCCTCCCGCAGCTTGTCGAAGAACAGCGCGTAGTTCGACCCGATGGCCACGGTCAGCAGCAAGCCGACCAGGTGCAGGATGCCCAGGCCCGCGCCGCTTGCCGTCAGCCCCGCCAACACGATGAGCACCGCAGCCGCCACCGGCTGCACGATGCGCCACAGCCGCGCTGCGGAGCGCAGGTGCCAGGCCAGCAGCGCGCACACGGCCAGCGCGCCGAGCAGGGCCTGCCACTGGGCTTCGTTCAGGTAACGCGCATACAGCGCGTCGAGTTCGTTCTTGATGTTCACGACCTGCGCGCCCGGCAGGCCCGCCAGCGCGGTGCGCAAGGTGGCGGTGTCGATGCCTTGGGCGCCGGTCTGCAGGCTCAACAGGGCCCGCCACGGCCGCGACGTGCTACCGGGCACGAGCTGCGCGTCGAGTGCGCTGGCGAGCGGTGTGCCTTGCAGCGCCGCGCGGTCGAGCAGCGGCAACTGGCGCGCGGCCTGCACATCGGCAATGAACGGTGCCAGGCGCGATGCGGGCAGCGGGCCGTCGGCGGTGGCTTCGGCGAGGCGCGAAGTGAGCGTGGCGGCATCGGGCAGCGCGGCGCGGCGCTGGGCCTGCAACGCCGGGCTGGGCAGCAGGCGCGCGGGTGACTCGTAGCCGAGCAGCGCGCCGCTCGCCACCAGGCCGTCGAGGCGCTGACCTGCCGCTTCGGCAGCCGCCAGCACGGCGGCTTCGCTGGGGGCCGACACGGCGACCAGCGTGCCGCCGTCGGTGGCACCGATGTCGCCGCGCAGCGCGGCGTCGATTGCCATCGTGCGCTCGCTCATCGGGCTCAGCGAACTCAGGTTGCCGCGCCACGCCGAGGGCAGCAGCGCGCAGGCCAGCGCGGCCGCCACCGCCACCGCCGCCAGCGGCCAGCGCAGGCGCGGCAGGGCTTGGGTGAGCGCGCTGACCGCGCGGCCCAGGCGCTGGCGCAGGCCGGTGCCGGGGGCGCCGTCGGGGGCGAGCGTGGGGAATACGCAGCGCGTGGTCAGCGCCGCGGCCGTGAGCCCGGCCATCGAGAACAGGCCGAGTTGCGCCAGCCCGGGGAAGCCCGAGAACAGCAGCGCCGCAAAGCCGCACAGCGAGGTCCACAGGCCGAGCCGAACCGTCGGCCAGTTCTCAGTCGCCCACGCCTTCGCGCCCGAGCCCGGCGCAGCGCCGTGCCGGGGCCGCGCCTGGATCAGGTAGTACACGGCGTAGTCCACCGCCTCGCCGATCAGCGTGGTGCCGAACCCGAGGGTGATGCCGTGCACGTTGCCGAACGCGAGGCTCACGAGCGCGATGCCCGCGAGCACGCCACTCGCCACCGGCAGCGACGCGATGGCCAGCGTGCGCAGCGACCCGCCGAACGCGGCCAGCATCAGCACGACGATGGCCACACCGCCGAACAAGGCGAGGCGCTCGACCTCGGCCTTGATCTGGGTGCGGGATGCCACCGCGAAGGTGGGCGTGCCGGAGACGACCATCGTCAACGCGTCGCCTTCGGCGCTCGGCGCAGCGCCCGTGCCCGTGCCCGTGCCCGTGCCCGTGCCCGGTTGCGATCCCCTGCCTGCGACGGCATTGAAGCTCGTCCGCACCTGTTGCAGCGCGCGCTCCTGCGCGTCCAGGTCCGAGCCTTCCGCGTGGGTGGTCGCAACCAGCACCGCCCGCGCTGCCGTGCGCGACACCCACACGCCCGCTTCGCTGCGCGGTGACTGCGCGGGCAGCATCGCCTCGGCCATGCGCACCGTCTCGCCGGTCGGGTCACGCCAGATCAGCGGCTTGATCGCGACGCCTGCGGGCGTGCCGAGCAGCGCGGTCGTGTCGTCGATGGCGGCGCGCAGGCCGGCGGCCGTGAAGCGCTCGGCATCGACCGCCGGGCTCAGCACATAGCGGTGCTCGAACAGGAAGCGGCCGGTGGCCTCGAACCCGGTGTTGTCGCCGTTGTGAACCGCGTCGAACAGGCCGCTGCTGCGCAGCGCGCGGGCCAGCTTCATCGACGCTTCGCCGCGCGTGGCGGCGCTGCCGCCTTCGATGCCGATCAACACCAGCTTCGAGGCCACGCCGGTGCGCAACTGGTCGAGCAGCACCGCCTGCTCGGGCGTGGGCGCCGAGGGCAGGAAGGCCGACAGGTCGGCCACGAAGGTGGTGCGCGCAGCCACCACGCCGCAGGCGATCACGCACAGCAGCCACAGCGCCAGCGCGTGCCGGCGGGCGAACGCGAGTGTGGACGCAAGCCGGCGATCGGTGCGCTCGCCGGGCTCGATGCCCGCCATCAGTTCGGCGCGCTCGCCGGCCGGGCCGCGATGGGCACGGGTTCGATCGTCATGACCGAGCGGTCGCCGTCGGCCAGCGCCACCGTGACCTCGCGCACCACGCCTTGCGTGCCGGCCACGCGCACCGATGCCACCTGGCCGCGCAAGCGCACGTCGAGCGGCGTCAATTCGAGCGCCCAGCGCGGTGCGCTGCCCGACACGCGGGTGCTGAAGTGGCGCTCCAGTGCGTCGCGGTTGCCGGTGAGCGTGCCGCGCACGGCTTCGACGATGACGGCGGCTTCGGGCACCGAGTCGAGCGCCACGGTGCGGGTGCGCGTGCCCTGGCTCAGGGTCACGGTGTTGCCGACGACCGCGAGCTTCTCCTGGCGCGGCTTCAGCGTTTCGCGCACGAAGGTGTCGGGTGCGGCGAACGACAGGCGGCCGGTCGATTCGAGCGTGCGGTCGAGCACGGCGACCGCACGCTTCTCGGTGAAGGTGGCGTCACCGGCCTTCACTTGCGCGAGCAGGCGGGTCAGCTCGGCCAGCGTGAACGGCTCGGCTTGCGCATGGGCCGGCGGCGCCGAGGTCAGCGCGAAGCACAGCGCGAAGCACAGCGTCAGGCACGACGCGCGAGCCGGCCCGCGCCACGCTGCGACTGTGGGCGCCATGGCCGCCATGGCCACCATGGCGCGGCGGCGCTTACTCGGCAGGGGTGGCATCGGCAGCGGCGGCATCGGGGGCCCAGAAGTCGAAGAAGTTGAACCAGTTGTAAGGCGACTCGATGCACAGGGCCTCGATCAGCATCACATAGCGTTGCATCGCCGCGAGGATGCGCGCTTCGCTCGCGCCCGCGGCCACCGGTTCGCGGAAGTCGGCCAGCGCGACAAAGCGCAGCTCGTAGCGCTTGCCGCCGAGATACAGCCCGGCCATGAACACGACCTGGCGGCGCAGCAGTGAGGCGAGCCGGAACGGCCCGTCCGAGAAGCGCGCCGGTTGGCCGAGGAAGGGCAGCTGCCGTGTGTTCGCGTGGGATTGGGAGCCCGCGCCCGAGCGCGAGCGCTCCGCCTGGCCGGGCAGCGTGCGGTCGGCCAACAACCCGGCGATGCCGCCGCCGTCGAGCCACCGGCGCAGCGACAGCATGGCCCCGGCGCGGCCGAGCGCGATGGTGTGCAGCTGCGCCTGCGGTGCGATGGCCGCGAGGGTGCGGGTGATGAGGCGCGCGTTCTCCTCGAACATCAGCATCGCGACCTTCACGCCGCGCTCTTGGCCGATGGCGCGCAAGGCCTCGAAGCTGCCCAGGTGCGCGCCGACCAGCATCACGCCGTCGCCCTGCGCCATGGCCGCGTCGAGCACGTCGAGGCCGGTCGAGCGCAGGTCGAATTCGCGCAGCCGGTCTTGCAGGAAGTAGACGCGGTCGAGGATCGACGCAGCGAAATGGTGGATGTGGCGGTACACGTCGCGCAGCTTCGCGGGCCGCTTCAGCGCGCGCGTCAGGTAGTCACGCGATGCGCGCCGTGCCTTGCCATTGGCGACCAGGAAGTACAGCGCGATCGGGTGCAGCACCACCCGCGCGGCCGGCCGGCCGGCGCTGACCGCGATCCAGCGCATCACGCGCAGCACCCACAGGCTGCCGCGCTCGCGTTGCTCGGTCCAGCCGGCGCGCTGGCCGCTGCCCGGCTGGGCCGGCGCGTGGCCGGGCTTGCCTGTGTCGAGCGGCGTGCTCATCGGGCGCCCGCCAACTCGAACTGCCCGGTTGCCGTGACGCGCTCGCCTTCGCGCACCTCGAAGGCGAGGCTGCGCGCCGATTCGGTCAGGTGGATCACGAGGGCCGCGCCCCGCCGCACCGGCGCCAGGAACTTGGCCGCGCCGATGCGCGGTGCCGGGCCGATCAACGCGGCAAATTCAGGGTGTGCCAGGGCCGTTTCCAGCACCTGTGACAGCAAGGCCACACCGGGCAGCAGCGGCTGCCCCGGGAAGTGGCCGGCAAAGGCCGGGTGATCGAACGCGACGTGCCACGGCGCGCTGTGCGTCGTCATGGCGTGCGCGGGCGCAGCGCGGCGAGTTGCAGCGGCGCCCAGGCATCGAGCACGCCGGCCGGCAGCTTGCCCGTGGCCTCGCGCGGCAACGCCGGCACGTCGATCAGGCGGCGCGGCAGGAAGGCCGGGTCGATGCGCTCGCGCAGCGCGCTGCGCAGGTACGCATGCGACACACCCGGCGCCACCACGAAGGCGATGAGGCGCACCACGCTGTCGGCGTGAACGTGCCCCACACCGTCGGCGTGAAGGTGCTCCGCGCCATCGGCGTGGCCCGGCGCACCGGCTTGCGCACGCAGCCAGAAGGCTCCGTCGCGCACGCCCTCGATGGCGTTCAGGTGGTAGTTCAGGTGGCTCAGCGAACTGCGCTTGCCGGCCACGTTGACAAGGTCGTTCGAGCGGCCGAGCAGGCGGAAGGTCTGTGCGTCGAGCACCTCCAGCACGTCGGCCAGCGGTACCGGCTGCGGCACGTGGCCGCCTTGCACGACCGCAGAATCGCCGTCGCCGCTGAGCTGCAGGCCGCCGTACACCTGCCACTCGTCGCCGTGAGTGGTGCGCCTCGATGCCACCTGGCCGGCTTCGGTGCAGCCGTAGATCTCCATCAGCGGCGCGCCGAACGCGGCCTCGGCCCGCGCCGCCAGCTGGGGCGACAGGGGTGCGGTGGCGCTCACGATCAGGTCCACCGGGGGCAGCGCGATGCCGGCGTCGACCAGCGTCTTCAAGTGCAACGGTGTGGTGACGAGCAGGCGCGGGCGCGGCGCGCGGGCCAGAGCGGCGGCAATGTCGGCGGGGTAGAACGGCCGCTCGGTGTCGAATGCCGCGCCGCCGACAAGAGCCACCAACACGCTCGACTCGAAGCCGTACATGTGCTGTGCCGGCACCGTGGCCACGATCGTGCAGCCGGTGAGCGAATCGCGCCCCATCTGCTGCGCCAGACGGGCCGCGCCACTGCGGGCGTTGCGCACCAGCAGGCCCCAGGCCTTGGGGTGCGGCACGGGGGCGCCGGTCGAGCCGGAGGTGAGCACCTGCGCGGCCAGCGCATCGGCCGCGAACTGCGGGCAGGGCAACACGGGCGCGTCGGCGCCACGGGCTGCCACTGGGGCTGCCGGGTAGTGAGGGTGCCGCAGCACCGGCAGGTCGACGGCCGCTGCGCCAGCGTCGCACAAGGCATAAGCGCCAGGGAACAGCGCCGCGAGCCGCGACACGGTGTCGGTGGTGTGGTTGGGCGGCAGCAGGTTGTTCTGGCCGCGCTCCATGGCGGCACCCAGCCCCACGGCAAAGCGGTAGCGGTCGTGGGTGACGTTGAGCATCGGCCCGCGCTCGGGCAGCAGGGCGGCGAGCGCCTGCACATCGGCCAGGTACTGGGCACGCGTGATCGGTTGCCCCTGATGCCAGGCCAGCGGTGCGGCGAGGTCGGCGCCTTCCAGCAGCGGCACGGCGTTCATGTCAGCGGGTCGGCCCGGGCTTGATGCGCACCGGCCCGGCTTGCGGCGCCCGCCCGGCTTGCGAGTAGGCGCGTATCGCGTCCGCCAGGCTGGCGCGCTCGAACTCGGGGTGCAGGCGGTAGCGCAGCAGGTACTCGCCGACGAACATCAGCGCCACCGCCAGCGGCGTGAGCAGGTTCGCGAACAGCGCCCAGGCGTCGAATGGTGCCAGTGCGTAGAGCGCCACCGAGAGCGCGGCCATGCCGATGAAGTAGAGCGTCCACGCCAGCGTGGCCTTGCGGGTGTAGGCCGCCATGTCGGCCGTGAACACGCGGTGCACCCGCTCGGCGAGCGTCGTGATGAAGGGCTTGCGGCCGGCGCGCAGCGTGCTGCCGAACAGCACCGCGAGGAACAGGTTGATGCCCACGTGCTCCGCTGCGTACAGCGCCGGGGCCGGCACGCGCACGCCCAGCAGTGCCTGCGCGCACAGGCCCATCAGCACGCCGGCCGCGCCCAGAGCCCACCAGCGCTGGCCACTGCGCCACGCGCCGGCTGCCAACAGCACGAGCATCGGGCTGAGCACGCCCACCACGTTCCACGGCGAGCCGTGCGCGGTCGTCATCAGCCAGTGCGTGCCGAGCACATAGGCCACGCCGCCTACTGCAACGGCCGCCACCCGCGCCACGGCCAGGCTGTTCACTGCATCAGCCGACGCGGTGCGTCGCGATGTGGTCGGCCAGGCTCGCCAGCGAGGTGAAGATCTTGACGTTGTCTTCATCGTCCGAGCGCAACTGGAAGCCGTAGCGCTGCGAAACGACGAGCGCCACTTCGAGGATGTCGATCGAGTCGAGGCCCAGGCCTTCGCCATAGAGCGGTGCCTGCGGGTCGATGGCCTCGGGTGCGGTGTCGAGGTTGAGCGCCTCGACGAGAAGCGCGGCTACCTCGCGTTGCAGGTCGGTGTGGGCAAAGGTCATGCACCAAATTTTAGCAAACGCCCCTGTGGTGCAGCCCGGCGGCGGCGGGCCGGCAGGGCTCGGCGGTGGCCGACTTTGGCCGCGCCGTGGGCTGCGCAAGTGGGGGCGCGGCGTGACGCGCGTCGCGATCGCAAGGGCTTGCACGGTGGGCAAGGTGGCACCGCGACGCCTATGCTGCGGCGTCGTCAAAAAGGGCAAGGGTGCACCAGCGTGGTCAAATCGATTCGTTCGGTCGGGTTCGTGCTGGCGCTCGTCGGCAGCGTTTGGTGTGGCGCGGTGGAGGCGCAAGCGACCATAGCCAAGCCGGTGCGCGTGGGCTTCATCTGCCCGTTCACCGGTGGCTCGCAAGACTTCGGCAACAGCGCGCGCCTGGGTGCGGAGTTGGCGGTGAAGGAGATCAACGAAGTCGGCGGCTACCTCGGCCGGCCGATCGAACTGGTGGCGCGCGACGACAAGGCCACGCCCGACGAGGGCCGCAAGGTCGCCGAAGACCTGGTGCTGAAGGAGAAGGTCGCGTTCACGATCGCGTTCTGCAACACCGGTGTAGCGATGAAGTCGCTCGACGTGTTCCAGGACAACAAGCACCTGCTGCTCGTGCCGGTGGCCACTGGCTCGGCCATCACGGCCAAGTACCCGGCGAGCGCGAGCTATGTGTTCCGGCTCTCGGCGCGCGACACGATCCAGGCCGCGTTCCTCGTCGACGACATCGTCAAGCGCGGCCTCACACGCGTGGCGCTGCTCGCCGACAAGACCGGCTACGGCGAAGGCGGCTTCAAGGACGTCGAGAAGTTCCTCGCTGACCGCCAGCTCACGCCGGTGTACAGCGCGCGTTTCGACATCGGCGTGAAGACGCTCACCGAGCAGGTGGCAGCGGCACGCGCCGCCGGTGCGCAGGTGCTGGTGGGCTACACCGTGGGCCCCGAGTTCGCGGTGATCGCGCGCTCGCGCAGCGAGGCCAAGTTCACCGGCCCGCTGTACGGGCCGTGGACGCTGTCGTTCCGCACCGTTTTTGAAAAGGCCGGCGCCGCGCTCGAAGGCGCGGTGATGGTGCAGACGATCATCCCGGACCTGTCGAACGAACGCCGCGCCTCGTTCATTGCGCGGCTCACACGGTTTGCCGGTGGCCAGCCCGTGAGCTCATTGATGGCAGCGGCGCAAAGCTACGACGCGATGCAGCTGATGCTGCGCGTGCTGTTCCAGACCAAGGGCGACACGAGCGGTGATGTGCTCAAGGCTGCGCTCGAGAACCTGCAGCGGCCCTACCCCGGCGTGGTCACGACCCACGACAAGCCGTTCTCGGCGGCCGACCATGATTCGTTCACCCGCAACATGGTCTGGCTCGGTGTGTGGCGCAACGGTGCGATCCAGTTCCAGCACCCGGAAGACGCGAAGCGCGCCAGCGTGATCCGGCGCAAGGAGACCGCGCAAGCAACCGGCGTGAAGTGACGCGGCGGGTTCGCAAGACGCCGCGTGTGAGCCACCGTCACCGCGCCGCCTACTCGACCTTGGCCCCGCTGGCCTGGACCAGCCGCTCGTACTTCGCGTTCTCGGCCTTCACGAACGCGGCGAACCGTTCCGGCGTCGATGCCATCGGTTCGGCCATCAACGTGGTCAGG
This sequence comes from Rhizobacter sp., assembly GCA_031385155.1. Lineage (GTDB taxonomy): Bacteria > Pseudomonadota > Gammaproteobacteria > Burkholderiales > Burkholderiaceae_C > LMDS01. Next base: position 21,805 of record JANNBF010000079.1, read on the forward strand.
CGGGCGGTCAGCTCGGGAGAGTTGAGCGCGTCGACGAAGGCCTTGTTCAAGCGCTGCGTCACCTCGGCCGGCAGCCGGGCCGGGCCGAACAGGCCGAACCAGGTGTCGATGTCGAAGCCGGCCAGGCCCGCAGCCTTGCCCGTGTCGCCGATGGTCGGCAACTCCGGCATCGCGCTCGAACGCGTGCGCGTGGTGAGCGCGATGGCCTTGAGCTTGCCGGCGCGGATGTTGGCCGACGCGGCTGCGAGGTTGTCGAAGTTCAGGTCCACTTGGCCCGACAGCAGCGCCAGTTGCGCCGGGCTGCCGCCCGCGTACGGGATGTGCACCATGAACACGCCGGCCTGTGCCTTGAACATCTCACCGGCCAGGTGCCCGGCACTGCCGTTGCCGCCCGAGCCGTAGTTGAGCTTGCCGGGGTTCTTCCTCGCATACGCCACGAGGTCGGCGACCGAGCCGATACCCAGTTCGGCCGCGCGCTGCGGGTTCATCACCAGCACATTGGGCACGCGCGCCACGCCGGTGATGGGCGTGAAGTCGCGCAGCGCGTCGTACGGCATCTTGGCGTACAGCCACGGGTTGATGGCGTGCGTGGCCACGGCGCCCATGACGATGGCGTTGCCGTCGGGCGCGGCCTTGGCCACCAGGTCGGCGCCGAGGTTGCCACCGGCGCCGGGGCGGTTCTCGACGATCACGGTGCCGAGCACCGGCTGCACCTTCTCCGCCAGCGCGCGGGCCACGGTGTCGAGCGGGCCGCCGGGCGGGTAGGGCACGATCAGGCGGATCGGCTTCTGCTGCGCATGCGCCGAGGGCGCGAAGGTCAACGCCATCACAAACGCCAGCGCGGCAGCGAAGGTGGCGCACAGCGTGCGTGCGGCGGCGAGCCTCATGCGCCGTGCTTGTCGGCTTCGCTGGTGAACGAGTCGGCGTAGAACTCGTCGTCGGGCAGGCCGCATTTCATGACGAAGTCACGCTGCGCCGACTCGACCATGATGGGCGCGCCGCAGGCATAGACCTGGTGCTGCAGCAGGTTCGGGTGGTCGTGCATCACGGCATGGTGGACAAGGCCGGTGCGGCCGGGCCAGGCGTCTTCCGGCTTGGGCTCCGAGAGCACCGGGATGTAGGTCAGGTTCGGCATCGCCTCGGCGGCGGCCAACGCCCAGTCGTGCAGGTACAGGTCGGCCTGGCTGCGGCAGCCCCAGTACAGCACCGCACGGCGCTGGCTGTTCGTGTGCTGCAGGTGCTCGATGATCGCCTTGATGGGCGCAAAGCCCGTGCCCGAGGCGAGCAGGATCATCGGTTTGTCGGACCCTTCGCGCAGGAAGAAGCTGCCGAACGGGCCCTCCATGCGCAGGATCTCTTTCTCTTTCATCGCACCGAACACATGGTCGGTGAACTTGCCGCCTGGCAGGTGGCGAAGGTGCAGTTCGATGCCGGGCTTGTCGACCTGGGTGTGCGGTGCGTTCGCCATCGAGTAGCTGCGCCGAGCGCCGTCGCGCAGGATGAACTCGACGTACTGGCCGGCGTGGTACTGCAGCCGGTCGTTCGCCGGCAACTGCATTTGCAGGATGGCGACGTCAGGCGCGGGCCGCTGGATGCTCGTCACCCGCGAGGGCATCTTGCGGATCGCGAACTCGCCGGCGCCCGGCACGGTGCGCGCTTCGACCACCACGTCGGTCTGCGGCGCGGCCTGGCAGGTCAGGATCCAGCCCTGCGCTTCTTCCTCGGCGCTCAAGGCCTTGGCCTGGTGCACGCCGTGGATCACGCGGCCGTCGAGCAGGCGGCTCTTGCAGGAGCCGCAGGCGCCGTCCTTGCAGCCGTAGGGCAGGCCCACGCCCTGGCGAATGGCCGCACTGAGGATGGGTTCGTCGCGGTCGACGCTGAAGACGCGCCCGCTGGGCTGCACGGTGACGGTGAATGACATGGACAGGTGCCTCGTAAACTGAGCGGCGATTTTGCCCGCAGAAACAAGCCCTTCGTGCCCGGTGCCACCCCTTCGTCGATGTTCTCCCCCACGCGCTTCAAGCGCCCCACGCTGTTGATCGTCGGCTGCGGCGACGTCGGCCTGCGCGTCGCGAAGTTGCTGCAAGGCCGCTGGCGGCTCATCGCGCTCACGTCGAGCCCGGCGCGCTGCGCGGTGTTGCGCGCCGCTGGCGTCGTGCCCCTCGTGGGCAACCTGGATGCGCCGGCCACGCTGGCGCGGCTTGCGGGCCTGGCCGACGCCGTGCTGCACCTCGCGCCGCCGCCGCTGCGCGGTGTGCGCGATCCGCGTACCGCCAACCTGCTTCATGCGCTGGCGCGCAAGCCGGGGCTGCAACGCATCGTCTATGGCAGCACCAGCGGCGTGTATGGCGATTGCGGCGGCGCGCGCATCGATGAGACCCGCACCGTGGCGCCTGCCAGCGACCGCGCTCGGCGCCGTGTCGATGCCGAGCAGCGCCTTCGGGTGTTCGGCCGCGCCACCGGCGTGCGCGTGACTGTGCTGCGCATCCCCGGCATCTATGCCGGTGACCGCGAAGGTGGCCGCCCGCGCGAGCGCGTGGCGCGCGGCACGCCGGTGCTGGCCGAGGCTGACGATGTGTACACCAACCACATCCACGCCGATGACCTGGCCCGCGCGTGCGTGGCCGCGCTGCACCGCGGAGCGCCGCAGCGCGTGGTGCACGCGAGCGACGACACCGAGATGAAGATGGCCGACTACTTCGACCTGGCCGCCGATCTGGCGCAGCTGCCACGGCCACCGCGCATGACGTTCGATGAAGCCGCGCGCAGCTTGTCGCAGATGCAGATGAGCTTCATGGCCGAGTCACGCCGGCTCGACAACACGCGGCTCAAGCGCGAGTTGCGCCTGCGCCTGCGCTACCCCACTGTGGTGACGGGCCTGATCGCCTGAACCGTAGCGACGAAGGACGCGATGAAGACCTTGCTGCTTGCCGACCCGATGCCCGCCGGCTGGTTCAACACCGCAGTGCGCGCGCTCGCGCCCGACGTGCCGCTCACCGACTACCGGCGCGACATGAGCGATGCCGAACTCGCCGAGATCGACGTGGTGCTCGGCTGGCGCTTTCCACCCGGCGTGGCGGGCCGGCTGCCGCGGCTGAAGTGGGTGTGCTCGGTGGCAGCGGGGGTCGAGAAGCTGCTCGTGCCCGACCTGGCGGCGCACGTGCCCGTCACGCGCATCGTCGATGTCGAACAGGCCGACGGCATTGCCCAGTTCGTCGCGATGATGGCGCTGCGCCACGTGCGGCAGCTGCCGCTTTACGAGACGCAGCAACTTCGCCGTGAATGGACGCGCATGCCCGTGGCCGCCGTGCGCAGCCGGGTGGCGGTGCTCGGCATGGGCACGATGGGCGGCGCGGTGGCGCGGCTGCTCGGGGCTGTCGGCTTCGACGTGCGCGGCTGGAGCCGCAGCACGGGCGGCGCGCTCGACGCGGTGCTGGCCGCGAGCGACATCGTCGTGTGCGCGCTGCCGCTCACGCCGCAGACCGACGGCCTGCTCGATGCGCGCGCGTTCGCTTTGATGCCGCGCGGCGGCTACGTCATCAACATCGCACGCGGCGCGCATGTGGTCGAGCCCGACCTGATCGACGCGGTGCGCTCGGGCCACCTCGCCGGCGCCGCACTCGATGTGCAACGCGTTGAGCCGATGGCCGCAGACGACCCGCTGTGGCAGGTGCCGGGCATCACCATCACCCCGCACATCGCGGCGCAATCATCGGCGGCAACCATCGCCGCGCAGTTCGTCGAAGGGCTGCGTTGCCTGCAGCGCGGCGAGGCGCCGCCGAATCGGGTGGATCGAGTGCGCGGCTATTGAACCGCGGCGCGCTGAATCACCGCCTGAGTCACCGCCCAAACGGTGACTTGCCCTGCCAGTAACGAATCATCAGAAAGCCGCCGAGCATGCCGCCCAGGTGCGCGAAGTGGGCCACGCCTTCTTGCGTACCGGTCACGCCGAGAAAGAGTTCTAGCCCGCCGTAGAGTGCGACGAACACCTTGGCCTTCATCGGTATGGGCGGGAACAGCGGCATGATGGTTCGGTTCGGGAACATCATGCCGAAGGCCAGCAACAGGCCGAACAGGCCGCCCGATGCGCCGACCGTCGGGTAGACCGAACCGCTGAGTGCCGCCACCGCCAACTGTGCGGCCGCTGCCGTGAGCACGCTGGCCATGTAGAACTGGATGAAGCGCTTCGGGCCCCACAGGCGTTCGAGTTCGGCGCCGAACATCCACAGGCCCAGCATGTTGAAGAACAGGTGCCCGATGCTGCCGTGCAGGAACGCATAGCTCACCACCTGCCACGGCAGAAAGCCGTGCCCGAGCGGCCACAAGGCCAGCAGCCGCGTGAACCAGGGGCCGAGGAACAAGTCGATGCAGAACGCCGCCACGTTGATGAGCAGCAGGGCCTGGGTGATCGGTGGCATCGGGGGCATGTGCGGGTGCGCGCGCGGCGCAGGGCAGGTGGAAAGGCGAGGGCAGGCGAGAGTCTAAGTGTCGGGCGCGAAGGCGAGATTTCAAGGCAATGCATTGCACCTCCAGCGCCCGAGGCGCCCTTGCGCTGTGGCAGAATCCCGCCCTCAAGAGCACCAGCCTCGGTGGCGGAATCGGTAGACGCGATGGACTCAAAATCCATTATCGAAAGGTGTGCCGGTTCGAGTCCGGCCCGAGGCACCAGCGCTTGAGTTCGACCGCTGCGAGAATCGCCGGCGAGGAGAACCGATGAGCGACACCCCCCCCAGCTATTCGACCGTCGAAGACGTGATCGGCAACACGCCGTTGGTGCGCCTCGTGCGCATCCCCGGTGCCGATAACGAGGCGCGCGGCAACGTGATCCTCGGCAAGCTCGAGGGCAACAACCCGGCCGGCTCCGTCAAAGACCGGCCCGCCATCAGCATGATCCGGCGCGCCGAGGAGCGCGGCGAGATCAAGCCCGGTGACACATTGATCGAGGCCACTTCCGGCAACACCGGCATCGCACTCGCAATGGCGGCGGCGATCCGCGGCTATCGCATGCTGCTGATCATGCCGGAGGATTTGAGCATCGAGCGCGCGCAGACGATGAAGGCCTTCGGCGCCGAACTCATCCTCACGCCGCGTTCCGGCGGCATGGAATACGCGCGCGACCTGGCCTTGCAGATGCAGCGCGACGGCAAGGGCCGCGTGCTCGACCAGTTCGCCAATGCCGACAATCCGCGCGTTCACTTCGAGACCACCGGCCCCGAGATCTGGCGCGACACGGCCGGCCGCGTCACGCACTTCGTCAGCGCCATGGGCACGACCGGCACGATCACCGGCGTGTCGAAGTTCCTGAAGCAGCAAAGCTCGGCGGTGCGCATCGTCGGTGCGCAACCCACCGAAGGCTCGCGCATTCCTGGCATCCGCAAGTGGCCGGCGGCCTACTTGCCGAAGATCTACGACCCGACCTGGATCGACGAGATGGTGTGCGTCGGCCAACTCGACGCCGAAGAGATGGCCCGCCGCATGGCGCGCGAAGAGGGCGTGTTTGCCGGCATCTCGGCGGCCGGCGCGTGCTGGGTTGCGTTGCAGATCGCGAAGACGGTCGAGAACGCGACCATCGTGTTCATCGTGTGTGACCGGGGCGACCGCTACCTGTCGACAGGCGTGTTCCCCGCATGAGCCGCCGGGCCGTCATGGGCCACGAAGGGGCCCACTTCCGTGGACCCAAGGCGAATACCGCAATGCGCAGCACGGAGGTTGCCTGATGAGCCAGGCGTTCAACTTCTGCCCGAACTGCGCCACACCGCTGCAGCTGATCACGCAGACCGAAGACGGCGGCGACAAGGCGCGCATGCGCTGCCCGGCCTGCACGTTCACGCACTGGAACAACCCGACGCCGGTGCTCGCCGCGATCATCGAATTGGCCGACCGTGACGGCCTGGTGCTGCTGGCGCGCAACGCCGCTTGGTCGGGGCGCATGTTCGCGTTGATCACCGGTTTCATGGAAGCCGGCGAGACGCCCGAGGAAGGCATCGCGCGCGAGGTGCGCGAAGAAACGAACCTGGTGGTCGACTCGCTCAAGCTCGTCGGCGTGTACGACTTCCAGCGCATGAACCAGATCATCATCGCCTACCACGCGGTGGCGCGCGGCGAGATCGTGCTCTCGGCCGAGCTGGCCGAATACCGGCTGTACCGGCCGGAAGACATCAAGTGCTGGCGTGCCGGCACCGGCTACGCCGTGGCCGACTGGTTGACCGGGCGAGGCATCACGCCGCGATGGGTCGACCTGCCGCCGCCGCCGGTTGCCGACGCTGCCGACTAAACTGCCGCATACGCTCAAGAGCCCACAGGACGCCGCCATGGAAGCCCAGAAAGAACTCGACACACGTGGCCTGAACTGCCCGCTGCCCATCCTGAAGGCGAAGAAAGCGCTGGCCGACATGCGCAGTGGCGAGATCCTGCGCATCGTCGCCACCGACCCGGGCTCGATGCGTGACTTCCAGGCTTTTGCGCGCCAGACGGGCAATGAGTTGCTGGAGCAGTCGAGCGCGAACGACGAGTTCATCCACTTCCTGCGTCGGCGCTGAAGCGCTGACCGGAGCGCGCCGGAAGCGCGCCCCGCGCGTCGCAGGTCAGATCGAAATTGTCTTGAGGTAATCGCGGAAGCCCGGCCCGAGCACCGGGTGCGTCAACGCGAGTTCCACGTTGGCCTGCAGGAAGCCTTCCTTGCTGCCGCAGTCGTAGCGCTTGCCGTCGTAGCGGTAGGCGAACACCTTTTCGCGGCGCAACAGGCCGGCGATGCCGTCGGTCAACTGGATCTCGTTGCCCACGCCGCGCTGCTGGTTCGCGATCTCGTGAAACACGCCCGGCGTGAGGATGTAGCGCCCCGCCACGCCCAGGCGCGAAGGCGCGTCTTCGGGGGCGGGCTTCTCGACGATGCGGCTCACGTCCATCAGCTTGTCGTTGATCGGCGTGCCGGCCACGATGCCGTAGCGCCGCGTCTGCTCGGCCGGCACTTCCTGCACCGCCAAGATGGACACGCGCCACTCGTCGAACTGCTCGACCATCTGCTGCAGGATGGGCTTCTCGCCGACCATCAAGTCGTCGGCCAGCAACACCGCGAATGGGTGGTTGCCCACGAGCCGCTGGCCGCACAACACGGCGTGGCCCAAGCCCAACGCCTGCGGCTGGCGCACGTAGATGCACTCCATGTCGTCGGGCTTGACGCTGCGTACCACTTCCAGCAGATCAGCCTTACCCGCCTGTTCAAGGGCTACCTCCAGCTCGAAGGTCATGTCAAAGTGGTCTTCGATGGGGCGCTTGTGGCGGCCTGTCACGAAGATCATCTCTCGCACCCCGGCGGCGTACGCTTCTTCCACGGCGTACTGGATCAGCGGTTTGTCCACCACCGGCAGCATTTCCTTGGGTTGGGCCTTGGTCGCGGGCAAGAAACGGGTGCCCAGACCGGCCACGGGAAAGATCGCTTTGGTGACTAACATTTACTTACAATCCTCGTTGATGGCATTGGCTTTCGCGGGTGATTCTTGCATGGCGCCCGGTGTCAGAGCGGCACCCGGAGTTCGCCAAAGGCGACAAAGCACATGGATTTGCTGATCGTCGAACCGCTCGAAGCCGAAGTGATGGCGTGGCTCGCCGCGCGCTATGCGCTGCGCTATGCCCCCGAGCTGGCCGACGACCCGCGCGCATTCCGCCAGGCCCTGTACAACGCACGCGCAATGATCGTGCCGCCCACCGTCACGCTCGATGCGCAGGCGCTGCATTTCGCGCCCGTGCTGCGTGCGGTGGGGCGGGTCAGTGCGGGGGCCGAGAACATCGACCTCGACGCGTGCGCGCGGGCGCGCGTCGAAGTGGTGCGCGGCCTGACGGCCACCGCGCAGGCCGAGGCCGAGTTCATGATCGGCGCCCTGCTTTCGATGCTGCGCCGCGTGCCTGTCGCGGGCTCCGACGGCATGCGTGTGGGCCGGGAACTCGGTGCCGCCACGATCGGGCTGATCGGCATGGCGCCGGCCGCCCGGTCGATGGCGAAGATGCTCGCCGGCTTCGGCTCCAGGATGGTTGGCTACGACCCTTCGCTGCACGCGAGCGACACCTTGTTCGAGCGCTGGCGCGTGCGCCCGCTGGGGCTGCGAGACCTGCTGGAGCAGAGCGATGCAGTCTGCGTGCAGCTCACCTACTTCAGCCGCTATCACGGCCTGCTTGGCGAGCGCTTCCTGCCGTTCTGCAAGCCGAACCAGGTCATGGTGAGCATCGGCCACTCGGCCCTGTTCGATGAAGCTGCCTTGGCGCAAGCCTTGACTCACGGGCACCTGAGCGCGGCCTGGCTCGACAGCCTGGAGCCCGGCGCGCTGGACGCCGGCCGCCCGCTCGCGGGCATCGACAACCTGCAAATCACGCCGCGCGTGGCCAGCACCACGCGTGAGTCACGGCTGCGCAGCGCGTGGGCGGTGGTCAAGCGCATCGACGAGGTGCTGCGCGCCAGCGCCCCGCCGCAGCGCGACTTCAGCGAGACGGTGCCAAGCGTGCCAGCTGATCTTGCAGACGAGCCACAGTGGCCGTGAACTCCGCGACGCGTTGCTGTTCCTGAGCCACCACGGCGGCCGGCGCGCGCGCCACGAACGATTCGTTCGCGAGCTTGGCGTTCGCCTTGGCCACCTCGCCCAGCAGGCGTGCCACTTCCTTGCCGAGGCGCTCGGTTTCAGCCGCCAGGTCGACCTCGACATGCAAGGCCACGCGTGATTCGCCCTGCACCGCCACGGCGGCGCTGCTCGTGGCCTGCGTGAACGAGGCTTCGTCGGCGAACTGCTTCACCTCCGACAAGCGCGCCAGCATCTTGAGGGCCGGCGTGGCCTGCGCCACGAATGCGTCGTCGCCGATCACGTACAGCGGCACGCGCGCGCCCGGCGCCAGGTTCATTTCGCTGCGCAGCACGCGCGTGGCGCCGACCAGCGCCTTGAACTTGGCGACCCACGCATCCGACGCCGCGTCGACGCGGTCGAGTTGCGCCTTCGGGTACGGCGCCACGACGATGCTGTCGGCCGAACCCGCCGCCTTGCGGCCGGAGACCACGGCCACCGTCTCCCACAACTCGGCCGTGATGAACGGCGCGATCGGGTGCAGCAAACGCAGCACCGTCTCGAGCGTGCGGATCAGCGTGCGCCGCGTCGCGCGCTGGTGCGCATCGCTGCCGTTCTGAAGTTGCACCTTGGCGATCTCGATGTACCAGTCGCAGTACTCGTCCCACACGAACGAGTAGATCGCGCTGGCAACAAGGTCGAGCCGGTAGTCGGCGAAGCCTTGCTCTACCGCCGCTTCCACGCGCTGCAGTTCGCTGCTGATCCACTTGTCGGCGGCGCTGAACTTGAGGTAGCCGTGGGCCGGCCCCGCAGGCGTGACAAGGCCTGCGTCGTCGGTTCGAGCCGGTGCGCACTCGGCCTTGGTGTGTTCCTTCAGCCCGCAGTCGTGGGCCTCGCAGTTCATCAGCACGAACTTGGTCGCGTTCCAGAGCTTGTTGCAGAAGTTGCGGTAGCCCTCGCAGCGCTTGGTGTCGAACGCGATGCTGCGGCCCAGGTTCGCATAGCTCGCCATCGTGAAGCGCAGCGCGTCGGCCCCGTAGGCCGGCATGCCCTGTGGGAACTCCTTTCGCACGCGCGCCGCCACCTTCGGCGCCGTCTCGGGCTTGCGCAGGCCGACGGTCGACTTGGCCACCAGCGTGTCGATGTCGCAGCCCTGGATCAGGTCGACCGGGTCGAGTACGTTGCCTTCGGACTTGCTCATCTTCTTGCCCTCGGCATCGCGCACCATGCCGTGGATGTAGACGGTCTCGAACGGCACGCGCCCGGTGAAGTGCGTCGTCATCATGATCATCCGCGCGACCCAGAAGAAGATGATCTCGTAGCCGGTCACGAGCACGCTCGACGGCAGGAACAGCTTCATCTCCGGCGTCTCTTCAGGCCAGCCGAGCGACGAGAACGGCACCATCGCGGACGAGAACCAGGTGTCCAGCACATCCGGGTCGCGCGCAAGTTCACCGGTGTAGCCCGCGGCAGTGGCCTTCGCGCGTGCAGCGGCTTCATCGACCGCCACGAACACCTCGCCACCCGCGCCGTACCACGCCGGGATCTGGTGGCCCCACCACAACTGCCGCGACAGGCACCAGTCCTGGATGTTCTTCATCCACTGGTCATAGGTGTTGACCCAGTTCTCGGGCACGAACTTCACCTGCCCCGAGGCGACCGCGTCGATGGCCTTCTGCGCGATGCTCTTGCCATCGGGCGCGACCTTGCTGACGGCCATGAACCACTGCTCGGTCAGCATCGGCTCGACGATCTGCCCGGTGCGGGCGCAGCGCGGCACCATCAGCTTGTGCTTCTTCACCTCGACGAGCAGGCCTTGCGCGTCGAGGTCGGCGACCACCTGTTTGCGCGCCTTGAACCGGTCCAGCCCACGGTAGGCCACGGGCCCGTTGTCGTTGATGGTCGCATCGAGCGCGAGCACGCCGATGATCGGCAGGCCATGGCGTTGCCCGACCGCGTAGTCGTTCGCATCGTGCGCGGGCGTGACCTTGACGACGCCGGTGCCGAACGCGCGGTCGACATAGTCGTCGGCGATCACCGGGATCGTGCGGTCGCACAGCGGCAGCATCACCTGCTTGCCGACGAGCGCGGCGTAGCGTTCGTCTTCCGGGTGGACCATCACCGCCACGTCACCGAGCATGGTTTCGGGGCGCGTGGTGGCTACCACCACATCACCGGAGCCATCGGCAAGCGGGTAGCGGATGTGCCACAGGAAACCGTCTTCCTCTTCGCTCTCGACCTCGAGGTCGGACACCGCCGACTTCAGCACCGGGTCCCAGCTCACCAGGCGCTTGCCCCGATAGATCAGCCCCTGCTCGAACAGCTGCACGAAGGTGCTGGTCACCACATCGGACAACTTCGGGTCCATCGTGAAGTACTCGTGCGTCCAATCGACGCTGGCGCCCATGCGGCGCATCTGCTGCGTGATGACCGAGCCCGACTTCTCCTTCCACTCCCACACCTTGGCGACGAAGTTCTTGCGGCCGAGTTCATGCCGGCTCGTGCCCTGCTGTTCGAGCTGCCGCTCGACCACGATCTGCGTTGCGATGCCCGCGTGGTCGGTGCCCGGCACCCACAGCGTGTTGTCGCCGCGCATGCGGTGCCAGCGCGTCAGCGCATCCATGATGGTCTGGTTGAAGCCATGCCCCATGTGCAGCGTGCCGGTCACGTTGGGCGGCGGCAGCTGGATGCTGAACGATGGTTTGGCCGCGTCGAGCGTCGGTGCGTAGACACCGCTTTGCTCCCACAGCGGCGCCCAATGGGCCTCGATGGCGGCGGGCTCGAATGATTTGGCAAGTTCGGTCATGGCGGGTGGCGGGCAATCGGGGTCGGCGGCGCGGAGGTGGCTCGCGGCGGTACTGCTTGCCGAGGTGCAAGCAAAGGCAACCCTCATTGTAAATTGGGGGGTACTGGCTGATACCCTTTGCGCTGTGCTCATCGCAAACGACTGGAAAATTCATGCCGATCCAACGCCACCCCAAAACACCCCACGCCGCTCGCACGCTGATCGTCGCGGGGCTCGCTGCCGGGTTGCTGGCCGCGTGCGGCGGGGGCGGTGACTCTGGCTCGGGCACCGTTGCGGCGGGCTGCGATGTCGAGTCGCAAAAGAGCTGGCTGCGCGACTACATGCTCGACAAGTACTACTGGAGCGGCACCTCACCCAACCCCGCCCCGGCCGGGTACGCGACCGTTGCCGACTACCTCGACGCGCTGCGCTTCCCTGGCAACGCCACCGTGCCGCGCGACCGCTGGAGCTACATCCAGGACACGGCCTCGTACAGCCAGTTTTTCGGCGCCGGCCAGACGCTTGGCTACGGCCTGCAGGTCAACGGCCGCGAGCTGCAGCTGCCGCTGCGTGCGCGATATGTCGAGCCGCAGTCGCCGGCGGCGCTGGCGGGCATTGCGCGCGGCGACACCATCGTGTCGGTGAACGGCCGCACGGCAGCCGACATCGTCGGCGCGAACGACTTCTCTTCGCTGTCGCCGGCCAAGGCGGGTGATGCGATCACCGTTGTCCTGAGTTCGGCCGCCGGTACGCGCAGCGTGGTGCTCACCGCTGCCGTCTACAGCCTGGTGCCTGTGTCGACGACCCAGGTGCTGACGCTCGCGGACGGGCGCAAGGCCGGCTACCTGTTCCTGAAAGACTTCGTGTCCCAGGCCGAAGCTCCACTGGCGCAGGCGCTGTCCGAGTTCAACAAGGCAGGCGCGACCGAACTCATTCTCGACCTGCGCTACAACGGTGGCGGGCTGGTCTCGACCGCCTCGCTGCTCGCCTCATTGATCGGCGGCAGCGCCGACAACGGGCGCGTGTTCGCGACACTCAACTTCAACGCAGCCAATGCGGCGTCGAACCGTTCGTATGTGTTCAATGCCAGTGCGGCGTCGCCTTACACGCGGGCCGTCGTACTGACCGGGGCGCGCACCTGCTCTGCGAGCGAGCTGGTGGTCAACGGCCTGAAGCCGCACATGACCGTGGTGACGATCGGCGCGGCAAGTTGCGGCAAGCCCTTCGGCTTTGTCCCGAAAGACTCATGCGGCAGCACCTACAGCGCCGTCAACTTCGAGTCGTTCAACGCGGCCGGCCAGGGCCGCTATTACGACGGCATTGCGGCAAGCTGCAGCGTCGCCGAAGACTTCACGCTGCCGCTCGGCAGCCCGGCCGAGAAGCTGACGGCAGCGGCAGTCGACTACATCGTGAACGGCACCTGCCCGGCCGCGACGAACACGTTGCCCCGCCCATCGGCCTTCACGGCGCGCCAGCGCTCCGTGGTCGAGCCGGGTGATCGTCAGGGCATGTGGGTGCGCTGATTCGGCGGGCAGCGCGCCGCGCGCGTCACGCCTGATGCGCGTCGCATGACGCCTTACATCAGCAGGTGCTCGCCCGCGTTGTCGCCGCCCAGGATCACATAGTTGACCTTGCGGATGTCGGCAAGGCGCGTGCCGCCGGCGTAGCTGATCGAGCTTTGCACGTCTTCGCGCATCTCGCGCAGGGTGTCGGCCAACTTGCCCTTGATCGGCTCGAGAATGCGCTTGCCTTCGACGTGCTTGTACTCGCCCTTGTTGAAGTCGGACGCCGAGCCGTAGTACTCCTTGAAGAGCTTGCCATCGACCTCGACCGTGGCGCCCGGCGACTCTTCATGCCCTGCGAACAGCGAGCCGATCATCACCATTGCGGCGCCGAAGCGCACGCTCTTCGCGATGTCGCCATGGTCGCGAATGCCGCCGTCGGCAATGATGGGTTTGGTGGCAACGCGCGCGCACCACTTCAGCGCCGAGAGCTGCCAGCCGCCGGTGCCGAAGCCGGTCTTGAGCTTGGTGATGCAGACCTTGCCCGGGCCGACGCCGACCTTGGTGGCGTCGGCGCCCCAGTTCTCCAGGTCGATCACTGCCTCGGGCGTGGCCACGTTGCCGGCAATCACGAAGGCCTGCGGCAGCTTCGCCTTGATGTGCTCGATCATGCGGTGCACGCTGTCGGCGTGGCCGTGCGCGATGTCGATGGTGATGTAGTCGGCGCCCACGCCGTCGGCGGCCAGCCGGTCGATCATCGCGTAGTCGGGCGCTTTCACGCCGGCACTCAGGGACACGATCAAACCCTTGTCGCGCATGCGGTGCGCGTAGGCCAGGTTGTCGATGTCGAAGCGGTGCATCACGTAGAAGTAGCCGTTCGCGGCCAGCCATTCGGTGATCGGCTCGTCGACCACCGTTTTCATGTTCGCCGGCACCACCGGCAGCTTGAAGGTGTGCGCACCGAACTGCACCGAGGCATCGCATTCGCTGCGGCTGTCGACGCGGCACTTGCGGGGAAGCAGCAACACGTTGTCGTAGTCGAAGATTTCCATGGGCGTGGCGGCATTCGCAGTGAGTGCAGTGGGATCGGGCGGTTGATTATGATGTTGGGTCACCGGAGCGACACATGGGCCAGCCACTGAGCAAGTTGAGTTTGCAAGAGTTCCTGGACTGGGAAAACCAGCAGCCCGAGCGGCACGAGTTTCATCGCGGCGAAGTGTTCGCGATGGTCGGTGCGCGGCGGGTGCACGGGCTCGTTGGCTTGAACATCGCGGCGTCGCTGAAGAGCCAGTTGAAGGGCACGCCATGCCGTGCGTTCGCTGACTCGATGAAGCTGCGCATCGCCGCCGACACCATCCTCTACCCCGACGTGTTCGTGACCTGCGACCGGGGCGACCTGCGCACCGATCAGGTCTTCACCGCGCCCACGCTCGTGGTCGAGGTGCTGTCACCCAGCACGCAGTCGTACGACCGGGGCTCCAAGTTCACGCTCTACCGAAGCATCGTCACCCTGCGCGAGTACATGCTCGTCGACCCCGACACGCGCGAGGTGCAGTTGTTCCGGCGCGGCGCTGACGGCCTGTTCACCCTGCACGACCTGACCGGCCGCGAGCACATCACGCTCGACAGCATTGGGTGCGAGCTGCTCGCAAGCGAGGTGTTCGACGGCGTCGAGCCCGAGCCCGGGCAGCAGATCAGCTTGCCGGTGTAGTCACTGGCTTAGTTGCCGACGCAGTCACCGGCGACAGCGGCCGGTGCGTGCGCAGGCCTTGCCCGACAATCGGGCAATGCATTCCGAAGCCGATCACGACCTGAGCGAAACAGCCCCCGGCGCCCCCGGCATGCTGCACAACCTGAACCCTGAGCAACTCGCCGCCGTCACGCTGCCGGCGCGCTCGGCGTTGATCCTCGCGGGTGCCGGCTCGGGCAAGACGCGGGTGCTGACCACTCGCATCGCGTGGCTCATGCAGACCGGGCAACTCTCGCCCGGCGGCGTGATGGCGGTGACCTTCACGAACAAGGCCGCGAAGGAGATGCTCACGCGGCTCGGCGCCATGCTGCCGATCCCCGTGCGGGGCATGTGGATCGGCACCTTCCACGGCCTGTGCAACCGCTTCCTGCGCGCGCACTGGAAGCTCGCTGCGTTGCCGCAGGGCTTTCAGATCCTCGACTCGGCGGATCAGTTGTCGGCCGTCAAGCGGGTCATCAAGGCGATGAACCTCGACGAAGAGCGCTTCGTGCCGAAGCAGGTGACGTGGTTCATCGCGGCGCGCAAGGAAGACGGCCAGCGCCCGAAGGACGTGGAGGTGCGCGACGAGTTGTCGCGCGTGCAGGTGCAGGTGTACCAGGCCTATGAAGACCAATGCCAGCGCGAAGGCGTGGTCGACTTCGCCGAGCTGATGCTGCGCACCTATGAGCTGATGCGCGACAACACCGCGCTGCGTGAGCACTACCAGCGGCGCTTCCGCCACATCCTGGTCGATGAGTTCCAGGACACGAACAAGCTGCAGTACGCCTGGCTCAAGGTGTTCGCCGGGCCGGGGACGGCGGTGCTCGCGGTGGGCGACGACGACCAGAGCATCTACGCCTTTCGCGGTGCGCAGGTCGGCAACATGGCCTCGTTCGAGCGCGAGTTCCGGGTCGAGAACGTCATCAAGCTGGAGCGCAACTACCGCTCGTTCGGCAACATTCTGGATGCGGCCAACGAGCTGATCTCGCGCAACACCAACCGCCTGGGCAAGAACCTGCGCACCGAGGCCGGCCCGGGCGAGCCGGTGCGCGTACGTGAGGCCACCAGCGACTTCGCCGAGGCGCAGTGGTTCGTCGAAGAGGCGCAGCAACTGCACCGCGAGGGCACGGCGCGCATCAACATCGCGCTGCTCTACCGCAGCAACGCACAGAGCCGCGTGCTCGAGAGCGCGCTCTTCAACGCCGGCATTCCGTACAAGGTGTACGGCGGCCTGCGCTTCTTCGAGCGCGCCGAGGTCAAGCACGCGCTGAGCTACCTGCGGCTGATCGAGAACCCGAGCGACGACACGAGCTTCCTGCGCGTCGTGAACTTCCCGACGCGCGGCATCGGCGCACGCACCGTCGAGCAGCTGCAGGACGCGGCCAAGGCCAGTGGCCGCAGCCTCTATCAAAGCGTCGGCGCACTCGGCGGCAAGGGTGGCGGCAACGTGCAGGGCTTTGTCGCGATGGTCGACGCGATGCGCGAAGCCACGCGCGGCCTCACGCTGCGCGAGATCATCGAGCACATGCTCAATGCGTCCGGCCTGGTCGAGTTCTACAAGACCGACAAGGAAGGCCGCGACCGGCTCGAGAACCTGGAAGAACTGGTGAACGCGGCCGAGGCCTTCGTGACGCAGGAAGGCTTTGGCAAGGACGCGATCGGCCTGCCCATCGACGAACACGGAAACAGCGAGGCCGGCCGCGCCGAGTTCAGCACACCCGGCGCGCAACCTGCCTCGGGCCGCATCGACACGCCGCTGCCCGACCTGGCGCCCGATGCCGAAACCGGCGAGATCATGTCGCCGCTGGCCGCCTTCCTGACGCACGCTTCGCTGGAGGCGGGCGACAACCAGGCGCAGGCCGGGCAAGACGCGATTCAGCTGATGACGGTACATGCCGCCAAGGGCCTGGAGTTCGACGCCGTGTTCATCACCGGCTTGGAGGAAGGCCTGTTCCCGCACGAGAACTCGGCCTCCGACCCGGCCGGGCTCGAAGAAGAGCGCCGACTGATGTACGTGGCGATCACCCGCGCCCGCAAGCGCCTGTACCTGAGCTTCAGCCAGACCCGCATGCTGCACGGGCAGACGCGCTACAACGTGAAGAGCCGCTTCGTCGATGAGTTGCCCGAGGCCGCGCTGAAGTGGATCACGCCGCGCAACCAGGCCTTCGGCTCGGGCTTCGAGCGCGACTATCGCGCCGCATGGGTGCGTGGCACGGGCTTGCACGGCATTGTCGGTGCGGGCAACATCAACACGGCGCCGGCGCTCGTGCCCAAGGCGCCCGCGCACGGCTTGCGATCAGGGCAGGGCGTGTTCCATGCCAAGTTCGGCGAAGGGGTCATCGTGACGCTCGAAGGCTCGGGTGACGACGCCCGCGTACAAGTGAACTTCGGGCGCCACGGGATGAAGTGGTTGCAGGTCTCGCTGGCCAAACTGACGCCGACCGACTGACCCTGTTTGATGCACCCTTGAAGAACCGGAGGCCTGCGCACATGAACTCAAAGACTCGTTCTCTCACCGCCTTGGCGGCGGCTGTGCTGGCTGGCTGTGCCGGCCCCACGCTCGATGCGCAGTGGCGCGACCCGCAGCTCACGGCGAACTACCTTCGCGGTGCCCGCGTGCTGGTGGCGTGCGAGGCGGCCGAAGTGGTGCTGCAGCGCATCTGCGAAGACCAGCTCTCGCTCGGCCTCAAGGCCCGCGGTGCAGTGCCGGTGATCGGGCCCATGCCGGCCGATGCCGCTGCGGCGCGTGCGGCCGGTGCGAAGGCCGTGTTCAACATCGGCGTCAGCCCGGCCTCGCAGGCAGTGAGCCCGGGCTTCCAGATCGGCTTCGGCCTGGGCAGTTTCGGCAGCAACGTGGGTGGCGGTGTGGGCGTGTCGGCGCCGGTCGGTGGCGGCAAGGTCACGTCGGGCTACGCCGCGAATGGCCGCATCACCGATGCCGCCAGCGCCCGCCTGATGTGGACCGCGCGCGCTGCTGCCGCGCCGTCATCGGACGTGAACGCACAGCTCGCCGACCTGGCGAAGGCGGTGCTCGATGCGGCCGACAAGGCAGGGTTGTTCTGACGCCTGCTGATCGCACGGCCGCGTGTCAGAACCGGCTGACAGGCATTCGCTCGGTGCGCCGACTCACGCGGTTCGCGGCGGGGCCTAAATTGAAGGTTCCGCGGCGCATGCCGCATTGACGACGGAGCACTTCGATGAACAAGGACCAGGTCAAAGGTGTGGTGAAAGACGCCACCGGCAAGGTGCAGGAGAAGGTCGGCCAAGTCACCGGGAACAAGACAGAGCAGGTCAAGGGCCTCGGCAAGCAGGTGGCCGGTACGGCGCAAAAGGCCTACGGTGACGCCAAGGAAGCGTTGAAGGACGCGAACAAGAAAGGTTCATGACCCTCGCCCGGTGCGGCGGCTCGGCTCAGGCCGGCGCCGCGCCAGGCCGGGCGGCGTCGACCACAAAGCGCGCTGCGGTAGCCATGCCACTCGCGGGGTCGCGGGCGTCGTCGACGACGCGCAGCGCCACCTGAAGTTGCTGCGCATCGAGCCTGAAACGCATGTAGCCGCGCTGGTCGCCGCGGCTGTATTTGACGTGTGGGTTGAAGGCGCGGGCGGCATCGATCTGCCCTTGCGGCAATGACAAGCTGGTGATCGACGTGCCGCAGAACTCGCTCGCGATCACCGGAGAATTTGCAATGTCGAAGTCGGCCGTCAGGTCGGCGACATAGTTCGTGTGCACGTCGCCACCCAGCACCACCACGCCCGGCACCTTGCGCTGCGCAACCACGCCGAGCAGCCGGTTGCGAGCCGGCTGGTAGCCGTCCCACCCGTCGGTCCAGTAGGTGCCCGCGCCCTGGGCCGGCTCCGACCACGAGAAGCGCGCCATCAGCGTTTGCTGTGCAACCAGGTTCCACGGCCGCGCTGTATCCCAGCCGTCGGCGAGCCAACGTTCCTGCTCTGCGCCTAGCAGTGTGCGCTTCGGGTCCATCAGCGCTGCGCAGCGTGCCAGGGCCACGGTGTTCGAGCCCCCGCGCAGGTTCTTCGGGCAGGCTTGCACGTCGCGGTACTGGCGGTCGTCGAGCAGGTGGATTCGTGTGAGCCGGCCCCAGTCCAGCCGGCCGGTGATGCGCATGTCGGGCCCTGACGGGCGCAGCGCCTTCGGGAACGGCATGTGCTCCCAGTAGGCGCGGTAGGCGGCCGCGCGCTGCTCGGCAAAGTTGCGTTGCAGGCTCTGGCCTTGCAGATTGGCATAGTCGTTGTCGACCTCGTGGTCGTCCCACACCAGCAGCCACGGTGCGCAGGCGTGCGCGGCTTGCAAGGCGGGGTCGCTCTTGTGGGTGGCGTAGCGGGCGCGGTACTGGGCCAGTGTGCTGACGAAGCCCAGGCCTTCGGCCCGGCGCAAGGCGCCGGGCAGCGACGGGTACTCGTAGATGTAGTCGCCGAGGAACATGATCACGTCGAGTTGCTCGGCCGCCATATGGCGCCATGCGGCGTAGTGGCCCACATCCCAGCGCTGGCAGCTGGCAATCGCAAAGTTGAACGGCGCCGGGGCTGCATCGGGGGCGGGCGCAGTGCGGGTGCGGCCCACTGCGCTTTGCTGGCCGAGCGCGCGGAAGCGGTACCAATACCAGCGGGCCGCATCAAGCCCTGCAGGTTCGGCATGCACGCAGTGGGCCGAGTCGGCATCGGCCACTTCCACGCCGCGCGCTGCAATGTCGGTGAAGGCCTCGTCGCGGGCCAGTTCCCATTGCACCGCCACCTGCGCAGGCAGGTCACCGCCGGTCAACATCGTCCACAACACCATGCCGCCTGCTTGCGGTTGGCCGGACGCAATGCCGAGCCCGAAGCGCGGCACGTCGGCTGCATGTGCATGGCGCACCAGCCAGGGCGCCACGATGCAGGCGGCTGCGCCTTGCAGGAGCGCGCGGCGCGGGCTGGGCTTCAGGGCGGGCACGTCACCTCAACCGGCCGGGCCCAGGCGCTCAAACGCCCACATCGTCGATCTCGCGGTACACGTCGCGCAGCCACATCTTGACGCGCTGGCGGTCCATCATGCCGAGGCCGCCGCCGGTCGGGTCGGCAGCGTTCTTGGCCTTCCAGAAACTGCTGCTTCCGGCATCGATCTTCTGCACCACGCCTTCGTGCAGCCGCCGGATCGAGACGATCTTGGCGCCGAAGTCGATGGCGCGCTGCTGCTGGCCCGATTGCTCCAGCACGGAGAAGTCGTTGCCGCGGATCTGGTTGCGCACCAGCACGTACTTCAGGCCGGTGCCGAAGCGGTCGAGCAGCTTGCCCAGCAGGTCGACCGAGTCCTTGCCTGCATCCATCACGTGCCAGTAGTGGATGGTCATGCCCATCTCGTCGGCCATGTTGATGACGCCCACTTCGTCCATCCAGCGCACCAGCCCGTCGTGGGTCTGCGCGGCCAGGTCGACGAGCACGCGCCGCTCGGGCTGTTCGGCGGCGGCCTCCACGATCACGTCGAGCGCTTCGTAGTGGTCCATCACCACGGGCGAGGCGTAGTCGGAATAGAAGCGCATCAGCGCGCCGTGCGAACGGTCGGTGTCGAAGCCGAGGAACGGGATGGCCTTGTCGATGAAGTACTGCGCGAGCACGCGTGCCGTCAGCGACTTGCCGACACCGCCTTTCTCGCCGCCGATGAAATGGATGTGGGCCATCGTGGCTCCTGTGGTTGGTCTGGGTGGACTAGGGAACGCGCACTTTAACCGCGCGTCGGCGTCACGCAATCGTCATGCCCGCGTCACGCGAGCTTCATGCCTGCCGCCTAATCTACGCCTGCATCCTGAAGGAGACCTCATGCGATTGAATGCCCTCGTCGCCGCGTTGTGCGGCGTCCTTACACTGGCCGCTTGCAGCTCGGTCGACAGCCCGGCCGTGGCCGCCGCCAGCCCTGTCGCCACCCCGAAGAACGTCATCTTCTTCCTGGGCGACGGCTACGGCATGGTGCCGATGACCGCCGCCCGCATCTACGCCGCCGGCGAAGACGGTGAACTCACCATCGATACCTTCCCCGAGACCGCCTTCGTCAAGACCTACTCGAACGACGCGCAGGTCTCCGACAGCGCGCCGTCGATGTCGGCCTACATGACCGGCGTGAAGATGAACAACGAAGTGGTCTCGATGTCGCAGGACACGAAGGCCACCGACGCGAACGGCGCTGCGTACACCAGTGGCGCCGACAACACCTGTCCCGCCACCGGCAACGGCACGCCCGTGACCACGCTGCTGGAACTGGCCAAGGCCGCCGGGCGCGGCACCGGTGTCGTGACCACCACCCGCGTCACGCACGCCACGCCGGCCGCCACCTACGCGCACGTGTGCCACCGCGACGGCGAGAACACCATTGCCGCGCAACTCGTACCGGGCGGCGCCGGCTTCAACGACAAGCTCGCCGACGGGGTCGACGTGATCCTGGGCGGCGGCTGGCAGCACTTCCTGCCGAAGGGCGCTGCAGCGGGATCGAGCCGCACCGACACGCGCGACCTCGTCGCCGAGATGAAGGCGAAGGGCTACGCGTACGTGACCGACCGCGCTGGCCTGATGGCCACCAACAGCACAAACACCAGCACCACCGCGCGCCTGCTCGGCCTGTTCACCAAAGGCCACATGAACTTCGACCTCGACCGCGATGCCACGGCAGAACCCAGCCTCGCCGAGATGACCACTGCCGCGATGGACGCGCTGGCCGCGACAAAGAAGAACGGCTACTTCCTGATGGTGGAAGGCGGGCGCATCGACCAGGCGCTGCACCCCACGCTGGGCCGCAAGGCGCTGCAAGACGCGAAGGCCTTCGACGATGCCATCAAGGCGGCCATCGCGAAGGCCCGGCTCACCGACCCGACGCTTGCGAACACGCTGATCGTGGTCACTGCCGACCACGACCACACGATGGTGATGAACGGCTACGCCGCGCTCACCGGGAAGACCACCGACACGAACCCCGGCATCCTGGGCCTGATGCGCAGCTACACCGACCCGACCACCCCCGCGCTCGATGCCGACGGCAAGCCCTTCACGACGCTGGTGTTCGGCAACGGCGAGAACCGCGTGAGCGGCAGCCGCGGCCTGATGGCGACACTGACCGACGCGGCCGTGTTCGACAAGAACTACCACCAGGAAGCGGCGGTGCAAATGCCCACCGGCAGCGAAACGCACGGCGGGGCCGATGTGTTTCTGGGCGCGATGGGCATGGGCTCCGACACCTTCCACGGCCTGCTCGACAACACGCGCATCTTCAGCCTCGTCAAGGCCGCCGCCGGCTTGTGAGCCGCGCCACACGACAACGGAGTTTCGAATGAACCAACACACCCTTCAAGCCACCACGCTGGCCGCCCTGCTCGCCGCCGCGTTGGCGCCTGCCACCGCCTTCGCCGCCGGCGAAGCCAAGAACGTGATCTTTTTCCTCGGTGACGGCATGGGTCCGGTCACCACCACCGCTGCGCGCATCTGGAAGTACAAGGAAGAGGGCCTGCTGAACATGCAGGCGCTGCCGTACACCGCGCGCGTCAAGACCTATTCGCTCGACGCGCAGACGACCGACAGCGCGCCTTCGATGGCCGCCTACATGACCGGCGTGAAAACGCGCAACGAAGTGCTCGGGATGGACGGCGCGACCAAGGCCGTCGCGCCCAGCAAGGACGCAGCAACGAATGTCAGCAACGCGGTCAACAACTGCCCGGCTGCTGGCAATGGCGCGGCATCGGCCAACCTGCTGGAACTGGCCAAGGCCAAGGGCAAGGCGATCGGCTCTGTCACCACCGCACGCCTCACGCACGCCACGCCGGGTGTCACCTACGCGCACGTGTGCCATCGCGACACCGAGTACGAAGTGGCCCGCCAGGCCGTGCCCGGTGGTGCCGGCTACAACGCGGCATTGGGCACCGGGCTGGACGTGATGATGGGCGGCATCAGCTACTACTGGCGCCCGTATGCGGCTGGCACCACGCCGCGCGGCCGGCCCGATGGGCGTGACCTGGTGGCTGAGTTGCAGGCCAAGGGCTACACCTACGCGAACGACCTGACCACGATGAACGCCGCGCCGACCACGGCGGGCAGCAAGCTCATCGGGCTGTACGACTTCGCGCTCGCGCAGGGCCACATGTCGTACGAGCTCGACCGCGATGCGACGAAGGAGCCGAGCCTGGCGCAGATGACGACCAAGGCCATCGACGTGTTGTCGAAGAACGCGAATGGCTTCTTCCTGATGGTCGAAGGTGGCCGCATCGACCATGCGCTGCACGGCACGAATGCCGCGCGGGCGCTGGCCGACACCATTGCGTTCGACGACGCGGTCAAGGCCGCCATCGATAAGGTCAAGGTGTTCGACCCGACCCTTGCGAACACGCTGATCGTGGTCACTGCCGACCACGACCACACGATGGCCTTCAACGGCTACGGCAAGCGCGGCACCGACGTACTGGGCCTGAACATCAACTACGCCACCGGCCAGCCCAGCAAGGACGCGAACGGCGTGAACTACACGACCCTGGTGTTCGGCAACGGCGCGGTGCGGCCGGACGTGCGCGCCAACCTCGACGGCACGGTGGTTGCGGGCAAGGACTACCTGCAGGAAGTGGCCATCCGACGCGGCAGTGCCGGGTCGGAGACGCACGGCGGTGGGGATGTGATGCTGTTCGCCGACGGTGCGGGTGCGAAGACATTCAAGGGCACCATTGACAACACGAAGGTGTTCACGCTGGTCAAGGCTGCGGCGGGGTATTGAGATGAAGTTGGTCAAGCCATTGCGGTTGGTTGAGTTGAGCTTTGCTCGGGGCTTCGTCGGAGCGAGCCAAGGCCACCGGGCGACCGGCTCCGCTCATGCCCGGGGCCGGGGCCCCGGGCGCTTGCCAGGCACAAACAGTCCGCTGGACTGTTTGTGTCCGGGCTCTCTCCTCCGGACCGGAGTACCGGTCCTCCCCCTTGACTTCGCTGCGCCAGTCACCCGGCGCCCTTGGCTTCGAACCGTTCGTGGTGCCTGGGCCCATTCTTCGAGCGCCGCCGCAGTGGTCTCTCTCTGCGTGGCAAGCATGACGGCACACGCCGCACCGCCGCCCGACGTAGACGCGCTCGTCACCTACGAAACGCGCCAGCTCACCACCGCCGGCGTGTTGCGCACGGAGCGTTGGCAAGAGCGCCTGGTGCGGCGCGGTGATGTGGTGTGGAGCGAGCGGGTGTTGCCGGCGGGCCGTGCCGCGTTGCATGCAAACGAATCGTCGGCCGAACATGCGGGCCACAAGCACTTCGACTTCGACAGCGCCGCGCGGCTGGTCGAGCGTGCGCCGAACGGTGAGCTGCGCTTGCGCTTCGTAGACCGCGAACACAGGGTCGTCGTGAGCGTGCCCAAGGCCGAGTACGGTGCGGTTGGCTTCGATGGCAACTGGGACGCCGCCGCCTACATCGTGCCGCCCGCTGTCGTGGCGCGCATGGGTGCCGTGGCGGCCGATGGCTGGCGCGCCGAGAAGGCGAAGGGTTGGAGCCACAAGCTGCGCTGGTCGGCAGCGCAGCAAGTGCCGCTGCGCGTCGAGTCACGGCGCGACGATGGCAGCGTGACGCGGGTGGTCACCGTCGCGCCGATGGCTGCATCGACATCGGTTCCGTGGAGCGGCATCGACGCCTTCGTTCAGAAAGAGTACGACGATTTCATGGACTGAGGCCGCGCCGAGACAGTGCCTGCGCACTGTCGAGTGGCTGCCGAAGGACTGCGCGCCTGCAAGCGCGCAAGCTGAGACCAAACTCGAACAACACGCAGTAACTCCTCGAAGAGGATTCGGCCGCAGGCAATACGCCTGCGGCCTTTTGCTTTGTGGCGCGCCTGTCCTGCACGTCAACCGCCGAGGAAGCGCTCGAACACTTGCTGCGCATCGCGCAGGAACTGCGGGCCCCACGCGCGCTCGGCCGGGTGAGCCCAGTCGTCGAGCACCCACTCGGTTGCAAACAGCATTCGCGTGACGATGAAGGTGTCGAGTTGCTCGTCGATGCGCGGTGGCAGGGCGCGCTGGCTGGCATAGCCGTCGAGCAGCGCGCCGCGCATGCGCGCCAGGCGCGGCCGGTGGTCGTGGAAGCCGTGCAGCGGGTGGGCGACGTATTGCAGTGCCGCCGCGAGGTCGAGCGCGTAAGGGCCCCAGCCGCAATCGGTGAAGTCGATGGCGCCCGCGCGGCTGCCGGCGAAGAGCAGGTTCCACAGGTGCAGGTCACCGTGTGCGTGTCGAGGCAATGCGGCGCGCTGCAGCCAACGCCTCCGAAACGTTGTGCATCTGCGCGCACAGCGCGCCCACGCGGTGCAGGTGCACAGGACGCAGAGCCTTGTCGAGATGCCGGCCGCCGACCCAGCGCAGCAGCACGGCCATTCGGGGTGTCGCGGCTGCATCGCGTACATCGTGTGCATCGTTTGCTTCGGGTGGCCACGCCTGCACGACAAGGCCTTGCCGGTCGGCGAGCGGTGCGGGCGTGTGCAGGCCGTGCTCGGCCAAGGCCAGCAACCACGTCACTTCTGAGTCGATGGTGGCCTGGTGCGCGTAGCGCGCCGGGTAGATGCGCAGCGCCAGTTCGCCGGCTCCGGCCGGAGCCTCGACCACGCTGTTGCGCAGCGTGATGCGCCAGATCTCGCAGTCTGCCTTCGCGACGAGGCGCGCGCCTGCGGCAGTCAGCCCGTAGCGTGCCAGCAAGGCGCCGGTGCGCTCGGGCACGGCGTCAAGCCGCTGCACCGTGCGCTTACCGCGTGCGGCCGTTCAGCCGCGGCCCACGAACGGCATCTTCGTTGCCATCACCGTCATGAACTGCACGTTGGCTTCGAGCGGCAGGCTGGCCATGTGCACGACCGCGTCGGCCACATGCCTCAGGTCCATGCGTGGCTCGGCCATCAGCGTGCCGTTGGCCTGCAGCACGCCGGTGGTCATGCGCTGCGTCATGTCGCTGGCGGCGTTGCCGATGTCGATCTGGCACACCGCAATGTCGTGCGCGCGGCCGTCGAGCGAGCCCACTTTCGTCAGGCCCAGCACGCCGTGCTTGGTCGACGTGTAGGGCGCGCTGAACGGGCGCGGCATGGTGGCCGAGATCGAACCGTTGTTGATGATCCGCCCGCCCTG
The DNA here is from genome assembly GCA_031385155.1 of Rhizobacter sp. Classification (GTDB taxonomy): domain Bacteria; phylum Pseudomonadota; class Gammaproteobacteria; order Burkholderiales; family Burkholderiaceae_C; genus LMDS01. Next base: position 47,462 of record JANNBF010000079.1, read on the forward strand.
CGGCGCCTGCGCCTTCATCACGCGGAAGGCCTGCTGCATGCACAGGAACACGCCGGTCAGGTTGATGTCGACCACCGCCTTCCACTGCTCGAAGGTCAACTCATCCATCGGTACGGCGGGTGCGCCCATGCCGGCGTTGTTGAACAGCAGGTCGAGGCGGCCGAACTTCGCCACCGTCGCGTCGAACAGGGCGCGCACGGCGGCGGGGTCGGTCACGTCGGTGGGCAGGGCCAGCGCATGGCCCGCATTCGCACCGGCGAGCGCAGCCGTTTCCTGCAAGGGCTCGGCGCGCCGGCCCGCGAGCACGACCTGATAGCCGGCCGCAAGCAGGGCAAGCGATGCGGCACGGCCGATGCCGGTACCGGCGCCGGTGACGATGGCGGTTTTCATGGGTGGGCTCCTCGGGGCGGTGGGTGAAGCAGGGTGTCGGGCCGCAGCCGCGCTACATCGACTCGGGCGGCGTTGGCGGCGCAGGCACAGCGCTGTTCGCCGCGAAGCTGTCGGCGAACGTGAAGTACAGCGAGGCGTAGAACACCGTCGTGATGAACAGCGACATCGGCACCGCTGCGGCTGCGAATGCCTTGGCCGCGCCGAGCAAGCCGAACACCAGGCTGCCGAAGGCGCCCAGGCCGGCCACCAGCGCGAACCACATCAGGCTGTAGACCGTGAAGGCACCGCGGTTGCGCCAGCAGGCCAGCGTGCTGGAGAAGAGCGATTGCGCGGCGCCTTGCGTGCCCCAGTGCACCAGCGCCGGCGCGTGCCAGAACGGCACCGAGAGCAAGCCCGCCAGGCCGAACCGCACCAGCATGCCGAACAGCAGGCGCGGGTCGGCGAGCTTGGCGGCCACCACCTCGGGAGCCGTCTGCGCGGCGGGCAGCGCGTCCATCAGCGCGTCGAATGCACCGCCGTCGATGCGGTCGCTCAGCCACAGCACGGCATAGGTCGAGACGGCGTACATGAGCCCGAGCTGCAGGATGGCCACGGCCTCCCGGCGCGGGCCCTGGAACGGCAGGGCATAGACGCGGGGCGTGACCAGCTGGCCGGCCATGACCTGCTGTGTGGCGATCATGAAGGCCAGCGTCACCAGGGGCAGCAGCACCAGCACCAGCAGCGGGCCGATGACCGGCAACAGGGCCAGCACGACCACCGCGAACATGAACGCGGCGAAGAGCGCGGTGAAGGCCATCGGCCGCTTGAAGAACACCCGGAAGCCTTGGCGCACCCAGGTGGCGCCGTGGCTGGCCGATAAGGTTTGAAGTTGCATGGACGAAGGGGTCAGGTCAGGTCAGGTCAGGTCAGGAGAGCGCAGCGTGCCACGGGCTTGCGATGTGCTCGCGCAGCACGCGCTCGAAGTGGGCCGGGTCGTGGGCCTGCAGCAGCGCCGCGTCGCGCGGCAGGTGCAGGTCCCACAGGCGGGAGATCCAGAAGCGCAGCGCGGCGGCGCGCATCAGCGCCGGCATCAGGCGCAACTCGGTGCCGTGCAGCGGCCGTTCGCGGTGGTACGCCGCCACGAGTGGCTGCGCACGGTCCACATCGAGCCGGCCGGTGGCGAGGTCGGTGCACCAGTCGTTCAGGCACACGGCGATGTCGAACAGCCAGGTGTCGACGCCCGCGAAGTAGAAGTCGAACAGGCCGCTGATCTCGGCACCGGTGGGGCCGCGCTCGAACATGACGTTGTCGCGGAACAGGTCGGCATGGATCGGCCCGGTCGGCAACGCAAGGAAGGCGGGTGATGCCGCCAGCTCTTGTTGATAGGCCAGCTCGCCGTCGAGCAGCGCCGCCTCGGCCGCGTCGAGGTGCGGCGCGATCAGCGGCGCTGTCTCGGCCCACCACGCCAGGCCGCGCAGGTGCGGCTGGTGCAGGGAGAAGTCGGCCGCTGCGAGGTGCATGTGCGCGAGCGTCGCGCCGAGGCGCTCGCAGTCGACGGCATCGGGCGCCAGGTGGTGTTCGCCGCGCAGCCGGTCGACCACCGCGGCGGGTTTGCCTTGAACCGTGTGCAGGATCGCGCCGAGCGCATCTGCCTTCGGGCCGGGCACAGGCAGGCCTCGCGCGGCCAGGTGCTGCATCAGGCCGAGGTAGAACGGCAGCTGGGCGTGGGTCAGGCGCTCGAACACGGTCAGCACGAAGCGGCCGCCGGCGGTGTCGGCAAAGTAGTTGGTGTTCTCGATGCCGCTGCGGATGCCGGTCAGCGCCGTGAGCTCGCCCAGACCAAGCCGAGCCATGAGTGCGCCGGCCTCGGCGAACGAGACTTCGGTGTAGACCGCCATGAAGGCTACTGCGGGCGGGCGGAGGCTCTCAAGCACATGTGGCTTTGCCACTTTGCTTGACCCTTGGGGGAGGGAATGTCGAAGACATTTCCTGGGGCGGGCTTAAAAATTGAGCACGCTCCAGACCCGCTTGCCGGCCGCGCTGCTCGCGCCGCCGGTACCGTCGGGCACGGTCTGCCCGGCCTTGCCCATGATGATCTCGTAGGGTTTGCTGCCGGGCGCCTTGGGCGTGACAACCACGCGCTGCGTTTCGCCGCGCACGCGCAACTCGTCGATGCGGGCGCCCTGGTCTTCGATGAGGGTGCGCTTGATGTCGGGCTCGGAGCGGTCGCGGGCCGTGCCGGCTTCCGCATCCAACCGCACCGGCGCCGGGGCCGCAGAAGCAGCCGTCGATTGCGCCACGCAGGGGCCAGCGAGAAGCATTGCCAGCAGGGCGGCGAGGGTGGGGTTCATCACCTGATTCTAGAGGGCGCGTGACTCCTAGAATGACTCAGGGTCAGCGCCGGGGGACCATGGCTTCGACAGGAACGACATGCTCAACAAGTGGCAATACAAGCTGCTGACCGCACTCGGTGCGTTGGCCCTGCTGCTAGCGATCGCGAACGCCGTGCTCTTCACCGGCAACCGCGCGGCGCAGGCCGAATTGGCACAGCGCCAGCAGTTCGTGCAGCAGACCGCGCCGCTCGAAGGCCTCTACCGCGACATCGTCAAGGCCCTGGCCGAGATGGCCGTGAAAGGCAACGACAAACAGGTGCTCGACATGCTCGCGGCGCAAGGCTTGAGCGTGACGGTGAACACACCGGAGGCGCCTGCTGCCGGCGCTGCTGCAGGTGCGGCACCGGCGCCCGCACCGGCCGAGAAAGGCGACAAGTGAGCGCGCCCGAGCCCGCGGCCGCGACTGGCGCGACAGCGCCACGAAGCCTCTTCCTCCCCGCTGCGCTGTTCGCGCTGGCCTTCGTCGGCTGGCTCGGGTTCCAGACCGTGCAACTCGTCGGTGAGCGCCAGGCGCTCGCCGCTGCGCGCGCGACCCACGACCCGATGGAGCTGAATGCGACCAAGCTGCGCACCGCGCTCGATGCCCTGGCCACCGCCACCGCGAAGCTCGCGACAGACGGCAACGCGAACGCGCGGGTGATCGTCGAAGAGCTGCGCAAGCGCGGCGTCACCATCAACCCTGCCGGGGCGCTGAAGCCGGCGCAGTAGGCGCACCAGCAAGGCGCCATGCGCGTCGGAGCCGCACCAGTCGCTCAACGACAATCGCCGGATGAGTGACAAGACCTTGCTGCTGGTGGACGGCTCCAGCTACCTCTACCGCGCCTACCACGCGCTGCCCGACCTGCGAGGCCCGGGCGGTGTGCCCACCGGGGCGATCCATGGTGTCGTGGCCATGATGAAGCGGCTGCGCGAACAGTTCCCCTCGGCGCTCGGCGCCTGTGTGTTCGATGCCAAGGGCAAGACCTTTCGCGACGACTGGTACGCCGAGTACAAGGCGAACCGCGCTTCGATGCCGCCTGATCTCGCGCTGCAGATCGAGCCCATTCACGAGGCCGTCAAGCTGCTCGGCTGGCCGGTGCTCAGCGTGCCTGGCATCGAGGCCGACGACGCCATCGGCACGCTCGCCCGCGTGGCGGCCGAAGCGGGTTATGACGTGGTCGTGTCCACCGGTGACAAGGACCTCGCGCAGCTCGTGAACCAGCGCGTCACGCTCATCAACACCATGAGCAACGAGCGGCTCGACGTGGCCGGCGTGCTGGCCAAGTTCGGCGTGCCGCCCGAGCGCATCGTCGACTACCTTGCGCTCGTGGGCGACACGGTCGACAACGTGCCCGGCGTCGAGAAGGTCGGCCCCAAGACGGCTGCCAAGTGGATCACCGAACACGGCTCGCTGGCCGGCGTGATGGCTGCTGCCGATGGTGTGAAGGGCGTGGCCGGCGAGAACCTGCGCAAGGCGCTGGCTTGGTTGCCACAAGGCCAGCGCCTGGTGACGGTCGTGACCGACTGCGACCTCGACGGCCATGTGCCGGGCTGGCCGGCGTTCGACTCGCTCGCGCTCGGCGCGGTCGACTCGGCGGCGCTGCTGGCGTTCTACGAGCGCTTCGGCTTCCGCACGATGAAGCGCGAGCTGGAAGCGCATGCCGGCGGCACGGCGATCAGCGCGGCCAATGCGGCGGCTGCCATCGGCGAGCCGGCCGACGGCTCTGCGGTGGCGGTGCCCGCCGCACCCGCCGCCCCGGTCGTCAAGCACTACGAGACCGTGCTGAGCTTCGACGCCCTCGACGCCTGGCTGCGCAGGATCGACGTGGCCGCGCTCACCGCCATCGACACCGAAACCGATTCGCTCGACGGCATGCGCGCGCAGATCGTCGGCATCTCGCTGTCGACCGTGCCCGGCGAGGCGGCCTACGTCCCGCTGCGCCACACCTATGCCGGCGCGGCCGATCAGTTGCCCATCGATGACGTGCTCGCGCGCCTGAAGCCCTGGCTCGAAGACGCCGCCAAGCCGAAGCTCGGCCAGAACATCAAGTACGACACGCATGTGTTCGCCAATGCCGGCATTGCCGTGCAGGGCTACGCGCACGACACCATGCTCGAGAGCTACGTGCTCGAAGCCCACAAGCCGCACGGCCTGGAAAGCCTGGCCGACCGCCACCTCGGCCGCAAAGGCTTGAGCTATGAAGATCTGTGCGGCAAGGGCGCGCACCAGATTTCGTTCGCGCAGGTCGAGATCGAGCGTGCGGCTGAGTACTCGTGTGAAGACAGCGAGATGACGCTGCACGTGCACCAGCAGCTGTGGCCGCAGGTCGAGGCGGCGGCTGGATTGCGTTACGTGTACGAGCAGATCGAGATACCCGCAGCGGCGATCCTCGGGCGGATCGAGCGCACCGGCGTGTTGATCGACAGCGGCTTGCTCGCGCTGCAGAGCCAGCAGTTGGCCGAGCGCATGCTGGCGCTCGAACGCGAGGCCTATGACCTTGCCGGGCAGCCCTTCAACCTGGGCTCGCCGAAGCAGATCGGCGAGATTCTTTTCGGCAAGCTCGGCCTGCCGGTCAAGAAGAAGACCGCGAGCGGCGCACCGAGCACCGACGAAGAAGTGCTCGCCGAACTGGCGGCTGACTATCCGCTGCCGGCCAAGCTGCTGGAGCACCGCAGCCTGTCGAAGCTGAAGGGCACCTACACCGACAAACTGCCGCTGATGGTGAACCCGCAAACCGGCCGCGTGCACACCAACTACGCCCAGGCCGTGGCGGTGACCGGGCGGCTGGCCAGCAACGACCCGAACCTGCAGAACATTCCCATCCGCACTACAGAAGGCCGGCGTGTGCGCGAGGCCTTCATTGCGCCCGAAGGCTGCTCGATCTTGAGTGCCGACTACTCGCAGATCGAGCTGCGCATCATGGCGCACATCTCGGGCGATGCGGGCTTGCTGAAGGCCTTCGGCGAAGGCATCGACGTGCACCGCGCCACCGCGAGCGAGGTGTTCGGCGTGGCGGTGGGCGAGGTGTCGAGCGAGCAGCGGCGCTATGCGAAGGTCATCAACTTCGGGCTGATCTACGGCATGAGCGCGTTCGGCCTGGCGGGCAACCTGGGCATCGACCGCACGGCCGCCACCGCCTACATCGAGCGTTACTTCGCGCGCTACCCTGGCGTCAAGAAATACATGGACGACACCAAGGTCTCGGCGCGCGAGAAGGGCTATGTGGAAACGCTGTTCGGCCGGCGCGTGTATTTGCCCGAGATCAACGGCGGCAACGGCCCGCGCAAGGGTGCTGCCGAACGCCAGGCCATCAACGCGCCGATGCAGGGCACGGCGGCCGACCTGATCAAGCTCGCGATGATCGCGGTGCAGGGCGTGCTCGACCGCGAAGCACGCGCCACCCGGATCATCATGCAGGTGCACGACGAACTGGTGTTCGAGGTGCCCACGGCCGAGCTCGAATGGGCGCGCACCGAGGTGCCCCGCATCATGGCCTCGGTGGCCGAATTGAAGGTGCCGCTGCTGGCTGAAGTGGGTGTGGGCAAGAACTGGGACCAAGCGCACTGAACGTGCAGCAAAGCGGCTTGCGCGGTGTCACGCGGCTGTCGCAAAACCTTCATAAACTCGGTCGATGAACGATAACGTCGCCGCCAGCGCACTCGGCATGCCGGCTTTGCTGAACCGCGAGCGCGCCATCCTCGAATTCAACCGCCGTGTGCTCGCGCAGGCACGCCGCCCCGATGTGCCGCTGCTCGAGCGGCTGCGCTACGTGTGCATCGTGTCGTCGAACATGGACGAGTTCTTCGAAGTCCGCTTCGCCGACTACCTGGAGGCGGTGCGCCGCAGCGGCTCGGGCGTGTCGAGCCGCGACCTCGACACGGTGGCGGCCGATGCGCATGCGCTGATCGACGACCAGTACGCGGCGTTCAACGACGAGGTGATGCCCGCGCTGCAGCAGCGCGGCATCGTGGTGCGCAACCACGCCGACCGTGACGCTGCGCAGCGCGCCTGGGTCGACCGCTTCTTCAAGACGCAGGTGCGGCCGCTGCTCGTGCCGGTCGGGCTGGACCCGTCGCACCCGTTCCCGCAGGTCGCCAACAAGTCACTCAACTTCATCGTGCGCCTCGGCGGCAAAGATGCCTTCGGGCGCAAGAACACCATCGCCATCGTCAAGGTGCCGCGCGTGCTGCCGCGCGTGATCCGCCTGCCGGACGACGTGGCCGGCGTCGATGCAGCGGGCGCGCCGCGCCAGGCCTTCGTGCTGTTGACGAGCGTGATCCGCGCCCACCTCGAAGAGCTGTTCCCGGGGCGCGAGGTCGAGGCGTTCTCGCAGTTCCGCGTCACGCGTGACTCCGACCTCGAGGTCGATGAAGACGACGTGGCCAACCTGCGCCAGGCCCTTCGTTCGGGCCTGACCACGCGCCACTACGGGCAGGCGCTGCGGCTCGAAGTGGTGAACACCTGCCCGGCCGAGTTGTCGGAGTTCCTGCTCAAGCAGTTCGGCTTGCCGCCGGCGGCGCTGTACAAGGTCAACGGGCCGGTCAACCTGGTACGCCTGAACCAGTTGATCGACCAGGTCGAAGACCCGGCCGTTCCGAACGAGCTGCCGCCGCTGCGCTTTGCGCCGTTCGAGCCGGCGTGGCCGCAGCACGAGTTGCCGCGTGAGCGGTCGATCTTCGCGCGGCTGCGCAAGGGCGACGTGCTGCTGCACCAGCCGTTCGAATCGTTCGAGCCGGTGGTTCAGTTTCTGCGCGAGGCCGTCAACGACCCCGATGTGCTGGCCATCAAGCAGACCATCTACCGCACCGGCAGCGAGTCGCCGTTGATGGACTTGCTGATCGAGGCGGCGCGCCGTGGCAAGGAGGTGCTGGTGGTCGTAGAGCTGAAGGCGCGCTTCGACGAAGAGGCCAACATCAACTGGGCTGAGCGGCTGGAGGCCGTGGGCGTGCAGGTGGTGTACGGCGTGGTGGGTTTGAAGACGCACGCGAAGTTGCTGCTGATCACCCGCCGCGAGCAGGGCCGCCTGAACCGATATGCCCATTTGTCGACCGGCAACTACAACCCGAAGACGGCGCGGATGTACACCGACCTCGGCTACTTCAGCGCCGACCGCGAGCTGACGAAAGACGTCGACGCCGTGTTTCAGCAGCTCGCGAGCCTGGGCCGCATGCGGCCGACGCGCGCGCTGCTGCAAGCGCCGTTCACGCTGCACCGGCAGATGCTCGCCCACATTGACCGCGTGGGGCAGGCCGCGCGCAGCGGCGGGCCGGCGCGCATTGTCGTCAAGGTCAATGCGCTGACCGACCCGGGCTTGATTCACGCCCTCATCCAGGCCGGCCGCGACGGCGCCCGCATCGACCTGATCGTGCGCGGCGCGTGCATGCTGCCGCCGGGCATCGTGGGCGTGACCGACAACATCCGCGTGCGCTCGGTGATCGGCCGCTTCCTGGAGCACTCGCGCATCAGCTACTTCCGTTGGGGCGACGGCGCTGACGACGAGGCCTTGTTCCTGTCGAGCGCCGACTGGATGAGCCGTAACATGTTCGGCCGCATCGAGGTGGCCTGGCCGGTGCGCGACCTGCTGCTGCGCCAGCGCGTGGTCGACGAATGCCTGGTGCCCTACCTGCTGGACCAGCGTGACGCTTGGGCACTGCGGAGCGACGGCAGCTATGAGCGCATCGGCAACAGTGGCGCCAGCGCGCAGCAGGCCCTGGTGCAGCGCTTTCGGGTCGATGCCTGATGGACCTGATCTTGTGGCGCCATGCCGAGGCCTTCGAGCTGCGCGAGCTGGAAGACGACATGGCGCGTGGTCTCACGCCGAAGGGCGAGCGCCAGGCCCAGCGCATGGCCGAGTGGCTGAACCAGCGCCTGGCGCACACCACGCGCATCCTCGTGAGCCCCGCGCTGCGCTGCCAGCAGACTGCCAAGACGCTGGGCAAGAAGTTCAAGACCTCCCCCGAGCTGGCCCCCGACGGCAACGGCGAGGCCGTGCTGAAGGCGGCTCGCTGGCCCGACGGCAGCGAGCCGGTGCTGGTGATCGGCCACCAGCCCACGCTCGGGCTGGTCGCGTCGTTCCTGCTGGCTGACATGCCTCAGGCCTGGACCATCAAGAAGGGCGCGGTCTGGTGGATACGTGGGCGCCAGCGCGAGGGCGAGTCGCAGGTGATTCTTCAGGCGGTGCAGGCGCCCGACTGCCTGTAAGGCTCAGGCGTCAGCGCCGCTGGCGGCGCCGCGCCGTGCCCCACACCGCCAGCAGTCCGACGGCCATCAAGGCGAACGTTTGCGGCTCGGGGACGGCAGCCACCGGCGTGAAGCGGATGTTGTCGACGCCCACCCAGTCGGCGAACGACCCTGCGGCGATCACCACCCGCGTGATCGACGGTGCGCTGTAGCTGAGCGTGTATTGACCCAAACCCGTGGGGTTCACGACCTGGCCGAGCAGGTTGCTGCCGTTGAACACGAAGATCGCCGTGTCGCCTGCGTCCGAGACGCCCGCGAAGTCGACGCTGAACGATGTGATGGCGGTCGTGAAGGTCGCCGCGAAGCTGGCGTCACCGTCTTCGCCCAGCCAACCCGCGAACGAACGCAGGATGTTGCCGCTGACGAGCGCCGGGGCACCGAGGCCGCCCACGTCTGCCCCGCTCGACGCGACGATGGTCATGTCGGTGTTGGTGGCCCAGTCTTCGGCGGTCGAGTTGCTGTTCGCGCCGCTGAAGCCGTTGGCCGAGAACACCACGCCGAGGCCCGCGTACTGCGAGCCGAGAACGTCGCCCGGCGCCAGGTCTTCGAAGGTGATGGTGGCGGCGCCAGCGGCCGTCGACAGCAGCAGCGACGCAACGAATGCGGCGACGAGAGAGTTGCGTTTCATGCGGGCTCCTGGCGTGGGTTTGGGTTGATGGTCAGCGGCGCGGCGCCGCGATGGGAATGTCGGTCGAGAACCCCCACGGAATGGCCTGGAAGCCGCTCGTCGAACCGATGATGTAGAAGGTGCCGTTGCCGGGCCGGTAAATCGCGATGTCGACCTTGCCATCACCGTCGTAGTCGGCCGCGACCGGGATGTCGCCCGCGAGCCCCCACTGAACGGCCTTGAACCCATCGCGCGACTGCAGGATGTACCAGGTGCCGTTGGAAGGGCGGTAGAGGGCGATATCGGTCTTGCCGTCACCGTCGTAGTCGGCCGGAACTTGAATGTCGCCGGCAAGCCCCCACTGCGTGTACGTGAACCCGCTCGTCGTGCCGAGGATGTAGGTGGTGCCGTTGCCGGGCCGGTAGATCGCTACGTCGACCTTGCCGTCGCCGTCGTAGTCGGCGGGCATTGGAATATCGCCCGCGAGGCCCCACTGGGTGGTCTGGAAGCCGCTCGTCGAACCGAGGACGTACCAGGTGCCGTTCGATGGCCGGTAGATCGCGATGTCGGTCTTGCCGTCGCCGTCATAGTCGGCTGGCATCGGGATGTCGGACCCGACGCCCCATTGAACGGCCTTGAACCCGTCGCGCGACTGCAGGATGTACCAGGTGCCGTTCGATGGGCGGTAGATCGCGACGTCGGTCTTGCCGTCGCCGTCGTAGTCACCGGGAATGAGCTGGTCACCGGGCAGGCCCCATTGCCGGGAGAAGAACCCTTGCGAGCTTTCGAGCGCGTACCAGGTGCCGTTCGAGGGCCGGTAGATGGCGACATCGGCCTTGCCGTCGCCGTCGAAGTCGAAGGCCGTCGAGCGCCGCGCCGGCTTCTTCGCCTGGTCGATCAGGAACTTGGTGCCGCCGATCAGGATGGCGCCCTGGCGCGCCTCGCCCGGGTTGGGCGCGACCTTGTAGGTCAGGGTGCCGCTGCCCACGCCGGTGGCGCCTGCCGTGACCGTGATGAACGCATTCAGGCGCCGGGCGTCGTACGGGCAACCGGTGGCGACGCTGACGTTGACGACGAGGTTGTCGGCGCCTTCGGCGGCGACGCTGGCGCTCGCCGGCGTCAGCGTGACCGGGCAGGCCGCAGCGCCCGTCGCGACCGGGCCCTTGGCGGGCTCGGCAGCGCTGGCGCCGAGAGACACGGCGACCAAGGCTGCGCATGCAAGCCGCGCGAGAACGCCGCCGCGTTGTTGGTTCGAATGGTGGCCGGTCATTGCGCGCTCTCCTGGATCGATGGGCGGAAGGGCAGAGCGTCGTTCGCGCTCTTCCTCACCATCGATAACGAGCAACGGCGGCCGAACCGGCCATCGAAGCGAAAAGAAAGTTGCGGGTGCGGCCCGGTCGCGTTACACCGCGAGCCGCAGCGGCCCGCTGCGCGCCCACAGCGCGACCTCTTCATTGAGCAGGTGCTGGGTGCGCGGGTGCGTTTCGCGCCAGCCGGCCGGGAAGCTCAGCTCGGCACTGTTGGCGTCGCGCTTGAGGCGCATCGCATCGGCGTTCACGTCGCCGCGGGCATGGCACTTGATGATGGCCAGGCGCAGGCACAGCACCTGCCAGGCAAAGTCTTCACCGGCCAGGCTCGTCTCGATCTTGCGCAAGCCGCCGCGCTGGCCGAGCACCAGTTCACCGACGCGCCGCAGCTGGCTCTGCGAGAACCCGGCGGCATCGGCATGGCCGAGCACGTAGGCGCTGTGGCGGTGGTGGTCGTGGTGCGAGATCATCATGCCGATCTCGTGCAGCGCGCAGGCCCACAGCAGCTCGCGCCGGGCCTCGGCACTGGCCTTCGGCTGGGCGCTGGCGTACAGGTTCTGCGCCACGCGCGTCACGCGGTCGGCCTGGTGCGTGTCGACCATGAAGCGGCGCTGCAGTTCGCGCACCGAGGCGTCGCGCACGTCGTGGCCGTCTTGCTGCAGTTCGGTCGCCTTGATGCGCTCGTCCAGGTCGAAGATCACGCCCTGGCGCAGCGCGCCGCGCGCCGGGCGCAACTCGGCAATCGCGAAGTGCGTGGCCAGTGTGTACAGGATCGCCAGGCCGCCGGCGATGACGGCGCGGCGGTCTTCCTTCAGGCCCGGCAAGGCGAGTTTGTCGACGCGCCCGGCGCGCAGGCATTGCTCCATCAACCAGCGCAGGCCGTCGGGCGTGATGCGGCCATCGGTCACGCCGCTGGCAGCGAGCAACTGCGACACGGCGCCCACGGTGCCCGACGAGCCCAGCGCTTCTTGCCAATGCACCGCCGCAAACGGCTCGAGCGCTTCTTCGAGCTCGGCACCGGCGGCGATCTGCGCGGCGCGGAACGCGGCTTCGGTGAAGCGGCCTTCGCCGAAGTACTTGAGCGACAAGCTCACGCTGCCGACCTGGAACGACTCGGTGCGCAGCGGTTGGGTGCCCACGCCGAGGATCATCTCGGTGGAGCGCCCGCCGATGTCGACCACCAGGCGCGGCACGGTCGAGGGCTGCAGCCGCGCCACGCCAGCGTAGATCAGGCGCGCTTCTTCTCGGCCGGAAATCACCTCGATGGGAAAGCCGAGCACGGCCTGCGCACGCGCGAGGAACAGGTCGCGGTTGCGGGCTTCGCGCAGGGTCTGCGTGGCGACCGCGCGCACCTGCCCGGCGTTGAAGCCTTTCAGGCGCTGGGCGAAACGCGCCAGGCACGCGGCGCCGCGGTTCGCGGCTTCTTCGGTGAGCATGCCGTTGGCGTCGAGCCCGGCACCGAGACGCACGGTTTCCTTCAGGTAGTCGACGCGCCGGTAGCGGCCTTCGATCAGCTGGCCGAGTTCGAGCCGGAAGCTGTTCGAGCCCATGTCGATGGCGGCCAGCTGGCCGGGCCAGCGCGATTCGCTGAGCGCGGTCCGGTCGCTGGGGCGCACGTTGGGGCGGTCGTTCTGGCGGTCCATGCGGCATTGTCATTGCAAAGCGCGGCGGCCTCCTAGAATGCCGCCTCCGCACCGCTCGGCACCCGCACGGCCCCCATCACACCATGTCCATGACGCTGCTCTACGTCGTTATCGCAACCGGCGTTGGCGGCCTGCTGTCGGTCTTGATTGCGGCGAGCCTCACGGCCCACGTGCTCGCACGCGTGGTGCACCACCTGGTCAGCCTGTCGGCCGGCGTGCTGCTCGGCACGGCGCTGCTCGACGTGCTGCCCGAGGCGTTCGAGAGCAAGCACGCGAGCCCGCAGGCGCTGTTCGCCACGCTGCTCGGCGGGCTGCTGTTCTTCTTCCTGCTGGAGAAGGCCGAGCTCTACCGCCACAGCCACCACCACGAAGGCGATGACCACCACCATCACCACGGCTTCGACCACGAGCAGGCCGGGCGCGGCGGCTGGAGCGTGATCATGGGCGACAGCATCCACAACTTCTGCGACGGCATCATCATCGCCGCCGCGTTCCTGGCCGACACACGGCTCGGCGTGGTCACGGCGCTCGCGATCATCGCGCACGAGATCCCGCAGGAGGTGGGCGACTACATCGTGCTGCTCAACGCCGGCTTTTCACGCCGCAAGGCGCTGTTCTACAACGCAGTCTCGGGCCTGGCGGCGGTGGTGGGCGGGGTCGTCGGCTACTTCGTCGTCGGCCCGTGGGAGGCGCTGTTCCCGTACCTGCTGGTGGTGGCGTCGAGCAGCTTCATCTACGTGGCCGTGGCCGACCTGATCCCGCAGTTGCAGCACCGCCTCACGCTGCGCGAGACGGCCGCGCAACTCGCGTGGCTGGTGGCGGGGCTGCTGATCGTGGTGGTGGCGGTGAGCCAGCTTCACGGGGGCTGAAGGGCGAAGTCATTCACCGCAGAGGCGCGGAGTTGACGGAGGTTCGCAGAGGAATACAAGACTATTTTCTTTACTCTGCGATCCTCCGCCGACTCCTTCCCTCTGCGGTGAAGCATTCCGCACTTACCTCACGACCAGCACCGGGATCGCGGAGTGCGTCAGCACCTTCTGGGTTTCGCTGCCGAGCAGCAGGGCAGACACGCCGCGGCGGCCGTGCGAGGCCATGACGAGCAGGTCGCACTCCATGTGGCGGGCGTGGTCGATGATGGCTTCCCACGGGTGCAGCGCCTCGACGGTGTGGGCCTGGCACTTCATGCCGGCGGCGTGCGCCATCTCAACCACCGCATGCACCCGCTTGTTCGCGATGCGGTCTTGCGCGTCGAAGAAGTCTTGCGGCGGCACTGGTTGCATCTCGGAGATGGCGCTGTACGGGAACGGCTCTTTCACGCTGATGGTGTAGAGCTGCGCGCCAAGCGATTGAGCGAGTTTGATGCCGGCATCGACGGCCTTCGCCGTGATGTCGGAGCCATCGGTCGGAACGAGGATGCGATTGAACATGGGGGGCCTCCGGTGATGTGGTGTGGCGGGGTCCGGCTGGGCGTGGGCGTGGCCCCGCGCCTTGCAACGAGTCTGGCTCCGAAGGGTAGGCGCCCGCTTGCGTTCGATCAAGTCAGCCGCGCGCGATGGCGTGCGCCGGGTCGGCCGACCATTCGCTCCACGAGCCGGGGTACAGCACCGAGCCGGGCAGGCCGGCGTGGGCCATGGCGAGCAGGTTGTGGCAAGCGGTCACGCCGGAGCCGCAGCTGTGAACGACCGATGCCGGCGGCGCAGCACCGATCAGCGTCGCGAACTCGGCGTGCAGCACATCGGCCGGCTTGAAGCGACCGGTGGCGTCGAGGTTGGTCTTGAAGAAGCGGTTCAGCGCACCGGGAATGTGGCCGGCGGCAGTGTCGAGCGGCTCGACCTCGCCTCGAAAGCGCTCGCCCGCGCGGGCGTCGATCAGGCGCGTGCGGCCGACCGCTCGGGCGAGGGTGGCGGCATCGGTGGTGAGGGCAAGCGCGGCGCGGTCCGGGTAGGGCGGCGTGGGCGACGCGGCTGGCGAGCTTGCGGTCGGCGCGGTCGTCGGTGCGGTCGCCAGCGCGCCGCCTGCCGCCACCCACGCCGCCACACCGCCGTCGAGCACCGCCACGGCCTCGTGGCCCATCCAGCGCAGCATCCACCACAGGCGCGCGGCGTACATGCCGCCTTGCCGGTCGAGTGCCACGACCTGCCGCGCCGGCGTGATGCCGCAGCGCCCCAGCACGGCCGCAAACGCGGCGCGGTCGGGCAACGGGTGGCGACCACGGAAGCGGCCGTCGGCGCCTTGCTTCGCGCCGGCCAAGTCACGGTCGAGGTGCAGGTATTGCGAGGTCGGCACATGGCCGGCGTGCCAATCACCTTCGCCGAGTTGCGTGTCGGCCAGGTCGAAGCCGGTGTCGATGACGATGGGCGCAGCAGGGCTTGCCAGCAGTGCGCGCAGTTCATCGGCGCTGATGAGTGTGGTGTAGGTCGAGGTCATGTCTCAATCGGTGCGTTGGCGGTGTCGGCGGGGGCGCTGCGGCTGCGCAGCAGCGTGGCGCACAGGCCCGCAGTGACGATGAGCCCCATGCCGGCCAGTGCCATCCACGTGACGCGATCATCGAACAGCAGCACGCCGTACGCAAATGAGAACGCAATGCCCAGGTACTGCAGGCTCGCGTTCACCAGCGTGCGGCCGGTGCTGTAGGCGCGCGTCATCATCAGTTGCGCCACGGTCGCGAGCACGCCGACCGCCAACAACAGCGCGGCACCGCGCCAGGTGTGCGGGTGCACGCCGCTCGCGACCACCGTGATGAGGCCGGCGCAGATGCCGCCGAGAGAGAAGTAGAAGACGATGCGGTATTCGGGCTCGCCGGCCCGACCGAGCGCCGTGACCTGCAGGTAGGCCGTGGCCGAGACGATGCCCGAGATGAGCCCGATCAGGCCGTACCAGAGCTGCTGCTCGTCGATGGTGGGTCGCAGGATCAGCGCCACCCCGGCGAAACCGAGGAGCACGGTGCCGATCAAGCGCCCGTCGATGCGGCCGTTGCCCATGGCCACCGCACCGCCGACGAGAAACAGCGCCATCCACACCGACGACATGTAGTTCAACGTCATCGCCGTGGCCAGCGGCAGCTTGCCGATGGAATAGAACCACAGGCTCAGCGCCGTCACGCCCGCCAGACTGCGCCAGAAGTGCATGGCCGGCACCTTGGTGCGCAGGGTGCCACCGCGCCAGCGGGCCAGCAGCAGCATCATCAGCGCCCCCGTCAGGCCGCGGTAGAACACGATCTCGCCGGCGGCGCAATGGTCAGAGGCGAGCTTGACGCACACGCCCATCGTGGCGAAGAGGAACGACGCAATGACCATCAACCACGCGGGCGACATGGCGGTGGCGGGCGGGATGTGCGGTGGGTGCGGGGGCCCGCTCAGGCGGGTCGGGCCATGGCCTTGCGGTACCACTCGTGGAACTGCTGCATGCCGTCTTCCATCGGGCTCTGGTAGGGGCCGGTCTCGTCGTCGCCGCGCTCCATCAGCGCGTGCCGGCCGGCGTCCATGCGAAGCGCGATCTCGTCGTCCTCGGCGCAGGTTTCCCAGTAGGCGGCCTGCTCGGCGTCGATGAACTCGCGCTCGAACGCGGTGATCTCTTCGGGGTAGTAGAACTCGACCACGTTCAGCGTCTTCTGCGGGCCCTTCGGGTGCAGCGTCGACACCACCAGCACGTGCGGGTACCACTCGACCATGACGCACGGGTAGTAGGTCAGCCAGATCGCGCCGTGCTTGGGCAAGGGGTTGTCGAAGCGGCCCTGGCGGTACTTGAGTACGGCATCGTGCCAGCGCCGGTAGGCGGGCGTACCGGGCCGCGCCAGTTCGTTCTTGGTGCCCACGGTCTGCACCGAGTGGTGCTCGCCGAACTCCCAGCGCAACTCGTCGCAAGTCACAAACTGGCCGAGGCCAGGGTGGAACGGGCCGACGTGGTAGTCCTCGAGGTAGACCTCGATGAAGGTCTTCCAGTTGTAGTTGCACTCGTGCATCTGCACATGGTCGAGCACGTAGCCGTCGAAGTTCAGGTCGGCCGCCGGGCCGAGCCGGGCCAGGTCGGCCGCCACATCACGCGGGCCGGCCTCGAAGACCATGCCGTTCCACGCCTGCACCGGGTAGTTGTTCAGGTTCAGGCACGGGCTGTCCGGGAAGTGCGGCGCGCCGATGAGCTGGCCGTGCAGGTCGTAGGTCCAGCGGTGAAGAGGGCAGACGATGCTGTCGTGGCCTGCGGCTTGGCGGCCGCCGGTGCCGGTGCCGCGCACGTTACCGCGCCCGCGCAGCATCAGGGCCTGGCGGTGCCGGCAGACGTTGGAGATGAGTTCGACGCCCTCGGATGTGCGCACCAGCGCCCGGCCTTCGCCTTCTTGCGGCAGCGCGTAGTAGTCACCGACCTCGGGCACCATCAGCTCATGGCCCAGGTAGCGCGGGCCATTCCGGAACAACGCCTGCGCCTCAAGCTGGAACACCTCGGCATCGAAGTAGGCGTTGACGGGGAGTTGCGAGCGGCTGCGCTCAAGTGCGTCCAGCGGAACGCTCAGGTCGGACATGATCCCAGGGAGTCTCCAAAACCGAGTGGGTTACCGGCCAGCCTGCAGCCGTTGTCGGCCGGGGGGGGTCTCTCGGGACGCGCCCGCGGCGCGCAAATTCGATTGTACCCGGGGCCCCCGCCGGCCCAGGTGTTCGCCCCGCCGCCTGTGCCCACGCGCGCGCTGCGCGCCGCCACTGTGCGGGAGTGACGCCGGCGACCGGCTGACTACAATCGCAGGGTTTGAAATCTGCCATGGTCAAGACCCCTGCCCCTGCCCCTGCCCCCACCCCTGCTGCGCCCGAGAGTTACGAAGACGCCCTGGGCGAACTCGACCGGCTCGTCCTCGCCATGGAGGCGGGCCAATTGCCGCTGGACCGTTTGCTCGAAAACTACAAACGCGGCGCTGATTTGCTGGCTTTCTGCCGCGCCCGACTCGACGCTGTCGAACAACAGGTCAAGGTGCTGGAAGATGGCCAGCTCAAGGCATGGGTTACTGAATGAAGTTGGCTGAGTTCGATGTGTGGGCGCGCGCCGGGCTCGAATCGGTCGAGGCAGCGTTGCAGGCCTGGGTGCCTGCCGACGCGCCCGCCGGCCTGGGCCTCGCGATGCGCTACGGCGTGCTCGACGGCGGCAAGCGCCTGCGGCCCTTGCTGGTGCTGGCCGCGTCGCAGGCGGTGCACGGCCTGCCCGAGGCCGCCTTGCGCGCGGCTTGCGCGGTCGAGTTGATCCACGCCTATTCGCTCGTCCATGACGACATGCCCTGCATGGACAACGACGTTCTGCGCCGCGGCAAGCCCACGGTGCACGTGCAGTTCGGCGAAGCCCAGGCCATGCTCGCCGGAGATGCGATGCAGGCGCTGGCCTTCGAGGTGCTGACCCCCGTCGACAGTGGCCAGGGTGGCGTGCCGCCTGCGCTGCAGGCACGCTTGTGCTCGCTGCTGGCGCGCTCGGCCGGCCATGCCGGCATGGCGGGTGGCCAGGCCATCGACCTGGCCAGCATCGGCAAGCCGCTTGGCGAGCACGCCCTTCGCGACATGCACCACCGCAAGACCGGTGCCTTGCTGCAAGCCAGCGTGCTGATGGGCGCTGCCTGCGGCGAGGTCAGCGCGGCACAGTGGGCCGCACTGTCGGACTATGGCGACGCGCTGGGCCTCGCATTCCAGGTCATCGACGACATCCTCGACGTCACACAGGCCTCGGCCACGCTCGGCAAGACGGCCGGCAAAGACCTCGACAACAACAAACCGACCTACGTCACCGTGCTGGGCCTCGACGCCGCCCAGCGCCATGCGATCGAGCTGCGCGACAAGGCGCAAGCCGCGCTGGCGCGCAGTGGCCTGCAAGAAGCGGCCTGGCTGGGTATGCTGGCCGACAAGGTCGTCGAGCGAGACAGCTGAACATGAAACACACCCTGCTCGAAACCATCCACAGCCCGGCCGACGTGCGGCGCCTGTCGCGCACGGAGCTGAAGCAACTCGCGGTGGAGTTGCGCGACTTCGTGCTGCAGACCGTGTCACAGACCGGCGGTCACCTGTCCAGCAACCTCGGGACCGTGGAACTCACGATCGCGTTGCACCACGTGTTCAACACGCCGCACGACCGGCTGGTCTGGGACGTGGGCCACCAGACCTACCCGCACAAGATCCTGACCGGCCGGCGCGAGCGCATGGGCACGCTGAAGCAGCTTGGCGGCATCTCGGGCTTCCCGCGGCGCGACGAGAGCGAGTACGACACTTTCGGCACCGCCCACTCCAGCACCTCGATCTCGGCCGCGCTGGGCATGGCCGTGGCCGCGCGCCTGAAGGGCGAAGACCGCAAGGCTGTCGCCATCATCGGCGACGGCGCGATGAGCGCCGGCATGGCCTTCGAGGCGCTGAACAACGGCGGCTACGCCCACAACGGCGCACCGGCCGACATGCTGGTGGTGCTGAACGACAACGACATGTCGATCTCGCCGCCGGTGGGCGCGCTGAACCGCCACCTCGCGCGCCTGATGAGCGGCAAGTTCTACGCGACCGCACGCGACACCGCCAAGTCGGTGTTGAAGAACGCGCCGCCGCTGTTCGAGCTGGCGCGGCGCTTCGAGGAGCACGCCAAGGGCATGGTCGTGCCCGGCACCATCTTCGAGGAGTTCGGCTTCAACTACGTGGGCCCGATCGACGGGCACGACCTCGACTCGCTGATCCCGACGCTCGAGAACATGCGCGACCTGAAAGGCCCGCAGTTCCTGCACGTGGTCACCAAGAAGGGCATGGGCTACAAGTTGGCCGAGGCCGACCCGGTCAACTACCACGGCCCGGGCAAGTTCGACCCGGCCGTCGGCCTGGTCAAGCCGGCCATGCCGGCGAAGGTCACCTTCACGCAGGTGTTCGGCCAGTGGCTGTGTGACATGGCCGCCGCCGACGAACGCCTGGTCGGCATCACGCCCGCCATGCGGGAAGGGTCGGGCATGGTCGAGTTCGAGAAGCGCTTCCCGAAGCGCTACCACGATGTCGGCATTGCCGAGCAGCACGCCGTCACGTTCGCCGCCGGCCTGGCCTGCGAGGGCCTGAAGCCGGTGGTCGCGATCTACTCGACCTTCCTGCAACGCGCCTACGACCAGCTGATCCACGACGTGGCGATCCAGAACCTGCCGGTGGTGTTCGCGCTCGACCGCGCCGGCCTGGTCGGTGCCGATGGCGCCACCCATGCCGGCGCCTACGACATCGCCTACCTGCGCTGCATTCCGAACATGAGCGTGCTGACGCCGGCCGACGAGAACGAATGCCGCCAGGCGCTGACCACCGCGTTCCGCCAGAACGGCCCTTCGGCCGTGCGTTACCCGCGCGGCAGCGGCGCTGGCACGGTGATGCAGGACGAACTCACCGAGCTGCCGTTCGGCAAGGGCGAGCTGCGCCGCAGCGTTGCCCGCGCCGTGGGCCAGGGCGGGCCGCGCGTCGCCATCCTTGCCTTCGGCACGCTGCTCTACCCGGCGCTGGCAGCGGCCGACAAGCTCGACGCGGCAGTTGCCAACATGCGCTTCGTGAAGCCGCTCGACGTGGACCTGGTGTTCGAGCTGGCCCGCACGCACGACGCCATCGTGACGGTCGAAGAAGGCTGCCTGATGGGCGGCGCCGGCAGCGCGGTGCAAGAGGCGCTGGCGGCGGCCGGCAACCCGACCCCGGTGCTGATGCTGGGCTTGCCCGACATCTTCGTCGAGCATGGCGACCCCGCCAAGTTGCTGGCCCTGTGCGGGCTGGACGCTGCGGGCATCGAGCAGAGCATCCTGAAGCGCTTCGGCGCCAGGCCGGCGCTGGTGCGCTCGGCCGTCAACAGCTGAACCGACCCATGAGCAACCTGAAAGACGCCCTGCACATCCCCGACACCCAGAGCGCGGCCGACGAGCGCCACCTGGCCATCCAGCGCGTGGGCATCAAGAGCATCCGCTACCCGCTGCAACTGCGCATCGGCGCGGCGGGCGTGCACACCGTGGCGCTCTGGGATCTCGACGTGGCCCTGCCGGCCGAGCAGAAGGGCACGCACATGTCGCGCTTCGTGGCGTGGCTTGATGCGCTTGAAGCGCCGATGGACGCTGCGCTGCTGCGCACGCAGATGGCCGTGATGCTCGCGAAGCTGCACGCCACCGAAGGCCGTATCGACGCGCAGTTCCCGTTCTTCCTGCGCAAGCGCGCCCCGGTGACTGGCGTGCAGAGCCTGCTCGAATACCAGGGCCGCTGGATCGCCGATGCGCGCGCCGGCAGCACGGTGGTCTGGGCCGAGGTGGTGGTGCCGGTCAAGTCGCTGTGCCCGTGCTCGAAGGAGATCTCCGACTACGGGGCGCACAACCAGCGCTCGCACGTGACGATCCGCGTGGAGCTGCTGCAAGACATCGGCTGGCATGAGCTGGTGCGCTTCGCCGAAGACTCGGCATCGAGCGAGCTGTGGCCGATGCTCAAACGCGCCGACGAGAAGTGGGTCACCGAGCGCGCCTACGAGAACCCGAAGTTCGTCGAAGACCTGGTGCGCGACGTGGCGCTGCGGCTGAACGCCGATGCACGGGTGGGGCGCTACAGCGTCGATGTCGAGAACTTCGAATCGATCCACGCGCACTCGGCGTATGCGCGCATCGAGCGGGGTTGAGTCGAGAGACCAAGTCATTCACCGCAGAGTCGCGGAAGGCGCAGAGGAACGCAGAGGAACCCAGAGCAAAGACAAAATTTGTCTTTGCTTTCCTCTGCGCAACTCTGCGTACTCTGCGACTCTGCGGTGAATGAATTGATTTCTACGCGCGTCGCCCCGCCGCCGGTTTGGTCGGGCGAACCTTGATCGACCGCAACTTCAGTGCCTCACGCAGCAGGTACTCGACCTCGGCATTCGCGCTGCGCAACTCCGCCGCGGCGAGCCGCTCGATCTCCGCCCACAGCTGCGGGTCGATGCGCAGCAGGAACGACTTCTTGTCGGGGCTGGCCATCGCGCTCGCCTTCGCAGCGCGGGTTCAGTTGTAGAGCGTGCCGGCGTTGACGATGGGCTGCGCGTCGTGGTCCGAGCACAGCACCACGAGCAGGTTGCTCACCATCGCGGCCTTGCGCTCGTCGTCGAGCTGCACCAGGCCGCGTTCTTCCAGGCCCTTGAGCGCCAGCTCGACCATGCCGACCGCGCCCTGCACGATCTTCGAGCGCGCAGCCACCACCGCTTCGGCCTGCTGGCGGCGCAGCATGGTGCCGGCGATCTCTGGCGCGTAGGCCAGGTGCGTGAGCTTGGCATCGACGACCACGATGCCGGCTTGCGCGAACCGCTCTTGCAACTCGCTGCGCAGGGCAGCGGCCACCTCCTCGGTGCCGGAGCGCAGCGTGATCTCGCGGGGCTGGGCCGCGTCGGTTTCGTCGAGGTTGTCGTAGGCGTAGCTCAGGGCCAGGTGGCGCACCGCCGATTCGGCTTGTGTGAGCACGTAGGTTTCGAAGTTGTCGACGTCGAAGCTCGCCTTCGCGGTGTCGTCGACGCGCCAGACGATGGCCGCCCCGATCTCGATCGGGTTGCCGCGCAGGTCGTTCACCTTCAGCTTCTCGCTGTTGAAGTTGCGCGCCCGAAGCGACACTTTCTTCTTCACGAGAAACGGGTTCGCCCATCGCAGGCCCTCGGCGAGATCGGTGCCGCGGTAGCTGCCGAAGAGCGTCATCAGCGCGCCCTGGTTCGGCTGCAGCATGTACAGCCCCGACAGGCACAGCACGCCGGCGATCAGGCACACGCCGAACACGCCGACCATCATCAGCGATGGCCGGCCCAGCACCGCGACGACACCGAAGGCGATGAGCACGATGCCCAATGCGACGTAGATGAAGCCATTGCCTGATCGGGCCGTGTATTCGCGGGCTGCTTGCCTGTCCATGTGATCGTCTCCCGTAGGTAATTTCAAAGTGATATCACTTTGGTATCCACTTTAAGGTTCACATGGCGGCCTGTCAAGCCGGGATCGGAAGTGGAGTCAGAAGCCCTCGCTCAAGCCCAGCAGCGCAGGGTCGCCGCGGCCGCGCCGGACCAGCACGGGCGGCTCGTCAGTCAAGTCGACCACCGTCGTCGGCTGCATCGGGCAGGCGCCCGCATCGACGACGGCCTGGATCAGCTTCTGGAACTGTTCACGGATCTCGCTGGCCTCGTTCATCGGCTCCGATTCGCCGGGCGCAATGAGCGTGGTGGCCAGCAGCGGCTGGCCGAGCAGCTCGAGCAGGCCTTGCGTGACGGCGTGTGCGGGCACGCGCAACCCGATGGTCCGGCGTGACGGGTGCGACACGCGGCGGGGCACTTCCTTGGTGGCTTCCAGAATGAAGGTGAACGGCCCCGGCGTGCCGAGCTTGAGCAAGCGGTACTGCTTGTTGTCGACGCGCGCGTAGCTCGCCAGCTCGCTCAGGTCGCGGCACAGCAGCGTCAGGTGGTGCTTGTCATCGACGCCCCGAATGCGGCGCAGGTTCTCGGCCGCCGCCTTGTCGTCGAGGTGGCACACCAGCGCGTAGCTCGAATCGGTAGGAATCGCGGCAATGCCGCCAGCGTGCAGGATCTGCACCGCCTGCTTCAACAGGCGCGGCTGCGGGTTGTCGGGGTGAACTTCGAAATACTGAGACATGAGTTGGGTTCAAGAGATCAATTCATTCACCGCAGAGTACGGGAGTTTGCGGAGTTGGCGCAGAGTCAGAAAAGTCTTGTCTCTACTCTGCGCAAACTCCGTCAACTCCGTACCTCTCAAGCAAATGTGGCTTTGCCACTTTGCTTGACCCCTGGGGGCGGGAATGCCGAAGGCATTTCCTGGGGGGGGCTCTGCGGCGAATGAATTGATATTCGGCCCCTCACGAAGGCCGGTGAATGCGGTCTTCGAGCGCTGTCCACACGGGCGTGAGCCGCTCGGGCAGGGCGGGGAGGGCGCCCAGGTCCATGTGGCTTTCGCCGGGGCTGTGGAAGTCGCTGCCGCGCGAGGCGAGCAGGTCGAACTCGAGCGCGGTGTCGGCATAGCGCAGCGCATCGGCGCTGCTGTGGCTGCCGGTCACCACCTCGACGCCGCGCCCGCCGTGGGCCTTGAATTCGCTGAACAGCGCGTACTCTTCGTTGGCTGTGAACTTGTAGCGTGCTGGGTGGGCGATGACCGCCATGCCGCCCGCGCCGGTGATCCAGCCGACGGCGTTGCGAAGCGTGGCCCAGCGGTGCGGCACGAAGCCGGGCTTGCCTTCGACGAGGTACTTGCGAAACACCTCCTGCGTGTCGCGGCACACATGCGTTTCGACGAGATGGCGCGCGAAGTGGGTGCGCGAGATCAGCTCGGCATTGCCCACGTACTTGAGCGCTCCTTCGAACGCGCCCTTGATGCCGACCTTGGCCAGGCCGTCCGACATTTCCATCGCCCGTTCGCGCCGCCCGCCGCGGGTGGCGGCCAGGCCGGCCTGCAGCGCCGCGTCGTCGGCATCGAAGCCGAGGCCGACGATGTGCACCGTCACGTCAACGAAGGTGACCGAGATCTCGGTGCCGGTCAGGTAGGGCAGGCCGAGCGCCAGCGCGGCCCGGCGCGCGCGGTGCTGGCCACCCACTTCATCGTGGTCGGTCAAGGCCCAAAGCTGCACGCCGTTCGCATGCGCGCGGGCCGCCAGGGCCTCGGGTTCGAGTGTGCCGTCGGACACCGCAGAGTGGCAGTGCAGGTCGGCGTTCAGCGGTGTGGCGAAGTTTGAAGTCACGCCTGCATTTTAGGTCGCCCCCTGCGCGGCACTGGAAGCGATGGGCTTTGCCCGCTGCCGCCGCCAGCCGGCGCTTCAGTTCGATGCCGCCGTCACCGTCACGGTGTTGTCGTTCGGCCGCCGGTCGATCAGCTTGTTCAGCGGGTCGATGCCAGCCTTCGCGGGCTGGCCGCTGACGATGAATGTGAAGGTGCTCTCCTCGGTGGTGATGCGCTTGCGCTCCAGCGCCAACGGCTCGCCGGCCGCGTCGAGCACGCCCACGTCGATCAGGTCAGCGAGCTGCGCATCGGTCTCCTTGCCTTGCGCATCGGCGATGCGCTTCTTCGCGAACACCTTGACGGTGACCTCGGTCTTGCCACCGGTCAGCGGCTTCATGGTGGCGCTCAGCGCGCGGTTGTCGTAGAGCACGATGCGCTCGAACAGGTCGTCGATCAGATACTGCATGTCGGGCTTTGTCACGGTGCGGATGCGCTCGATCAACGCCGTGCTGTTCGGGTACGGCGTGGCCTTGAAGGCGTACTCGTCGCGGTAGGCGCGGATCGCCCGATTCAGCACATCTTCACCCAGGTAGTCGGCCAGCAGGTACATCGCCAGGCTGCCTTTCGCGTAGTGGATGTAGGGCTGGTTCTCAACCCGGCCGAGCGGCAGTTCCTTCTTCTGTTCGACTGCCCGGCCCAGCAGGTAACGGTCGAGCTCGTAGGCGAGGAACTTGCGCATCTTCGCCGGACCGACGCGCGCCTTCATCACCATCAGCGCCGAGTACTGCGCCAGCGACTCGATCAGCATCGTGCTGCCCTGAACATCGGCCGCGCCGACCTGGTGGCCCCACCACTGGTGCGCCGCTTCGTGGGCGGTCACGTAGTACGGGTAGTCGATGTCCTTCGGGTCGTTCGGCCGCACGCGCGCGATGAAGCCGATGCCTTCGGAGTACGGGATCGTGTTCGGGAAGGCCTGCGCAAACGCCTCGTAGCGCGGGAACTCGATGATGCGGAACTGCCGGTACTGGTAGGCGCCGAAGTGCAGGCTGTTGTAGCTGAGCGCGGCCTGGGTCGCATCGACCATCGCGTTGAGGTTGAACTCGTGGCCCGGTTGGTAGTAGACCTCGATCGCCACCGGCGCGCCGCCATCGCCGCGCTGCCACACGTCCTTCTTGACCGCATAGCGGCCCGACTGGAAGGCGAAGAAGTTGTCGATGGGTGCGTCCATCTTGTAGTCGAAGATGCGGCGCCCGCCTTCGACGCGCTGGCCTTGCAGGTAGCCCGGCGCAATGGCGATCTGGTCGGCCTCGGTGCTCACGCTGGCTTCGAACTGGATGAAGTCGGCGTCGTCGCTGAGGCCGCTGCGCAGCTGCCCTGCGGGGTCGAGCCGGTCGGCCATGCGCTCCTTCGGCGCGAGACCGAACTTGCGCCGGTCCTGGTCGCGCAGCAACTCCACGCGCTCCAGGTAGCCGATGTGCGGCAGCACCACCGCGCCGTTCAGGAAGCTGCCGTTGTAGACCACCGCCGTGTTCGAGCCCTCGTTGGTGAAACCGCGCGTGAGTTGCTCGATGTCGAGGTCGAGCGTGGTCTGCGCGCCGGGTGCCAGCGGCGCATCGAGCTTGAATCGGTGCATGCCGAGCAGGGTGTCGGCCTCGATGCGCCGCGCGGGCACGCCGAGCGCGAGCGTGTGCAGCGCCAGGTCCGAGCCCGGCGCGAAGGCCAGGTTCACGGTCGTGACCGGAAGCAGCGTCTTGTTCATCAGCTCGAAGCGGCCGCGTACGCGCACGCGCTGTTCGGCCGGGAACAGGTCCACGGTGAGCTTGACTGCGGTGATCTTCAATTGCGGCTCGGCGGCGAGCTTCTTGTACTTCTTCTCGTAGTCGGCTTGGGCCTGCTGCTGGTCATGCGTAGTGACGTAGCGGTTCAGAACATGGGTGTTGTAGAAGATGAAGCTGCCGAGTGCGGCGAACGCGACCAACGCCACCGCGCCCAGGCCGAGCGTGGGTGCCGACAACCGGCTGCGCGCATGCGCCATGCGCTCACGCCAGCCGTTGACCGTGCCGCGTTGCCACAGCAGGTAGGCCAGCACCAGCAACATCACCGAGGCGGCGCCCCAGTAGGCCTGGAAGGCCCGCACGCGCGGCATGAAGTGGCCGTAGCCATTGATGTCCGAGTACACCGCGCCAGGCACGCTGCCGAACTTGGCCAGGTTGTGCTCGAAGCCCAGGCTGCTGGCGAACAGCAAGCCCACGTAGTACACGATCATCACGAAGTGGCCGAGGTACTTCTGGTTCACGACGCTGTGCACCGCCATCGCCAGCGCACACAGCAGCCCGTAGTTGACGAGGTCGATGCCGAACATGTCCTGCGCATACAGCCACGGTTCGAACCGGAAGTAGCCCTTGCCCGCCTGGATGCCCATGCCGCAGAGCATCAGCACCGCTTGCAACAAGACCGGCACCAGCAGCAGCGCGAACAGCTTGGCCGCGAGCGGCAGCCAGGTGGGCAGGGGCAAAGCATCGGTGATCTGGTCGAGCCGTGCCTCGCGTTCGCGCCACACCAGTTCACCGGCGTAGAACGCAATGATCACGAGCATGAAGGCCGCGAACGTGCCGCTCAGCAAGCCCACCATCTGGAAGGTGACCGGCCAGGTGGCGGTGCCGAATTGCTCGCCGGCCGAGGTGCTGGCAAACACCATGAACAGCAGCCCGGCGAGCACCAGCACGCCGAAGTAGATGTTCTTCACGGTCTCGCGGAAGTAGAGCCAGGTCAGGTGGGGCAGCAGTGCCCACGGCCGCACGCCGGCGGGAACCACGCGCAGCGCCGCAGTGGCCGGCGGCGCCGAAGCGCCGTCAACCTTGGCCGCCTTTGACGCCTTTGCCGCACGCTCGGCCGCAGCGGCGCTGAACGAGAAGCGCCACCAGCAAACGGCAGACACTGCGAGGGCGATCGTGAGCCACAGCACGCGGTTCCAGAGCAGCACACCTTCGAGCGGAACGAGCCGCGTGTTGCTTTCGTGAACTGTCCAGTACTGCGTCAGGATGGCCAACGCGCGGCTGCCGAACGGGTCGAGCAGGGCCGCCAGCAGCTTGTTGTCGAGGTCGCGGATCAACTGCACCGACAGCAGCCAGCCGAGCAGCAACAGCACACTGCCGATGTAGACCGGCAGCATCTTGCGCGTGAGTGCCGCGAGGCTGAAGAACACGCTGCCGACGAACAGCGCGTTGGGCAGCAACAGCCATGCGTAGGGCAGCGCATAGGCGGCCCAGCGGTTCGCGCCCAGGCGCTCGGCGTCCATGCCCGGCAGCAACGTTGCGATGAAGGCGCCGATGCCGATGCCTGTGAACACCACGAGCAGCACGCCGAACGCGCCGATGAAGCGCCCGCCCAGGTACTGCAGTTTGCCGATGGGCGTGGTGAAGAAGAAGCTCTGCGTGCGGTACTCGAAGTCTTGCTGCACCGCGCGGCCCATGATGGCGGCCATCACCGTGACGCCGAGCAGCCCCAGCGTGGCAACGGTCTGCGCCAGCGCGTAGGGTGAGTTGACCGCCACCTTGCCGCTGCCGAACGAAATGCTCGCGTTGGCGAACAGGCCGCCGGCTGCGGCGATCCAGAGCAGCGCGATGGCGAGGAAGACGACGAAGTAGACCCAGGTCGACAACAGGTTCAGGCGCGACCTGAACTCGAACGCGGCAATCGTGAACATGGCGAGCGCCGCTTCAGTGTGCTGCTGCGCTGAACACCGCGCCGGCCGCCACGGCGGCCTGCGCCGGCATGGACAGGTGCCCGCCGATGGCGGCGAAATAGGCGTCTTCCAGCGTCGGCGCCGCCGGCTCGAACCCCGGCGCGGGCCGCGCATCGGCAATCACGTTGACCTGCGTCTTGCCGCTGTACAGGCGCGTCGAGATCACCGCATGCCGCTCGCGCAACGGCTCTACATCGGCGCGTGCGACCGAGCTGGTCCAGACCCGCCCCGTGAGCGCATCGACCAGTTGCTGCGGCGTGCCGGTGACGAGTAAGCGGCCCTTGTTCATGATGGCGAGGTTGGGGCAAAGGTCGCTCACGTCGGAGACGATGTGGGTCGACAGCAGCACGATCACTTCTTCGCCGATCTCGACCAGCAGGTTGTGAAAGCGGGTGCGCTCTTCGGGGTCGAGGCCCGCCGTGGGCTCGTCCACGATGATGAGTTGCGGCGCACCGATGAGCGCCTGCGCAATGCCGAAGCGTTGACGCATGCCACCCGAGTAGCCGCCCAGCGCCTTCTTGCGCACCTCGAACAAGTTGGTCTTGTGCAGCAGGCCGGCCACGACCTAGTTGCGCTGTGCCTTCTCAGTCAGCCCCTTGAGCCGCGCGAGGTGGTCGAGCATGTCTTCGGCGCTGACCTTCGGGTAGACGCCGAAGTCTTGCGGCAGGTAGCCGAGCACGCGGCGAAGCGCGTCTTTGTCGCGCAGCACGTCGATGGTCTTGGCCTGACCCGCCACGCCGGTGAGTTGCACCGAGCCATGGTCGGCATCCTGCAGCGTGGCCAGTGTGCGCATCAACGTCGACTTGCCCGCCCCGTTCGGCCCGAGCAGGCCGAACATGCCAGCCGGGATGCTGAGCGTCACATCGTCGAGCGCATGCACGCCGTTGGCGTAGGTCTTGGACAAGCCGGTGATGTGCAGTTGCATGGGGTGGGCGCAAGGGTTCGAATGCGGGCAGTGTGCCAGCGCATCGCACGTTTGCCGCCCGCTGCGCGATGGGCTGCGGGATGGTGGGTGTGAGTGGAAGTGGTCCCCGACGGTCGGAGCGAAATCAGGTCGCCGGGGTACTCTGTTCCGGAGAAGTGAGCCCGGACACAAACAGTCCAGTGGACTGTTTGTGCCTGGCGAACGCCCGGGGCCACGCCCCGGGCATGAGCGGAGGCGGTCGCCCGGTGGCCTTGGCTCGCTCGGAGGCAACGAGACGAGACGCGTAGCTACCCCGCCGCCTCCACCACCATCTGCACCCGCTCGCGCCCGTTGTACTCATCCAGGCTCAAGCGATAAGCCAGCCGCACGGTGGCGGCGACCGGTTCGATGTGGCCGAACCAGATCGCATCCCGCAGCGCGCCCGCGTGGCGCACCGACAGCTTCATGTGCTTCTCGCCCACGAGCCGCTGCGAGACGACCTGCACTTCGTCGATGAATACCGGTGCCTCGAAGGCTTGGCCCCAGACCAGTGCGTCGAGTGCGCGCACCGTTTCTGTCGTGAAGTTCTCGGCGCCGAGCGGGCCGTCGCTGAGCAGGGTGCGTGACAAGGTGGCGGCGTCGAGCCACTCGCTCGCGACCTTCTGCAAGGCGGCATCGAACGCGGGGAAGTGCGCCTCTTCGATGGTGCAGCCGGCGGCCATCGCATGGCCGCCGAAGCGCTTGAGCACGCCCGGCTCGCGCTTGCTGACCAGGTCGAGCGCATCGCGCAAGTGGAAGCCGGGGATCGAGCGGCCAGAACCTTTCAGCAGCCCGTCCTGCCCGCGCGCGAACACGAAGGTCGGGCGGTGCACGCGGTCTTTGAGGCGCGAGGCGACGATGCCCACCACGCCTTCGTGGAAACCGGCGTCGAACACCGCCAGCGCAGCGGGCGCACCGTCACCGCAGAGCGCTTGCTGCGCCATCACGCCGTCGAGCCAGGCCTCGGCCTGTTCGCGCATGCCGGCCTCGACGACGCGGCGTTCGCGGTTGATGGCGTCGAGCTGCTTCGCCAGGTCGTGCGCCCGAGCCGCGTCGTCGGTCAGCAGGCATTCGATGCCGAGCGTCATGTCCGACAGTCGCCCTGCCGCATTGATGCGCGGGCCGAGCGCGAAGCCGAAGTCGAACGCGCTGGCGCGGCGCGCATCGCGGCCCGCCGCGCTGAAGAGCGCCGCCACGCCGGGCTGCAGCTGGCCCGCGCGAATGCGGCGCAGGCCTTGCGCGACGAGGCGGCGGTTGTTCGCATCGAGCCGCACCACGTCGGCCACGGTGCCGAGCGCCACCAGGTCGAGCAGCGTGTCGAGCCGGGGTTGCGTTGTGGCCGTGAACACACCGCGTTCGCGCAGTTCGCCGCGCAGTGCGAGCAGCACATAGAACATCACGCCCACGCCCGCCAGGTTCTTGCTCTCGAAGCTGCAACCGGGCTGGTTCGGGTTGACGATGACGTTGGCATCGGGCAGCCGAACCTCGTCACCGAACAGCGCGGGCAGGTGGTGGTCGGTCACGAGCACGGCCAGGCCGAGGGTGCGGGCATGCGCCACGCCGTCGATGCTGGCGATGCCGTTGTCCACCGTCAGCAGCAGATCGGGGCGCTGCTGCATGGCGAGGTCGACGATGGCTGGCGTCAGGCCGTAGCCGTGCACCGCGCGGTCGGGCACGACGTAAGCCAGCGCGTCGGGCGCGGCACCCAGCAGCCGCAGGCCGCGCAGTGCCACGGCGCAAGCGGTGGCGCCGTCGCAGTCGTAGTCGGCGACGACGCAGATGCGCTGGCGCTGTGTGATGGCGTCGGCCAACAGCTTGGCTGCGGCCGCGATGCCCAGCAGCCCGGCGGGCGGTAGCAGGCGCGCGAGCGCGTCGTCGAGTTCGTCCGGCGCACGCACGCCGCGCCCGGCGAACAAGCGCGCCAGCAGTGGCGGAACGCCGGCTTCTTCGAGTGCCCACACGGCACGCGGCGGGGGGTTGCGCAGGGTGATGGTCGGGCTGCTCATCAGAGGGCCTCGAGCACGGTGTGCGGAAGCGTGGCGTTCCAGTGGCGGCGCAGGCGCTGGTGCCAAGGGCGCGCCACGTTCTCGAAGCGCTGCGCGCTGCGCTCGCCGCACAGTGTCAAGGCGACCGCATCACCGCGTTGCGCAGCGTCGAGCAAGGCCTTGATCGGGCCAGCGTCTATCGCTTGCCATGCCTCGGCCCACGCCGCCCAGTCTTGCGCCAGCAACGGCGCACGCAGCGTGTCGTCGACCTGCACGGCGGCCTCGTCGGTGGGCTGGAAGCGGCCGCAGCCACTGAGCCAGAACGAGTTCAGCGTGAGCTCGCCACGCGCTTCGCGCTGGTCGTTGATCGGGTGCGGGTAGAGCAGCATCTGCACCTCGCTTTGCAGGCGGCGCATCAGTGCGGCGGCGGGCGTGGTCGCGGCCTTCGTGCCGGTCCACAGCTCCACGCGCCGGCCGATGACGCGGTCGAGCGCGGCGCAGGGCAGGTCGGCCAGGCCCTCATGCGACGCGTACCAACGCAAGGCCGAGCCCCACTCGAAGCGCATGCCTTCGCCTTCGAACAGCTCGCGCACCGCCTCGAATGTGCTGCGCGATTCAGCCTCGGTGAGGTGCAGCGCAGCCGGGTCGGCCAGCGCCACGTGGTCGCGCGCCACATGCCAATGCGCGGGTGTCAGCAGGCCCCATGCGGCGTGGCCGACCGTGACGCCGTCTTGCGCGGCAGCGCGGGCCGCGAAGGGCAGGCAACCATCGGCGCCGCGCCAGCCCGAGGCGGCCGCCAGCGCGCGTTCGTGCGGGGGCGAGAAGCTGAACTCGTCGCCGGTGATGAGGTCGGTGGGGCTCAGCGTGGCGAGCAGCTTCGAGAGCTGCGGCAGGGGCATGTCGCGAACCACCTGCGTGGCGGCGTCGGACAGCGCCGAAGCGAACGGGATCAGCAGGTGCATGGCCGCGATTATCGGTGGCGCGAACCCGCCGACCCCTCCTGTAGCATCGCCTCCCCATGAACTGGCCCTATGAATTGCAGATCGGTTGGCGCTACACGCGCGCAGGCCGCGCCGGGCGCCGCAATGGCTTCATCTCGTTCATTTCGGGGGTGTCGATGCTCGGCATCGCGCTCGGCGTGGCGGCGTTGATCGTGGTGCTCTCGGTGATGAACGGCTTCCGCAAGGAAGTACAGGACCGCATGTTGTCGGTGATCTCGCACGTTGAACTCAGCTCCTCGGACGGTGCGGCTTTGCCCGACTGGCGCAGCACCGCCGCGCAGATCCGGGGTGTGCCGGGCGCGGCCGGGCAGGTCATCGGCGCGGCACCGTTCATCGCCACGCAGGCCTTGATCGCGCGCGGCGACGAACTGCGCGGCGCCATCGTGCGTGGCATCTCGCCGAACGACGAAGCCACCGTGACCGACATCGCTGCGCAGCTCAAGAACACCACGTTCGCGAAGCTCGTGCCGGGAGAGTGGGGCGTGGTGCTGGGCATCGAACTCGCGCGCTCGCTCGGTGTGCGTGAGGGCGACAAGGTCACCGCCATGGCGCCGGGCGGGCAGGTCACGCCGGCCGGTGTGGTGCCGCGCCTGAAGAAGCTCACGGTGGTGGGCACGTTCGACTCGGGCCACTACGAATACGACAGCACGCTGGCCTTGATCGACATCGAAGACGCCGCTCGCCTCTTCCGCACCGAAGGCCCGACCGGCGTTCAGCTGCGCCTGAAAGACCTGAACCAGGCGCGCGAGGTGGCGGCGCAACTCGCGTCCGCCCTCGGCCCGACCGTGCGTGTCACCGACTGGACGCGCACCAACCGCAACTGGTTCTCGGCCGTGCAGCTCGAGAAGCGAATGATGTTCATCATCCTCACGCTGATCGTGGCGGTGGCGGCGTTCAACTTGGTCTCGACGCTGGTGATGACCGTGACCGACAAGCGCGCCGACATCGCCATCCTGCGCACGCTCGGCGCGAGCCCGCGTTCGGTGATGGCGGTGTTCATGGTGCAGGGGGCGTTGTCGGGCGTGATCGGCACGCTCGGCGGCGTGGCCTTCGGCTTGCTCATCGCCTTCAACGTCGGCAGCTTGGTGGGCGCGCTCGAATCGCTGCTGCGCGTGAGCTTCCTGCCGCCCAGCATCTACCTGATCAGCCGCATGCCGAGCGAGCCGCAGAGTGGCGACATCGTGCCCATCATCGTCATCTCGCTGCTGCTGGCCTTCGTGGCCACCATCTACCCGAGCTGGCGCGCCAGCCGGGTGCAACCGGCCGAAGCCCTGCGCTATGAATGAGCTGTCGGCGCAGCCGGTGATACGCGTCGAAGCCCTGCACAAGCGCTTTACCGAAGGCAGCGGCGACGACGCGCTCGACGTGCACGTACTGCACGGCATCGACCTCACGGTGGCGCGTGGCGAGACCATCGCCATCGTCGGCGCGTCGGGCTCGGGCAAGAGCACGCTGCTGCACCTGATGGGCGGGCTCGACGCGCCGACCTCGGGGAGCGTGCAGCTGCAGGGGCAAGACTTCGCCGCGATGACTGCTGCGCAACAAGGCGCGTGGCGCAACAAGCACCTCGGCTTCATCTACCAGTTCCACCACCTGCTGCCCGAGTTCACCGCGCTCGACAACGTGGCGATGCCGCTGCGCATTCGCCGCATCGCGCAGCCCGAGGCACGCGCGCAGGCAGCCGCCGTGCTGGCGCAAGTGGGCCTCGCGCACCGCGTGCAGCACCGGCCGTCACAACTGTCCGGCGGTGAGCGTCAGCGGGTCGCGATCGCACGCTCGATCGTCGCCCGGCCGGCCTGCGTGCTGGCCGACGAGCCCACCGGCAACCTCGACCGCGAAACCGCCGACGGCGTGTTCGCCCTGATGCTCGACCTGGCCCGCAAACAAGGCATGGCCTTCGTGCTGGTCACGCACGACGCCACCTTGGCGGCCCGCTGCGACCGGGTGCTGCACCTGACGCTGGGGCGGCTCAGCGGGTGAGGGCTCGTAGTAAGTCATTCACCGCAGAGGGGCGGAGTTTGCGGAGTTCACGCAGAGGAATTCAATTGATTGAACTGAACTCTGCGATCCTCCGTCAACTTCCTTCACTCTGCGGTGAATGAATTCGCAGCCCCTCACACCGCCGCCCGGTACCCACTGAACTGCAGCATCATCGCCGCCGTGTCGTCGGCGCCGATGCCGGCGGCGACGAAGGTGCGGTGGAGTTCCGCGACGAGACCTGTGACCGGTAACGGCAGGCGCTGCTGAATCGCGAAGGCCTGCACCGCCTCCAGGTCTTTCAGCATGTTGTCGATGCGACCAGTGGGCGTGAAGTCGCGCGCCGCCATCTTCGGCCCAAACTCTTGCAGGATGCGGCCGTCGGCTCGCCCACCGGCCAGCGCCACGGCGAGCTTCGAGGCGTCTACCCCGCCGGCCTCGGCCAGGCGCACCGCTTCTGCCACGGCCTGGAAGGTGATGGCGCACAGCAACTGGTTCACGAGCTTGGTCGTCTGCCCCGCGCCCGACGGGCCCATGTGGGTGAAGTTGGCACACAGGCTCGCCATCACGGCGCGGCTGCGCGCCACGTCGTTCGTGCTACCGCCGGCCATCACCGTGAGTTCACCGGTCAAGGCCTTCGGCGCGCCGCCCGACAGGGGCGCATCGACCCAGCCCATGCCGCGCTCGGCGAGTGCTGCAGCCAGGCGGCGTGTGGCCGGCGGGTCGATGGACGACATGTCGATCAGCAACTTGTCGGCATGGGCCGATTCCGCCACGCCAGCGGCACCGAACACGGCCGCCTCGACGATGGCGGCCGAGTTCAGGCTGGTGATGACGAAGTGGCTTGCCGCGCCCGCCTGCGCTGCCGTTGCGGCAGGGTGCGCGCCGAGTGCGGCCAACGCATCGACCTTGCTGCGGTCGAGGTCGAACACCGTCACGGTGTGGCCGCATGCCAGCAGGCGGCGGGCGATGGCCGAGCCCATGATGCCCGCGCCGATCACAGCGACGCTGACGGGTTGCGGTGCGGTCGTGGGCATGGGGCGTCCTGTCAAGCCGGGGAAGGTGTCGGTGTTTATATCGATGTTGACGGCGCGGGCTGCAACAGCGCGACCGCTGCGGCCACGAGTGTGGGTACCGCCGCATCGATGCTCAGCGTGTGCACGTCGGCCTCGTCCGCAGCCGGGCGCTCCAGTGCGGCGAACTGGCTGGCCAGCAAGTCGGCCGGCATGTAGTGGCCGGTGCGCTGCGCGAGCCGCGCCTCGATGAGCGCGGCGCTGCCGTCCAGCAGCACGAAGCGCACGCCGGGCGCGGCGGCGCGAATGCGGTCCCGGTAACTGCGGCGCAGCG
Source organism: Rhizobacter sp. (assembly GCA_031385155.1). GTDB lineage: Bacteria > Pseudomonadota > Gammaproteobacteria > Burkholderiales > Burkholderiaceae_C > LMDS01. The sequence continues at coordinate 82,667 of JANNBF010000079.1, forward strand.
CAGAGCAGGCCATCGCCACGCCGGCTTGCGAACGCTGCAGGTCGGCCAGGCGCTCGCCCACGCGGTCGAGCCAAGGCCAGCGGTCGGCGTCGGTCAGCGGCGTGCCGTCACGCATCTTGGCGACGTTGTGTTCGGAGTGCAGGTCATCACCGTCGATGAAGTCGAGGCCCAGCGCTTGCGCGAGTTGCTGTGCCACCGTCGACTTGCCGCAGCCCGACACGCCCATCACGACGACGGCGATACGCACGGCGGCAGCTTCACAGGCTGGCGGTGATGCCGCCATCGACGTACAGGATGTGCCCGCTCACGAAGCTCGACGCCTCGGACGCGAGGAACACCGCCGCGCCCCCGAGTTCACCCACCTCGCCCCAGCGCCCGGCCGGCGTGCGGCCCGCGAGCCAGGCGCTGAAGGTTTCGTCTTTCACCAACGCATCGGTCAGTTCGGTCTTGAAGTAGCCCGGCCCGAGGCCGTTGACCTGGATGCCGTGTTTGCCCAGGTCGATGGCCATGCCCTTGGTCAGCATCTTCACGGCGCCCTTGCTGGCCGCATACGGCGCAATGCCGGGGCGGCCGAGTTCGCTCTGCACCGAGCACACGTTGATGATCTTGCCGTGCCGGCGCTCGACCATGCGCTGCGCCACCGAGCGGCCGACGAAGAACACGCTGTCCAGGTTCACGCTCATCAGCTTGCGCCACGCGTCGATCGGGAATTCGGTGAACGGCGAGCGGTGCTGCATGCCGGCGTTGTTGACGAGGATGTCGATGGGCGCGATGCTCGTTTCGATGTGCTTCACGCCGGCCTCGACCGCATCGGCATCGGTCACGTCGAACGCGACTGCCTCGACGCGCAAGCCCTCAGCCTGCAGCACCGCGCGGGCGGCGGCCAGGCGCACTTCATCGCGCGCGTTCAGCACCACCGTGGCGCCGGCCGAGCCCAAGGCGCGGGCCAGCGCGAAGCCGATGCCCTTGCTGGAGCCGGTGACGAGGGCGGTGCGGCCGGTCAGGTCGAAGAGGTTCTGCATGGTGTCGTCTCCGTCACGTGTTCAACTCAACACGCTCATTTTCAATGCTTTCATCGTATGTTACCGGTAGCCCGTGATGAGGGTCAACCAGCTTGCGAACGCTTGTGAGGCGCGATAAGGTTACCGGTATCAACTTGTTGCGCAACCCTTCACCCTCGGAGTAACCCAGTGACCGCCCACGACCCGCGACCCCACGTGCTGATGACCGGGCCGTACCCCGAATGGGACATGGCCCCGCTGGCCTATGCGTACCAACTGCATCGCCTTTGGGAGGCACCGCAAGGTGCGCCGGAGCGGGCGCAGTTCATCGCGCAGCATGCCCCGCACGTGCGTGCCATCGCCACGCGCGGTGAGCTGGGGGCGAGCGCCGAGTTGATTGCCGCACTGCCTGAGCTCGAACTCATCGCCTGCTACGGCATGGGCACCGACGCCATCGCGCTGGGCGCGGCGCGCGAGCGCGGCATCCGCGTGACCAACACGCCCGACGTGCTGACCGGCGACGTGGCCGACATCGCCGTCGGCCTCACGCTCGCATTGATGCGCAACGTACTGGCCGGTGATGCGCATGTGCGCTCAGGCGCCTGGGCGAACGGCAACCTGGGCTTGACGACGCGGCTGTACGGCAAGCGCGTGGGCATCGTCGGTTTCGGCCGCATCGGCAGCACGGTGGCGCGCCGCCTGAGTGGCTTCGACGTACACATCGGCTACTTCAGCCGCACCGCCCACGCCGACAGCCCGCACCGCTGGTTCGGCCAGCTCAGCGGGTTGGCGGCATGGTGCGACGTGCTCGTCGTCGCACTCGCTGGCGGTGCGGCCACGCAAGGCATGGTGGGCGCCGAGGTGCTGGCCGCGCTCGGGCCGCAGGGCTTTCTCGTCAACGTCGCGCGCGGCAGCACGGTCGACGAGCCGGCACTGCTCGATGCGCTGGAAGGCCGGCGCATCCAGGGTGCCGCGCTCGACGTGTTCTTGAACGAGCCGCGCATTGATGCGCGCTTCATGGCGCTGGACAACGTTCTGCTGCAGCCGCACCACGCCAGTGGCACCATCGAGACCCGGCGCGCCATGGGCCAACTGGTGCGCGACAACCTGCAAGCGCACTTCGCCGGCAAGTCGCTCTTGACCCCGGTCGTTTGAAACCGGTCGTCTGAACTCTCGACCCCAACCTGCCTGAACTTGCCTGAAGGAACCCACCATGCGTCTGCGTTGCATGTGTCTCGTGATCCACGCCCCGACCGACCTGCGCCTCGAAGAGCAGGACGCCGGTGACGTGGCCCCCGGCCAGGTGATGGTGCGCGTCAGCAAGGGCGGCATCTGCGGCTCCGACTTGCACTACTTCAACCACGGCGGCTTCGGCACCGTGCGCCTGAAAGAGCCGATGGTGCTGGGCCACGAGGTGGCCGGTACGGTGGTCGCCATCGCCGACGACGTGACCCGCGTGAAGGTCGGCGACCGCGTGGCCGTGAACCCGAGCCGGCCGTGCAGCCGCTGCAAGTACTGCCTCGAAGGGCTGCCCAACCAGTGCCTCGACATGCGCTTCTACGGCAGCGCCATGCGCAACCCGCACGTGCAGGGCGCGTTCCGGAACGTGCTGCTGTGCGATGCGGTGCAGTGCGAGAAGGTGGCCGACGGCGTGTCGCTTTCGCTCGCGGCGCTGGCCGAACCGTTCTCGGTCGGCCTGCATGGTGTGTCGCGCGCCGGGCCGCTGCTGGGCAAGCGCGTGCTGGTATCGGGCTGCGGCCCCATCGGCGCGCTGGCCATTGCGGCCGCGCGCGTGCACGGCGCGGCCGAGATCGTGGTGACCGACGTGGTCGACGAGCCGCTCGTCATCGCCCGCAGGATGGGCGCGCACCTCGCGATCAACGCCGCCACCGACCCCACCTGGGTGCAACGCTACAGCGCCGACAAAGGCACGTTCGACGTGATGCTCGAATGCTCCGGCAACGAACGCGCGCTGCGCGACGGCCTGGAGGTGATGCGCCCGCGCGGCGTGGTCGTGCAACTCGGCCTGGGGGGCGATGTGAGCATCCCGCAGAACATGGTGGTGGGCAAAGAGCTGTCGATCTGCGGCTCGTTCCGTTTCCACGCCGAGTTCGCACTGGCGGTCAAGCTCATCAACGAAGGCCGGGTCGACCTGTCGCCGGTCATCACCGGTTCGTACCCGATGGCCGACGCGGTCACTGCGTTTCAGCTGGCCGGGGACCGGAAGCGGGCGATGAAGGTGTTGATCGACTTCGAGAGTGCAGGCGCTTGATCGGTTGACCGTACCCTCAGGTCAAACGCTTCGGTGTCAAAAGTCCGACGAACCTAAGCGGCAATTTCGAGGTACTCGACTTGACTGGACGGGTCGGGAATCGGCAACCCATCTTCTTTCATACCTTCGATGTGAAGCGCAATGGCTTCGCGCATCTCGGATTCGACTTCCGGGATCGTCGCCCCCGTGGCAACGCACCCCGGAAGGTCGGGGACATATGCAGAGAAGTTGCCCTCTGCCTGTTCGATGACGATGGCGTATCGCATGCGTTTCTCCTACTTAAAGCCTGCCTGCTTCAGGATGCTGTTCAGTGTGCCCGGCGCCAGATCGTCGCTTGGCTTGCCGGGTACGGTCACGCGTCCGGGCTTCGTCGAATGCTTGAACTGCCTATGACTGCCTCGCACGGTCACGAGTGACCAGCCATCGGTTTGAATCAGCTTGAGTACTTCGCCGACTTTCATGTCGCCAAAGGATATCAGGCAGGTCTGCCGTTGAGGTGCTGAGCGGGCTTGGCGCACGGGGCTGGAAAGGTTCATCGCGCCCCGCCCAATCCGGATGGCAGAGGCACTCAAGCCCTCACGTGCTCCCCCGCGCCATGATCTGAAACGGGATCAGCACCGTCTCGGCCGGCAGTTGCGCGCCGGTGCGCGCTTCGTCGATGGCGCGCATCAGCAACTCGCCGGCGGCGCGGCCGATGCCGGCGCTGTCGATGGCCACGGTGCTGATCGTCGGGTGGCAACTGCGCGAGACCTCGAAGTCGCCGAAGCCGGCAATCGCAATGCGCTTGGGTACGGCCCAGCCCTGGCGCTGGCATTCCATCAACGCGCCGAAGGCGGACAGGTCGGACACGCACACCACCGCGTCCACATCGGGCCATTGCTGCACGAGTTGCACGATGGCCTGCGCGCCCTGTTCCATCGAGATCGGTGGCTGCCCGAACGAGATCACGCGGCCGGCGGGCAGGCCGAGCGCCTTGATGGCTTCGGTGTAACCGCGCCGGCGGTCGGCACCGCGTGTGTCGCGGTTCGAGGTGCCGCCGATGAAGGCGATGTGGCGGTACCCCTTGGCGTGCAGGTGGTGGACCAGCGCGGCCGTGGCCTGCGCGTTCGAGAAGCCCACCGTGTGCTCGATCGGGCGAGCCGGTAAGTCCCAGGTTTCGACCACGGGCACGCCGGCCGATTCGAGCATCGCGTGGGTGGCGGGCGAGTGGTTGCCGCCGGTCAGGATCACGCCTTCGGGCCGGCGCATCAGCATCGCGGCGACCAGGCGCTCTTCGTTCTCGACGCGGTAGTCGGAGTAGCCGAGCAGCAGTTGCAGGCCGCTGCCTTCCACGGCGGCGGTGATGCCGTGCGCCGTCTCCGAGAAGTTGGAGTTGTTGAGCGACGGGATCACGGCCGCGATGAAGCCCGAGCGCTTGCTCGAGAACGTGCGCGCCGTCTGGTCGAGCACATAGCCCATGTCGGCGCAGGCCAGCAAGATGCGCTGGCGCAGCGCCTCGGAGGTGATGCGCTCGCTGCTGGCGGAGCGGTTCAGCGCGCGCGACACGGTCATCTTCGACACGCCGACGTGCGCGGCCACATCGGCCATCGTCACTTGTCGCTTCGGCGCGGGCGCGGGTGCGGGCGTGGCGGCGCGGCGCCGGGCGGCGGGTTTGGCGGGTTTGGGCGCGGGAGCTTTTGCGAGGCCGCGTGCGGTGGGTGGTGCAGTTTTGCGGGTCGCCATGGAGCGATGTTCGCAGCGTCAAACCACGCTGACAAGGCTTGATTGCCACCTTGCGGGAAAGTACCAGTTACCGGTAACAAGAATGCACCGACACTGCACCCCAGAAAGGCAGCAGCATGACCCTGGACGTGTTCGACGCGCGCTTCGATGACGTGGCCCAAGGTGCAGGCAGCCTGGAGTGCCTGTGCACCGGCGCGGTCTGGAGCGAAGGCCCGGTCTGGATGGCGGAAGACGCCAGCGTGCTGTGGAGTGACATCCCGAACAACCGCATGCTGCGCTGGCACGCCGGCACCGGCATGACCGTGTGGCGTGACGCGGCCGAGTACACGAACGGCCACACGCGCGAACCCGACGGCGCGTTGCTGCACTGCTCGCACGGCCAGCGCGCGGTGGTGCGAACCCGCTTCACGGCGGCGCTCGTTCCGCTGCCCGACGAGATCGTGGTTGACCGCTTCGAAGGGCGCCGGCTCAACTCGCCGAACGACGTGGTCGTCAAGTCCGACGGCACGATCTGGTTCACCGACCCGCCCTATGGCATCGTGTCCAACCACGAGGGCCATCAGGCCGAGAGCGAACTCGGCTGCAACCACGTCTTCCGTTTCGACCCGCGCAGCGGCGAGTTGCGCAGCGTCAGCGCCGGCATGGAAGACCCGAACGGCCTGGCCTTCTCGCTCGACGAGTCGCTGCTCTACGTGTCCGACACCTCGGCCGCGCGCCGCCAAGACGGCGGCGGCAACCACCACATCGTCGTGTTCGACGTGGTCGGCGGTGCTGCCCTCGCGAACCCGCGCATCTTCGCTGTGGTGACGCCCGGCCTGGCCGATGGCTTTCGGCTCGACCGGCACGGCTTCATCTACACCAGCAGCGCCGACAGCGTGCAGGTCTATCACCCCGACGGCACGCGCCTCGCGCGCATCGCGGTGCCCGAGAAGGTGGGCAACCTGACCTTCGGCGGCGTGGCGCGCAACGAGCTCTACATCTGCGCCAGCACGTCGCTCTACCGCATTCGGCTGAACACCTGCGGGGTGCAGCGGCCATGACGCTTGCCGCTGCGACCGCCGGCAGAGCCACTGCGCCGAGCGCTCCCCGGGGCGCGCCGCTGCTGCAGTTTCAGGCGCTGTGCAAACGCTTCGGCGGCACACAGGCCGTCGACCACGTGACGCTCGACGTGCGCGCCGGCGAGGTCCTCGCGCTGCTCGGCGAGAACGGTGCGGGCAAGTCCACGCTCATCAAGCTGCTTGCCGGCATCTACCCGGCCGATGCGGGTGCGATCGTGTTCGATGGTCAGCCCGAGGCCGAGTGGCGCAGCCGCGACCGCACGCGCCAGCCGGTCGCCTTCATTCACCAGGACCTGGGCCTCGTCGACTGGATGACGGTCGCCGAGAACGTGGCGCTGGGCATGGGTTACCCGCGGCGCTGGGGGCTGATCGACTGGCCCCGCGCCCGCGCCATTGCGCGCCGCGTGATGGCGCGCGTGGGCTGCCACATCGACCCCGAGCGCCGCGTGTTCTCGCTCACGCGGGCCGAGAAGTCGCTGCTCGCCATCGGCCGCGCGCTCGAAGTGCAGGCGCGGCTGCTGGTGCTCGACGAGCCCTCGGCCAGCCTGCCGATGGCCGATGTGGTGCGCCTCTTCGGCGTGCTGCGCAGCCTGCGCGCGCAAGGCATGGCGATGGTTTATGTGTCGCACCGGCTCGACGAGGTGATGGCCATTTCCGACCGCGCGGCGGTGATGCGGGACGGCAAGCTGGTGGCCGTGCGCAAGACGGCCGCCACGACCGAAGCCGAACTCGTCGGCCTGATCGTCGGCAAGGCGTTCGATGCGTCGGTGACAGGTGCCGTGACACGCGCCGTGACGCGCGCCGTCGCCGCGCCGAACGCCGAGCCGGTGCTCGTGCTCGACGGTGCTGCCAGCGGCAATGCGGGGCCGCTGAGCTTCACCGTTCGGCGGGGCGAGGTGGTGGGCCTGGTGGGCCTGCGCGGGGCGGGGCAAGAGGCCATCAGCCGTGCGCTGTTCGGGCGCGAGCCGCTGTCGGCCGGCCGCATGCAGTTGCTCGGCCGCGACGTGGTACTGCGCAACACCGCCGATGCCATTCGCGCCGGCGTGGCCTATGTGGCCAGCGAACGCCTGGAAGAGAACCTCGCAGGCTCGATGACGGTGGCCGAGAACCTGTTCCCGAACCCGGTGCTGGTGGGCGAGCGCGGTTTGGCCTTCGCGCGCCGGCGGCGCGAGCACGGCGTGGCGCTGGCGCTGATCCGCCGCTTCGACGTGAACCCGCCGGCTCCCGCGGCCGAAGTGCAGCAACTGTCGGGCGGCAACCAGCAGAAGGTGGTGCTTGCGCGCTGGTTCCACCTCGACAAGCCGCTCACCGTGCTCGAAGAGCCGACAGCCGGCGTCGATGTCGGCGCCAAGCGGCAGATCTACGGCGTGCTGCGCGAGCGGGCCGAGGCGGGCAGTGCGCTCATCGTCGTGTCCACCGACTTCGAGGAAGTGGCGACCGTCTGCACCCGCGTGCTGGTGTTCCGCAATGGCCTGATCGCGGCCGAGTTGCAGGGCGCCGACATCACGGTCGCGCGGCTGCTGTCGCTCGCGGCGGGTGGGGCGATGAACCACGATATGGCTGAGGCGGCTGCATGAGTGGGTCGATCCAGTCCACCGCGCTCGAGCCCGACCCGTCGCTCGATGGGCAGGCCCTGAGCCTCGCGCAGCGCGTCAGTCGCGCCGTGCCGGTGTACGGCCTCGTCGGCCTGACCATCGCACTCGCGCTGGTGTTCTCGGCGCTGCTGCCCGACACCTTCCCGACGCTCTTCAACCTGCGCGCGATCCTGTCCGACAAGTCGGTCATCGCCTTGCTCGCACTCGCCGCCACGATCCCGATGATCACCGGCAAGATCGACCTGACGGTGGGCTACGGCATCGTGCTGTGGCACATCCTGGCGATCAGCCTGCAAACCCGCTACGGCGTGCCGTGGCCGGTGGCGGTGCTGATCGTGATGGCGTGCGCGGCGCTGTTCGGCATGCTCAACGGCCTGCTGGTCGAGTTGGCGCAGATCGACTCGTTCATCGCCACGCTCGGCACCGGCACGGTGATCTACGCCATCGCGCTGTGGCACAGCGGCGGGCGGCAGGTGGTGGGTGACTTGCCCGACGCGTTCGTCGCCATCAGCGGCGGCAACTTCATGGGCCTGCCGATCGGCGCGTTCTACGTGCTGATCGTCAGCGTCACGCTCTGGCTCGCGACCGAGTTCACGCCGCTCGGCCGCGCGCTCTACGTGATCGGCGCCAACCCGAAGGCGGCGCAGCTCAACGGCATTTCGGTGCGGCGCCATGTGATGGGCGCGTTCGTCGCCTCGGGGTTGCTGTCGGGCTTTGCCGGTGTGCTGCTCGCGTCCCGGTTGCAGATCGGGCAGGCCAGCGTCGGGCTCGAGTTCTTGCTGCCGGCGCTGGTCGGTGCGTTCCTCGGCTCGACCACCATCCGCCCCGGCCGCGTCAACGTGTGGGGCACGCTCGTGGGTGTGGCCATTCTTGCCATCGGCATCTCGGGCATCCAGCAGTTCGGCGGCGCGTTCTATGTGGAGCCGCTGTTCAACGGCGTCACGCTGCTGGTGTCCATCGGCATCGCAGGCTGGGCGCAGCAGCGCCGCAACCTGTCGATCAAGCGGCGCATCGCCGAGCGGCAATTGCATGCCGACCTGCCGCCGAGCCCGCCCGAAGCCGCAACCTCATCCCCACCCGCTGCCAACGTTGCAGCCCCTCGTTGAACCACCCGGAGACAAGCCCATGACACCGATCCGTTCCGCCCTCGGCCGCGCCGCACTGGCCTTCGTCGCCCTCGGCCTGGCCGGCCACGCCACGGCCGACGACTTTCTCGATGCGGCGAAGAAGAAAGTCAGCGTCGCGACCATGACCAAGGAGGTCTGGGACGGCCCGACCACCGGCCCGAAAGCCGCCGCCGCGAAGACCATCGTGTTCGTTGCAGCCGACCTGAAGAACGGCGGCATCCTCGGCGTGTCCAAGGGCACCGAAGAAGCCGGCGCGGCCATCGGCTGGACGGTGCGCGTGATCGACGGCCAAGGCACGGTCAGCGGCCGCACCGCCGCGCTCAACCAGGCGCTGGCGCTCAAGCCGGCCGGCATCGTGGTCGGTGGCTTCGACACCACCGAGCAGAAGGTCGCGTTCGAGGCGGCAGCCAAGTCGGGCGTGCCGCTGGTGGGCTGGCACTCGGGCGAGAAGCCGGGGCCGAACGCCACCGCCGGCCTGTTCGCGAACGTGACCACCGTGACCGACGACGTGGCCGACGTGGCCGCATCCTGGGCCGTGGTCGACTCCGGCGGCAAGGCCGGCGTGGTGATCTTCACCGACTCGCAGTACGCCATCGCCGTGTACAAGGCGCGTGCCATGGAGGCGGTCATCAAGAAGTGCGGCGGCTGCACCGTGCTGAGCTTCGAAGACAGCCCGATCGCCGACAGCTCCACCCGCATGCCGCAGCTCACCTCGTCGCTGTTGCAGCGCTTCGGCGACAAGTGGACACACTCGCTCGCCATCAACGACCTGTACTTCGACTTCATGGGCCCCACGCTCTCGGCCGCCGGCAAGAAGGGCGACGGCGCGCCGAAGGCCGTGTCTGCCGGTGACGGCTCCGAGGCCGCGTACCAGCGCATCCGCAGCAAGCGCTTCCAGGCTGGCACGGTGCCCGAGCCGCTGAACATGCAGGGCTGGCAGATCGTCGACGAGATGAACCGCGCCTTCGCCAAGGTGGCGTGGTCGGGCTACTCGCCGAAGGTGCACCTCGTGACGGCCGAGAACGTGGCGAAGGACGGCGGACCGAAGAACGTGTTCGACCCCGACAACGGCTACCGCGCCAAGTACAAGGCCATCTGGGGCAAGTGAATGGCAAACACGCGGTGATCGACTGGTGGCTGGCGCCTCTCAGCGGTGCGGCAACGCATGCCATCGCCCCCTGGGCCGCGTGGCATGCGCGGCTCATGGTGCTGGCCTGGGGCGTGCTCGTGCCGCTGGGCGTTCTGGCGGCGCGCTTCTACAAGGTGACGCCGAAGCAGCGCTGGCCGCAGCAGCTCGACAACCCGGCGTGGTGGCACACGCACCGCGCAGCGCAATACAGCGGCGTGCTGTTGATGAGCGTGGGTGCTGCGCTCGCGTGGTCGCAGGGGCAGGGGCTCACCACGGCTGCGCGCGTGCATGCGTGGCTGGGCTGGGGCGTGGTGGCGGCCGGCTGGTTGCAAGTGCTCGGCGGGTGGGCGCGCGGCTCGAAGGGCGGGCCGACCGACGCGCAACTGCGCGGTGACCATTTCGACATGACGCCGCGCCGCGTGGCCTTCGAGCGCGGTCACAAGACGCTGGGCTATGCGGCGCTCGCTGCGGCGGCGGCGGCCATCGGCCTCGGCCTGTTCGTGAGCGACGCGCCGCGCTGGATGCCGGGTGTGCTGCTTGTGTTCTGGGCCGCACTGGCGGTGGCCTTCGTGCAGCTGCAGCGAGCGGGCCGCTGCATCGACACCTACCAGGCTATCTGGGGGCTCGACATGCGGCTGCCCGGCAATGGCCGCACGCCCATCGGCGTCGGCATTCGACGGCGATTGCCATGAACCTGTTTCGCTGGAAAGCCCCTCGATGACCGCTGGCCTGCAACTCAAGAACATCGTCAAGCGCTTCGGCGACACCACCGTCGTGCAGCAGCTCGACCTCGACGTGAACGAGGGCGAGTTCGTGGTGCTGCTCGGTGAGTCGGGCTGCGGCAAATCGACCACGCTGCGCATGATCGCCGGGCTCGAAGACCCGACCGAAGGCAGCATCCACATCGCCGGGCGCGACGTGACCGCGCTCGCGCCGATGCAGCGCGACATCGCCATGGTGTTCCAGAACTACGCGCTCTACCCGCACCTCGACGTGGCGCAGAACATGTCTTTCGCGCTGCGCCTGGCGAAGCGGCCGAAGGCCGAGATCGACCAGCGCGTGGCCGCCGCCGCGAAGATCCTGAACATCGAGCACCTGCTTGCGCGCAAGCCCAAGGAGCTGTCGGGCGGGCAACGCCAGCGCGTGGCCATCGGCCGCTCGATCGTGCGCGAGCCGCAGGTGTTCCTGTTCGACGAGCCGCTGTCCAACCTCGACGCCAAGCTGCGTGGCCACATGCGCGCCGAACTCGCGGTGCTGCACGAGCGGCTCGGCAAGACCACGGTGTACGTCACGCACGACCAGATCGAGGCGATGACGCTGGCCTCGCGCATCGTCATCTTCGACAAGGGCCGCATCCAGCAGGTCGGCACGCCGTCGGAGGTGTTCAACCACCCGGCGAACCTGTTCGTGGCCGGCTTCATCGGCACGCCGACGATGAACTTTCTCGACGCGCAGGTCGCCGAGCGCAACGGCCAGCGTGTGCTGTGCGGTGAGGGGTTCGCGTTCCCGATACCGGCCTCGTTGAACTTGCGCGGCGTGGGTGGCGCGGGCGGCGCAGGTGTCAGCGTCGGCGTGCGGCCGCAGGCCTGGCACCTGGTGCAGCAAGGCCACGGCCATGACCACGGCCACGGCCACGTGCAGATGCAGGTCACGGTGGCCGAGTACTTGGGCACCGAGAGCGTGCTCGTCGGCCATGTGGCCGGTCAGCCGGCGCAGCGCCTGACGGCTGTGGTGCCCGGTCACCGCCAGGACCTCGTCCACCGGACCGTGGCGCTCGAAGCCGACGCGTCGGCGCTGCACCTTTTCAGCAAGACCGACGGCCGCCGGCTGGCCGGCTGAAGCCGACCCGAACCTCACTCACCGAATCAATCACTCGCTCGCTCAGTCAATCACTCACTCACCGGAGACATCCCCATGCAACGCAGACAGATCATCAAGGCCGCCGGCCTCACCGTGTTCGGCGCCGGCTTGCCGGTGGCCGGCAGCATCGCGCAGGACCGCTACGCCAAGTACAAGGGCCAGACGGTGGTGATGAGCATCCCCTCGCACCCGCACTACGACGCGATGCTGAAGCTGCTGCCCGAGTTCACCAAAGAGACCGGCATCAAGGTCGAGACCGACCGCCTCGCCGTGCCGCGCATGAAGGACAAGCAGCTGCTCGAAATGGCCAAGCCCAAGGGCGACTACGACGTGGTCTGCTACGTGGTGATGTGGAAGGGCGAGTACGTCAAGAAGAACCTGATCCACGAGCTCGACCCGTTCCTGAAGAACGCCACGCTCGCCGACCCCGCCTATGACATCAAGGACATCGTTCCCGGCTACCTGGAGAACATGGGCCTGGTGGGCGGGCCGAAGGGCTACCTCGCCGGCCCGGGCGCCAAGCTCTACGGGCTGCCGTACGGCGCCGAGACCTCGATCCTCGCGTACCGGCGCGACATCTTCGCCAAGCACGACCTGCAGCCGCCGACCACCTACGAAGAGATGCAGAAGCTGCTGCGCGTGCTGAAGGACAAGGAAGGCATCGGCGCACTCAGCTCGCGTGGCCAGGCCGGCCACCAGTGCGTGCATGCGTGGCTGCTGCACCTGAACCCGATGGGCGGCAAGATCTTCGACGCGAACTGGAAGCCGCGCTTCAACGACGAGATCGGCGTGAAGGCGCTGAAGTACCTGAAGGAAGTCTCCGACACCGGCCCGGTCGGCATCCCGAGCTACGGCCAGGGCGAGATGATGACGGCCTTCCTGCAAGGCCAGTCGGCCATGTACCTCGATGCGACCGTGATCTTCGGTCCGGTGAACGACCCGACGCGCTCGAAGGTGGGCGGCAAGGTGAGCTACGCCATCCACCCCAAGGCGGCGCGTTACTAGTCACAGACGGGCGGCCTGGGTCTGGCGATCCCGAAGAACGCGAAGAACGCCGACGCCGGCTTCCTGCTGATGCAGTGGCTGACCTCGAAGGCGCAGGACGTGGCGGTGTGCAAGCTCGGCGGCGGGCCGACGCGCAACTCGACGCTGACGAACGTGGACCTGATCCGCCAGTACCCGGAATACATCACCCTGCGCGAGCAGCTCAAGCACTCCGACCCCGACTGGCGCCCCATCATCGCCGAGTGGGACGAGATCAACGTGCAAGCGCTGGGCGTGGCCGTGTCCGAAGCCTTGACCGGCAAGAAGACGGCCGAAGAAGCGCTGAACGGCATGGTGCCGAAGGTGACCGACATCATGAAGCGGGGTGGGTACCTGAAGACCTGAAGACCTGAAGAGCGAATGCTTCACCGCAGAGTCGCAGAGGACGCAGAGTTGCGCAGAGAAGAGCAAGACAAAAAGTCTTCTTGTCTTTTGATTCCTCTGCGTTCCTCTGCGCCCTCTGCGCCTCTGCGGTGAATGACTTTTATCTTCCCCTCGCCACAACGCAAGAGAGCTAACAAGATGCGAACTCCCCGCTGGGTCCCGTTGCTCTACCTCGGCCCTGCTGTCGCGGTGATGGTGGCGGCTTGCCTGTACCCGGTGCTCAGTGCGCTGCAGCTCGGCTTCTACGACTGGAGCATGGGCACGCCGTGGAGTGACGCGAAGTGGCAAGGGCTCGATGCCTTCAGCCGCGCGCTGCAAGACCCTGCGGTGTGGCGGTCGCTGCGCACCACGCTGCTGTTCGCGTCGGTCAGTGTCGCGGCCGAGATGGTGCTGGGCATGGCGCTCGCGCTGGCGCTCGAAGGCCAGGTGCGCGGCATGGCGTTCTTTCGCACGCTTTTCATCTTGCCGATGATGATCGCGCCCATCGCCGTGGGCCTGACCTGGCGTTACCTGTTCGATGCGCAGTTCGGCCTGCTCAACGCCCTCATCGGCACGCTCGGCTTCGCGCCACTCGGCTGGCTCGCGAACGAGAACCTCGCGTTCGCGGCCATCGTGGTTGCCGACATCTGGCAATGGACACCCTTCGTCTTCATCATGATGATCGCCGCGCTGGCGAACGTGGACTCGGCGGTGATCGAGGCGGCGCGCGTCGACGGCGCGAACTGGTGGCAGTCGACCTTTCTCGTGAAGCTGCCGATGATTGCCAACGTGATCGCCATCACCTTGCTGATGCGCACCATCGACGCCTTCCGCGTGCTCGAGGTGATCTACGTGCTCACCTTCGGCGGGCCGGGTGACTCGACCGAGATTCTCTCGCTGCACATCTACAAGACCGCCTTCGTGAGCCAACGCCTCGGCTCGGCGGCGGCCATCTCGGTGCTGCTGCTGGTGGTGGTGGCGGTGTTGTCTTGGTTCGCGCTGCGGTTGTCGAACCCGCTCAAGGAAGAGAAGCGAACATGAGCACCGCCAACCAGCGGCCGCCGCTCATGGTGGCATTGCACTACGGCGCGCTCGTGTTCCTGGCGCTGTGCTGCATCGCGCCCATCGTGGTGATGTTCGCGACCTCGCTCAAGCTGCAGACGCAGATCTTCAACACCGGCATCGAGTTCATCTTCACGCCCACGCTGCAGAACTACCGCGACGTGCTGAACGAGAGCGGCTTCGACCGCTACCTTGCGAACAGCCTGACCGTCGGCGTGGTGTCGACTGTCATCACGCTGGTGCTCGGCTGCATGGCGGCCTACGGCCTGGCGCGTTTCCGGTTTGCGGGCCGCAAGACCATCGCTTACACCACGCTGCTGCTGCGCACCGTGCCGCTCGCGGTGCTGGCCGTGCCGGTGTTCATGATCTGGAACGAGGCCGGGCTCGTGAACTCGCTCGGTGGGTTGATCTTGTTGTACGTGGCGGTGAACCTGCCGTTCACGATCTGGCTGCTGTACGGCTTCATTCTGCAGGTGCCGATCGAGCTGGAAGAGGCCGCCGCCATCGACGGTTGCGGCCCCGTGCAGGTGTTCTACAAGGTCGTGCTGCCGCTCATCAAGCCGGGGCTCGCGGCGGCGTCGATCTTCACGTTTCGCATCGCCTGGAACGAGTTCATCCTGGCACTCGTGCTGACCGACCGCGCCACGCGCACGCTGCCCGTGGCGGCATCGCTCTACATCACCGACATCGGCGTCGACTGGGGCCGGATCATGGCGCTCGGCAGCCTGATCGCGATCCCGCCGCTGATCTTCACGTTCATCGCGGCACGGCAGATCATCACGGGCCTGACGTCCGGCGCGGTGAAAGGGTAGGCGCTCGCAAGCGGCTCACTCGTAGGGCGAGCCGCCGCCGCGCTCGGCGTCATGGATGCGGCGGTGCGCGCGCCGCACCGCCAGCAGCACCGCCACGGCGACCACCGGGATTGCGCCGCCCACGATCAGGTCGGGCTCCAGCTTCACGCCGCCCGCCTTCAGCGCCTTGGCGAGGTAGCTCACGAGCCCGCCGACGTAATACACGATGGCCGCGACCGACAGGCCTTCGACCGTTTGCTGCAGCCGCAACTGCAGCTTCGCGCGCCGGTCCATCGACGCGAGCAGCGCGCCGTTCTGGCGCTCGCGGGCAATGTCGACGCGGGTCGACAGCAAGGCGCTGGCCTGTGCCACCCGCTCCGACAGGTCGTGCAGTCGCTGCGAAACCGTGGCACAGGTCTGCACCGCTGGCGTGAAGCGGCGCGCCATGAACTCTTCAATCGTCTGGATGCCCTTGAGTCGGCGCTCGCGCAACTCGCCGATGCGGGTGGTCACCAGTTCGAAGTAGGCGCGGCAGGCGCCGAAGCGGAACTGGCTGCTCGCGAGGCCACTCTCCACATCGGCGGCGAGCTTCGTCAGTGCCTGCAACAACTGCTCGTCGTCGCCGCCCTCGGCCGCGATGTTCTGCGTCAGCGACGCGAGTGCGGCTTCGATGGCGGTCAGCGTGGTGCCCTGGCGGCGCGCGATGGGCAGCGCCAGCAAGGCCATCATCCGATAGGCCTCGATCTCGAACAGCCGCTGCAGCATGCGGCCGGACTGGCGCGGCGTGAGGCTGCGGTTGACGAGCACGAAGCGGCTGAAGCCGTCGGCATGGATGCGGAAGTCGGTGTAGGCCGTGCCGGC
This sequence comes from Rhizobacter sp., assembly GCA_031385155.1. Taxonomy (GTDB): domain Bacteria; phylum Pseudomonadota; class Gammaproteobacteria; order Burkholderiales; family Burkholderiaceae_C; genus LMDS01. Next base: position 98,552 of record JANNBF010000079.1, read on the forward strand.
GCCGTCGCCCACTTCCGAGCCCACGACGATGTGGCCACCGAAATGGCGCGCGCCGAAGTGCGGGTCGGCATCGGTGCCGTCGGCGTCGATCAGCTTGGCATGCGCCGCCACCAGCGTGCGGCCGGGCAGGGCGGCCATCCAGCCCGGCGGCAGGCGCAAGGCGGGAGGCTCGCTGAACGGCGAGGGGCTGTGGCCGGCGGTGAAGAAGGTGTAGCCCGAGAACTCGCCGTGGCGTTCCCACTTGAGCCGCAGCCGCCCGAGGTTGGCACTGAAGTGGGTTGCCCCGGCGGCCGGCGCGCTGACCCCGAAAAGCTCGCACAGCTCGGCAAGATGCGCGGCCTCTTGCGCGCGTTGGGCCGGGTCGATCAATACCGCGACGTAGGTTGCGCGCGACGGCGTTTCCAGCGGCTCAGGGGGCCGCGCGTGCACCTCGTGTGCGAGGGCGATGCGGTCGTTGTGGTCGGGGGGGAGGATCGCCATGAGCGCTTGTCTTTGCGGCCGGCCGCGGGCCGCGGCGCGCGCAGTATGTCATTGCCGTGGCCGGTTGCCTTGGGCGCGGGGCGGGCGGGCGCTGCGGGGCCGGCAATGAGCCGGCCCGACCGCCGCCCGCTGCCCGACACCGCCCTAGGGTTTACGTTGTTTGGCGCCGCCGGAGAGGCATGACACGATCCGCTTCGCCGTATCTCCGGCACGGCGGCCCATGCGTGAATCGGGTCGCACACAGGCCAGGCTGTGACAAGAGGGTTTGCCGAATGAACCGGTCCACGCACCAAGGCGCCACCCAGCACGGCGCATCGCAAGACAGAGCCGAGCCGGGCCGCTGGGATGGATGCGACGAAGTCGCCACGCTCGGGCCGGCGACCGACCTGGCAGGCACCGTTCCACGCAGCGAAATGTCGCGCGGCCAGATGGGCTGGTTGCTCAGCACCATCGAGACCGAGATCATCCCGCGCCTCGTGAAGGCGCACCGCGTTTCAGGTGCCGCACCCGTGGTTGCGGCCGTGCGGCCGCGCGAGGGGGCTGTCGAAGAACTGGCTCAGATCATTCTCGACAACCGGGCCGGCATGGCCGCCGGCCACATCGATGCGCTGCGTGCCGATGGTGTGTCGCTCGAGACGATCTACCTCGACGTGCTGACCCCCGCGGCGCGCCGCCTCGGCGAGTGGTGGGACGCCGACCTGTGCGACTTCACCCAGGTCACCATCGGCCTGTGGCGGCTGCAGCAGTTGATGTACGAGCTCAGCCCCGCCTTCCAGGACGACGCGCAGCGCGGCGTGCAGCTCCACCGTGCCATGCTGGTGCCGGTGCCCGGCTCGCAGCACACGCTGGGTTTGCTGATGGTGGCCGAGTTCTTCCGCCGCGCCGGTTGGGGCGTGTGGGGTGACCCGGCTGCAGCCGAGGCTGAACTCGTCGAGGCCGCGCAGACGAGCTGGTTCGACGTGGTCGGTTTCTCGGTCGGCGCGGTGTCGCAACTCTCGAACCTGAAGTCCGCGATCACCGCGATCCGCCGCGCTTCGCTGAACCCGAAGATCGTGGTCATGGTGGGCGGCCCGGTGTTCATCGACACACCGGCGCTCGTCGCCGAGGTCGGTGCCGACGGCACTGCCGCCGATGCGGCGCTTGCGGTAGAGGCCGCCACCGCGCTGATCCCTCAGCGGCAACGCGCCGCCACCTGATCGACTTCGGCAGGTTGGCGCCACTGGCTGACCCGCCAGCCACTGCCGAGCGCCGGGTGCCCGGTTAAAGTTGTTGTGACAGCACGCCCGATCCGCATCATTTCTTCGATGGCCACGCGCCAGTTGCTGGCCGACCTGGTTGCGCAGTACCAGCAGATTCACCCACAGCCGATCACCTGCGAATCGGTCGGCGGTGTCGATGTGGCCAAGCGCGTGCAAGCCGGTGAGGCGTTCGACGTGGTGATGCTGGCGGCCAACGCCATCGAGCAGTTGCTGGCCTCAGGCAAGCTGGTGGTCGGAAGCCGCGTGGATTTGGTGCGCTCTGGCGTGGCGGTGGCGGTCAAGGCCGGCGCGGCGTGCCCCGACATCGGCTCTGAAGAGGCCGTGAAGCAAGCCATTCTCGCGGCCAGCAGCATCAGTTACTCGACCGGCCCGAGCGGTGTGCACCTGGCTCGGTTGTTCGAGCGCTGGGGCATTGCTGAGGCGATCAAGCCCCGCATCAAGCAAGCACCGCCCGGCGTGCCTGTGGGCTCGCTGGTGGCTTCGGGCGAGGTCGCGCTGGGGTTCCAGCAGCTCAGCGAGTTGACGGGCTTGCCGGGCATCCAGGTGCTCGGCCCGCTGCCGCCGGCAATTCAGGTCATCACCGTGTTCTCGGCTGGCGTGTCGGCCACGTCGAGCCAGGGCGATGCAGCGGGGGCATTGCTCGCATTCATGGGCTCCGAGGCGGCGGGTGCCGTCAAGCGCCGCAACGGCATGGAGCCGGCCTAGAACTCCAGTGTCTCGCCCGGCTGAATCGCCATCACCTTGGTGGCGCTTGCGCCGAGCGCCTTGATGTACTCGGCCGGCGTGCCCACCAGCGCCGGGTTGGTGCCGCAGTGCATCGGGATCGCGACCTTCGGTTTGATCGACTCGCGCGTGGCGTAAGCCGCATCGGCCGGGTTCATGACGAACTGGCCGCCGCCGATGGGGATCAGCAGCAGGTCGGGCCGGGCCATCTCGGCGATCAGTTTCATGTCGCCGAACACGCCGGTGTCGCCGAGGTGCCAGAGCTTGAAGCCGTTCTCGAACTCGATCATGAATCCGGCCGGCTCGTCGCGGTATGGTGACGTGGTGCGCATCGAGATCGACGGCATTGGCGTGCTGGAGAACCGCTTTGTGGCTGAAGAGCCGACCAAAGAGATCGCCGAGGTGCGCGCATGAAGGCGCTGTGCCTGGCTGCCGCGCTGGCAGGCGGCGTTGGCGCGGCAACGTGACCCGACCGTGCACAAGCGCAAGCCACGTGGCACGACAAGCCGATCACGATGATCGTGCCGTTCCCGCCGGGTGGCGTGGCCGACACCGTGGCGCTGCCGGTGGCGGAGGCACTGGCCAGGGAGCTGAAGCAGCCTGGGATCGTGGAGAACCGCGTTGGCGCTGGCGACCGCGCCGGCTGCCGGCAACCGGCTACACCGCGACCGGTGCCTTGATCGCAGGGTGGTGCTCGTAGCCTTGCACCTCGAAGTCGCCGTAGTCGTAGTCGAAGATCGACGGGGGCCGGCGCTTGATCACGAGCGTCGGGTAGGCCAGCGGTGCACGTGACAGTTGCAGTGCCACCTGCTCGGTGTGGTTGCTGTAGATGTGACAGTCGCCGCCGGTCCAGATGAAGTCGCCGACGTCCAGGTCGCATTGCTGCGCGAGCATGTGCGTCAGCAGGGCGTAGCTCGCGATGTTGAACGGCACACCGAGGAAGATGTCGGCGCTGCGCTGGTAGAGCTGGCAGCTCAGGCGGCCGCGCCCCGTTGGCGACTCAGGCGGCGCCACGTAGAACTGGAAGAACGCGTGGCACGGCATCAGCGCCATCGCGGGCAGCGCGGCCACGTTCCATGCGCTCACGATGATGCGGCGCGAATCGGGGTTGCTCTTGAGCTGCTTGACGACTTCGGCGATCTGGTCGATGTGGCCGCCGTCCGGCGTGGGCCATGAGCGCCATTGCACGCCGTAAACGGGGCCGAGGTCACCGTCGGGTTGGGCCCATTCGTCCCAGATCGTCACGCCGCGCTCCTGCAACCAGCGCGCATTGCCGTCGCCGCGCAGGAACCACAGCAGCTCCAGGATGATCGACTTGAGGTGCACCTTCTTCGTGGTGACGAGCGGGAAGCCCTCGCGCAAGTCGAAGCGCATCTGGTGCCCGAACACGCTGGTGGTGCCCGTGCCGGTGCGGTCGGCCTTGAACACGCCTTGCGTGCTCACATGGCGCATCAAGTCTTCAAACTGCGAGCGAACGGGGCGGTCGGTTGGGGCGGGCATGGGGCGCGGAATCGTGGGTCGATTCGGGTGTCGGATCGCGCAGATTATCCATGCGGCCCCGCCGGCCGCTTGATCGTCGCAGTGCTCGGCTGAAGGTCAGCTCGGTGCCGGCTCGCTCAGCAAAATCTCGACGCGCCGGTTCTTCGCCCGGCCCGATTCGCTCGCGTTGCTGGCGATCGGCTCGCGCTCACCGCGGCCCGCCGTGTCGACGCGTGACGAGGTCACACCGCGCGTCACGATGTAGTCGCGCACCGAATGCGCGCGCTCCAGGGACAGCGGGTTGTTGACGGCGTCGGAACCGGTGTTGTCGGTGTGGCCGATGATGACCACGCGGGCGCTCGGGTCGCCGCGCAGGCTCGACGCGAACGGGTCGAGCACGGCGCGCAATTCGGGCTTGATGGCGGCACTGCCGGTGTCGAACGAGATGTCGTTCGGGATGTTCAGCTTGAGCTGGTTGTCGGCGGTGCGGGTGACTTCGACATTCGTGCCGCGCGTGGCCTGTTCCATGGCCGTGCGCCGGTCTTCCATGCGCTTGGACCAGAGGTTGCCGCCGACCGCACCGAGCACGCCGCCAATGGCTGCGCCCGTGCCCGCGTTGCCGCCGGTCACCGAGCTGATCACGGCGCCGGCCACGGCGCCGATGCCTGCGCCTTGCGCCGTGCCTTTCTGGCGCTCGCTCATGTCGGCGCAGCCGGCAAGCAGCGCAACGGATGCGGCCAGCGCGAGCGCACCGGTTCGAAACGGGGTGGTCTTGATCATGTTGAGTCTCCTGTCAGGTCGATGCGGCGGGGCGCCGCAGGCTTACAACGCGAATTCTGGTGCGCGGGGTGACGCCGCAGTGTAAGAACGCAAACCAACGGTATGTCGGACGACGCCGCGCGCTTGATCAAACCGCCGTCAACCCCTCCGGCTGCACGTCGAACTGCAGCGCCGCGAGCCGCGCATACAGCCCGCCGGCCGAAGCCAGTTGAGCGTGCGTGCCGGTCTCGACGATCTCGCCCGCCTCCATCACGATGATGCGGTCGGCGCGCTGCACGGTGGCCAGGCGGTGCGCGATGACGATCGTGGTGCGGTCCTTCATCGCCGACTCGAGCGCCGCCTGCACCATGCGTTCGCTCTCGGCATCGAGCGCGCTGGTGGCTTCGTCGAGCAGCAACAGCGGCGGGTTCTTGAGCATCGCGCGGGCAATGCTGATGCGTTGCCGCTGCCCGCCCGACAGGCGCACGCCACGCTCGCCCAGGAAGGTCTTGTAGCCCTCGGGCAAGGCCGTGATGAAGTCGTGTGCAAACGCGGCGCGGGCGGCGGCCATCACCTCGGCGTCGCTCGCCTGCGGGCGGCCGTAGCGGATGTTCTCCAGCGCGTCGGCCGAGAAGATCACGCTGTCTTGCGGGACGATGCCGATGCGCTCGCGCAGGTCGTGCAAGGCCACGTCCTTGACGGCCACGCCGTCGACCAGTACCTGCCCCGCGCTCACGTCGTAGAAGCGCAGCAGCAACTGGAACACCGTGCTCTTGCCGGCGCCGCTGGGCCCGACCAGCGCCACCGTTTCGCCGGGCGCAACGCTGAGGTTGAAGTGCGCCAGCGTGGCGTGCTGCGGCCGTGACGGGTAGCGGAAGGTCACGTCCTGCAGCACGACCGAGATGCCGGCTGCTGCGCCCGCGCGTGCCGCCGGCAGCGCGACCGGCCGCGCTGGTGTGGCGATGGGCGAGCGCAGGTGCAGCAGCTCCATCAGGCGCTCGGTGGCACCGGCGGCGCGCAACAAGTCACCGTACACCTCTGACAGCACCGCGATGCTGCCGACGAGGATGATCACGTACACCACCGTCTGCCCCAGGTGGCCGGCGCTGATGTCGCCGCGCACCACGGCCTGCGTGCCCTGGTACAGGCCCCACAGCAGCGCGCCGAAGGTGGCGGTGATGATGAACGCGACGAGCGCGGCGCGCATCCGGGTGCGCTTCACGGCGGTGCCGAAAGCCGCCTCGGTGGCGGCATCGAAGCGCTTCGCCTCGCGCGCTTCCTGGGTGTAGCTCTGCACCACCGGTATGGCGTTGAGTACCTCGGCCGCGATGGCGCTCGTGTCGGCGATGCGGTCCTGGCTGGCACGCGAGAGGCGCCGCACGCGGCGGCCGAAATAGAGGCTCGGCAGCACCACGATGACCAGGATGCCGAGCACCTGCGTCATCACGACCGGGTTGGTGACGATCAGCATGGTCATCGCGCCGCTGCCGAGCACCACGTTGCGCAGGCCCATCGACAGGCTGGAGCCGACGACCGTCTGCACGAGCGTGGTGTCGGTCGTCAGGCGCGACAGCACCTCGCCGGTCTGCGTGGTCTCGAAGAACTCGGGGCTTTGCATCACCACGTGTGCATAAACGGCGTTGCGCAGGTCGGCCGTCACGCGCTCGCCGAGCCAGGTGACCATGTAGAAGCGCAGGGCCGAGAACAACCCGAGCGACGCGCCGGCTGCAAACAGCAGGAAGAAGTGCTCGCGCAGGGCCATCACCCGCGCGCCGGGGTCGGCCGCGATCAGCCCCTGGTCGATCAGCGACTTGAGTGCCACGGGCAACACCAGCGTGCTCGCCGCCGACAGCACCAGGAACAGCCCGGCCCACGCGATGCGCCCGCTGTAGGGCCGCAGGAACGGCATCAACCCGCGCAGTGCACCCACGGTGCGCGCTGGCGCGGCAGGAGCGGGCGCGGCGGCCGGTGCGGCGGGTGGCGAGGGCATGGAAGCGGCGGTCGTGGGCATCGGGCGAGTGTAGGCGAGGGCCTCCGGTGCAAGGCCACGGCCGGGCAGCGGCAGTCACTCGCCTTGACAATATTTGCATAGGCAAGTACATTGCGGCCATGCGCCATCCTGCCGTCACACCCACTGCTGCTCCCCCGCGAACCGCAGCGTCCGCCGAGCTGTACCGCGCGGCCGACTACTGCGCCGAAGAGAGCGTGGGCTACCTGATGAAACGCATCGTCGCGTCCATCGTTCACCAGGCCGACAAGCAGCTCGATGCTCACGGCCTGACCAGCGCGCAGTGGGGCCCGTTGCTGAAGATGCGCAACAGCGGGCCGGCCACCGTGGTCGAGCTGGCCCGATGGTGCGTGGTCGATGCCGGCGCCATGACCCGCCTGCTCGACCGGCTGGAGAAAAAAGGCCTGTGCAAGCGGGTTCGCTCGACCACCGACCGCCGGGTGGTGCAGGTCGAACTCACGCCCGAAGGCGATGCCGCCATCGCCGAAGTGCCAGCCGTGTTGGCCGACGTACTGAACGCGCATCTGGCGGGGTTCTCGAAGAGTGAGTGGCTCGCATTGAAAAGCTACTTGAGGCGCATGGCCGCCTCGGGCGAAGCGATGCGTGACGCGCCATGACCGATGGGTAAATATCCCTACGCCAGCAGCCTTCACACTTTTCCCGAATACTTGCCTAAGCAAATGAAGCCCTATCAACTACCAACCCACGCGGTACCGCCTGCGGAGCCGCAAGACGGCCCGTGCCCTGGTGTGCGCGCAGCCCTGCCCATGCTCACGGCGGTCGCCATTGCACTCGCCTCCAGCGTGGTGCTCGCGCTCGCCGGCTGTGCCAGCAGCGCGGGCATCGAGCCCACCGCTCGAATCCAATCGCCGGCCGGGCTCGGCGCGGCCGTGGCTGCCGGCGCCAACATGACCCCCGCCCTGGCTGCCGACTGGTGGCGCGCGTTCGGTGACGGTGCGCTGAACGACCTGGTCGAGCGCAGCCTGGCCGACAACCCCGGCCTGAAAGTGGCGCAGGCGCGGCTGGCCCGCGCCGAAGCGGCCGCCGGTGGCGCCAAGGCGAACGCCGGCCCGCAACTGAACGGCTCGCTCGATGTGACGCGCCAGCGCTTCAGTGGCAACAGCATTTACCCACCGCCGCTCGGCGGCTCGATCCGCACGCTCGGCACGGCGCAACTCAGCGGCTCGTGGGAGATCGACTTCTTCGGCCGCAACCGCGCCGCCATCGAAGCCGCGCTCGGCACGCAGCGCGCCGCCCGCGCCGATGCCGATGCCGCACGCGTGCTGCTGGCCAGCAACGTGGCGCGCAGCTATGTGCAACTGGCTCGGCTGGTCGAACAGCGCGATGTGGCGCAACGCTCGCTGAAGCAGCGCGACGACGTGCTGGCACTCATCACGCAGCGCGTGCAGGGTGGGCTCGACACGACTGTGGAGCAGCGCCAGGGCGAAGGTGCACTGCCCGAATCACGCCAGCAGATCGAAGCGCTTGACGAGCAGATCACGCTGACCCGCCACGCGCTGGCCGCGCTGACTGCGCAGGCGCCCGATGCGCTCGACAGCCTCGCGCCGCACCTGGCCAGCGTGCAGGCCGTACCGCTGCCGGCGGCGGTGCCGGCCGATCTGCTGGGCCGCCGCGCCGACGTGGCGGCGGCACGCTGGCGGGTCGAGGCGGCGGGCAGCGACGTGCAGTCGGCGCGCGCGCAGTTCTACCCGAACATCAACCTGACCGCGTTCATCGGCCTGGCCAGCATCGGCCTGGACCAGCTCGTCAAGTCGGGCAGCGAACAGTACGGTGCCGGCCCGGCCTTGCGCCTGCCGATCTTCGACGCGGGCCGGCTGCGCGCCAACCTGCGTGGCAAGACGGCCGATGTCGACGCCGCCATCGAGAGCTACAACGGCACGGTGATCGATGCGGTGCACGACGTCGCGGACCAGATCGCGTCGCTGCGGTCGGTCGAGCGCCAGCAGGCCGAGCAGGTGCGCGCGCAGGTGGCGGCCGAGTCGGCCTACGACCTGTCGACGCAACGCTACAAGGCCGGCCTGGGCAACTACCTCATGGTGCTCAACGCCGAGGCGGCCGTGCTGAACCAGCGCCGCCTCGCGGTCGACTTGCGGGCGCGCTGGCTCGACAACCAGATCGCCATGGCGCGCGCGCTGGGTGGTGGTTATGTGGCCGGCGCCGATGCCTTTGCTGCTAGCGCTACCGCTACCGCTACCGCTAACCCGGCAGCTGCCGAACCCCGGACGCGCCTGGCCCGCGCCGCGCAGTGACGCGGTGCCCGCCCCACACCCGAACTTCAGGAGTCACCCGATGACCACCCCCACACCCGACCCCGCACCCGTCGGCAACCCGGCACGCAAGAAGGCGCTGACCACCGTGGCCTCGGTGGTGGCGGTCGCCGGCATCGCCTACGGCGCCTACTGGGCGCTGGTGCTGAACCACTTCGAGACCACCGACAACGCCTATGTGCAAGGCAACATGGTGCAACTGACGCCGCAGGTCAGCGGCACGGTCGTGGCCATCGGCGCCGACGACACCGACCACGTCAAGGCCGGGCAGTCGCTCGTCAAGCTCGACCCGGCCGATGCCCAGGTGGCACTCGACCAGGCCGAAGCGCAGCTCGCCCAGGCGGTGCGCGAGGTGCGCACGCTGTTCGCGAACAACAGCACCTTGAAAGCGCAGATCGCCGCCCGCGAAGCCGACCTGGCCCGCACCCAGAGTGACGTGGCCCGCGCCCAAGACGACGTGGCGCGGCGCAGCCCGCTGCTCGCCACCGGCGCGGTCGGCAAGGAAGAGTTCAACCACGTCAGCGCGCAACTGGCGGCTGCCAAGAGCAGCAGCGCAGCCGCGCAGTCGGCCGTGCAGGCCGCGCGCGAGCAACTGGCTTCGAACCAGACGCTGACCGACGGCGTGGCCGTGGACCAGCACCCGACCGTGCTGCGTGCTGCGTCGCGGGTTCGCGAGGCGCACCTGGCTTTGCAGCGTGTCGACCTGCTCGCGCCGGTCGATGGCTATGTGGCCAAGCGCAGCGTGCAACTCGGCCAGCGCGTGCAGGCGGGCGCGCCGCTGATGTCGGTGATTGCGCTGAACCGCGTCTGGGTCGAGGCCAACTTCAAGGAGAGCCAATTGAAGAGCCTGCGCATCGGCCAGCCGGTCACGCTGCAGGCCGATGTGTACGGCAAGAAGGTCGAGTACCGCGGCAGCATCGAAGGGCTGGGCGCCGGCACCGGCTCGGCTTTTGCATTGCTGCCGGCACAGAACGCCACCGGCAACTGGATCAAGGTGGTGCAGCGCGTGCCGGTGCGCATTTCGCTCGATGCGAACGAACTCGCAGCGCACCCGCTGCGCGTGGGCCTGTCGATGGATGCCAAGGTCGACGTGAGCAACACCGGCGGCGCGATGCTGGCCGACGCCTCGCGCGCCCCTGGGGCAAGCGAGACGCACGTGTTCGAGCCCGCCAACGGCACGGCAGACGCCGATGTGCGCCGCATCATCGTGGCCAACGGTGGGACCGTCAGCAAGGCGAGCACCGTGGCGACGGTGCGCAGCGCGCCGGACGCGCCACTGCAGGCCGTGGCACCGTCCGGCGCATCGTCGGTCGCGCGCGTGGCGGCAAGTTCCACCGCGGTGGTGCCCGACACGCGCCTGAAGTGACGCGCGAAGACTGAATCGCCATGTCGTCGCCATCGATCACCGCGCCCGGCGCCGCGCCGCCACTGCCACCGCCGGTGCACGCGCCGGCGGCGGCGGGCGCAGCACCCAAGCTTGCCTTCGCGCCGCTGACCGGCAGCCAACTGGTGCTCGGCACCGTGGCACTGTCGCTCGCCACCTTCATGAACGTGCTCGACACGTCCATCGCCAACGTGTCCATCCCCGCGATCAGCGGCGACATGGGCGTGAGCCCGTCGCAGGGCACCTGGGTCATCACCTCGTTCGCGGTCGCCAACGCGATCTCGGTGCCGCTCACGGGCTGGCTCACGCAGCGCTTCGGGCAGGTGCGCCTGTTCACGGCCAGCGTGCTGCTGTTCGTGATCGCGTCGTGGTTGTGCGGCCTGGCGCCGAACATGCCGATGCTGATCTTCTTCCGCGTGCTGCAGGGGCTGGTCGCGGGGCCGATGATCCCGTTGTCGCAAACGTTGCTGCTTGCCAGCTACCCTGCCGCGAAGGCCGGCACCGCGATGGCGATGTGGGCCATGACGGTGCTGGTGGCACCGGTGGCCGGGCCGTTGCTGGGTGGTTGGATCACCGACAACATCTCGTGGCCTTGGATCTTCTACATCAACATTCCCGTGGGCCTGGTGGCGGCCGGCCTGACGTGGTCGATCTACCGCACCCGCGACCCGGGCCCGAAGCGCGTGCCGCTCGACCGAGTCGGCCTGGTGCTGCTGGTGCTGTTCGTCGGCGCGATGCAGATCATGATCGACAAGGGCAAGGAGCTCGACTGGTTCAACTCGGGGCAGATCATCCTGCTCACGGTGGTGGCCGTGGTGAGCTTCCTGTTCTTCCTGGCGTGGGAGCTGACCGACAAGCAGCCCATCGTCGACCTGCGGCTGTTTGCGCGGCGCAACTTCGTGTTGGGCACTTTGTCGTTGTCGATCGCCTACGGCCTGTTCTTCGGCAACGTGGTGCTGCTGCCGCTGTGGCTGCAGCAATACATGGGCTACACCGCCACATGGGCTGGCCTCGCCACGGCGCCGGTCGGAATATTGGCCATCGTGTTGTCACCGTGGGTCGGCAAGAACGTGGGCAAGATCGACCCGCGCAAGCTCGCGACCGTGGCCTTCGTGGGCTTCGGTCTGGTGTTGTGGATGCGCTCGCACTTCAACACCCAGGCCGACTTCATGACCATCCTGATCCCCACCGTGTTGCAGGGTGCGGCGATGGCGTTCTTCTTCATTCCGCTGCAGGCCATCGTGTTCTCGGGCCTGACGCCCGACCGGATGCCGGCGGCGTCGGGCCTGAGCAACTTCGTTCGCATCACGGCCGGCGCGGTCGGCACGTCGCTCTTCACCACGCTGTGGGAGAACCGCGCCGCGCTGCACCACGCGCAGTTGTCGGAGAGCGTGAACCGAGGCAACGCGGCGGCCACGCAAACGCTGAGCCAACTCGCTGCCGCCGGCTACACCCCCGAGCAGGCGCTGGCCAGCGTGAACCGCCTGCTCGACCAGCAGGCCTACACGCTCGCCGTGACCGACGTGTTCTACCTGTCGTCGGTGCTGTTCTTCGCCTTGCTCGTGCTGCTCTGGGCCGCGAAGCCCAAGCCGGGTGGGGCTGCGGGTGGGGGCGGGGTGCACTGACGGAATACTTCACCGCAGAGTCGCGGAGGACGCAGAGGTACGCAGAGGTACGCAGAGGAAAGAGCAATGCCTTCTGTGTTTCTCTTCTTTGCGTTCCTCTGCGCTCTCTGCGACTCTGCGGTGAATGAATTGCCTTCACCTCACATCCGCAGCGCCCCCGTGTAGCCGGTCAGTTCGAGGTAGCCCAGGCCGACCCGCGTGCCGGCTTCGTCGAGCAACTCGCTCAAGCCTTCCCAGTAGATCGCGCCGGTGCTGGTGCGGCTGTCGAGTTCCTGGTTGTCGAGCAGGGCGCGCACCGTGAAGCGGCCGTCGGGCGTGGTCACGCGCCACTCGACCGGGTAGCGCGCGCGGGATGCCGGGCTCACCCAGACGCGGCCGGGCGTGAACTGAACTTCTGCCGGCGCATAACTTCGCACCGCGCCACCCGCGCGGCGGAAGCTGCCGCCGGCGTACAGCGTGCTGCCGTCGGCGCGGCGCATGCGGAAGGCCATCAGCGCGCCGCCGTCCAGCAGGTTCATGCCGATCCAGTCCCAGCCGACGGCCATTGGATCCATGTAGGCGTCGCTCCACTCGTGGTCGAGCCAGGCACGGCCTTGCACGGTGCTCGGCTGGCCATCGAGCGTCAGCGTGGCCTGCACTGCGAGTTGCGGCTCGCTGTAGTAGCGGCTCGTCTGGGGTGCGAGCGGCCCCTTGCGCGACAAGCCGGCGTCGCCTTGCAGCATCAACGGCTGGGTCGGTGTGAAGCGCGCATCGAGCGCGAAGCCCGCGGCGTCGCTCGCGACCAGCGCGTGGTAAGCGGCGCCCGATGCCGCAACGCTGCGCGTGAGGCGCCAGTCGCGCAGCACCACGTCGGTGTCGTTCTGGCTGGCCTGCGCAATGCCGAAGCCGCTGCGGGCGATGCGCTGGTCGTGGCGCAGGCGCTGGCCGGCAAGGTCGGTGACGGCCGCGTGTGCGAACACCAGTTCGGTGGCGGTGAAGCGGCTTGCGGCCGGCGTGCTTGCGCTGGCCGCAGTCGGCGCGGCCGCAGTGCCGGTCACGCCCGTCCGCGAGCGGAAGAACGTGACCTGGAAGCCCCACATGCGCGCGCCTGCGGTGACGTGGCCAGTGACATACCACCACTCGGTGCGGCTGGCGGCGTGCGCGCCGTAGTCGGCCGGAAACTGCAGGCCGTCGGCCGCAGCGGCGCGGGTTCGGCCGGGCAGGGCGGTGCCTGCGGCCATTGAAAGAAGAAGTGCGCGTCGGTGCATCGCAGCGAGCATCGCACAGCGCTGGCAGACAATCAGCCGCATGGCCAAACCCGCCCCCCGACTGAGCCCCGAACAGATCCAGGCCGTGATCGCAACCGCCTGGGACGACCACCCGCCCTTCAACGCGGTGCTGCTGCAACACGGGCTGAACGAAGGTCAGGTGGTCTCGCTGCTCAAGCGCGAACTCACGCCGAACGCCTACAAAGTGTGGGTGCAGCGCGCGGGCACGCAGCGCGGCGCGCCGAGCCGGTCGCGCAAGCGCTGACTTGAGCGTGATGCGCGTCATCAGTGCGAGGCTGAGTCGGAATTCATTGATCCATTGGCGAATACCCTGCGACCGCGTCGTCTCCGGCTTTGCCCTAAGGCCGGCCGCGCGAACTTGGGCGAGACTGCCTCGCGCGCACCGCGCCTCAACACTTCAGGAGAAACAACATGCGACGTTCCCTCATCTGGTCCGCAGCCACCGTGGCTGTCGTGACGCTTGCCGCCTGCGGCAGCCTGGCCACGCGCAACCCGATGACGTTCTTCGTCACGAGCGTCGGCGCCGGCAAGGGCGCTGACCTCGGTGGCCTGGCGGGTGCCGATGCCCATTGCAAGGCATTGGCGTCGGCCGTGGGTGCCGGCAGCCGCGACTGGCGCGCCTACCTCAGCCAGCAGCAGACCACCACGGTGCGGCCCATCAATGCCCGCGACCGCATTGGCCGCGGCCCGTGGCAGAACGCCCAAGGCGCCGTCGTGGCAACCGATGTGGCGCAACTGCACGGCAACAATAACCTGACCAAGGCCACCGCGCTGAACGAGCGCGGCGAGGTCATCAACGGCCGGGGCGACACGCCCAACATGCATGACGTGCTGACCGGCACCCAGCCCGATGGCACCGTGATCGCCGGCGACGTGAACAGCACCTGCGCCAACTGGACGCAAAGCGGCGAAGGCTCGGCCATGCTCGGCCACCACGACCGCCAGGGCCTGAAGGACGACGTGCCCTCGAAGTCGTGGAACTCGTCGCACCTGTCGCGCGGCTGCGGTCAAGACGCGCTCAAGTCCACCGGCGGCGCGGGCCTGTTCTACTGCTTCGCGGCGAACTGAACCCGCATGCGGCGCGATCTTTTTTGCGCCGCCTGTCGAAATGCCGTGGGGCCGAACGACATTGTCATGGTGGCGCATGGTGCCCACCGCAACCTCGAAGGGGAATGACGATGAAGTACCTGCTGCTGATCGCGAACGAAGAAGCCGCCATGAATGCCATGACACCCGCCGACATGGGCCCGATGATCGCCGCGTACACGGCCTTCAGTCGGCCCACGTGGCGCGCCCGGCGTGTTGGCGCTCGATGCCTTTCGCGGCGAACCCCGCCTGCGCGACTACCAGCCCTACTGGGCCGCGCGTGCCAGCTTGCTCGCGCGTACCGACCGTGTTGACGAGGCACGCGAGGCCTATCGGCTGGCCGTCGGCCTGGAGATGGACGAGGCGGTGTGGAGGTATCTGCACGGTTGTTTGCTGAGGCTCTGAGCGCGCGCGTGTGGCGGGCCCACGTCACGGCCCCGAGCGCAAATCCCCCAGCAACTTCGTTTTCAGACCGCGCCGCAATGCCTTGCCGCTGGCGCTCAGCGCATAGCGTTCGTCGAGGGCCTTCAGCAAGGCCGAGTCGAGCCTGGCCTCGCCACCGTGACGCAGGCCGACGAAGTACAGGTCGTAGCTCACGTAGTTGACCCAGCAGTGCCAATCGGCCAGCCAGCCGGCGAGGTTCACGCCGGCCTCGAGCTTGCTCGCCGACAGGTTCTGGTAGTAGTCCCAGCGCTCCTGTACCGTGAACGGCGAGGCGCCGGGGTTGGTGCGCGTGGTGCCGTGTTCCTTGCGGCCGGTGGTGGCGCAGCTGATCGTCACCAGCCCGCCCGGGCGCAGCATGCGCAGCATGTTCGCCAGCGTCTCGCGCCAGAACGGGTTGTGCTCGAAGCACTCGGCCGAGATCACGGTGTCGAAGCTGGCGGTTGGCAAGGCCAGCAAGTGGCCGGGGCACGCCAGGTCCACGCCGGGGCCGGGTTGCAGGTCGACGCCGGTGTAGTCGCAGGCCTCGAACTGCTCGCGCACCGAACCGTTGATGTCGAGCGAGCCGACTTCGAGCACGCGGGCACCTTTGAAGTGGCCACCGTAGTGGGCGCGGAGTGTCGAGAAGAACTCGGCTTGTTGCGGGTGGGCCATGGCAGGGTTCGAGACGTGGAAAGGTGGCGGCGATGGTACGCGCTCAGCCGTGCGCCGGCCGTGTCGCGATGAACGTGACGACGGCCGGGTTGGCGGCGTGCTTGACGAGCGTCAGCTCGAAGCCGGCGGCGGTGCAGCGCTCGGTGAAGTCGCTGCCGAATTCGTAGAACACCAGGAAGTCGGTCTGCCCCGTTCCTGGCGGGCCGTGGTGGCTGGGCGCAAGCAGGTGCGTGAGCACGCCGTTGTGCAAGGTGGCGCGCTGGCGCGTCTGGCGGCCCCACACTACCGGGGTCGAGAACACATGCGAGCCGCCGGGCTTGAGCACGCGCCAGACCTCGCGCAGCGCGGTGTCGATGTCGGGCACATGCTCGAGCGTGTCGGAGGTGATGGCGATGTCGAAGCTGGCATCGGCATGCGACAGCTGCATCAGGTCTTCGTGCGGCACGCCCCTCTGCTGGCTGCCGAACTCGGAGTAGCGCAGCCCCGGGCAGCGCCGGAGGTAACGGTGCAGGTTGCCGGCAGAGTTGATCTCGGCGATGTGCAAGCCGCGCGCACGTGCATCGCGGAACAGCGCGCTCAGATGCGTGGCGTGCGTGCCGGCCCTGCCGTTCACGGCGGCCACGATCGCACCCGCCAGCTGCCCGCTACGCAGGCTAGAACCGCACCAGGCGCAGCGGCTGCCTTCGCGCTCGTCCATCCACCGCGCCCAGTCGGGCGGCAGTTCCCAGGCCGCCACGAGTTCGGGCCACAGCACGTTGCGGTGCAGCGGCCGGCCGCTGAAGCCGCAGGTGCCGCATGGCGCGCCGCCATGCAGCCGGGCGCTGCCGATCTCGCGTGCGCGCCGGCCGGTGCGCCACAACTTGTTCAGGAACTTCACCGGTGCCCGCGCCTTCGCGCCAGCAGGCGCTTGAGGAAGAAGAAGGGCGCATACGCACCCGGCCAGAGCGCGTAGAGCCCCAACCGCAGCCGCGTGCCCACGGCGACGCCTGGCGCCGCCGTGATGGCGCGCAGTTTGGCGTTGGCGGTGGGCGCGTCGAACGCCGCCGCAACAAAGCGCTCGCGCGCAAGCCGCTGTTGCAACGCGGCCGCGACTGCGGGCAACTGGCCCATCGTGCGTGCATCGGCCAGCAGCTGCGGCAGCTCGACGAGCGCCGCTCGGTTGCTCTTGCGCAGCCGCGCCACCACGTCGGCCGCACTCAGGTTGCGCACGCGGCGCGACACACCACCGCGCCGGTACTGCACCAACGGCTCGGCCAGCGTGAAAGCGCCGCCGGCACCGATGGCGCGGAACACCATGATCAGGTCTTCGCCGACCACGCCGGCGGGCAAGGGCCCGTAGCGGTCGAACACGCGGCGCGTCCAGGCCTGCGCAGCGCCCACCACATACGGCGGGCAGGCCAGCCAGTCGCTGGCGTTGCGGTAGTTGGCCAGGTCGGTGGGGTGGAGGGTGCCGTGCACCTGGCCCGATTCGTCGATGTCGATCAAACCGGCGGCGATCAGATCGGCCCGCCGGCCCTGCGCGCGCCATGCCTGCATCACGCGTTCGCAACGCTGCGGCAGAGACACGTCGTCGCCTGCCGCGATGAACAGCATCTCGCCGTGCGACAGGCCCACGAGCCGGCTGATGTGCGCGCCGATGCCCAGATTCACCGGGTTGCGGTTCAGGCGCACGGTGTGCGGGCCGGTGTAGCCGGCGACGGCCTGCTGCATCACGGCGAAGGTGGCGTCGGTCGATGCGTCGTCGGAGACGATGATCTCGATCGGCTCGCCGGTCTGCGCGAGTGCTGCTTCCACCGCCGCGCGTACGCTGGCCTGCTGGTTGTAGGCCATGAGGAGGATCGATGCCGACGGCGGCGGCACGGGCACGGCAGCCGAAGAGCCGACCTCAGCCACCGCGCGCGACCTCGTCGACCAGCGCCAGCAACGCGTCGATGTGGGCCGCCACAAACGGGTCGTAGGCCAGTGCGTCGCGCGGGTTCGCGAGCCGGTGCGTGCCGGCTTGCCAGCGCGCGGTGGCCTCCGCCAGCGCGGCGCCGAGGCTGCCCGCGTCGGCGTGCGAGAACACGTGCCGACCGGCGCCGACGATCACCTCGGCGCAGCCCGCATTGCGCGCGAGCAGCACTGGCGTGCCGCACAGAATCGACTCCACGCCGACCAGGCCGAAGGGCTCGTAATGCGACGCCATCACGGTGAAGTCGGCCGCGCGGTAGGCGTTCTCGATGTCGGCACGGTAGCCCAGGTAGCGCACGTTCGGCATCGCGTGCGCCAGCGGCCTGCCGGCCACCGCCAGCGTGGCGGGCAGCGCAGTCTTGGCGAACAGCGGTGCAAGCACATCGAGCCCCTTGCGGCTGTGGCCGGTGGACGCGAGCAGGAACACCGCGCGGTCGTTCGGCAGGCCGAGTTCCGCACGCAGCCGCAGCCGTTCGGCCGGCGAGACAACGTTGAACTTGTCGCCATCGACCGGCGGGTACAGCAGCCTGATCTTGCCGGGTGCGATGCCATAGAAGCGCACGGCCTCATCAAGCATCAGGCCCGAGTGCGCCACGATGACCTTCGAGCGTTCGAGGTGCGCCCGCTCGAGCGCGATCTTCCAGCGGTCGGTCATGCTGGCGCGCCGGCCCATGGCCTCCAGAAAGCCCGGGTGCGTGCCGCCGCAGATGCCGATGTCGGACCAGCGCGTCTGGTTGAGCGCCAGCAGCGGGAACAGGCCGAGGCGGCGCTTCGCGCGGCCGATGCGCCAGTCGAAGAACAGGTCGCGCAACTTGCCCGGCACGCTGTTCACGGGCAGGTGCACCGGCTTGACCCAGCTGTACTCGGGCAGGCGGGTGTCGAAGGCCTTGGCCAGCACGGTGGGGGTGATGCCGCGCGCGTGCAGGCCGCGCACCAGCGTCATCGCATAGCGCTCGATGCCGCCGCTGTTGCGCAGGCCGTGGTTGCTGATCGCGAGCGTGCTGGGAACCTGCACGCCGTGTGCCTTCAGCGCTCGGCGGTGAAGCTCACCGCCGGCTTGAAGGTGTTGGTGATGCGCGAGCGGAACTGCGCGCGGCGCAGCAGTGCTTCGTCCTTCGCGTCGAGCGTGCGGCCTTGCAGCGCCGCGTCGAGTTCGACCGGCTCGCCCCGGTGCAGGCAGATGCGGTCGAAGTCGCGCTGGCTGATGCCCCACTTGCGCAGGAACTGCAGCCGACCGTCGTTCTTCACGATGCGGCCGGTGGAGACGCAGGCGAAGTGGTAAACGAAGCTGTCGCCCAGGCCGATGAAGGTGCGGCAGCCGGCATGCCACAGCTTCATCGAGAGGTCGTTGTCGCTGCTCATGCCGGGCGAGAGTTCGACGCTGTAGCCGCCGACCTCGGCCCACATCCAGCGCGGCAGCAAGGTGGGCGGCCAGGTGGCGCCGAGCCAGTGCGAGCGCACGAGCGTGGGCAGGGCCGCAATCAGCTCGGCCTCGCGGAAGCTTTGTGCATCGCGCCCGTAGTCGGCCGCCACGGTGCACCGGTTGTTCGCGCCGCCGGGTTCGACCATCGTTGACGAGAGCATGAAGCGCGGGTCGGTACTCTTGGCCTCGATGCGCGCGGCCACGTCGAGCAGCCGCGTGTCCCAACCCGGCAGCACGGCCATGTCGTCGTTCATGTAGACGAGGTAGGGCCGTGTGGCGAGTGCGGCGACGCGGTTCACGGCGTAGCAGATGCCGACGTTGCTGCTGCTCGCGGTGTGGGCGATGCCTTGCGCGCGCACCCAGTCGAGCGAGCCATCGCTGCCGTCGTTCACGTGCACCAGGATCTCGTGCGCATGCGCCGAGTGCCGGCGGAGGGTCTCGACCGCCAGCTTCAGGAAGGGCAGGTTGTTCCAGGTCGGGATGACGATGGAGAACATCGGGCGGCCGGTCAGGCGGTCAGGCGGTGAACCGGTCAGGGCTTGGCCGCGCGCGGCAGCCGGCCCATCAGGTAGAACTCGTCGTTCGGCCGCATGCCGGTCATGTTGGCCATGCGGTTCGACAGGCCGAAGAGCGCGGTGATGCCGGCGATGTCCCAGGCGTCTTCATCGTTGAAGCCGTGTTCGCGCAGCACCGCGAAGTCGTCTTCGCCGACCGCGTAGGAGGCACTGCACACCTTCATCGCAAAGCCGAGCATGGCCTTCTGGCGCGGCGTGATGTCGGCCTTCAGGTAATTGGTGGCGAGCTGGTCGGCAATGAGCGGGTTCTTCTCGTAGATGCGCAGAATCGCGCCGTGTGCCACCACGCAATAGAGGCAGCCATTCGCGCCGCTGGTCGCGACGATGATCATTTCCTTCTCGCCCTTCGACAGGCCCGATTCACACAACAGCAAGGCGTCGTGATAGGCGAAGAACGCGCGAAACTCGGCCGGCCGGTGCGCGAAGGTCAGGAACACGTTGGGCACGAAGCCGGCCCTGGCCTGCACCTCCATGATCTTCGTGCGGATGTCTTCAGCCACATCGGCCAGGTCGGGCACCGGGAAGCGGCTGATCGGTTTCGTCGAATCGGTGTTCATAGGTCAACTCCTGAATTGCAGCGCGTGCAGCCGAGCGTACAGCCCGCCGCGCTTCAGCAGCTCGGCGTGGCTGCATTGCTCGACCACACGGCCCGCATCGTGCGCGATGTTGCGGTCGGCCCGCTCGACGGTGGACAGCCGGTGTGCGATGAC
>JANNBF010000085.1:0-130753 GCA_031385155.1 Rhizobacter sp.
CGAGCCGACCTTGGTCGACGTGATCCGCTCCTGCAATCTCCCCATCTCTTCGGCCAAGGTCGGCTCGATCACGTCGATCCAGGCTGTTTACGTGCCGGCGGACGACTTGACCGACCCGTCGCCTGCCACGACCTTTGCCCACCTCGATTCGACCGTGGTGCTGAGCCGTGACATCGCTTCGCTGGGCATCTACCCAGCGGTCGACCCGCTCGACTCGACGAGCCGCCAGCTCGACCCGAACGTTGTCGGCGAAGACCACTACAACACCGCGCGTGCGGTGCAGGGCACGCTGCAGCGCTACAAGGAGCTGCGCGACATCATCGCCGTGCTCGGGATGGACGAGCTGTCGCCGGAAGACAAGCTGGCCGTGGCCCGCGCACGCAAGATCCAGCGCTTCCTGTCGCAGCCCTTCCACGTGGCCGAGGTCTTCACCGGTTCGCCCGGCAAGTACGTGCCGCTGAAGGAAACCATCCGTGGTTTCAAGATGATCGTGGCCGGCGAGTGCGACTCGCTGCCCGAGCAGGCGTTCTACATGGTCGGCACCATCGACGAGGCCTTCGAGAAGGCCAAGAAGATCAACTGAGCGGAGCCTTGAGCATGGCAACCCTGCATGTCAGCGTGGTCTCGGCCGAAGGCAGCATCTTCGAAGGTGAAGCCAAGTTCGTGGCCTTGCCCGGCGAGAGCGGCGAGCTCGGCATCCTGCCGCGTCACACGCCGCTGATCACGCGCATCAAGCCCGGCGCGGTGCGCATCGAGCGGGCCGATACCAACGAAGAAGAGTTCGTGTTCGTGGCCGGCGGCATTCTCGAAGTGCAGCCGGGCACCGTGACCGTGCTCGCCGACACCGCGATTCGCGGCAAGGACCTCGACGAAGCCAAGGCTTCCGAAGCCAAGCGACTGGCCGAAGACGCGATGAAGAACGCAAAGAGCGACATCGACTTCGCCAAGGCGCAAGGAGAGTTCGCCGCCATGGCCGCACAAATCGCCGCCATCCGCAAGTTCCGCGGCAAGTGAACGCTGCGGCGCTCCGCGCCGCGAAGCAAAAAGGCCCGCCAGCGAGCTTCGTCAGCGGGCCTTCTGCATGGTGCGAGCCGGGTGCCTCAGCGCTCGCCGCGCAATGCTGCGAACGGCAGTAGTTTGACGTCGAGTTCACGCAGCCGTTCCTGCGCCACCCGTTCGCCGTGGTGCCGCGCGATCACGTGGAACAGCGCGGTGCGCACGTTCCACAGGTCGCTGGCGCGGCGCATCGTCGACAAGCGCGCCAGCATCGACGTGCTTTCCAGCGGCGGCACGTCGGCCAGCAGCTCGGCACAGAAGTCGCGCAGCGTCGTCATGCTGGCGGCGGCAGGCCGCAGGCTGAGGGTGGACGGGAATTTCTGCTGGATGTCGTTGAGCGTGACCATGATGAACTGAGGCTGAAGTGACGGGCGGTTGAGCGGGCGCACAAAACAGACACGGGCCAACGCAAACAGGAGCGCGCTTTCGGCAGTCAAGCTTCAGCACGGAGCGGAGTATTCAGCGCATCGCTCGCGCTGCGGCGCAGGGCTGACCCACTAAACCGCGCAAGCAGTGAACGCTGCACCGATCGCGCCCGCCATGTGTGAATCCGGGTACGCAGATGAGACTTTTGCCCACCCGCGCGAGCCCGGCGTGAAGGCACGGCGCAGGGCTCGCGGCCTGCCTGCCTCGTTATCATCGACAGCCACCGTGAACTTGCCTCCTTGTCGTCCGCTCCCGAATCCCTGAACCCGGCCCAGCTGGAAGCCGTGCACCACCTGAACGGCCCCTGCCTCGTGCTGGCCGGCGCAGGCTCGGGCAAGACGCGCGTCATCACGCACAAGATCGCGCGGCTGCTGCAGGCGGGCTATGCGCCAGGGCAGATCGCCGCCATCACCTTCACCAACAAGGCCGCGCAAGAGATGCGCGAGCGCGCGAAAGAGATGATCGGCGCGCGTGCCGCCAAGCACCTGGTCGTGAGCACGTTTCACTCACTCGGCGTGCGGATCCTGCGCAGCGACGGCGACCAACTCGGCCTGAAGCCGCAGTTCAGCATCCTCGACAGCGACGACGTTCTCGGCGTGCTCAAAGACGCCGGTGCCAGCACCGACAACGCGCTGGCGCGGCGCTGGCAGTGGGCCATCAGCTTGTGGAAGAACCAGGGCCTGAACAGCGCCAGCGTCGAGCCCGCGAACGACGACGAGCGTGTCGCGCAGCGCGTGATGCAGCGCTACGAAGAACGCCTGGCGGCCTACCAGGCGGTCGACTTCGACGACCTGATCGGCCTGCCGCAAAAGCTGCTGCAGACCAACGCCGAGGTGCGTGCCAAGTGGCAAGACACCTTGCGCTATGTGCTGGTCGACGAATACCAGGACACCAACGCCACGCAGTACGACATGCTCAAGTCCCTGGCCGGCGAACGCGCCCTGTTCACCGCCGTGGGCGACGACGACCAGAGCATCTACGGCTGGCGCGGCGCGACCATCGACAACCTGAAGCGCCTGCCGCAGGAGTACCCGCGCCTGAAGGTGATCGCGCTGGAGCAAAACTACCGCTCGACCGGCAACATTCTTCGCGCCGCGAATAGGGTGATCGGCAACAACCCAAAGCTCTTCGAGAAGAAGCTCTGGAGCGCCTTCGGTGACGGCGAACCGGTGCGCGTGGTCGAGTGCGACAACGAAGAGCACGAGGCCGAACGCGTGGTGGCGCGCATCCAAAGCCTGCGCGGCGGTGGTGTGGCGGGCGCCAGCATCAGCGGTGGCGCCGAGCCGGAGCTGCGCAACTTCGCGGTGCTGTACCGCGCCAACCACCAGGCGCGCGTCTTCGAGAAGGCACTGCGCAAGGCGAGCATTCCGTACAAGGTGTCGGGCGGGCAGAGCTTCTTCGACCGCGCCGAGATCAAGGACCTGTGCGCCTGGCTGCGCCTGCTCGTCAACAACGACGACGACCCCGCCTTCCTGCGCGCGGTGGCCACGCCCAAGCGCGGCATCGGCCACCAGACGCTGGGCACGCTGGGCGAATTCGCCGGCCGCTGGAAGACGAGCTTGTACGAGGCGCTGTTCGCCGAATCGCTGGGCAGCGTGCTGAGCACCCGCGCGGTCGGCTCGCTGCACGAGTTCGGCCGGTATGTGAACGACCTGGAATACCGCGCCCGCCACACCTCGGGCGCCGAAGACGCGAAGGCCTTGCTGCTCGGCTGGCTCACCGACATCGGCTACGAGAAGCACCTGTACGAGGGCGAAGACAGCGCCAAGCTTTCGACCGCGCGCTGGAGCAACGTGCTCGACTTCGTCGACTGGGTCGCGCGGCGCTGCGGCGGTGAGATCGAGAACGATGGGGGCATCAGCGTCGAGACCGAGAAGAAGACCGTGCTCGAAGTCGCGCAGACCATCTCCGTCATCATCAGCCTGGCCGAGCGCGGCGATGATCAGAACGTGGTGACCTTGTCCACCCTGCACGCCGCCAAGGGCCTGGAGTGGCCGCACGTGGTGCTGGTGGGCATCAACGAGGGCCTGCTGCCCTTCAGAAGCGAAGACGACGACATGACCGCCGAGCGGCTCGAAGAAGAGCGCCGCCTGATGTACGTGGGCATCACCCGCGCGCGCACCACGCTGGCGGTGAGCACGCTGAAGCGCCGCAAGCGCAACCGCGAGACGGTGATGGGCGTGCCCAGCCGCTTCATCGGCGAGATGAAGCTCGACGAGGTCAAGCGCAAGGAAGACCCGCGCGAGCGCATCAAGGCCCTGCGCGCGGCTGCCGCGGCGCGCGCCGCGCAAGCGCCTGCGGCCGACAAGGCCGGCTGACCATCCCCGCTCACCGTTTCTGCAAACAAGCCATCCGAAGGAGCCCCACCATGGAAGTCGACCCGATGGACACGATCGAGTCCGCCCGGCAAGACGAGCCGAAGAGCCCGCGCTCGGTGCGGCTCAATGCGATGGTCGCCGTGACCATCGCCGTGCTTGCCACCTTCATGGGCATCTGCAAGGTCAAGGACGACAACATCGTCCAGGCAATGCAGCAAGCGCAGGCCGACAAACTCGACCACTGGAACTTCTACCAGGCGCGCAACATTCGGCAAGAGGTGGCCATGGCCACCGTCGAGCAGCTCAAGCTGGCCCGCCTCGGCCGCCCCGCACCGGATGCGGCGGCTTACGACGAGGCGATTGCGCGCTACGAGAAGGTGGCGGCCGAGCAGAGCCAGAAGAAGGAAGAGCTGAAGCAGCAGGCCGCGCAAGACCAGAAAACCTACGACGCGCTCAACTTCCACGACGATCAGTTCGACCTGTCTGATGCCGCCCTGTCGCTCGCCATCGCCCTGCTCGCCGTCACTGCCCTCACCCACCTCTGGTGGCTCTACTGGGCCGCGTGGGTGCCCATCGGCTTCGGTGTGTTCATGGGCTTGTCGGGCTTGCTGGGCTGGGCGTTTCACCCGGATGCGCTGGTGAAGTTGCTGACCTGATGGCGGCACTTCACCGGGCTTGATGCGACTCCGGTGTCGAGCATTCGTATATATTCTGCATATACATCAAGGAGTTCCGCCATGGCTGCCATCGGCGATTCGTTGCTGCTCAAGTTCCGCTCCAAAGACACGCGCTTCGGGGTCACGCGTGACACGGTCAAAGCACTCGCCAGTGAACTGGACACGACTGAAACCCAGGTCGTGCACATGGCGCTGTCCCGCTTGGCCGAGGAGCTGTTGCCGGCCTACGAGGCCGACGATGGCCCGCTCACGGCCAGCCAACTGGCCACCGTGCGGAAGATGGCCAAACCCCGGTTGCCCAAGGGTGCCGTGCTGAGCAAAAAGAGCCTCTTCTGATGCAGGGCACGTGGCGGCCGCCAGAACCTGGCGAGCTCGTATGGTGCTGGTTTCCGGGATGGCCCGCCACGGTGCCCGGCCCGAAGCCGCGGCCTGTATTGGTCGTGGATGTGGTGACACGGGAAGATGGCGTCGCCGTGCACGTCGTCTACGGAACGTCGCGGCGTGTTGATCGCCTCCGGGCAGGCGAGTTCGCGATCAGCAAGGCCGGCACCCCGGCTGCATTCGCATTGGCGGGGCTGTCGTTCGACACCAAGTTCGACATGAAGGTAATGCTTGAGCTGCCGTGGACCGACCTGTTCGTCAAGGTGCCGCCCCGCGCCCCTCATGGCCAGACCCCCAAGTTGGGAACCTTGCACCCTTCACTGCTGCGCGCAGTCGAGGCGGCACACAACGCTGTGTCGAGCCGATGACCACCTCCACCTCCACTTCCACCGCTGCCGCTACCACCGCCTTCATCACCCGCTGGCAAGCCGCCTCCGGCTCGGAGCGCGCCAACTACCAGCTCTTCGTCACCGAGCTGTGCAAGGGCTTCGACGACGCGCTGCTGCGCGCCCGCGCGCAGGCCGAGAGCTATGCCCGCGCGTTGCCCGCAACCGAAGGGCGCCCGCCGTTCCTGGTGGTCGTCGACGTTGGGCATGTGATCGAGCTGTATGCCGAGTTCAGCCGCAGCGGCGCCACCTACACGCCGTTCCCCGACCCGCGCTCGCACCGCATCCGGCTCGCCGACTAAGGTCACGCGCGAGGTGTCGAGCGAGCTGGCCGCGCTGGCCACGTCGCTCGAAGCATCCGGTCACGCACCGCAACGGGTGGCCGCGTTCCTCACGCGCTGCCTGTTCAGCATGTTTGCCGAAGACGTGGCGCTGCTGCCCGAGCGCAGCTTCAAGGAGCTGCTGCAACACCACCGCGAAGACCCGGTCACGCTGCGCAAGATGCTCGGCGTGCTGTGGTCCGACATGGACCGTGGCGGCTTCAGCGCTGCGCTCGCGCGCGACGTGCTGCGCTTCAACGGCAAGCTGTTCAAGGGCTCGGCCGCCGATGGCTATGTGCTGCCGCTCACGCGCTCGAAAGCCCTTCTTCGCCCCTGACCCTCTCCGAGGGGGAGAGGGGATAAGAGGGGCTGATCGGACGCTCACAGGAACGCGAGCTTCCTCGTGCCGAAGTTCTTCAGGTTCGGCAGCACGTTGTCGAGTTGCGCATCACTCGCGCCGAACCAGCCGAGCAAGGTGGCGGCGTACTGGTCGACCGAGGTGGTGGGTATCCAGCGGCCTTGCAGTTCCCAGCTGTCCTTGCCCACGTCGTCGGCGCCGCCAAGGGCCAGTTCGGGGTAGCTGCCGTAGGTGGTGCCGCCCTTGACCGCACCGCCGATCACGAGGTGCTGGTTGCCCCACGCGTGGTCAGTGCCGTTGCTGCTGTTGGGGGCGAAGGTGCGGCCGAAGTCGCTCTGCGTGAAGGCGGTGACGGCGCCGCCGAGGCCGAGGTTCTTCATCGCGGTGTAGAAGGCGCCGAGCGCGTCGCCCACGCTCTTGAGCAGGCGCGCGTGCTCGCCGTCGGTGGGCGTGCCGGTGATGGCCTGGTTGCCGTGCGTGTCGAACCCGCCCATCGAGGCAAAGAACACCTGCCGGTTGCCTTGCACCGTAGCGTTGCCGTAGATGAGCTTGGCAACCTGGTACAGCTGCTCGCCCAGGCCGGGGGCGACCTTGCCGTTGCTGGTGATCGGCGCGAAGGCGTCGTCGATGATGCGGATGGCGTTCGGATCGCCGGGCTTGATCTTGACCAGCTCGCCGAGCCGCGCGGACATGGCGAAGGCGTTGCGCTGTGCCGCCGTGTAGGCGTCGCCCAGCGTCAGGTCTTGCGCTTCGGCATAGAGCGCGTCGATGGCGGCCTTGCGGGCGATGTTGGGGGCCCAGGTCAGGTCGGAGGGCTGCAGGCCGTTGGCGCCAAAGGTGGCGCCGGGGCCCGGCAGCACCAGCGGCGCCTGCAAGGCCGAGATGCCGAAGCGCGCACTGCCGGCGACCGATATGACCGGGTTGACCGTGGCCAGCGCATCGCACGCCCGGCCCCCCCAGCCGCTACGGGTGAGCGTGCTGCTGCTGCCCGTTTCCCAAAGAATCTGCTGGTCGGAGTGCGAGAACAGGCTGTCCGGCAGCATGCCCGAGTTGGTCACCGCAGCAAGGTACTGCGCCTTGGTGACCGGCTGCGCGAGCGGGCCGACGTTGAACACCGGTGCGCACTTGCCGTCGCTCCACGCGCTGCTCAGTGCCGCGAGCGACGGGTGCAGCCCGAACGGTACGCCGCCCAGTGGCACGAGGCTCGCCTTGGGCAAGGCCAGGCCGCCGCGCACGCCGGCGTATGCGGCGTAGCGCGCGTCGGTCGGCACGATGGTGTTCAGGCCGTCGTTGCCGCCGTACAGGAACACGCAGACGAGTGCCTTGTAGTCGGCCGCGTACGCGGGCTTCGTGCCGAGCATCAGGTTGCCCACGGTACCTGCGCCGAGTGCACCAGCGAGCGTGGCGCCGCTGCGCATCAGCCAACGGCGGCGGGCGGCGTTCGCGGGGGTCGGTTGGGGGTGGGGTTGATTCATGTCGGTTCTCATCAGCGCAGCACCTGGTAGTTCGGCGAGCCGAACACGAGATAGGCCGCGAACTTGACGCGGTTGGTCTTCCAGTTGGTGGCGTCGGTGCTGGCCGTCCACCACGAGACGGCGTCGATCACCTTGGCGCGCGACGTGCTCGGCAAGGGCTGGCCGAGTGCGAGCAGTGACAAGCGGTCGACGAGCTTGGCGGCATCGGCAGCGTCGGCCAGGAAGGCGTCGAGCTTGACCTTCGTGCCCACGGCCGACGGCACGCTGGCGTCGGGCGCGCTGCCGTTCCAGTCAAGCAGGTAGATCAGGTAGTTGAGCCGCTCGAGCGACGCGTTGGCACTGTGGATGCCAAAGGTCGGGCCGACAAGGTTGGTGCCGGCCACCGGGTAGTCGGGCGGGTAGTAGTTGAACACCGACGGCGGGCGGAACAGGTGCTGGCGCAGGTTGTCGCCCCACCACCAGCCGAGCGCGTCGCCATCGGTCGCGCCGTTCAGGGCGCGCAGCACGCCGGCGAACATCTGCGCCGGCTCGCGCAGCTTGCCTGCGGTGCGCGCGGTGGTGTCGCCACGGGCTTCGGCGTCGAGCAGCACGGCCGCGACGGTGGCGGCCAGGTCGCCAGTCACGCCGGCCCCGAAACCCTGGTGCTTGCCGCTCGCGAACGCCGCCGCCACGCGCGCCACGTAGGCCGGCGACGGGTTGCTGCTGACGAGGTGCTGGATCAACTGCTTGCCGATGAACGGCGCCATGTTCGGGTGCGCCATCAGGCTGTCGAGCACCTTGTCGAGCGCGGCCGGCGCGGCATGGCCGGCGCCGAGCGTGATGCCCGAGAGCAGCTTGCGCTCGGCGCTGTCGTGGTAGCTGGCGACGGCCACCATGTCGCCGTTGTAGTAGCGGCAGTTCATGCCGGCGGGCCAGCAGCCCCATGAGGTGGCGCCGCCTGTGGGATACGTCCAGCCGGTCATCGCGTAGGCATACGAGCGCACCACGTCGTTGGTGTAGGTGGGCGTGCAGCGGCCGCCTTTCAGGCTGGCGTCGGCGTTCAGCTCGCAGGTGCCGATGCTGAAGAGCTGCAGTAACTCGCGCGCGAAGTTTTCGTTCGGTGCGGCCTTGTCGTTGTTG
Source organism: Rhizobacter sp. (assembly GCA_031385155.1). Lineage (GTDB taxonomy): Bacteria > Pseudomonadota > Gammaproteobacteria > Burkholderiales > Burkholderiaceae_C > LMDS01. The sequence continues at coordinate 8,517 of JANNBF010000085.1, forward strand.
GCGCTGTTCAGGAAGTCGCCCATCACCGGCGACAGCGCCACCTTCTTCAGCACCTGCCGGTAGTTGCCGAAGGCGTTGTCGAGCAGGTTGTTGTAGTAGATGCGAAAGCCGTAGTTGCCCGTGACCTCCATGCTGTTCACGACCACGATCTGCTGCAGCGCGAAGGCCACGCGCTGGCGCAGCTGATCGGGCTGGCTGGTGGCGTTGCGGTAGAAGTCCCAGAGCAGCGGCTCGGTCGAGTAGTAGTCACGCCAGCAGGTGCTGCCCTTGCCATCGCAGAACTCGGCGTTGGTGGCGGTGAACTGGTGAATCTCGCCGCCCTTGCCGCTGGTGTAGCGCGAGTTTGCAAGCTTCATCTGCGCCGCCACCCATGCGGCGGGGCCTTGCGTGCGAATGGTGCTGACGAGCGCCTCGGTCGGCCCGAAGCTGGCCTGGTCGGCCAGCCGAACAGCGTCACGTGCAGTGACGGCGGCGGGCGCGGGGGTCGGTGCAGGCGCAGGCGCAGGTGCAGGTGCGGGTGCGGGTGCGGGGGTCGGTGCTGGTGCTGGTGCTGGTGCTGGTGCTGGTGCTGGTGCTGGTGCTGGTGCTGGTGCCGGCGAAGGCGCGAGGCTTGGCTGCGCGATCGACGGGGGCGGCGCGGCGGCGACCGTGTCGCTGGGGGTGGGGGTGCCACCGCCACCGCAGGCCGCGAGCACGGCGGTGGCCAGCAGCAGCAACGTCAGCGGGGCGGTTCGGGTTGAAGTCACATCAATCATGGGTGCGCCTGCTTGCAAATCTGGCAATTCGTGTCGGCGGGAAGGCGCGCCCCCGACGAGAACTGTCGGGGCATGTGCGAAGCCTCACGCACCAGGGGTTGTCGCATTCGAAATCGAGTCACCAGACCGTATCAGCCGCAGGAACGGTGCCCGCCGATGCAGTGCAACGAGTTGTGCGGCCGGCCGGCCGTTCGCGCAGCCGGGGCAACGCCTGGGCGAGTGCGATGCGCGCTTGCTAAACTCCTTACTCGGTAATACTTTGTTGGAGCATCGATGGAAACGACCACCATGACAAGCAAGGGTCAGGTCACGATCCCGAAGGCGGTGCGCCAACAGTTGGGCCTCAAGCAGGGCACGCGGGTGGCGTTCGTGGTCGAAGGCGACCACGCCGTCTTGCGGCCAGCAACGCCGCACCGCGCCGCGCCGGCCAGCGGCTTCGGCATGGTGAAAGTGGCGGGCCCTGCGGTGCCCGCCACCTTCGATGTGGCGACCCTGTTGAGCCCCGACAAAGGTCCCCCTGCAGGCCGCCAGAGCAGGGCCGCAAAGCGGCGCGGTCCGCCGTGATCGGCCTGGACACCAACGTGCTGGCCCGCTACTACCTGACGGGGCACGACGCCGACGCTGCCACCGTACGGCAGCAGCAGGCGGCGCGGCGCCTGCTGGAAGGCGGGCAGCCGGTCCACGTTGCGAAGACCGTCTTGCTCGAACTGGAGTGGCTGATGCGTGGCGCCTACGCGCTGGCACGCGACCAGTTCGCTGCGGTGCTCGATCACCTGCTCGCGTCGCCACAGGTCACTGTGGAAGATCGCCTATCGGTCGAAGCGGCGCTGGCGGGCCACCGCGACGGGCTGGATTTCGCCGACGCGCTGCACCACGCCGCCTGCCGGACTTGCGACAGCATGGCCAGCTTCGACGACCGCAAGTTTGCGCGCCGTGCCGCCAGGCTCGGCCTGGCGCCGCCCGTCAGCACGCCGCGCTGAGAGCGCCTACATGCCCTTGAACAAGCCCGTGAAGCTGCGCGAGACCTCGAGCTTCTCGGGGTGGCCCTTGACGGCCACGAGCTGGCGCCCGCGCAGGTCGCGGCTCACGCCGCTGATGAAGCGGGTGTTCACCAGCGTGGAGCGGTGGATCTGCCAGAACACGTTGGCGTCGAGCTCGGCGATCAGCTCCTTGATGGGCTTGCGGATCAGGGCCTCGAGCGCGGCCGTTTGCACGCGCGTGTACTTCTCATCAGAGATGAAGAACAGCACCTCTTCGACCGGGATCATCTGGATGTTGCTGCCCACCGTGGCCTGGATCCAGCGCAACTGCGGTGGCCCGTTCGGCACCATCCGGGCCTGGAGCTTTTGCAACAGCAGTTGCATGTCGGCGGCGCTCGGGCCGGCACCGGGCGCTGCATCGGCGCCGTCGGGCGCATCGGTGGGCGCATCGGTGGGCGCGCCGCCGTGGCGCTGCGCAAGGCGCTTCTTGAGGCGTTCGACCGTGACCGCCAGGCGCTCGCGCTCGGCCGGCTTGAGCACGTAGTCGACCGCGCCGTGCTCGAACGCCTCGACCGCATATTGGTCGTAGGCGGTGATGAACACCACCTCGCAGCCGAGCCAGGCATCGGGCGTGTCGTCGTCACTCGGCAGTTGGGCGATGGCTCGGGCGGCCTCGATGCCGGTCATGCCGGGCATGCGGATGTCGAGGAACACCAGGTCGGGGTGGTGCGCCTCGGTGAGCTGCACGGCCTCGTCGCCGTTCTTCGCCTCGGCAGCGATCACGAGCTCGGGCCACACCTCGGCGAGCCGCGCGCGCAACTGCTCGCGCAGCAGGCGTTCGTCGTCAGCGATAAGGGCACGTGGCGGGCGTGGCGGTGTGGGGCGCTGCGGGTTGGGGTTCATTCGAAGGGTCCGGTTTGCTGCGGAACTCTGACGCGCGGTTGACGCTGCAGATTTGGATCTTGTACTCGCTGTAGAAGCGCGCGCGGCCGGCCTTGGCGGCGTCGCGGTGTTCGCGGCTGAGCGACCAGGCGCGCTGCGCGGCCTCGTCCTCGAACTCGACCAGCGTCAGGCGCTCGCCGTCTTCGGCCACGAACATCTTGTGCGCCTTGAAGCCCGGCGCGGTCTCGACGAGGCCGGCGGTCAGCGCCACCGCGCGCGCGTATTCGTCGGTGTGGTCAGGGTTCAGGCGGGACCGGAAAATGGTCACGAGCATGAGCGGCTCTCCTAGGGCATGGGGTGGGTCGGTGCTTGCGAGGACCATGCCTGAATCTGACCGTTTGCTCCATGCCCGTTACGAGATTTACCCGGCCCGAATACCCCCTTCTTCTCAAGCGATCCACTGTGCAAGCGCGTGCTCAGCACCGCCACGCCGGCCGGGCTCAGGCGGTGTCTCCTTCGCGCGCCTGCGCTTGATACGGCACTGTCAGCGTGACCACCGTGCCGGTGGGCAGGTTCTCGGTGACGACCATCGAGGCCTTGTTGCCGTAGACCAGTTGCAGCCGCTCGCGGATGTTGGCCAGCCCCACGCCGGTGCCGGCGGTGGCGGCCTTGCCGAAGCCCAGGCCCGTGTCGGCCACGGTCACGGCCAGCTTGCCGTGGTTGACTTCAGCGCGCACGCTGAGCTTGCCGCCCTCGGCCTTGGGCTCCAGGCCGTGCTTGATGGCGTTCTCGACCAGGCTCTGGATCATCATGGACGGAAAGTCGGCCGAGAGCAGCCCGTCGGGCACGCTGATCTCGGTCTGCAGCCGGTCTTCCATGCGCACCTTCAGGATCTCGAGGTAAGGGCGTATCACCGCCATCTCGCGCCCCAGGTTGTGCGCCGTGGGGTGGGCCTCGCGCATGGTGGGCATCGAGGCGCGCAGCAGTGCGATCAGGTTCTTCTGCATCTGGCTGGCGCGCGGTGGGTCGGTCTCGATCAGGTGGTCGATGCTGGCCAGCGTGTTGAACAGGAAGTGCGGCTCGACCTGCGCCTGCATGGCCGCCATGCGCGCCTCGACCACCTGGCGTTTGAGCTGCTCGCTCTCGGCCGTTTCGGTGGCTGCGGCGGCCTTCACCTCGGCCTGCATGCGGCCCTTGTAGGTGATCTTCAGGATCGCCGACGCCGCGATGAACAGCGCCGCGAAGTCGGTGAGGAAGTCGCCGTAGCGAACGATGCGCGTGCGGCGCGGGGTGTGCACGGCCTTCAGGTCGGCTGCGGCCTCTGCTGCCGCTTCCTTGGCATCGCTGGCCGCTTCGGCGGCGGCCTCGCGGGCCTGCGCCAGGCCTTCGCGAACGGCCTCCTTGATGGCCGCCACGTCGGCGCCGGGGGGCAGCTTGATGGTGATCGCCTCACCCTCATCGGCGGCCGATGCGGCCAGTGATGCGGTGCTGGCCGCCGAGACCGAGGGTGCGGCCGATGCGGCAGACGCTGCCGACGCACCAGCCGACGTACCCGACGCCGCACGGATGTGCGGCGTGATGCGCACGCCGTTCTTGTCGATGGAGATGACGACGTTGTCGTCGCCGTTGCTGTTCGGCGCCTCGATGCGCACGCCCGACTTGTCGATCTTGATGTCGGGCACCCTCTTCGAGCCTGGTGGCGCGGGCGGCTCGGGCGGTGTGCTCGTCGACGGCGCCACCACCTTCGGCTCGGGCGGCGCATCCAGCACCTCGGTGATTGACCACCTGAACGGCGGCACGTTCGACAGCATCGCCATCGTGATGAGCAGCAGGATGGCGAGCACGAAGAAGCGCTTCCAGCTGATGCCGACCAGCCAGTTCGCATACACGTGGAACAAGCGCACCGCTTCGGCCGAGAAGCGGCGCCAGCGTGCCTGGGTGGTCGACTCGACGGAGGAAGGGAAGTCAGTCATGGGAGCGGGCCGTTCGAGTGCATTGCGTTGGCTTGCACTCTACGGGTCGGCGCTGGCCCTGCCCAGTGCCCCGTGACGGGCAGCAGCAACCGGCGGACAGGCTGCGGGCGGTGCCGACAGCCCGGCTGGCGCGGCATGGTCTGAGCCCCGCCGACCTACCGCCGGACCGCTTCGATCTGCAGTTGCACGCGCACCCGGTCGGCCACGAACGGCAGGCTGTGGGTGATGCCGAAATCACTGCGCAGGAACTCGGCCTCGAAGTCGCCGCCACACACTTCACGCGCGGGCTCGTCGGCCATGCGGCACGCGAAGCGCAGCGCACGCAGCGTGAGCGTGCGGCTCGTGCCGCGCAGCGTGAACTCGCCGGTCACGGCGGCCACGCGCTCGCCCTCGAACTCGATGCGCGAGGCCACGAAATAGGCGGTCGGGTAGGCGGCGCTGCCGAGCAGGTAGGTGCCGCGAATCACGCCGTCGAACGGCGCGAAGCCGGTGCTGACCGAGGCGGTGGCGATGCTCATCGACACACTGCCGGTGCGCGCCACGCGGTCGAGCGTGATGGCACCCATGATCGCGTCGAAGCGGCCACGAATCGTCGACGTGCCGAAGTGCTTCAGCTCGAAATGCGCGTGCGTGTTCGCCGCATCGAGCACGAAGTTCTGCGGCTCGGCCTTGACCGCGCCGGCAAGGCAGGCCGCCAGCGCGGCGATGGCCGCGCGCAGGGTCGCGCGCAAGGCCGGGTAGCGAGCCGTCACTGCTGTTTGATGGCTTCGATCTGAATCAGCAAGCGGATGTTGTCAGGCAGGCCGTAGTTCAGGCCGTAGGGCATGCCGTAGCTGCTGCGCGCGATGGTGGTTTCGAAGTCGCCGCCGCAGACCTCGCGCTTGAGCATCGGGCTGGTGTAGCAGTTGAAGTTGCTCGCCTTCAGCGTGACCGGTTGCGTCTTGCCGAGCAGCGTGAGCGTGCCGGTCAGCTCGCTGACCTTGTCACCGTTGAAAGCGAACTTGTCGGCCGAGAACTTGGCGGTGCCGAACTCGGCGGCGTTGAAGAAGTCCTTGCTCTTCAGGTGGGTGTCGAGCGCGGCCACACCGGTGCTGACCGAGGTGGTGTCGATGGTGATGTCGGCCTTGCCCGATTTGCCAGCCTTGTCGAGCGCGACCGAGCCTTCCTTCTTGTCGAAGCGGCCGCGCAGCGTCGAGGTGCCGAAGTGGGTGGCCTCGAAGGTCACGAAGGTGTGCGTCGGGTCGATGGCGTAGGTGGCGATTTCAGCGCGCGCGGCGCCGAAGGCCGCAGTCAGAACGGTCGCGAGAGCGGTGGTGAGGAGAACGTTTTTCATCGTTGGGCCTTCAGTTCGGAAGTTGGAAGTTGGAAGTGGGGAATCGGGTTGAGCAGGGAAGATCGCCGCGCCTCAAAACGCGCCGACCCCGGTGAGCACGAGCTTGAACTTGACCTGCACGTCGTTGGCGACCATCGAGGTGTCTTTCCAGTCGCCGTCGCCGATGCGGAAGTCGAGCCGCTTGATGACGAATGTGCCGCTCGCGGTGGTGGTGGGCCCGGCCTGCGCCAGCACCACCGGCACCACCACGTCATGGCTCGCGCCCTTGATGGTGAGCTTGCCCGCCACCTCGAACTTGCCCGGCCCGGTCGCCTTGACCGCGCTGCTCGCGAACGTGGCCTGCGGGAACAGCTTGGTGCTGAACCACTCGGCCTTGACGAGCTCGGCCTCGGTCTCGGGCGCGCCGAGCGCGGCGCTGGCCAGGTCGATGCTGAAACTGATCTTCGCGGCCTCGGGCTTCTTCGGGTCGAACGCAACCTGCGCGTCGAACTTCCTGAACTTGCCGTCGACCGGCACGCCCATCTGCTTGCTGGTGAAGGCGATCTCGCTCTGCGCCGGCACCAGCTTCTGCTGCGCGAAGGCGGGCGTGCCCAGCGTGGCGCCAAGTGCCAACACGAGGGCGAGTGAACTGAAGTTTCGGGTCATGGTCGTGCCGTGAGACGTGTGGGCCACATGCGCGACAACAAGCCGTCGCGGTCGATGAACTGGTGCTTGAGCGCGCCGGCCACATGGCCGATGACGAACAGCGACAAGGTGATCGTCAACACTTTGTGCGTGCCCTTCAGCCACACGGCGAGTGCTTTGTCGACCGGCACGAAGTCGGGCAACGGCAGCACGCCATAGACGACCACGGGGAACCCCGCCGCCGAGCTGTAGGCCCAGCCGCTCAGCGGCACCGCGAAGAACAGAACGTACAGCACGGTGTGGGTGACGCGCGCCGCGCGCCGCTGCCACGACGGCATCGGCAGGTCGGCCGGCGGCCGGTGTGTCAAGCGCCACAGCAGACGCACGGCCGACAGCGCCATGATCGTGATGCCGGCCCACTTGTGCCAGTTGTAGAGCTTCAGCCGCGTCGGCGAGAACGGCAGCTCGTACATGTAGATGCCGACGCTGAACGAGCCCACGATGGCCAGTGCCAGCAGCCAATGGAAGGCGATGGCGATGTGGCTGTAGCGCGTGGTGTCGGCAGGTTGCATCAGGGCCGCATTCTGCAAGCGCCTGCCGGGCCGCGCTTTCGCGGGGCTTGTCGTGACCGTTCAAATATTGCGCATGTCGGGCTGCGCCGCGCCGCCGGTCAAGCGGCCCGCCGAATGCTCCCACCGCGCCACTCGGCCATGAGCGCGGCCCACTTCGGCCGCACGGCCGCGAGGTGCCGCGCCTTCACGTGGCCGTAGCCGCGAATGCCTTCGGGCACCTGCGCGATCTGCGCCGCGAGGCCCAGGTTGGCGGCGTTCAAGGTCGCGAGCACCTCGTCGATGGCAGCGCGGTACTCCGAGATCAACGCGCGCTCGGTGCGCCGCTCTTCGGTCTTGCCGAATGGGTCGAGCGCAGTGCCGCGCAGGCCCTTGAACCTCGCGAGCAGCTTGAAGGCCGTGAACATCCACGGGCCGAAGGGCTGCTTGATGAGCTCGCCCTTGTCGTTCGTCTTCGCGATGAGCGGCGGCGCAAGGTGGTAGGTCAGCTTGTAGTCGCCCTCGAACTGCGCCTTGATGCGGTCGGTGAATGCCGTGTCGGTGTGCAGCCGTGCCACTTCGTATTCGTCCTTGTAGGCCATCAGCTTGAACAGGTAGCGGGCCACGGCCTCCGTCAGCTTCTTGCTGTTCAAGGGCGCCTCTGCCGCACGCACCTTCTCGACGAAGGCCTTGTACTGCGCGGCGTAGGCGGCGTTTTGATAAGCCCCGAGAAAGTCCACGCGCTTGGCGATCATGTCGTCCAGGCTCGTAGCCTTTTTGACGAACTCGATCACCTGGCCGGGCTTCAGCAACGCCTGCACTGCCGCCAGATCATGCGCCGCGCGCCGGCCCCATTCGAAGGCCAGCTTGTTGTTCTCGACCTGCACATTGTTCAGCTCGATGGCACGCAGCATGGCCGGCAGGCCGAGCGGCACGCGGCCCATCTGCCACGCATAGCCGAGCATCAGCGGGTTGGTGTAGAGCGAGTCCCCGACCAGGCCGACCGCCAGCGCGTCGGCGTCGAGCAGGCCCACATGCGCCGCACCGGCCGCCGCGCGCACGGCTGTGTCGCAATGGCCGGCCGGGAACTGCCAGTCCGGGTTGCTGACGAACGCGGCCGTCGGCGCGCCGTGCGTGTTCATCGCAACGAAGGTGCGGTCTTCGCGCACCGCCGCGAGCGTGGCCTTGTTGGCGGTCACGATCGGGTCACAGCCGATCACGAGGTCGGCCTCGGCCGTGCCGACCTTGGTGGTCAGGATCGCGTCCATGCGGTTCGCGATCTGGATGTGGCTCCAGGTGGCGCCGCCCTTCTGCGCCAGGCCCGCCGCGTCCTGCGTGACGATACCCTTGCCTTCCAGGTGCGCCGCCATGCCGAGCAACTGGCCGATGGTGATGACGCCGGTGCCGCCGACCCCGGCGACGACGATGCCCCAAGGTGTTTCGGCGAGCGGCAGCGCGGGTTCAGGCAGCGGCGGCAGCTTGAACGGGTCGGGCCGCGAGGCTGACTTTTGCTTGCCCTTCATCTGCCCGCCTTCGACCGTGACGAAGCTCGGGCAGAAGCCCTTCACGCACGAGTAGTCCTTGTTGCACGAGTTCTGGTTGATGCGGCGCTTGCGGCCGAACTCGGTCTCCACCGGCTCGACGCTCAGGCAATTCGATTGCACTGAGCAGTCACCACAGCCTTCGCACACCAGCTCGTTGATGACGACACGCTTGGCCGGGTCCACCATCGTGCCGCGCTTGCGGCGGCGGCGCTTCTCGGTGGCGCAGGTCTGGTCGTAGATCAGGATCGTGCAGCCCTCGACCTCGCGCAGCTGCTTCTGGATCGCGTCGAGGTCGTCGCGGTGGTGCACCGTCACGCCCTTGGCGAGGCGCGCTGCGATGTCGGCCTCATCGTACTTCTCGGGCTCGTCGGTGACGACGACGATCCTGACGGCACCTTCAGCATCCAGCTCGCGCGTCATCTCGGGGACCTTGAGCGTGCCGTCGACCGGCTGGCCGCCGGTCATCGCGACGGCGTCGTTGAACAGGATCTTGTAGGTGATGTTCACGCCCGCTGCGATGCTTTGCCGCACCGCCAGCAGGCCCGAGTGGTAGTAGGTGCCGTCGCCGAGGTTCGCGAACACGTGCTTGTCGGTCGTGAACGGCGCCTGGCCCATCCATGACACGCCCTCGCCGCCCATCTGGCTGAAGGTGACGGTGCTGCGGTCCATCCAGACCGTCATGTAGTGGCAGCCGATGCCGGCCACCGCGCGCGAGCCTTCGGGCACGCGGGTGCTGGTGTTGTGCGGGCAGCCGCTGCAGAAGAACGGTGTTCTTTCTGTAGAAGAGCCGTCCGCAGACGTGTCCACCGTCTGCACGACCATGCTGCGCTCCTTGGCGTCGATCAGCGCAATGCGCGCATCGAGCCGGGCCTGCGTGTCGCTGTCCACACCGAGCTTCTTCAGGCGCTTGGCAATCGCGCGGCCGATGATCGCCGGCGTCAGGTCGGCCTGCGCGCGCAGCAGCCAGCTCTTGCCCGGGTTGGGCTGGCTCCATTCGCCGCCGCTCTCGTCACCCTCCGCTTCGTCGAACTTGCCGAGCACGTTGGGGCGCACGTCGGCGCGCCAGTTGTAGAGCTCTTCCTTCAGCTGGTACTCGATGACCTGGCGCTTCTCTTCGACGACCAGGATCTCCTGCAAGCCCTGCGCGAAGTCGCGCGTGATGGTGGCCTCCAGCGGCCACACCACGTTGACCTTGTGCAGGCGGATGCCGAGCTGCCGGCACACGTCATCGTCCAGGCCGAGGTCGTGCAGCGCCTGCCGCGTGTCGTTGTATGCCTTGCCGCTGGCGATGATGCCGAAGCGGTCATTCGCGCCCGAGATCACGTTGTGGTTCAGCTTGTTCGCGCGCACGTAGGCCAGCGCGGCGTACCACTTGTGATCCATCAGCCGGGCTTCCTGCTCCAGCGGCGCGTCGGGCCAGCGGATGTGCAGGCCGCCCTCGGGCATCTGGAAGTCGGTCGGGATCACGATGTCGACGCGGTCCGGGTCGACGTACACGCTCGACGTCGATTCGACGATCTCCTGGATCGTCTTCATGCCGCTCCACACGCCGGCGAAGCGGCTCATCGCGAACGCGTGCAAGCCCATGTCCAGAATGTCTTGCACGCTGGTCGGGAAGAACACCGGCAGCCCGCAGGCCTTGAAGATGTGGTCGCTCTGGTGCGCGGCGGTGCTGCTCTTGGCAATGTGGTCGTCGCCGGCAATCGCGATCACGCCGCCGTGCCTTGCGGTGCCGGCCATGTTGGCGTGCTTGAACACATCGGAGCAGCGGTCCACGCCCGGGCCCTTCCCGTACCAGATGCCGAACACGCCGTCGACCTTGGCGCTTTGCGGGTACAGGTCGAGCTGCTGCGAGCCCCACACTGCCGTCGCCGCCAGCTCTTCGTTCACGCCGGGCTGGAACACGATGTTCTGCGCGGCGAGGTGCTTCTTCGCCTGCCACAGCGCCTGGTCGTAGCCGCCGAGCGGCGAGCCGCGGTAGCCGCTGATGAAGCCGCCAGTGTTCAGGCCGGCCATCGCGTCGCGCGTTTTCTGCAGCATCGGCAAACGCACCAGTGCCTGCGTGCCGCTCATCAGCGCGCGGCCGTGGTCGAGGCTGTACTTGTCGTCGAGCGTCACAGTCTCGATGGCGCGGCGAACGGACTCGGGCAGCGGTGCATTCATGGGGTTGGGGCTCCACTCGGAAAGGGGACACGAGACAGGGGACGCAAGGCTTTGGCAGCAGCGGCTCACCGCTGCCATGCCGACGCGCACAGTGTAGGGATTCGGCCCCGACACGTCCTTTCTTTGTTTGCCGCCTGCGGTGCGGCCTGCGCAATAATCTTGCGCGAAGTAGCGACAGGAGGATCGAATGGTGCTCAAGAAGCCAATACCGGCGAAACGAACGGGCGCCATGAAGCCCGCATCGCCCGCACCCCCCGCGCCGCCACCACCCGATGCGCCACCCGAAGGGCACGGCGCGGTGCTCGACCGCTACGACATCGCCATCCTGCACGAGCTGCAACGCGACGCGCGCTTGTCCAACGCCGAACTCGCGCTGCGCATCGGGCTCTCGGCGGCGCCCACGTGGCGGCGCGTCAAGTGGCTCGAAGACCAGGGCGTGATCACCGGCTACCGCGCTGAGATCGACCGCCGCAAGATCGGCCTGGGCGTACTCGCCTTCGTGCGCATCGACGCCGACCGCAACACCGCCGCCAGCACGCGCCAGCTCGAAGACGCGATCCGCGGCCTGCCCGAAGTGATCACCTGCCACTACATCTCCGGCTCGGGTACCTTCGAGCTGCAGGTGATGGCGACCGACCTCGACGCGTTCTCGAAGTTCACGCTCGACACGCTGCTGACGCTGCCGCACGTGAAGGACGTGCACACCAGCTTCTCGCTCGGCGAGGTCAAGGCGGTGGCCGCCCTGCCGCTCGGTCACTTGGGTGGGGCGCGGCGCTTGGGCGCCTTGGGCGCCTTGGGTCCCTTGGGCACGGTGCGGCGTTGAGCGGGGCGCGCCTTGGCGGCGCGGGCATCGAGTTCGTTACGCAGTTGGGCGAGGCTGACGCGGAGTTGCTCGCGCAGGTCGTCCGGCGTGGTGAAGCGGTAGACCACCTGCATCTCACCGAACACGCGGCTGCGGAATGCGGCGACCTGTCGCGCGTCGGTCTCAGTGGCTCCGCTGGCCACGTCAGTCGGGTCGGGCGCCTTGAAGAACATCAGGCACGGCAGCTTGGCGCGGCGCGCCTGCTCGTAGGCCAGTTCGAGCAGCGAGTGCCCTTCGGGGTTGAGTTGGCGGTCACGCGGGATGTGGCCGTAGCGGTGGCCGACGATGCCGATGAAGGCGTGGCTTGATGCGACGTTGGGAAGGTGGCTCCCGAGGTCAGTGCCATCGGCTTCGGCGGCGTCATGAAGGTCGTCGATCATGTCCTGTGCATGCAGCGCTTCGGTCACGAGCGCGCGGTCATGCATCTCGTCGAACACGCTGGCGACGTAGACGACCGGGTGGGTTTGCAAAGGGTCGAACGTGCCGCGCGGCGCCACCTGATCGAGCAGCATCTTGTACGCCTGCACCCATTGGATGTCGGCATCTGCCGCCAGCAGCGGCTCCAGCACCAGCGGCTGGATGCCGAGCAGCTTGGCCTGCTCCGTCGCGGGCTCGACCGAACTGCCGAGGAACACCAGCAGCGCACCCGGCAGCGCCTCTTGCAGGCCCTTCAAGACCGGGCTGATAGGCAACGGCCGCGTCGCGAACACCACCGCAAAGCACGCGGTGGAGTGGGCCACCATCCAGCGCGCATCGTCATCGCTGCAAGCCAGCGCCGCACTCACCTTCGATGCGACCTGCGAGACGATCTGATCGATGCCGTCGGCCTCGGGCCAACGCTGGTCTCGGATGTCGATGCACGGCATCGGCGGGCGCGGGTACCAGGCCTTGCGAATCAACAGGTGCGCGAACTGAACAGGCATTGCGTTCAAGTAGACAGCACGGCTGCCGGGCTCGGCCACCGCGGAATCGCGCAGGGTTTGCAGCGCAGGGCCACCCGGCAGTGCGAGCATCGCAGCCGCATCGACGACGCTGCGCCAGCGCGCGTCGTGGCTCGGGATCTGACTCACCCACTCGCCGAGCGTCGACGTGGCTTCTTCCAGGCCGCGACCTTTCAGCAACTCGATGCCGGCATCGACGGCGTCGGCACCAAGGTTCAGCGGCGCGAGTTCGCGGCGTAGGTGCGCTTCGATCAGCTCGGGCCGGAGCGGCATCAGGTGCGGCGCGTCGTCGCCATCGAAGGTGTCGCGCAAGGTTTGGGTCAGCTGCGCGTCGTCGGCCTCGTCGAGCATCAGGGACGGGATGCCGGCCAGCGGCGGCGGCAACGGGTCGGTGTGGGCGCGGTCGATCAGCACGAGGCAGGGGAAGTCGGGCATCGCCCAGCGGCGGAAGGACACCGCCTGCCCTTCGGTGGTCGCGACGAGTGACTCCCTGCGCGAGGAAGGCGTGTACATGAACATCGCGCCTGTCGTGTTGTCGATCCGATTCAACAGCAATTCCGACCAATCGGTCCCAACAAACACCCTTATCTCGGTCGAGAACCATGGTCGCACGCGTGCTGCCCGCGACCAGGCCACAAGGCGCTGAGCCGAGAGGTCTCCGACTTCGCGCTGCTGCCTGGCGAGGCGGTCGGGCGCGTAAGCGACGAACACATCCGGGTCGTGCTCGGCCGGCCGCAGCGCGCGGCGCAGGAAGCGCAGCAGGCTGGGCAGCGTGATCATCATGGCGGCCGAAGCGCCGTCGTTCGGCACGCCGGGCGACGTGACCATGCCCACCAGCCGCCCGTCGTGCACCACGCCCGCACCCGCCACGTCGGCAAGCGCCGGGTGCGTGGGCGGCAGGTCGAAGTGCAGCGTGGCCTTGCCCGTGCGCTGCGCGTACGCGTGCGCGCTGCCTTCGCTTGAGCCGCGCAACAGGTAGCCCGAGCCGCCGTGCTTCACCCAGGCCATCAACGAAGCGCCGGCCTCGGGCTCGCGCTCGGCGCGTTGCAGCACGCCGGCGTCGCTCGGCGCTGTGGCCAGGTCGAGCAAGGCCAGGCCCGGCGGCACGTCCGCCGCCGCCTCCCGCGCCCCGAAGAAGCGACCCTCGTACTCGACCTCGACGTAGGGCTCGGCCGCCGACGTGGGCAGGCTCGCCCGCAGGTCGGCAATGCGCACGTTCAGGAGCTTGATGTCGTAGTTGACGATCGAGCGGTCGTCGTGCGCTTCCAGGTTGACGAGTTCCTGCTCCAGTTCGCGCAGTTCCTTCTGTGCCGGCAACTCGGCCGCCACATGTGCCAGCGTCAACACCCGCCCCGGCGCCACGAACACGCCGCCGGTCGCGACGCCGTCGCGCTTGACCACGACACACGCGCGCAGGAACGCCAGCGCTTCCGGCGGCGTGGTGCCGGGCCCGCTGCGGTCGATGCGGTAGGCCTCGCCGCTGAGCGTTGCGATCTGCAAACCGCTCCAACCCGCGCCCAGCGCCACCGGCTGGCCGGGCGTGATGGCGACGAGGCGGCTGTTTGCGACCGCGCCCACCGACCACGTCAACGCCAGCAACACGGGCCGCGTGGCGGGCACGTCGAGCACGCTGGCCGCAGCGTCACCCGAGCGCGCCGCGCGGAACACCAGCGCCTCGGTTTGCGGCTCGCACACGAGTTGCGTGCGCTTGCCGAGCAGCGCGGTCGGCAGCAGCCACTTCAACGCTTCCGGCAGGCCCTGCGCCGGCTCGACCGCCAAGGCCGCCGCGCCGCTGCCGATGCGGGCGATGGCGGCCACCACCAGCGCGACCGCAGCCTCGCTGCGGCGCGCGCGTTCGGGCAGGCGCGGCACGGCGCGCACGGCCCAGCGCGCGATCTCGATGGCGCGCTGCTCGCTCGATGCCATCGCCAGCAAGGCGGGCCGCAAGCCTTCGTCGATGGCGTCATCGATCAACTTGTGGCCGGCCACGTCGCCAACCAGGCCAGCGCCCTCGGGCCGGCTCAGCGCCAAGTGCGTGAGCCGCTCTTCGAGCTGTGCCGACGCCGGCCACTGCGCATGCACCGCCGCCGTGTGCGCATACGCTGCGTCGAGCGCGCTCGCGCCGCCGACGAGGCGCAGCGCCACGAGCTGCTCGCGCAACACGGCCTGCACGCCGCTGTCGAGCACCAGCGCTTCGCTGTCACGCGACTCGGCCAGCGCGCTGAACCACAGGTCGGCCTCGGCGCTGGCGTCGGCGGCGGGCAGCAGCTGCAGCCGCAGGCGGCGCAGCAGCGGCGCGTCGAGCCGCACCGCAAGGCTCGCGAAGCGCGCCAGCGCCACCGCGTGCGGGTTGGCGGCGAAGAGCCGGTCGATGCGCTCCAGCGCGCGGGCTTCGTCGGCAGGGCTCATGTCGGCATGCCCGCGCTCAGCCCTGCAGCACCGCGCGCTGAACCATGGCGGCCGAGGTGCGCCGGTCCCAGTGCACGGCACGCAGGCGCGCGGCCAGCGCTTTCGGCCAGCGCTCGCGCGGGTAGGGCACGAGCGCGCGCACCGTCACACCCGCCGCACGTGCGGCCTCGGTGAAGCCGACCCAGGCCTCGACGCTGCTGCCACGCGGCGCCTGGCTGCGCGCGCCCAGGCCAAGGTCGGTGAGCAGCAGCACCGGCGTGCCGGCAGGCGGCGGTTGCCACGGCGCGGGGTCGCCGTCGCCCTCACTGCAGCCGCGCATCGGGTTGCCGCGAAAGCTCAGCAGCGCGATGCGTTCGGGCGCCACCAGCATGCCGAGCCGCGCCATGAACTGCGCCACGTCGGGCGCGAACGGGGCCATGCCGGGGCCGATGTCGGCCAGCACCTGCACGCCGCGGCGCAGGCCCGCTCGGCGCTGGCGCGGCAGCGCGCGCACGAGCCGGCCATCGCACAGCTGGCTGACGAGGCGCGGCAGGTCGAGCGGACCATCGCGCGCCACCGACGCAGCCAGGCCGGTGATCAGCGCGCGTTCCTGGCGCGGGTCGAGCAGCGCGTCGGGCACGCTTGCGGGCAGGCGCTGGGCGCGCGGCAGCGGCTCGGTGCTGGCGGCCCAGCCCGGCGGCACCGGGCGCCGCGCCTCGGCCGCGATGCGGGTGATCTCGGCCTGAACCTGCGCCGCTGTGTTCGGCGTGTTCGGCGTGTCGGGCTGCGGCTGAACCGTTGCCGTGCCGCCCGGTGGCGCGCCGGCTGCCAGCGGCCGCGCCGGGTCGGGTGGCGGCGCGGGCCGTGCCTGCGTGGGCACGGGTGGCGGCACCGGCGCCGGCAGCAGCGCTGCGACCCACGACTGCGCGCCGAGCATGCCCAGCAACTCGTGCGCCGCCTCGGGCGACGTGATGCCGAGCGCACGCGCAGCACGCAGCACGTCGCCGACGAAGACGAGCGGGCGGGCCATCACGCAGCCGGCGGTGGGAGTGGCGCCGGCGGGCTCGGCGATGTGGCCGGTGGTGCAGCCGCTGATGCACTCGACGATGCAGGCGCCAACGCCGGCACCGCCGTGTCGCGCTTCCACAGCGCGGCCTGCTCCAGCAACAGCCACTCGGCCGACGCGGTGGTGATGCCCAGGTCACGGCAGGCGGCCACCGCATCCAGGTACTCGGCGGTGCTGGGCTCTCGATGGCGGTTGTCTTCGGCCTGCTGGCGCAGCACCATCAGGCGCGCGGCGACCTCGCGGTGCAAGGGCTGACCACGCGGGCCGAAGCGCTGGTTCGCAATCGTCACCAGCCACTCGGCCGAGGGTTGCTGCAGCGTGAGCACGACGCAGCGCCGCACGAAGGCCGCCGGCAGCTCGCGTTCGCCGTTCGTGGTGACGAGCATCAGCACCTTGGCGCGCTGGCCCTGCACGGCGCGCGGCGGGTCGAGGTCGTCGACCGTGAAGCGCGCCTCGTCGAGGGCCTGCAGCAGGTCGTTCGGCACGTCGGGCTCGGCCTTGTCGATCTCGTCGATCAGCACCACCGCGCAGTCGGACTCGACCTGTGCCTGCGGGTCGGTGGCCGCGGTGACGCCCACCGGCAATCGAGCGGCACCGCGCTGCGCGGCGCCGGCGGCGTCGAACGCCCACCACAGAGCCTGCGGCTCGATGTAGGCCTCGGTCGGCCGCAGCTTCTTGGCCTGCGCATCGGCCAGGCGGCGCAGCGCGTCGTAGCGCCACATCAGGTCGTGGGCACGGGTGCGCGAGGTCACGACCTGCGGGTAGAACTTCCAGCCCAGCACGGCGGCGATGTTCTCGGCCAGCGTGGTCTTGCCGGTGCCCGGCTTGCCCTCGACCAGCAACGGCCGGCCGGTGGCGCGCGCCACGTTGACGGCCAGCACGATGGGCGGGCTGTACACGTAGGCCAGCGTGGGGCGCACGCGCACGGTCGTGTGGCCTTGCTGGTCGGTGCGGGCACCGTCGAAGGCGGCGGGGTTGAACAGGCTCGGGGTGAAGGTGCGGGTCATGTCGGTCTCGCGGTGGGGCTCACGCTGGGCGTATCGCGTTCGGTGTCTCGATGGGGCAGTCAGGCGAGGAACTCGCGTGCGCTCAAGAAGTCGGCGAACTGCGCGATCTCGGCCGCCGTGTCGAGCCCGGGCGCAAGCTGCAGCAGGTGCTCGGGCACGGCATCGGCGGGCAGCAGTTCGCTGCCGGTGTGGGCGATGAACACTGCACGCGGGAAGGTCTTGCGCAGCGCGCACAGCAGGGCACGGTCGGGGTCGGGCAGCGGGAGCACGAAGAACACCGGCTCGGTGCGCGCGGCGAGTGTGGCGTCCACCACCTTGTCGCTCAGGTTCGGCTTGCCGATGGCGGTGCGGTATTCGCGGCGGAAAGCGTTGGTCAACGCGTCTTCGCTGTCGTCGGCCAGCCCGCCCGCGACCCAGTAGACCGATTCGGCCGTGTCGGGCAACTGGCAGCGCCACACGGCCATCTTCATGCCGTGCTCGACCACGTCACTGTTCAGCGCCACGGCCAGCGGCGCGGTGCTGGCGGGGTCGGCATCGAACGGGAATGACGCGTCGACGAACGCGCCGAGCCGGCCCGCCACATCGGCATCGACCCACAGCGATGCCGACAGGTCGAGCACGCGCTCGCAATTCTCATTGTTCAGCGCCGTGCCGCGCAAGGCCTTGGTCATGCCGGCCAGCGTCTTGAGCTGGCCGAGCTGGCCGCGTGCAATGGCGCGCGCGATCACACGGGCGCGCTGCGTGCCGCGCTCGGTGCTGGCGAACCACGCCACCACCTCGCCGAGCCAGTGCTCGCAGACCTGCTCCAGCGCCTGGGTGTTCTGGGTCAGCGCGATGCGGTTGGCGAGCTCGTTCTGCAGCCGGTCGAGCGGCGTCACATCGGGCACGTCGATGTCCGCGAGCTTGGTCTTGACCCACGCCGCCACATCGGCCGGCAGCGTGCCGGGGGCGAAGGCCTGTTGGGCATCGAGCCCGAGCGCGTTGAACGCGGGCAGCGCCTGCACATCGGCCATGGTGGTGTCGGGCATCACGACGCAGAAGAACGGGAAGGCCGCCTTCTCGCGCGCCTTGCGGTACGACAGGATGGTCGCCTCCTTGAGCACCCAGGGCCGCGTCAACGCGCGCTTCGAGAGCACCAGCACCGCCGCCTGGCACTCGGCCAGAAAGTCATGCAGGATGCCCGGCCAGTCGTCGCCTGGCTTCAGGCGGGTGTCGTCGAGCAGCACCAGGTGTGCCGGCGCACCGGGCACGCCGGGCACGCCGGCAGCCAACTCTCGGGCCAGCGCCCTCAGGAACGCCAGGTCGCAAGCGTCGTCCTTGTTCGTGCCATGGCTGATGAAGATGCGCATCGGTGGCTGTGGGCGTGGCCGGCCCAGTGGGGCAGGCTCGCACCACGATAGCCGATGCCGCAGGGCGCCTCAAGGGCGCTTCACGGGCGGCCATCAGCGGGCATGCCCGGGCATGCCCTGGCGGTAACGCCGATGAATCAGCCGCGCACGCTGTTGATGCGGTAGCTCGCCGCCTGCGCCGCCGGTGCCTGCCGCTCGGCGCGCGTGGCCACGACGTACCTGTCGGCTGCGTCCGTCGGGTCGAGATCGGCGCAGTACGGAAACGCGAGGATCGCGCGTTGCAGTGCGGCCTCGACCCGCATCGACGGCAGCAGCTCCAGCAAGCGAATGCAGTAGCGCGCGATCCAGGGGTGCGATGCGCGCGGCAGGGTTCGCGCCGCAACGGGTGCTGCGGTCGGTGCGCGCATGTAAACGGAAGCCATAACCCAGTGTCGGCCTGCAGGGGGTGCGCGGGCTGTAGGAAGGTGGCTCGACCGCACGTGGGCATGCAGCCGAAGTTGTGCAGCGTGACTTGAACGGCGAGTTGAACGGCGAGTTGAACGGCGAGTTGCGCCGTGATGCAAGACGTGAAGCCCGGTAAGCAGCCGCGTCGCGGGGCGGTGAATTCCGACACGCAACGCCGCCGCTGCCTTACGAAGTCAGGCTCGGCTTGACTATGGGCGCGCGGGTGTGGCACTTCTAGAGTCGTGCTCACCTTCAGCCACTCGGGACCCCCATGAAACTCATTCGACCCTTCCTCGGCTTCGTTGCGTCGTCACTCGTGCTCGCGACACTCGCGGCCTGCGGTGGCAGTGACACCGCCGACCGTCTCGACCTGGCCAACCCGGCGCTGCGCCTCGTTCATGCATCACCGCTCGCGCCGAACGTGACGCTGACCCGCGCCGGCGTGGCGCAGGCCGACGAGACCAACGTGCCCTACGGTTTTGCGTCGAACTACTTCGACATCGACACCGGCGCTGCCGACTGGGTGGTCAAAACCGCCGTGGGCGGCGTACCGGTCGGCACCTCCCCGATCGACCCGCTGCGCGGCACCCGGTACACCATCGTCGCGCTGCCCACATCGGCCACCGAGACCGGCACGCTGCTCATTGCCGACCCGTACAACAAGCCGCTCGCCAGCGACAGCAGCCGCGTGCGCGTGGTCAACGGCTCGTACAACGCGGCGAACGTCGACGTCTACATGAATGCTGCGGGCACCGACATCACGCCCGTCGGTGTGACCCCGCTGATCTCGGCCACGGCGTTCCGAACGGCCGGGCCGGCCTCGAACAACGACTCGGTGGCCATCCCCGGCGGCGCCTACCAGCTCAGCATCACGGCAGCGGGCACGAAGACGGTGCTGTTCCGCGGCACGCTGAGCTTCACACCGAACCGTGACGTGCTGCTGGTGACCGTGCCGAACGCGGCGCTGCCCACGGGCATCAAGGTGCTCGTGAAGATCGAAGGCACGGCCGGCCTGACCGAGGTTGCCGCGTCGTAGCGGTGGCGACGGGGGCGGCAATGGCGTGACGGCGCCGCGCCAGCGGTGCGCGGTCTGGCGCGTGGGATCATCAGGAGATGACCCCGCAGCAACCCCGCAGCCGCCGCAGCCGATGGCGCTTTCCGTCATTTCTGCGCCACGTCGGCCCGGGGGTGGTCACAGGCGCAGCCGATGACGACCCGTCCGGCATCGCGACCTACACCCAGGCCGGTGCGCAGTTCGGCACCGGCGTGCTATGGACGGTGTTCCTGACGCTGCCATTCATGGTCGCGATCCAACTCGTCAGCGCGCGCATCGGGCGCCAGTCGGGCCGGGGCATCGCGGCCAACCTGAAGCGGCATGCGCCGGGCTGGTTTCTGTATGCCGTCGTGGCGCTGCTGCTCGTGGCGAACACGATCAACATCGCGGCCGACATCGCCGCCATGGGCGAGGCGCTGCAACTCATCGTCGGCGGCGGCGCGCACTTCCACGCGGTGGCGTTCGGGGTGCTGACGCTGCTGCTGCAGGTGTTCGTGCCGTACCGCCAACTCGCGCCCATCCTGAAATGGCTCACGCTGACGCTGTTCGTCTACGTGGCAGCGGCGTTCAGCGTGAACATCCCGTGGGCGCAGGTGCTGCACGACCTGGTGGTGCCGCGCATCAAGGCCGACCCGGCGTTCTGGATGATGATCGTCGCGATCCTCGGCACCACGATCTCGCCCTACCTGTTCTTCTGGCAGGCCTCGCAGGAGGTCGAAGAGTTGCGGCTGCGCGGCCACAGCGCCGGCGTCGAGACGCGTGAGGCGCTGAAGCGCGCAAAGCGCCGAATGCGGCTCGACACCGTGATCGGCATGGTGTTCTCGAACGGCATTGCGTTCTTCGTGATGCTGATGGGCGCGGTGGTGCTGCATGCCGGTGGCGTGACCGACGTGCAAAGCGCATCTCAAGCCGCGCAGGCGCTGCGGCCGCTGGCGGGCGACTTCGCGTTCGCGCTGTTCTCGTTCGGCATCATCGCGACCGGCCTGCTGGCGGTACCGGTGCTGGCTTCGTCGGCGGCCTACGCGGTGGCCGAGGCCTTCGGCTGGGTCGACGGCCTGGAGCACCAGTGGCGCCAGGCCAAGGGCTTCTACGCGATCATCGCGGTGGCCACGGTCGTTGGCACCGGCCTGGACTTCACGCCCATCGACCCGATGAAAGCGCTCTACTGGAGTGCGGTGGTCAACGGCGTGGTGGCCGTGCCCATCATGGCCGCGATGATGCTGCTCGCCGGCAACACTGAAGTCATGGGCGCGTTGCCGGTGCGCCGCAAGACGCGTGTGCTGGGCTGGGGCGCGGTGGTGCTGATGGCCGCTGCGGTGGCGATGATGCTGCGCGACCTGTTCCGCTGACTGCGTGGCGCTGCACGCCGCTGTAGGCGGCGGCGCACATGTGACTGGGCTTGCCTCTGGTAACACCGTCAGGCGGGCGCTGGCGTTTGCGGTGGCGTTTTATCGTCATGATGGTTGTTTTGCAGGAGGCCTCATGCCCACAACCATCAATACCTCGTCTCCGTCGACTGCTGCCACCGGCCTCGGCCACGTGCCGCGCGCCGTGTGGGTGGGTGGCGGTGCGCTGGCGCTTGTCACGGCCGGCATGGCCGGCGCGCTGATCGGCAAGTCCGCACCGCCGGCCGCGAGCCTGCCCGCGCCCGTGGCGATGACGGCGCCATCGACGCCGCCGGGCCACATGGCTTACGCGCCGGTGCTCCAAGACGGCGTGCCAACCCCGACGAACACGATTGCACCCACGACACCGACGGTCGCGCCGGTGCCTGCAACGGCCAAGGCCGCAAACCCCGCCCCGGCACCTGCACGCGCCGCCACAGGCACACGCCATGCCGATGCGCGGCAGACGAGCCACGCGGCAGCATGCGTGTCATGCGGCACGGTCGAAGCAAGCGAGCCGGTGCGCGTCAAGGGCCAGGGCACGGGTCTCGGTGCGGTCGCCGGCGGCGTGCTCGGCGGCGTGGTCGGCCACCAAGTCGGCGGCGGTAACGGCAAGACCGCCATGACCGTGCTGGGCGCGCTCGGCGGCGGGCTGGCCGGCAACGAGGTCGAACGCCGCACGCGCGGCGAGACGCTCTACGACGTCCGCGTCCGCATGCAGGACGGCTCGCACCGCAGCATCCGCCAGGGGCAGGCACTGGCGGTGGGCTCTTCGGTGGTGGTCGAGGGCGGGCACGTTCGGCTGGCACGCAGCCGCACCGGTGACGGCGCCAGCTGACCGCGCGGTTTCATTGCAGGCGCGCCCGAGCGCCTCGCTGCCGGGTGATTCAATAGCGCAACCGACCCCCCGTGCACCGCGCCGGGGCGGCACCGTGCTTGCATGCAAACCGGCTCGCACGCCGCGCATGCACCTTCCGGAGGAACCCGATGAACGACATCTCGATCCAGCTGGTACGGGAAACGCTCGATCTGGTCGAACCGATCGCGCCGCAGGCGACTGCGTTGTTCTATGCGAACCTGTTCGCGGCCGACCCGTCGCTGGCCACGCTCTTCAAGGGCGACATGATGGTGCAGGGCCACCGGCTGACGCAGATGCTCGCGCCGGCCGTCAGCAAGCTCGACGAGCCCGAGGTCGGTGCCGCCCTGCTCACCACGCTGGGCCAAGGCCCGGGCGTGGCCTACACGCCCGAGGTGGACGAAGCCTGGACCGAGGTCTACGGCGTGATCGCCTCGACGATGAAGGCCGCCGCGAAGCTGCCGGCGTGATGCCACCCGAGACGCCGAACAAGATCGCCCGCGTGACGCAGCCGTGATGCCGAACTACGCGTTGTAGGTGGCTTGAACCCGCGCCGAGCGGTTCAGGTACGCGAAGCACACGGTGAAGAACACAAGGCCTGGCAGCAAGGTGCTCAGCAGGTCGCCGCGCAGCGCCCAGCCCGATTCCGCCACCGCCACCGGTGCCATGGCGGTGCGCATTGCGGCCGAGACCACGTCCACCGCCAGCCCGAAGAGCAGCGCGTTCTTGGCCGCAGCCACCGCGCCGGGCCGCACCCGCCAAAGCAGCAGGCCCGCATGCATGCCGTAGGCAACCGCCGCGCTCGTCAGCACCAAGGTACTGAAGAACCCCACCAGCACGCGCCGCGAGCCCGCGAAGTCAGGCGCTGCGGCGGCGTATTCCCCGGCCATCAGCCATGCCGATATCACCGGGCCGACCACCGTCATCACCGCACACAGCGCCAACAACCAGCCGCGCACGCCCCGCAGCGCGGGGCTCTGAAAAGAGGTGATGGGGTTCATCGGCATTCCTGAGGCTGGGGCTGGGGGTGCGCCGCCAACGAAGCGCCGCTGCGCCGCAGTATGGCAAGGCCCACGGGCCGCGCAGTGGCGTTTGCGACCGGCTGCGCCGCGCGGGCGACGAACTGCGCGTCAGGACGCTGAAACAGGCGCTCAGGCAGGCACGAACTTCAGCGCCACGCCGTTGTTGCAGTAACGCTTGCCGGTCGGCGCCGGGCCGTCGTCGAACACGTGGCCGTGGTGCCCGGAGCAGCGCGCGCAGTGGTATTCGGTGCGCGGCAGGATGAGCTTGTAGTCGGTGCTCGTCAGCACCGCGCCGGCAATGTGCGTGAAGAAGCTCGGCCAGCCAGTGCCGCTGTCGAACTTGGTGCTCGACTCGAACAGCGGCAGGTCGCAGCCGACGCAATGGAAGCGGCCGCGGCGCTTCTCGTCGTTGAGCGGGCTGGTGCCGGCGCGCTCGGTGCCCTCACGGCGCAGCACGTCGTATTGCGCCGGGGTGAGCCGCTTCTTCCATTCGGCATCGGGCAGGTTGAGCGGCACCACGGCGCCGGCCGCTGCCGGGCCCTGGGCCAGGGAAGGCTTGGGCGCGAAGCCGAGGGCCGAGAGGAACGCGAGCAGGTTGCGGCGGGTCATTGGGGCTTCTCCTTGGGGGCACGAACCGATTGGTCGCGCGAGGTGGCCGATTCTTTCGCATGGCGCCGATGCGACTAAAGTTGCCGCTCGCAAGACCCTGCGGCGCTGACGGCTCTTCGCGTCACGCCGACCATGTCACGGACCGTGCCGAAAGCCCCACCCATGTTCAACGCCCTCGTGCTCGACAAGACCCCCGACTTCCAGGCCAGCGTGCGCGCGGTCGAAGATGACTTTCTGCCCGAAGGCGACGTCACGATCCAAGTGGACTATTCCACTTTGAACTACAAGGACGGCCTGGCCATCACCAACCGCTCGCCGGTGGTGCGCAGCTGGCCGATGGTGGCCGGCATCGACGGCTCAGGCACCGTCACGGCCAGCACGCACGCGGCCTGGAACGTGGGCGACGCAGTGGTGCTGAACGGCTTCGGCGTCGGTGAAACCCACAAGGGCTGCCTGGCCCAGCGGGCGCGCCTGAAGGGCGACTGGCTGGTGCGCAGGCCGGCTGCCTTCACTGCCCGCCAAGCCATGGCCATCGGCACCGCCGGCTACACCGCGATGCTGTGCGTGCTGGCCCTCGAGAAGCACGGCGCGAGCCCGGGCGCTGGCGACGTGCTCGTGACCGGCGCGACCGGCGGCGTGGGCTCGGTGGCTGTCGCGCTGCTCGCGAAGCTCGGCTACCGCGTGGTCGCGGCCACCGGCAAGGCAGCGGAAGCGGGCTACCTGACAGCGCTCGGCGCGGCCACGGTCATCGACCGCGCCGAGCTCGGCGCATCCGGCAAGCCGCTGCAAAAGGAGCGCTGGGCCGCCGTCGTCGACGCGGTCGGCAGCCACACGCTCGCCAACGCCTGCGCGCAAACGCGCTACGGCGGCGCAGTGGCGGCGTGCGGGCTGGCCCAGGGCATCGACCTGCCCGCGACCGTGATGCCCTTCATCCTGCGCGGCGTGGCATTGCTGGGTGTTGACAGCGTGATGGCACCGATGCGCCTGCGCGAACAGGCGTGGGCGCGCCTGGCCACCGACCTGGACCCTGCCCTGCTGGAAGCCATCACCACCGAGGTGCCGCTGTCGGGCGCCATCGCGGCTGCGGCACAGCTGATGGCCGGTCAGGTTCGCGGAAGGCTGGTTGTCGACACTGGCTGCTGACCACAACGCGCTGGGCCTACGGCGCACGGAGACTCGCCATGAACCAAGCCACCCAAGTCACCCAAGTCACCCAAGTCACGCCAGCCAAAAGTTACGCCGACTTCTACCAAAGGTCGATCACCGACCGCGACGCCTTCTGGGCCGAGCAGGCGCAACTGATCGACTGGCACACGCCGTTCGAGCAGGTCTGCGACGCGAGCAACCCGCCGTTCGCGAAGTGGTTCGTCGGCGGCCGGACCAACCTGTGCCACAACGCCGTCGACCGGCATCTGGCAACTCGGCCTGAGCAACGCGCGTTGATCGCTGTCTCGACCGAGACCAACACCGAGCGCGTCTACAGCTTCGCCGAATTGCACAGCGAAGTCGTGCGCATGGCGGCCATCCTGCAAGACCTGGGCGTGAATCAAGGCGACCGCGTGCTCGTCTACATGCCGATGATTGCGCAGGCCGTGTTCACGATGCTGGCGTGCGCGCGCATCGGTGCGATCCACTCGGTCGTGTTCGGCGGCTTCGCGAGCGTGAGCCTTGCGAACCGCATCGACGATGCCGAGCCCGCGCTGATCGTCACCGCCGATGCCGGCAGCCGGGCCGGCAAGGTGCTGGCCTACAAGCCGCTGCTCGACGAGGCCATGCGGCTGGCCACCCACAAGACGCCGAAAGTGCTGCTCGTGGACCGGGGCCTGGCGCCCGCGCCGATGCAAACCGGCCGCGACGAGCTCTATGCGCCGCTGCGCGAGAAGCACATGGATGCCGACGTGCCCTGCGTCTGGTTGGAGGCCAACACGCCGAGCTACACGCTCTACACCAGCGGCACCACCGGCACGCCCAAGGGCCTGCAGCGCGACACCGGCGGCTACGCGGTGGCGCTGGCCGCGAGCATGAAGCACATCTTCGACGGCCGCGCCGGCGAGACCTACTTCTCGACCAGCGACATCGGCTGGGTGGTCGGCCACAGCTACATCGTCTACGGCCCGCTCATCGCCGGCATGGCGACCATCCTCTACGAAGGCATGCCGACAAGGCCCGATGCGGCCGTGTGGTGGAGCCTGGTCGAGAAGTACCAGGTCACGGTGATGTTCAGCGCGCCGACGGCCGTGCGCGTGCTCAAGACGCAAGACCCGACTGCCTTGACGCGCCACGACCTGAGTTCGCTGCGCGCGCTCTTCCTCGCCGGCGAGCCGCTCGACGAACCCACGGCGCAGTGGATCGCACAGGCGCTCGGCAAACCCATCATCGACAACTACTGGCAAACCGAAAGCGGCTGGCCGATCCTGACCATCGCCAACGGCGTGGCGCCGCAAGCCAGCAAGTTCGGCAGCCCCGGTGTGGCGATGTACGGCTACAACGTGAAGCTGATCGACGAGGCCACGGGCGCCGAGCTGACGGGGGTGAACGAGAAGGGCCTGCTCGCCATCGAAGGCCCGCTGCCGCCGGGCTGCGCGCAGACCATCTGGCGCGACGACGCGCGCTTCGTTCGCACGTACTGGAACAGCGTGCCCGGCCGGCAGATCTACAGCACCTTCGACTGGGCCGTGCGTGATGCCGATGGCTATTACTTCATCCTCGGCCGCACCGATGACGTGATCAACGTCGCCGGCCACCGCCTGGGCACGCGCGAGATCGAAGAGAGCATTGCCAGCCACCCGAGCGTGGCCGAAGTGGCCGTGGTGGGCGTGGCCGATCAATTGCGCGGGCAGGTGGCGATGGCCTTCGTCGTGCCGCGCAGCCCAGCGCTGGTGGCTGATGAGCCGATGCGCCTGGCGCTCGAAGGCGCGATCATGAAGCGCGTCGACGAACAGCTCGGCGCGGTGGCGCGGCCGTCGCGTGTGCGCTTTGTCAGCGTGCTGCCGAAAACGCGCTCTGGCAAGCTGCTGCGCCGCGCCATCCAGGCGGTGTGCGAGGCGCGCGACCCGGGCGACCTGACCACCATCGAAGACCCGACAGCGCTGCAGCAGATCCGCGATCTGATGGCGCGCTGACGAGCCCGAGGCCGGTATCCGCCAAGCACGAGCACGATGGGCCTGTTCCTTCTGAAGCGGCTGGCCACGTTCATCGCCACGTTGTGGGTGGCGAGCCTCGTCGTCTTCGCGGTGCTCGACATCCTGCCGGGCAACGTCGCCGACGTGATGTTGGGTGAATCGGCCACGCTGGAAGCGCGCGCCGCACTCGTCGCCAAGCTCGGGCTCGACCGGCCCGCCCCGGTGCGCTACGGTCAATGGCTCGTTGGCCTCACCCATGCCGACATGGGCACGAGCGTGGCCTATGACACGCCGGTGGCCACGCTGATCAAAGAGCGGCTGCAGGTGACGCTGCCGCTGGCCGTGATGGCCATGGTGCTGGCGGCAGCCATCGCGCTGACGCTCGGCCTGTACGCTGCGTCGCGCCACAACCAGCTCGGCGATGTGGGCGTGATGGTCGCAAGCCAGATCGGCATGGCCATCCCGAACTTCTGGTTCGCCATCCTGCTGATCCTGCTGTTCGCGGTGAAGCTGCAATGGTTCTCGGCCGGCGGCTTCCCGGGCTGGGACGACGGCCTGTGGGAGCCGATCAAGGCGCTGGTGTTGCCAGCGACCGCGCTGGCCGTGGTGCAGGCCGCGATCCTGGCGCGCATCACGCGCTCGGCCGTGCTCGACGTGCTGCGCGAAGACTTCGTGCGCACCGCGCGCGCCAAAGGCCTGACCCGCCGCGCGGTGCTGTGGCGCCACGTGCTGCGCAACGCCATGGTGCCGGTGCTGACCGTGATGGGCTTGCAGTTCGCGAACCTGCTCACCGGCACCATCGTCGTCGAGTACGTGTTCTCGCTGCCGGGCCTCGGGCGGCTGATCTTCCAGGCCATCGCGAACCGCGACCTGATCGTGGTGCGCAACGTGGTCATGCTGCTCGCCGCCGCCGTTATCGCGATCAACTTCATCGTCGATGTGTCTTACGCGGTGATCGACCCGCGCTTGAAGGTGGGGGTGGCATGAATACAAATTCATTCACCGCAGAGTCGCAGAGGGCGCAGAGGGACGCAGAGGTAAGAAGAAGACTTTCATTGCTCTTCTCTGCGCAACTCTGCGTCCTCTGCGTCTCTGCGTCTCTGCGGTGAAGCATTTCTTTTCGCGTGCCCGACGATGAACTCGATGCAACGCGCGCTGCACCACAAGAGCTTCGTGATCGGCGCGGGGCTGGTGGCGCTGCTGGTCGCAACCGCACTGCTGTCGTTCGTCTGGACGCCGTGGCCGGCAGCGGAGTTGGACATTCCTAACAAGCTGCAAATGCCCTCGGCCGCGCACTGGCTGGGCACCGACAGCCTGGGGCGCGACATCGTCTCGCTGCTGATCGTCGGTGCGCGCAACTCGATCGCGGTGGGGGTGATCGCGGTGGGCATCGGCATCGGCTTCGGCGTCGCGCTCGGGCTGCTGGCCGCAGCAAAGCGGGGCTGGGTCGAAGAGCTGGTGATGCGCGCATCGGACTTCACCTTCGCGTTCCCGGCGCTGCTGTCGGCCATCATGCTCACGGCCGTGTACGGGCCGGGGTTGATGACCTCGATCATCGCCATCGGCATCTTCAACGTGCCGGTGTTCGCGCGCATCACGCGCGCTGGCGCCAACAGCGTGTGGGCGCGCGACTACGTGCTGGCGGCACGCGCCTGCGGCAAAGGCGCATGGCGCATCTCGTTCGGCCACGTGCTGCCCAACATCGCCGGCATCCTGATCGTGCAGGCGACGATCCAGTTCGCGATTGCCATCCTTGCGGAAGCGGCGCTGAGCTACCTCGGCCTGGGCACCCAGCCGCCGATGCCGAGCTGGGGCCGCATGCTCAACGAGGCGCAGCAGCTGCTGTTCCAGGCGCCGCACCTGGCGCTGTACCCGGGCCTGGCGATCGGCTTCAGCGTGCTCGGGCTGAACCTGATGGGCGACGGGCTGCGCGACCTGCTCGACCCGCGCCTGGCGCGTGGGCGCTGAGCCCCGGCGCGCCATGACGCAAGTGGTCGGGCGGCATGGGGTCGTGAGCCGTGTCGGCTAAGGCCGCGCCAGCTCCGCAGGCACCGCCTCCGCCAGAAAGTCGAACGCGCGCCGGATCACCCGATTCGAGCGGATCTCGCGGTGCACCGCGAGCCAGCATTGCAGCGGCGGGATCGCGAGTTGCGGCAGCAGCGCCACCACGCCGGGCAAGTGGCGCAGGTTGTACTGCGCGATGAAGCCGATGCCCGCGCCGCTGGCCACGAGCTGGCTGTACGCCACCTGGTCGTCGGTGCGCAGCGCGAAGTGGCCGCGCGCGAGCGGCAGGCCCAGGGCGGCAAAGCCGCGCTCGATGGTGTCGTCGCGGTCGTAGCCGATCAGGCGGTGCCGGGCCAGGTCGAGCGGCTTGCGCGGCGTGCCGTGGCGCGCCAGGTAAGACGCGTGCGCGGCCGCGCAGATGGCGACCTCACCGAGCTTCTTCGCGACCAGTGAGCTTTGCGCCGGGCGCAGCATGCGCACCGCGATGTCGGCCTCGCGGCGCAGCAGGTTGGTGAGCTGGTTCGACGCCACCAGTTCGATCACGATGCCCGGTATCTCGGCTTGCAGCGCTGCAATCACCGGAGGCAGCAGCCACGTGGCCGCAACCTGGCTGGCGGCGATGCGCACCGTGCCGGTTTCAGTGCTGCGTTGCGTGGCCAGTGCGCGCTGCAAGGCCAGCGCGCCGTCTTCCATCTGGCGCGCGGCATCGGCCACGGCGAGGGCGGCCCGTGTGGGCACGACACCGCGGCCGGTGCGTTCGAAGAGTGGCGTGCCGAGCTGCGCTTCCAGCTCGGCCACGTGGCGGCCGAGCGTGGGCTGTTGCGCGCCCAGGCGCCGCGCAGCGCCCATCAGGCTGCCGGCGTCCAGCACGGCGAGGAAGCTCTTCACGAGCGCCCAGTCGAATTGGTCGATGCGGTGGGTGGCAGCGCCGATGGCGGTTGGGTTTCGAGGTGGCTTGGTCATGCAAAAGTGTATGGCTGACATGCAGTCTCAGGCAATTGTCGGCAGCCTTCACGGCGGACACACTGCCTTCATCGCCCACCCATGGCGCCAACCTCAGGAGCTTGCAGTGAACCCCACATCGACCTCGACTTCAATCGCCACCGCGCGCCGCAGCGTGCTGATCCTCGGCGCCAACGGCCGTCTCGGCTGCGCGGCGGCGCAGGCCTTCGACGCTGCGGGCTGGCGCGTTTTCGCACACGTGCGGGGCAGCGCGGCAGCCGCGTTGCCGGTGCGCGCGGTGCTTGTGCGCGCCGACCTTGCCGACACCGCAGCGCTGGTGCGCGAAGCGGCCGGTGCCAACGTCGTCGTGCATGCGGTGAACCCGGCCTACATCCGCTGGGACGCCGAGGCCCTGCCGGCGCTGCGCCATGGCGTGGCGGCGGCGGAACTGCTCGACGCACACTTCATGCTGCCCGGCAACGTCTACAACTTCGGCGCGCACATGCCGCCCCTGCTGCGCGCCAACACGCCGCAGCGGCCGACCACGCGCAGGGGCGAGATCCGTGTTGCGATGGAGGCCGAGCTGCGCCTTCAAGCCGAACGGCACGGCCTGCGCGCCACGGTGCTGCGAGCGGGCGACTTCTTCGGTGCGGGCGCCGGCAACTGGTTCGATCAAGCCATCGTCAAGTCACTCGCCGCGGGCAAGCTGGTGTACCCCGGCCCGCTGGACGTGGCGCATGCCTGGGCGTACCTGCCCGACCTGGCCCGGGTCTTCGTCGCGGTGGCCGAACAGCGGTTGGCAGTGCCCGGCCCGGCGGGCCTGCGCGACCTGCCGTTTGCCGGCCACACCTTGACCGGCGCGCAGCTGCTGGCGGCGATCGAACGGGCGGCTGCGGCGCTGGGCATCGAGCCGCGCGGGGGCTTTTGCCACGGCGGCATGCCGTGGCGCGTGATCCGCGTGGCGGGCGTCGTGTACCCGCTGTGGCGCGAGCTGGCGCGCCTGGCGTACTTGTGGGAGGTGCCGCATGCGCTGGACGGCGGCGCGCTGGCCTCGATACCCGGCGTGCCGGCATCGACGCCCATCGACACCGCCTTGCGTGCCAGCCTGCTGGCGCTGGGGCACGGCCTGGCCGGTGCACCCAGGCGCCCCGGCTCGGCGGCCGGGGAATGTGTGCAAACCAGTCAGTGAGCCCGCTGGTTTGCCCGCCGAGGAACCCGCTTCTTCAGCGTGCCTTGCGCCGGCGAGCCACGGCAGCCACCACGCCGAGGCCGGCGAGCATGAGCGCGTAGGTCTCGGGCTCCGGGATGTTCGGCGTCACGTTCTTGATGTCGGCCGTGATGTAGAGGCTGGCGAAGAAGATGTTGTCGTCGTTCGTCGGGTTCTGCGTGAAGATCGAGAACGAGGTGTCGCCGGTGCTCAGGAACGGCTTCAGGTCGTACAGCTCGTGGTCGTTGGCGTATGACTGGCCATTGCTCGGCGCGTCGCCCAGGCCGCCGACGGTGATCAGGCTGCCGTTGGTGGTGGAGGCACCGTCGTCCAGATTGCCCGCGTTGTTGGTCAGCAAGCTGCCGTTGATCTTGACGGTGGACTTCTGGTCGCAGCAGCTGAACGAGATGCCCAACCCCAGCTCGGCAACGAACGACGCAGCGGTCGGGTCGGTGAGAGGCGAGCCGAAGTTGACGTTCGAGGTTTCGCCGCCGGTGTTCTGGCCACCGTTCAGCAACGCGACGCTGCCCAGCGGCTTGCTCGGGTCGGAGTAGACGATGGCCAGCACCTCGCCGTCGATGGTGTTGTTGAGCCGGCCCTCCTGCACCGCCCACGAGAAGTTGGTCGTGGCGGCGCCGGTCGTCCAGGCCTGCACCAGCGCGGTGACGTCGGCCCGGCCGGTGAACCAGCGGCCCACATCGGCTCGCGGGCTGGTCGCGCCGACCAGGGTGTCGAAGAAATTGATCGCCGTGCCGTTGAGCGTGATGCCCGTGCTGTTGTAGTCGGCCAGCGACGTCGGGCTGCTGGCGCTCTGGCCCTGCGGCATGCCGGCGCTGTAGAGGTAGGCCTTCAGAATGGTGGCGCCGATCGGAATCACGGCCTGCACATTGCCGACGGCGGCGTTGTTGCTGCCCACACCGTCGACGCTCAAGCCGACGTGGCCGGACCAGGTGCCCGCAGTGGTGAGTTGCGCGGATGCGGCGCCGCTCAGAGCGCAAAGCGCGCCAGCGGCGATCAGGTGAAGTGCGTGTTTCATGGGTTGCGTCTCCGAACGATTGTGGTGAGTCGGCGAGTGGGCGCGGAGCAGGTGCAAAGTCCTATCCCTAGACCACTCGATGACCCCTGAATCGGGGGGTGCGCGGCGCACCGCACAATCTCTTGACGCATTCCGAAACCCCCACAGCGCCCCGGGCGCCCACCGCTGCACCGATGGCTCCCACACCGCTGCTCGAAGTCGACGCCTTGCGGGTCGCGCTGCCCGGCACCCGCGGCATGGCCGCGGCGCTGCGCGGCGTCGCCTTCACCATCGCGCGCGGTGAAACCCTGGGCCTGATCGGCGAAAGCGGCTGCGGCAAGTCGATGACGGCGCTGGCGCTGATGGGCCTGCTGCCCGAGCGCGCGCAGGCGACCGGCAGCATCCGCATGCAGGGGCAGGAGCTGATCGGCCTGGACGACGCGGCGCTGTGCCGGCTGCGCGGCCACCGCATCGGCATGGTCTTCCAAGAGCCGATGACAGCGCTGAACCCGTTGCACACCATCGGCCACCAAGTGGCCGAGCCGCTGCGGCTGCACAAGGGCCTGTCACGCAGCGCAGCGCGCGCCGAAGCGCTGCGCCTGCTCGACCGCGTGCAGCTGCCGAACCCGGCGCAGCGGCTCGACGCGCACCCGCACCAGCTGTCGGGCGGGCAGCGCCAGCGCGTGATGATCGCGATGGCGCTGGCCTGCGGCCCCGAACTGCTGATCGCCGACGAGCCGACGACAGCGCTCGACGCGACCATCCAGGCCGACATCCTCGACCTGATCAGCAAGCTGGTGCGCGAAGAGCAGATGGCGCTGCTGCTCATCAGCCACGACCTCGGCGTGATGGCGCGCACCGTGGGCCGCGTGCTGGTGATGTACGGCGGCACGGTGGTCGAGTCGGGCCCGACCAGCGAGGTGTTCGCGCGCCTCGCTCACCCCTACACGCGCGGCCTGTTCGCAGCGCGCCCGCGCATGGGCACGCCGCGCGTGAACGGGCGCAAGCCGCTGCTCGCGACCATCCCCGGCCGCGTGCCCGAACTCTTCGAGATGCCCGCCGGCTGCCCGTTCGCCGACCGCTGCAGCTGGGTGACGGACGCCTGCCGCGCGCAGCTGCCCGCCGAGGTGCGGGTTGGGCCGGGGCACGAGGCGCGCTGCATCCGCATCGACACTGTGGCGCGCGAGGCGGCGTGAGCATGGCGCTGCCGACCGCGCAATTCATGCTGCCCATGACCACCACCGCGATATGGATCTGCGCCGGCGACAAGCACCCACAACCGCCGATCAACCCGACATGACCCCACCCAGCCCGCGCACCATCGTCCAGGCCCAGCTCGACGCCTACAACGCGAAAGACATCGACGCGCTGCTGCGCACCTTCGCGCCGGATGCCGAGCAGTTCACGCTGCACGGCGAGCTGCTGGCGCGCGGGCATGCCGAGATGCGCACGCGGTTTCTTGCGCGCTTCGAAGAGGCCGACCTGCATGCAACGCTGCTTGCCCGCACGGTTGTCGGCAACATCGTGGCCGACCATGAACGCGTGACGCGCAACTTCCCCGAAGGCCTGGGCTCGGTCGAGATGCTGTGCCTGTTCGAGGTGCACGACGGCCTGATCCGCAAGGCCTCGTACGTGCTCGGCGAGAAGACGCTCGCCACCTCGGCGTGATGCGATGAACCCGCCGCTGCTCGAAGTCAAAGACCTCACGCGCCACTACCGGCTGCCGCGCGAACAACTGCTGCGGGCAGCACCGGTGGTGCAAGCGCTGCGCGGCGTGAGCTTCACGGTCGAGGCGGGGCGCAGCCTGGGCATCGTCGGCGAATCGGGCTCGGGCAAGAGCACGCTGGCGCGTTTGGTGATGGCGCTGGAGGCGCCGACCGCAGGCAGCGTCAGGCTGCTCGGGCGTGACTTGCACGCGCTCTCACTGGCAGACCTGCGCGCGGCGCGGCGCGACTTCCAGATGGTGTTCCAGGACCCTTATGGCTCGCTCGACCCGCGCATGCGCGTGGGCCGCATCGTGGCCGAGCCGCTGATCGATGTGAGCGCCGCTGACACAGCGAAGCGCGTCGCCGACGCGCTGGACGCGGTCGGCCTGCGCGCCAGCGATGCGCAGAAGTACCCGCACGAGTTCTCGGGCGGCCAGCGCCAGCGCATCGCGATCGCGCGCGCACTGATCACGCTGCCGAAGCTCATCGTGGCGGACGAGCCGGTGAGCGCGCTCGATGTGTCGGTGCAGGCGCAGGTGCTGAACCTGCTGGCCGAGTTGCAGCAGCACTTCGGTGTGACGTACCTGTTCATCAGCCACGACCTCGCGGTGGTCGACCATGTGTGCGCAGAGGTGGCGGTGATGCAGGCCGGGCTCATCGTCGAGCAGGGCCCGCCCGAGCGCGTGTTCACGGCGCCGAGCCACCCGTACACCGCGCGGCTGCTGGCCTCTGTCGCGCAGGTGCCGGCGGGCGGGCAGTTCCGATAGAGTCGCGTCGGGGCCGTTGGCCCTGCCTTCATCCAGGAGCCTACCGATGACCCAGCCGATGACCACGATCCGCCACGCCGCCGCTGTTGTGATGGCCGTGGCAGCCCCCGCCATGTTTGCCATGGCAGCCCCCGCCACGTTGGCCGTGGCAGCCCTGTTGACAGCCCTGGCCCCGGCCGCGCAAGCCCAGACGCGCAAGGACAGCGCCATCCTCGGCATGGTGCTCGAACCCGCACCCGGCCTCGACCCGACCTCGGCCGCCGCCGCCGCCATCGGCGAGATCGTTCACTACAACGTGCTCGAAGGCCTGACCAAAATCAACCTCGACGGCAGCATCACGCCGCTGCTGGCCGAGAGTTGGAGCATCGACCCCGACGGCAAGAGCTACACCTTCAAGCTGAAGCGCGGCGTCAAGTTCCACGACGGTGAAGCGTTCGACGCGAGCGACGTGAAGTTCAGCTTCGAGCGCGCGAAGGCGGCCACGTCCACGAACAAGGCGAAGAAGTCGGTGTTCGACAACATCAGCCGCATCGACACGCCGGACGCCAGCACCGTGATCGTGGTGCTGAACCAGGCCGACGGCAACTTCCTGTTCCGCATGGGCGAGAACACGGCCGTGATCCTCGACCCGAAGAGCGCCGACACCACCGCCGCCAAACCGGTGGGCACCGGGCCGTTCAGGTTCGACGCGTGGGCCAAGGGCTCGTCGATCACGCTGGTGAAGAACGACGCGTACCGCAACGCCGCTGCCGTAAAGATGAAGAAGGTCACGTACCGGTTCATCAACGACCCGGCCGCGCAAGTGGCCGCGCTGCTGGCCGGCGACATCGACGGCATGCCGCGCTTCGGCTCGATCCAAAGTTTGAAGCAGTTCCAGAGCGATGCGCGCTTCAGCGTCACGCCCGGTGGCACCGAGGGCAAGACCATCGTCAGCATCAACAACAAGAAGAAGCCCTTCGACGACGTGCGCGTGCGCCGCGCCATCGCGATGGCCATCGACCGCAAGGCGGTGATCGACGGCTCGCAAGACGGCCTGGCCAAGCAAATCGGCAGCCACATGGTGCCCAGCGACGCCGGCTACGTGGACCTGACCGCGATGAACGCGTTCGACCCCGAGAAGGCCAAGGCGTTGTTGAAGGAAGCCGGCATCGCCACGCCGCTGAACGTGACGCTGACGCTGCCGCCACCCGAATACGCACGCAAGGGCGGCGAGATCGTGGCGGCGCAACTGGCCAAGGTCGGCATCATCGCCAAGATCGAGAACGTGGAGTGGGCGCAGTGGCTCGCCGGCCCGTTCAAGGGCAACTTCGACCTGACCATCATCAGCCACGTCGAGCCGCTCGACTTCGACCGCTACGCCGACCCCAAGTACTACTGGGGCTACGACAGCAAGGCCTACAACGACCTGCTCGCCAAGTACAACGGCAGCGCCGACGCGAAGACGCGAACCAAGCTCCTCGGCGACATCCAGCGCCAGCTCGCGACCGACTCGGTCAACGTTTACCTGTACCAACTGCCCCAGTTCGCGGTGGGCAACAAGAAGCTCAAGGGCATGTGGAGCAGCTCGCCGATCTTTGCGAATGATCTGGGGGCGTTGAGTTGGCAGTGAGGGGGGTTGCGCGGCAAGACTTGGGCAATCACAGAGGTCAGAGACGTGCTTGAGCCGAATCAATTTCAAGTCAACGAAGCCTGGATACTGTTCAAGCTGAACGATGTGCCCGTGGCCACCGAGTCAGACGGCGACTTCAACCTCTTTGCTCTCATGGACGCAGCCAGTTGCTTCATCCTGAGTACTTCGCCTGTCCCCGCCACCAAGGCAGAGCCGTCTCAACTGGACGTCAAGCGAATGCTGAAAGAAGCGCGAGCACACAAGCAACAGTTGCCCAAAACGCTCTTCATACCGGTAGAGCGACCTGCCAAGGTCATGGCGGCTGAGGCCGAGCGTCAAGGCATCGTCGTAGCGCGCGTGCCCGACGATCAACTTGAGCCGTTCGTCGGTGAAGCAAGAGAAGGCTTCAAAGATCGATTCGGCGGCGGGAGAACGCAGTGACGCAAGCCCTTTCGGTAGAGCGGCGTGCCAGCGGCACGCCGCTCAGGTCAACCTGTGGGCGCCGCAACCAAACCGGGGGTAGTCTTTGTTCATGCAAGTTGTAACAGGCACCGTGGTGAACGGCAAGATCGTGCTCGAAGGATCCTCGCTGACCGAAGGAGCCGTCGTCACCGTCGTTACTCGCGGGGCAGACGAGAGTTTCACGCTGGCGCAAGCTCAGGAAGACGAGTTGACCGCCTCGATGGCCGAGATTGCGCGCGGCGAGTTCCTGACGCTCGAAGACCTCCTTCAGACGCTACCGACGCGCAACTGAGATGGCCCTCCGGGTCAAGATCTCGCTCAGAGCGGCGGGGCAAGTTCGCAAAACTGCGGAGTGGTGGGCATCAAACCGCCCGGCAGCACCTGGCGCCATCGGCGCTGACTTCGGAGAAGCCGTGTCATTGCTGGCCGAACAACCGGGAATTGGAGCCAAGTACGAAGGCGCCCGCACGCCCGGGGTGCGGCGCTTGTTCTTGGGAAGAGTCGGCTACTTCGTGTACGACAAGGCCGAGGGTGAAGACCTGAACATCCTGGCGTTCTGGCACGCAAGCTGCGGCCAGCAACGGACCCTGTGATCGCGCGTGGCGCCCACGCTGCATCCATGACCGACCTCGTCACCGATCTCACCGCCTGTGCAAACGCTTTGCCGTCCGAGGCGCAAGCGCGCCTTGCACAGGAGCTGCTTGCCACGCTCGACCCCGGCGACGACCCTGTGGAGGTCTCGTGGGATGCCGAGATTCGCAAGCGATTGGATGAAGTCGCGAACGGCACCGTTCGGCTCATCCCTACAAATGACGCGTTTGCGCAAGTCCGGCGCGCTCTGCGTCGGTGAGTTCAACGCTCGACCGTTCCAAACATGTTCACCACCGATCTCTACATCCGAATTGACGGTTGGCGCGTGGGGTCGGTGCGGGCAAGGTCGTACTCTGGGTCGGCAACGAACTCAGCGACGATGAAGCCAAAGCAAAGCTCCGAGGAGAATGAACCGCGTGAATGCACTCCATGACCTGAGCGCCGTCGAGCTGCTCGCCGCCTACCGCAGCAAAGCGCTGTCGCCGCTCGACGTGATGCGCGACGTGATTGCGCATGTGGCCGAATGGGAGCCGCACCTGCGCGCCACCTATGCGCTCGATGCCGACGCCGCGCTGGCGCAAGCCAAGGCCTCCGAAGCCCGCTGGCTCGCCGGCACACCGCAAGGCCCGCTCGACGGCGTGCCTCTGACGCTGAAGGAGAACATCGCCACGCGCGGCGTGCCCATCCCGCTCGGCAGCGCCGCCACCGAGCTGCTGCCCGCCGCACACGACGCACCGCCTGCAGCGCGAACGCGCGAGGCCGGCGCGGTGTGCTTCAGCAAGACCACGATGCCCGACTACGGCATGCTGTCATCGGGGCTGTCGAGCTTCCATGGGCTGACCCGCAACCCGTGGGACCTGCGCAAGAACCCCGGCGGCAGCAGCGCCGGTGCCGCCGCTGCAGCCGCCGCCGGCTATGGCCCGCTGCACGTGGGCACCGACATCGGCTGCTCGGTGCGCCTGCCCGCCGGCTGGTGCGGCGTGTTCGCGCTGAAGCCGAGCCTCGGCCGCATCCCCATCTTCCCGCCGTATGCCGGCCGCGTGGCCGGGCCGATGACGCGCACCGTGACTGACGCCGCCTTGCTGATGGCCACGCTGAGCCTGCCCGATGCGCGCGACACGATGAGCCTGCCCTACCAGCCCATCGCCTGGCAGCAGCTCGACCGCGACGTGCGCGGCCTGAAGCTCGGCCTGTTGATGGACGCCGGCTGGGGTGATGCGGTCGAGCCCGAGGTGCGCGCTGCAGTGCTCGCCGCCGCGCGAGCGTTCGAAGCCGCCGGCGCGATCGTCGAGCCGATCAAGCCGTTCATGACACGCGCGATGGCCGACGGCATGGACGACTTCTGGCTCACGCGCTCGTGGCTCGACATCAGCGCGATGAGCGAGGCGCGCCGCGCCAAGGTGCTGCCGTACATCGTGGCCTGGGCGCAGGGCGGCGCGGGCCTGTCGGGCGAGCGCGTGTTCCGTGGCTACAGCCAGATGGGCGCGATGCGTGACGCTGCGGTGGCGGCGTGCGCGCCCTATGACTTCGTGCTCTCGCCCACATCACCGATGCCGGCCTACGCGGCCGAGCTGCCGGCCCCGGCCAACGACCCGGCGCGGCCGTTCGAGCACATCGCGTTCACGCTGCCGTACAACATGAGCGAGCAGCCCGCCGCGAGCATCAACGCGGGCTACACCGTGAGCGGCTTGCCGATCGGCCTGCAAATCATCGGCCAGCGCTTCGACGACCTCGGCGTGCTGCAGCTCGCCCGCGCCTGGGAGCAGATGCGGCCGGCGCAGCGCGCGTGGCCGGTGCCGCCGACACGCTGAGCAACCCGCCGACAGCGGCTCAGGCGGCCGCTTCGGCCCCCGTCATCAGCGCCACGAAGCGGTCGATGCCGATGTTGCCGCCCGACAGTGTCACGCCCACGCGCTGGCCGGCGAACTGGTCCTTGTGCAGCATCAACGCCGCCAGCGCGCAAGCACCCGACGGTTCGAGCACGACCTTCATGCGCTCGAAGGCAAAGCGCATCGCCTGCACCACCAGCGGGTCGGGCACGGTGAGCACGTCGGTCACGAGGGCGCGGATCACCTCGAACGGGTGCGTGCCGATGGCCTGCGTTTGCTGGCCATCGCAGATGGTGCGCGGCACGTCGATGCTGACAATGCGGCCGGCGCGAAGCGACATCTGCATGTCGTTGCCGCGCTCGGGCTCGGCGCCATACATGCGGATAGCCGGGTTCAGGTGCTTCGCGGCCACGCTGCAGCCCGACAGAAAGCCGCCGCCGCCGGCGCAGACGATCAGCGCATCGAGCGGGCCCACGTCGTCGATCAACTCCAGCGCCGCCGTGCCCTGCCCGGCCATCACCGGCAGGTGGTCGAACGGCGGAATGAGTGCCGCGCCACGCTCGGCGACCAGTTGCTGCGCAATAGTCGCGCGGTCTTGCTTGTAGCGGTCGTAGACGATCACCTCGGCGCCGTAGCCCTTGGTCGCCGCCACCTTCTGCGCCGGCGCGTCGTGCGGCATCACGATGGTGGCTCGGCAGCCGTGCATCTGCGCGGCGAGTGCTACCGCCTGCGCGTGGTTGCCGGACGAGAACGCGACCACGCCGTGCGCGCGCTGTTCATCCGTCAGCACGTTCACCGCGTTGTAGCCACCGCGAAACTTGAACGCACCCATGCGCTGCAGGTTCTCGGCCTTCATGAACACGTTGGCACCGAGCAGCGCGTCGAGCGTGCGCGAGGTGAGCACCGGCGTGCGGTGGGCGATGCCCTTGATGCGGGCGGCGGCGGCTTCGATGTCGGTGAACTGGAGCATGGTCAGAGTGGTGTCGGCGATGGGTTCGCCTCGGGCTGGGCAGGTGGTTCAGACGCTTGGGTCGCATCGATTCTGCATTGCTCGACCAGCGCCGCCCAGCCCTCGGCGCCGAGCGCATCGAGCGTGCGCAGGTTCGCGTCGACGATGGCCTCGGGCTCGGGGAAGGCCTCGACCGCGCGGTCGATGCTGTCTTCGCGCAGCAGGTGCAGCGTGGGGTAGGGCGAGCGGTTGGTGGCGTTGCTCACGTCATGCAAGTCGGTGCCCGCGAACTGGTACTGCGGGTGGAAGCTCGCGACCTGGATCTCGCCTTCCAGGCCCAGCGCGTCGACGAGGCTGTCGACGGCGTCGAGCGCCTGGTTGAAGTCGGCAAAGTCGCCGAGCACGTGCGGGTGAACCAGCAGCGTGGTCTCGGTCTCGGCCGGGTCGGCCTGCGCGAGGTGGCGCAACTCAGCGGCCAGGTGCAGCAGCAGCGCCGGCAGGTCGCGCGCGTCGCTTGCGACGATGCGCACCTGGCCCTTGACCAGCGGCGCCTTCGCGAACGGGCACAGGTTCAGGCCGACGACAGCGCGCGTGACCCAGGCGCGGGTGTGCTGGACGGCGGTGTCGGGTGTCGGCGCGAGTGTGGGCGCAGGTGGGGGCGCGGGCGGGGTCGGGGCGGTTGCACTCATGCCGAATCATGCATGCGCACGAAGGTGGCGAAGCGCGGCAGCCCGGTGGACGTGAGGTCGCGGTAGCGGTAGGTGATGACGCTGCCGGTCGGTGGTGGCGAGCGGCGCTGCGCATCGCCTAGGCCGCTGCCGATGGCGAACTCGCGGCCCTCGGGGGTGCGCACCCAGAGCGCGCCGGTCTGCCCGGCGTACTTGCCCTTGCCCGGCAGGTGGGCCAGCACCTGCGCTTCGCTGTCGAGGTGCGGCTTGAGCTTGACGAGCACGTCGCTGCGGCCGGTCTGGTAGGGCGCATCGGCGCGGTGCAGCACCAGGCCTTCACCACCTTGGGCCAGCACGCGCGCCAGGTGCGCGCGCAGCGCGGCGGGGTCGGAGACCGGGCGTTGCTCGACGGCATGCAGTTGCGGCATGGCCGCCTGCCGCACCACGTCGCGGATGCGCTCTGCGCGCTGCGCGAAGCTGCCCGCCGCGCCCGGCAGCTCGAAGACCTGGTAGTGCACTTGCTGCCACGCTGCGGCGTCGGGCACGTCGCTGCGCACCAGGCCGCTGAGCGCATCGAACCGGCCACGCGCGAGCCACAGTTCGCCGTCGAGCGGCACCGGCGGCAGCGCGGCCGTGAACGCGGCTGGCGCATGTACCGGGCGGCCGCTTCGGAATCGCAGAACCCGGCCGTCCCACAGGGCGCGCACGCCGTCGAACTTCTCGCTGGCGAGGTAGAGGCGCGGGTCGAGGTGATCGCCGTAGACGTTGGCCAGCATCACGCCGGGCGGAAGCTCGCCGCCAATGGCCGCGTCGGGGCCCGCGAAGGCTTGTCGGGTCGGCAGCGCGAGGGCGGCCAGCGCGGTCAGAAAGGTTCTTCGCATCGTGTTCATGGTGGAAGCCTGGGGTGGGGAATGGGCGCATGATGGTGCGCGCCACCCCGGGCCGTCCATCCACTGGCCGAGGGCACCCGAACGGGGGCCTGGCGCGAGGGGCGTTCCTATAATCGATGCCACCTTGCCCGGCATCTTGCTTGGTACATCGAGCAGCACCGCATGAACCCCGATTTCAAACCCGACCAGATCGAGCGCGCCGCGCAAGCCGCGTGGGCTGCGGCCGATGCCTACCGCGTCATCGAGAACGCGCTCGATGCCAATGGCCAGCCGAAGCCGAAGTTCTACGCCTGCTCGATGCTGCCCTACCCCAGCGGCAAGCTGCACATGGGCCACGTGCGCAACTACACCATCAACGACATGCTCACGCGCCAGCTGCGCATGAAGGGCATGAACGTGCTGATGCCGATGGGCTGGGACGCCTTCGGCCTGCCAGCCGAGAACGCGGCGATGGCCAACAACGTGCCACCGGCCGAATGGACGCGCGCGAACATCGCCGACATGAAGGCGCAGATGCAGCCGCTGAGCCTGGCGTTCGACTGGTCGCGCGAGATCGCCACCTGTGACCCGAGCTACTACAAGTGGAACCAGTGGTTCTTCCTGAAGCTGCTCGACAAGGGCCTGGCCTACATGAAGACCCAGGTCGTCAACTGGGACCCGGTCGACCAGACCGTGCTTGCGAACGAGCAGGTGATCGACGGCCGCGGCTGGCGCAGCGACGCGCTCGTCGAGCGGCGCGAGATCCCGGGCTACTACCTCGCGATCACG
The DNA here is from genome assembly GCA_031385155.1 of Rhizobacter sp. GTDB lineage: Bacteria > Pseudomonadota > Gammaproteobacteria > Burkholderiales > Burkholderiaceae_C > LMDS01. The sequence goes on from JANNBF010000085.1 coordinate 50,831, forward strand.
AAGTACGCCGACGAACTGCTCGACAACGTGGCCGACCCCACGGCCCCCGGCTATCTGCACGGCTGGCCGGAGCGCGTGCGGCTGATGCAGGAGCACTGGATCGGCAAGAGCGAGGGCGTGCGCTTCGCCTTCCCGCACACCATTCACGGCTCCGATGGCAAGCTGGTCGGTGACGGCCGGATGTACGTGTTCACGACCCGCGCCGACACCATCATGGGCGTCACGTTCTGCGCCGTCGCACCCGAGCACCCGCTGGCGGCGCACGCGGCGCTGTCCGACCCCAAGGTCGCCGCGTTCATCGAGGCGTGCAAGGCCGGCGGCACGACCGAAGCCGAGCTCGCAACCCAAGAGAAAAAGGGTGTGGCGACCGGCCTGACCGTCGACCACCCGCTGACGCACGAACCCATCGCGGTGTGGGTCGGCAACTACGTGCTGATGAGCTACGGCGACGGCGCAGTGATGGGCGTGCCCGGCCACGACGAGCGCGACTTCGCGTTCGCGAAGAAGTACGGCATCGACATCCTGCAGGTCATTCACGCTGACGGCGAGGCGCACTTCAGCTACGACCACTGGCAGGATTGGTACGCGCTGAAAGACACGACGGGCGAGCGCACCGTCACGATCAACTCCGACGTGTACAGCGGCCTCACGTTCCAGGGGGCGGTCGATGCCGTGGCAAACGCGCTCGAGCACAAGCACCTCGGTGGCAAGAAGACGACCTGGCGCCTGCGCGACTGGGGCATCAGCCGCCAACGTTACTGGGGCACGCCGATCCCGATCATTCACTGCGCCGCATGCGGCCCGGTGCCGGTGCCCGAAGAAGACCTTCCGGTCGTGCTGCCCGAAGACCTGATCCCCGACGGCAGCGGCAACCCGCTCAACAAGCACCACGCGTTCCTGAACGTGGCGTGCCCGACCTGCGGCAAACCGTCGCGGCGCGAGACCGACACGATGGACACCTTCGTCGATTCGGCCTGGTACTACATGCGCTATGCCTGCCCCGACAGCGCCGGTGCGATGGTCGATGCGCGCAACGCCTACTGGAACCCGATGGACCAGTACATCGGCGGCATCGAACACGCCGTGCTGCACCTGCTCTACGCGCGCTTCTGGACCAAGGCGATGCGCGACCTGGGCCTGGTCGAGAACGGCGAGCCGTTCACCAAGCTCTTCACGCAGGGCATGCTGCTCAACGAGTCGTTCTACCGCGAAGACGACGCCGGCAAGAAGCGCTGGTTCTACCCCAGCGAAGTCACGATCAGCCACGACGACAAGGGCCACCCGGTGGGCGCCGTGGCCGTCGAAGACGGGCTGCCGGTGCTGCTCGGTGGCGTCGAGAAGATGTCGAAGTCGAAGAACAACGTGGTCGAGCCGCGCGACATCATCGCCAAGTTCGGTGCCGACACGGCGCGCCTGTTCACGATGTTCGCAGCACCGCCCGACCAGAGCGCGGCCTGGTCCGACAGCGGCGCCGAAGGCTCGTTCCGCTACCTGCGCCGGCTCTGGGCGTTCGGTGTCAAGCATGCCGAGGTGATTGGCTCGGCCACGTCGACACCGACACCGAACGGCGCCGGCGCCGCAGCCAAGGAACTGCGCCGCGAAGTGCACCTGCTGCTGCGCCAGATCAGCCACGACTACGAGCGCATTCAGTACAACACCGTGGTCTCGGGCTGCATGAAACTGCTGAACGCGTTCGAGGGTGCGAAGCTCGACGCCACGCCTGCGGATGCAGCCGTGCTGCGCGAAGGCTTCGGCATCTTGCTGCGCGCGCTGTACCCGGCCGCGCCGCACACTGCTTGGCAGTTGTGGCAAGACCTGGGCTACGAGCGCGACCACGGCGACCTGCTCGACGCACCCTGGCCGGCAGTCGACATGGCAGCGCTGGAGCAGAGCGAGATCGAACTGATGCTGCAGGTCAACGGCAAGCTGCGCGGCAGCATCCGCGTGGCGGCAACGGCGGGCAAGCACACCATCGAAGCGGCGGCGCTGAAGAGCCCGGACTACATCAAGTTCGCCGAGGGCAAGCGCCCGAAGAAGGTGATCGTGGTGCCGGGCCGGCTCGTGAACATCGTCGTTTGAGCGTCGTTTGAGTTCAGCATTGAACATGCCGCGCCGCGCCCTGCTGCTGGCCTGCGGGGCTGTGCTGGCCGGCTGCGGCTTCGAATTGCGGCGCGCGCCGGAGTTGCGCTTTCGCACCATCCAGCTCACTGGCTTCAAGCCGCATTCGCCGCTCTTCGATGAACTGCGGCGCAGCATCGATGCGAGCACAACGACCATCGTCGTTGACGCGCTGCCGCAGGCGCAGGTGGTGCTCGAAGCCCTGACCGACGCGCGCGAGAAGGTGGTCGTCGCGAGCAACTCCGTCGGGCAGGTGACCGAACTTCAATTGCGCGCGCGCTTCGTCTTCCGCCTGCGCAGTGTGGCCGGCAAAGAGCTGATCCCACCGGCCGAGATCGTGCAGAGCCGCGACCTCAGCTACACAGAGAGCGCGGCACTCGGCAAGGAGCAGGAAGAGGCCTTCCTGTACCGAACGATGCAGAGCGACATCGTGGCGCAGGTGCTGCGCCGGCTCGCATCGGTGCGGGGCGTTTGACGCCGCGCTTCTGCCCGCCATGCAAGTTCGCGCCGATCAACTCAAAGCCCACCTGAGCAAGGGCGTGCGCCCGCTCTACACGGTGTGGGGCGACGAGCCGCTGCTGGCGCAGGAAGCGGGTGACGCGATCCGCGCCGCTGCGCGTGCCGCCGGCTGCAGCGAGCGCCAGGTGCACACCGTCGCCGGCAACCACTTCGACTGGAGCGGCCTGCTCGGCGCGTCGATGGCGATGAGCCTGTTCTCGGACAAGCAGTTGATCGAGATCCGCATCCCGTCCGGCAAGCCGGGCAAGGACGGCTCGGCCGCGCTGCAGCGCTATTGCCAGCACCTGTCGGACGACGTGGTGACGCTGGTGCAATTGCCCAAGCTCGACCGCACACAGCAGACCGGCGCGTGGTTCCTGGCGCTTGATGCCGCCGGCGTGACGGTGCGTGTCGACCCGGTCGAGCGCGCCGCGCTGCCGCTGTGGATCGCGCAACGCCTGAAGGCGCAGGGGCAACAGGTACAGGCAGGCGAGGCCGGGCAACGCACGCTCGCGTTCTTTGCCGACCGCGTCGAGGGCAACCTGCTCGCCGCGCACCAGGAGATCCAGAAGCTCGGTCTGCTCTACCCGGCGGGCGAACTGGCGTTCGAGCAGGTCGAGGCCGCCGTGCTGAACGTGGCCCGCTACGACGTGTTCAAGCTCGGCGAGGCGGTGCTGGCGGGCCAGGTGGCGCGCGCGCTGCGCATGCTCGAAGGCCTGCGCGCCGAGGGCGAGGCCGCCGTGCTGGTGCACTGGACGCTGACCGAAGACATCCGCAACCTCAAGCGCGTGAAAGACGCGGTGAGTGCCGGCCGGCCGCTGCCGATGGCCTTGCGCGAGGTTCGCGTGTGGGGCGCCAAGGAGCGCCTGTTCGAGCGCGTGGTGCCGCTGCTCAGCGACCACGCCGCCGCGCACTTGCTGGAGGCCGCGCAGGTGTGCGACGGGCTCGTCAAAGGCCTGAAGCACCCCGACTGGCCGCTGGAGCCGTGGGACGGCCTGAAGCGCCTCGTGCTGATGGTGTGCGAGCGCGTCGCGGCGGGGCAGGCCCGGCGAGACAGCCCTGCTGGGCCCCGACTGGCGCTGAACGCTTAGCGTTTGGCGGCTAGCGTTTGGCCGCCGGGCGCTTGATTGCCGGGCTCTTGCCCAGCCGCCCGGTGCGGCGCTGCTTCGCCGCCGCGCCGTACGTCGCCGGCACTTCGTGCACCGCCGGCCCGTGCTTTTGCGCCGGCGTGTTGAACGGGTTGACGACCCGAAGGTCCGGCCCGGCGCCGGCCGGTGATGCGTAACGCCGGCCTTCCTGCAGGTCTTCGCTGAAGAGCACCGAACAGCGCGCGTCGAGCGCGGCTTGCACGACCAGCGCGTCCCAGATCGAGAGCTGCTCGCGCTGCTGCAAGGCGACGCCACGGAGCACCGAATCCGCACTGGCCGGCACCACCGTGTGCTCCGCCAGCCGAGCGAGCAGGCTGTGGGCCTGGGCCGGCGTCATCCAGCGCTTGCGCACGGCCACGGCATAGAACTCCTGCATGACCTGGATGCTGATGACGAGGCGGTCGGCCTTGATGGCGGCGTCCATCGTCTCTTGCGCGCGCAGCTGCTTGAACGGGTCGGCCCGGTCTTGCGCGTAGATCAGGATGTGGGTATCGAAGAACATGCCGCCGGGCTCTGGCGGCAGCACGGCGCGTGGGTTTGGGACCATCACCGCAACGTCACCGAGAAGGCGCCGGCCGTGGCGAACGCCGCAATCGCCTGACGGCACACCTTGTTCACGCTGGTGCCCTGCTGCACGGCCTTGACGCGGGCGGCGTGCAGCAGGTCGTCGTCAACGGTGATGGTGAGGTTGCTCATGGGTGGCGCCCAGAATTAACACCGGATCCGTGTTAGCGGGGGGATTCAGTAGCCGCGAACGCGGTCCACGCAGTGCAATACTCCCCGCCCCTCGCGCAGCGCACGCACGTTGGCCGCCGCCACCAGCGCCGCGCTGCGCGGGTCGGTGGGTGCGGCCACATGCGGCAGAACCGTGACCTGTGGGTGCGACCAGAACACATGGTCGGCCGGCAGCGGCTCGGTGGTGAACACGTCGAGCACCGCATGCGCGATGTGGCCGCTGGCCAGCGCGGCGAGCAAGTCGGCGTCGACCACATGCGCGCCGCGCGCCAGGTTCACGAGCGCCGAGCCGCGCGGCATGAGGGCCAACGTGCCGGCGTTGAAGAGGCCGGCGGTCACGGCCGTGAGCGGCAGCAGGTTCACGACGACCTGCGCTTGCGCGAGCACCTGCGGCAACGCGGACATGCCGGCATGCGTGGTCAAGCCGTCGAGGCAGGCGCCGCGCGTGCTCCAACCGAGCACGCGATAGCCGTGCCTCGCCAGCATGAGCGCGGCGCACGAGCCCATCTGGCCGAGGCCGAGCACCGCGACGGTCACGTCACCCGCGCGCACCGGCGCGCGGGGCTGCCAGCGCCGCTCGCGCTGCTGCGCCGCATAGCCGAAGAAGCCGCGCTGCAGGCTCAACACGGCCCAGAGCGCGGTCTGTGCCATCAACAGGTTCATGGCGGGGTCGACCATGCGCGCCAGCGGCACGCCACTGGGCACGGTCGGGTCGCCGAGCAGCTTGTCGACCCCCGCCCACAGCGACTGGATCAGCTTCAGCGACGACAGGCCCTGCAACGCGCCCGTTGGCGGGTTGGCCACGAGCGCAACGTCGATCTCATCGCTGCGGCAGCCGCTGCGGCCACGCACCAGCTGCTCACCGGGGAACGCCGCCTCCAAGCACGGCCACCAGGCAGCCCACTCGTCGACGTCAAAGTCAGCGGCAACGAGGATGGCCATGGGGCCGCTCCGTCAGGCGGGCCGCACGCTGGCCAGCAGGCGCGCCAACGCAGCGTGCACGGTCTGCTCGCGCACCGCCGCACGGTCACCGGTCAGTTGCAACAGCTCGGCGCGCGCGGCGCCACCGCTGTGCGCCAGCGCGAGCCAGACCGTGCCCACCGGCTTGGCCGGCGAGCCACCGCCGGGCCCGGCGATGCCGGTGACTGCCACGGCCAGCTGCGCGTGTGAGCGCGCGAGCGCGCCTTCAGCCATGGCGCGCGCCACCTCGGCGCTGACAGCACCGAAGCTCGCGATCAGTGCGGCCGGCACACCGAGCAAATCAGCCTTGGCCTCGTTCGAGTAGGTCACGAAGCCACGCTCGAACCAATCGCTCGACCCGGCCACTGCCGTGCACGCCGCTGCAATCAGACCGCCGGTGCAGGACTCGGCGGTGGCGAGCTTCCAGCCGCGGGTGCGCAGCGCATCGGCCAGCGCAAACACAGCGGGCTCGTAGCGGATCAAACGAGCCTCCACAGCGCGATGACGAGCAGCGTGCACAAGGCCGCCACGAGGTCGTCGAAGATGATGCCGAAGCCCTGCGCCCAGCCGATCGGCTGGCCGCGCTGCACCTTGAACGCGGCATCGGCCCAGGCCACCGGGCCGGGCTTGGCGGCGTCGAAGAAACGGAACAGCGCGAAGGCCCACAGCTGGGCCCAGAAGCTGGCCGGCGTGACGAGCCACAGCACGAGCCAGAACGCGAGCACTTCGTCCCACACGATGGCGCCGGGGTCGGCCACGTTCATGTGGCGCGCGGTCACCGTGCAGGCCCACCAGCCGACCAGCGCGCTGCCCGCCAGCAGCCACGCCCATTGCCCGGTCGACAGCCGTGGCTGCAACAGCGCGAACGCGACCCAGGCCCACAGCGTGCCGACGGTGCCTGGCGCCTTGGGCGCGAGGCCGCTGCCGAAGCCGAGCGCGATGGCGTGCGCCGGGTGCGACAGCATGAAGCGCCAGGTCGCCTTGCGCGGCGCACCGGCCACGGGCGGGTGGAGTGCGGGCGCGGGTGCGGGCACAGGCGTCATGGTCATGCCTTGAAGTGGTCGAAAGAGGCAAAGGTGTTCGGCACATCGCAGCCGGCTTGATCGACCAGCCGCAAGCCGGCAGCGGCGTCGATGCGGCCGATGCGCGTGACACGAACCTGCGCCGCGCGCGCGGCCGCCGTCACCTTGTCGGCGTGCTGCGGCGGCGCGGTGAACACGAGCTCGTAGTCGTCGCCGCCCGCGAGCGTGCAGGTGTGTTGCCATGGCCGCGTCTGTTCGCGCATCACGGCGCTGCGCGGCAACGCGTCGACATCGAACGTGGCCCCCACGCCGGAGCGGCGCAGCACGTGCGCCAGGTCGCCGAGCAGGCCGTCGGACACGTCGATCGCGCTGGTGGCCACACCCCGCAGCGCCACGCCGAGCGCGACGCGCGGGGTCGGCTGCTCCATGGCGCCGCGCACTGCGTCGAACGCCGCACCCTCCAGGGCGACCGTGCCGCGAAACACCTCGAGCGCCAGGCGCGCGTCGCCGAGCGTGCCGCTGACGTAGAGGTCGTCGCCCGCTTGCGCGCCCGAACGCAGCAGCGCGGTGCCGGCCGGCAGCTCACCGAAAACAGTGATGCAGATGTTGAGCGGGCCTAGCGTGGTGTCGCCGCCGATCAGCTCGCAGTGGTGCGCATCGGCCAGTGCGAGCAGGCCCTGCGCGAAGCCGGCGAGAAAGACCTCGTCGACGCGCGGCAAGGCGAGCGCGAGCGTGAACGCCATCGGCATGGCGCCGCAGGCGGCGAGGTCACTCAGGTTCACGGCGAGCGCCTTGTGGCCCAGGCGCTGTGGGGCGACGGTGGGCAGGAAGTGCCGGCCCTCGACGAGCATGTCGCTCGACACCGCGAGCTGCGTGCCGATGGAGGGCGCGAACAGCGCGCAGTCGTCGCCCACGCCAAGCGCAGCGCGCGTGACGCGGCGGGTGAAGAACTTCGCGATGAGGTCGAATTCGCCGAGGGGCATGGGGCGCGGCCGGGCCGCTGTGCAGGGCGCGGCCGGGAAGGCTGCCGGGGCATTATCGGCCGCGTGTCGCGCAGGTGCGCGCTCCTACAATCCCGCTCCGGATGCGCCAGCGCAGACCAGAGTCCGAGCCTGCCGCGCTGCGCCGCGCGAACAACCAGCGAGACACCCCATGTCCACCTTGTCCGAACAGAAGGCCGCCGAACTTCGGCTCGCCGCGCTTGAGTACCACGAGTTCCCGACGCCGGGCAAGATCGCCATCGCGGCGACCAAGCAGATGATCAACCAGCGTGACCTGTCGCTGGCCTATTCGCCCGGTGTGGCGGCAGCCTGCGAAGAGATCGTGGCCGACCCGGCGAACGCGTTCAAGTACACCTCGCGCGGCAACCTGGTGGCCGTCATCACGAACGGCACGGCCGTGCTCGGCCTGGGCAACATCGGCCCGCTCGCGGCCAAGCCGGTGATGGAGGGCAAGGGCGTGCTGTTCAAGAAGTTCGCCGGCATCGATGTGTTCGACATCGAGATCGCCGAGAACGACCTCGACAAGCTGATCGATCACATTGCGGCACTGGAGCCCACCTTCGGCGGCATCAACCTCGAAGACATCAAGGCCCCGGATTGCTTCTACGTCGAGCGAGCCCTCCGCGCGCGCATGAAGATCCCGGTGTTCCACGACGACCAGCACGGCACGGCCATCGTGGTCGGCGCGGGTGTGCTGAATGCGCTGAAGGTCTCGGGCAAGAACATCAAGGAGGTCAAGCTCGTGACCACGGGCGCCGGCGCCGCAGCGCTCGCGTGCCTGGGCCTGCTGGTGAAGCTCGGCGTGCCGCGCGAGAACATCTGGGTCACCGACCTCGCCGGCGTGGTCTACGAGGGCCGCACCGAGTTGATGGACGAGGACAAGATCGTCTTCGCGCAAAAGACCGACGCGCGCACGCTGGCCGACGTGATGAAGGGCGCCGACATCTTCCTCGGCCTGTCGGCGGGCGGTGTGCTGAAGCCCCACATGGTGGCCACGATGGCGGCGAGCCCGATGATCTTCGCGTTGGCCAACCCGACGCCCGAGATCCTGCCCGAAGAGGTGCTCGAAGTGCGCTCGGACGCGATCATCGCGACCGGCCGCACCGACTACCCGAACCAGGTCAACAACGTTCTTTGTTTCCCGTACATCTTCCGCGGTGCGCTCGACTGTGGCGCGACCACGATCACGCTCGAGATGGAGATCGCTGCGGTGCACGCGATTGCCGAGCTGGCGCAGGCCGAACAGAGCGAGGTGGTGGCCGCCGCCTATGTGGGCGCCACGCTGAGCTTCGGGCCGCAGTACGTGATCCCGAAGCCGTTCGACCCGCGGCTGATGATGAAGATCGCACCGGCGGTCGCGAAGGCAGCGGCCGAGTCCGGCGTGGCCGCCCGGCCGATCAAGGACCTCGACGCTTACCGCGACAAGCTGCAGACCTTCGTGTATGCCTCGGGCACGACAATGAAGCCGATCTTCAACCTCGCCAAGCGCGCCGCGAACAAGCGCGTGGCCTATGCCGAGGGCGAGGAAGAGCGGGTGCTGCGCGCGGCGCAAGTGATCGTCGACGAAGGCCTGGCGCGCCCCACGCTGATCGGCCGGCCGGACGTGATTGCCCAGCGCATCGAGAAGTTCGGCCTGCGGTTGGCTGCGGGGCAAGACTACGACCTCGTCAGCACCGAGCACGACCACCGCTATCGCGACTACTGGAAGACCTACCACCAGCTCACGCAGCGCAAGGGTGTGACCGAGCAGCTCGCCAAGATCGAGATGCGCCGCCGCCTGACGCTCATCGGCGCGATGCTGCTGCGCTCGGGTGAGGTCGACGGCCTGCTGTGCGGCACCTGGGGCACGACCGCGCTGCACCTGCACTACATCGATCAGGTGATCGGCAAGCGCGAAGGCACCAAGACCTACGCGTGCATGAACGGGCTCATCCTGCCGGGCCGCCAGGTCATGCTGGTCGACACGCACGTCAACTACGACCCGACTGCCGAGCAGCTGGCCGAGATCACGGTGATGGCCGCCGAAGAGATGATGCGTTTCGGGCTGCACCCGAAGGCGGCGTTGCTCTCGCACAGCAACTACGGCTCCAGCAACCAGCCCTCGGCCATCAAGATGCGCAATGTGCTCGGCCTGCTGCAACAGCAGGCGCCGTGGCTCGAAGTCGACGGCGAGATGCACGGCGACACCGCGCTCGACGCCGCCTACCGGCAACAGATCATGCCCGGCAGCCCGCTCACCGGCGAAGCCAACCTGTTGGTGCTGCCGAACATCGACGCGGCGAACATCAGCTACAACCTGCTCAAGACGGCGGCGGGCGGCGGCATCGCCATCGGCCCGGTGCTCCTGGGCGCGGCGAAGCCGGTGCACATCCTGACGCCTTCGGCCACGGTGCGGCGCATCATCAACATGACCGCGCTGACCGTCGCGGACGCGAACGCGGCTCGCTGAATCCAAACATCAAGCGCCAATGACCGGGATAACCCGAAGGCTTTGTGATGGTTCGATGACACGCCATTCCAGTGCATTTTCGATCCGGTTTGGCAGCGAGTGTTGTTGACCGAACATGATATTTAGCGAAAGCGTGCACATACTAACAAACTAAATCGCCTGCCCCAAATTGAGGCAAAGGCTTGAGGTTTTGCCGCGTTCTCGTTACCATCAGGGCATCTGATTTCAGGGATTTTCCGTGTTTTTCTCCGGTCGGCCACCCTGGTGGCAAGCTCTGCGCAAGACAGGGCAGGTGGTTTGTATTGCCAGTGCGCTGCTGGTCACGGGTGCAGTTCAGGCCAAGGGCCCGGTTCCTGGCACGGTGGCGCTCGGTGATTTGCCCGCCGAGGCCCAGGCGACGCACAAGTTGGTCATCGCCGGCGGCCCGTTCCCCTACCCCAAGGATGGCTCGACGTTCGGCAACCGCGAACGCGTTTTGCCCAAGCGTGCGCGCGGGTTCTACCGGGAGTACACCGTTGCGACGCCCGGCCTGCGCAACCGGGGTGCAAAACGAATCGTCTGCGGTGGCGAACAAGCCCGGCTGCCGGAGGCTTGTTACTACACCGGGGATCACTACATGACGTTTCGTCAGATTGCGCCATGAGCACCATGAAGGCTGCGGAGGCCATGACGGCCGCGAACGTCACCAAGCGTTGTTTTGAAGTTGTTTTCTTGATTCGAGGAGGAACGTGACCATGCTGTTGCAGACAGTCCGTCCAAACATTGTTCAATCGATCCGCGCCTTTCGCGTGGAGGACCTGATGCTCGCGGCGCAAAGCGCGAGCCAGCATTTCCTCTACGTGAACTTGACGGCGGCCCAGTCCAAACAAGACGTTCTCGACGCCATTGCGCAGGCCTTCATGTTCCCTGCGCACTTCGGCAAGAACCTCGATGCGCTGTTCGACTGCATGACCGACCTCGTCCACAAGGCCGGTCAGCAGCCCGGCTTCGTGGTCGTGCTCGAGCAGTTGCCCGACAACCCGCGTTTCGACCGCGAGGCACGCGAGCAGTTGCTCGATGTGTTCCGAGACGCCGCCGACTTCTGGGGGGAACGAAAGATACCCTTCAGGTGCTTCTCTTCTTTTCAGTAGCCCGCTCCCAAGAATCAGGGTCATGGGAGCGGGCTACGGATGGGGCCCCCAGCGTTGCAGACAAGCCGGCGAAGTCGGCACCGAAGACTGCCGCCAACAACACCTTCGGCATGAACATGCCGTTGATGAGCAGCGCGTTCGATACTGCCATGTGGCTGAACGCCGCCTGACCGGTTGACGACGCCCGCCGAGCGCCCGTGCGCGGGGCCTGAAAGGCCCGGCGCACGGGCGCTTTCACGTCTGCGGCTTGATGGCAGCTGCGAGCGCCAGGTACTCGTGAACCGGCACTTCCTCGGCGCGGCGCTGAACATCGAAGGCGCCGGCATGGCGGCGCTCGTCGAGCCAGCGGCCGAGCGTGTGGCGCAACAGCTTGCGCCGCTGTGAGAACGCGACGCGCACGAGTTCTTCCAACAGCAGCGGGTCGACGGCCGGCACACCGGCCTGCGGCAACGGGAGCATCCGCACCACGGCCGAGTCGACCCGCGGCGGCGGCTCGAACGCTTCGGGCGGCACGTCGATGATGGCCTCGATGTCATAGCGCCACTGCAGCATCACGCTCAGGCGCCCATAGGCCTTGCTGCCGGGCGCGGCGGCCATGCGTTCGACCACTTCCTTTTGCAGCATGAAGTGCTGGTCGGCCACATGCGCAACCGCGCCGAGCAGGTGGAACAGGATCGGCGTCGAGATGTTGTACGGCAGGTTGCCCACCACGCGCAGCCGTTGGCCTTGCTGAGCCGCGAGCGCGCCGAAGTCGACATTGAGCACATCGGCCTCGATCACGCTCAGCGCCGGGCGCTGACGCAGGCGCTGCGCCAAATCTCGATCCAGCTCGATCACCGTGAGCTGCTCGCAGCGCGCGACCAGCGGGTCGGTCATCGCGCCCAGGCCGGGGCCGATCTCGACGAGGGCTTCACCGGGCTTCGGGTCGATGGCGTCGATGATTGCGTCGATCACCGAGCCATCGGTCAGGAAGTGCTGCCCGAAACGTTTGCGGGCTTGGTGTTTCACGGGCGGCGCCGGTCAGACCGGCGGCTCGCGCATCTCGACGTAGGCGCGGCCGCGCAGGTCGCGGATCCAATCAAGGTAGGCCTCTTCGAACTTCTGCTCGCGCAGCACATTGCGCGCCTGTTCGCGCTGCTGCTTGATGTCGAGCGCGACTTGCCTGCGCTCGAGCACCTGGATCAGGTGCACACCGAAGCGCGACACCAGCGGTTCCGACAGGCCGTTGATCGGCAGCGCGTTCATCGTTTCTTCGAACTCGGGCACGAAGGTGCCGGGCGATGCCCAGCCCAGCTCGCCGCCCTGCGCGGCAGAGCCGTCCTCGGAGTTGTCGCGCGCGAGTTGCTCGAACGTCTTGGCGCCGCTTTGAATCGCGCGCTTGAATTCGGCGAGCCGGCGTGAGGCCGCATCGGCCGACAGCTGCGGTGACACGCGCAGCAAGATGTGGCGGGCGCGCGTTTGCTGCGCCGTGAAGGCGCCGCCGCTCTGGCGCTCGATCAGCTTGAGCACGTGAAAGCCCGCGCCGCTGCGCAGCAGGGTCGGCGTGACCTCGCCGTCTTTCAGCAGCTTCACGCCTTCGACGAACAGGTCGGGCAGCCGGTCGGCGGGGCGCAGCCCGATCACGCCGCCCTGGGCCTTGTTGCCGTCTTCCGAGACCTCGCGCGCCACCGCCTCGAAGGCCTCGCCGGCCTTGACCCGTGCCAACGCGGCTTCGGCGCGCTTCTGGCGTTGCGCCACCGCCTCGATGGTCGCGCCGTCGGGCACGGTCACCAGGATCTGCGCGATGTTCAGTTGCACCGCGCTACCGGATGAAGCGCGGCGCTTGTCCAGCAAGGCATCGACCTCGTCGTTGCTGATGCGAATGCGCGCATTGACCTCGCGCTCGCGCACGCGCTCGGTCAGCAACTGGTCGCGCACGTTGTTTCGGAAGGTGGTGTAGGCAATGCCTTGCTGCTGCAGCCGCGCACGCAGTTGCGCAAGCGTCATCTGGTTCTGCAGCGCCACGTTGCCAACCGCGCGGTCGAGCTCGGCGTCGTCGACCTTGGGGCCGTTTTCGCGTGCGTTGGTGATTTGCACGCGCTCGTCGATGAGTTGATCGAGCACCTGCTTGCGCAGCTCGGTGGTGGGCGGCAGCTGCGTCTTGGAACGCGCTGCGTCTTCACGGATGCGTGCCAGGCGCTGCTCGACCTCGGCGTTCGTCACCAGCTCCTGGTTGACGACCGCGACGATGAAGTCGGCCATGCGCGGCGGCGCGGTGCGTGCCGCCCCTTGTGCCAGCGCGGCCGGCACCTGCGCACCGAGCACGAGCGCGCACAGCGCCACCTGAAGGGATGCGCAAAGGCGGGCGTGCCGGCGGCGGGAATGCATCAAGGGATCAGTCATAGGTGCTCAGCGGTTGGGCCGGTGCGCGGTCTTCACGCAGCAGCTTGTAGCCCGGGATATTGTCCTTCAAGACCTGCAGCGGGTTGGTGCCCAGCCTGGACAGGCCGACGAGCTCGAGTTGCAGCAGCAAGCGGGTTGTGGCCTCGCTGCGGCTGGTCGACGACCGGGTGGCCACGACGCGCCCGATCCAGCAGCCCGCGTCGTACTCGACCCCGGCGACTGCGTCGGTGAAGCGGCTCTCCAGCGTGCTGTAGTTGACCCGGCCGACTGCGTACCAGCTGCCGTTGCAGCTCGCGCCTGCACTGCCTTCGGTGATGCGGCGTGCGGCCTGCCCGGGCTCGGGCAGCGGCCCGTAGATCGGCCATTGCCAGGCGAGCTCGACCTGCTCGCTCAAGCCCCGTGTCGAGCGGTACGTGGCGCTGACCGTGCGGTACGGGCCGGGTGAGTAGCGCGCGCCGACCACCGATCGCGTGAGGCGCCGGATGTCCGGGCTGTATTGCAGCGCGGCATCGAGCGCCCAGCTCGGCACCAGCGTGGTCGAGCCGAGCAGCAGCAGGTCGGAGAAGCGCCGCGTCAGTGGCAAACCGTCGGGCGTGATGCGCTGGTCGCGGAACAGGTAGCGCTGCGCGAGGCCCAGGCGCAGCGCTTCGGCGCCGGTGTCGGGGTCGAGCACGCGGGTCGTGAGGCCGGCGGTGACCTGGTGCGCATCGGACACGCGGTCGACACCCGAGAACGCGTTGTCGCTGAAGATCGAGTCGACGTTGAAGTCTTTCGCCGACGCGTCGAAGTCGGGCAGCTTGCTTTGGTCGCGGAACGGCGTGTTCACGTAGAGCAGGCGCGGCTCCAGCGTCTGGCGCACGGCACGCCCGAAGAACGCGGTGTCGCGCTCGAAGACCCAGGCGCTGTCGAGGCTGAAGCTCGGGATCACGCGCGACGGGCTGCGCGCCAGGCCTGCGGCCAGCGCGTTGCTGTCGAGCGAGTAGGCCGCAGCGTTCAGCGCGAGCTTCGGGATCACGCTCCAACCGGGCGTGACGAAGGGCCGGCTGACGCTGCCCAGCGCATGCACGCGCAGGCCGGTCGGCCGGGGCGCATAGGTGGGCACGGCGGCGCCCAGCACGAGCGGCGGGCCGCTCGGGTTCTCGGGGTTGGTGAAGCGGTTGAACTCGGTTTCAAGGTTCAGCTCGAAGCCCGAGCCGGCCCGACCTTCATAGCGCGCGCCGATCTGCGGCATGCGCTCGTAGGGTGCCTCGATGCGGGTCGTGGGGTCGGCCGTTTGCAGCACTTGCCAACGTTGCACGCGGGCGTAGCCGGCCCAGTTGCCGAAGCCGGTGTTGAACGGCCGGGTCAGTTGCAGGTCGGTCGCGAGCAGGCGCGGCGTCAGCGCCGACACATCGCGCGGGAAGTCTTTCCAGTAGTCGTCGTCGGAGACCTGCAGCGCGCGCAACTGCACGCGTGTGCCGCCTTCGAACTCGCTCTCGTGCTGGGCGTTGAGCGCGTAGCGCGTGGTGCCTGTCACGCGGTCGTAGGGCAGCACGTTGAGTTTCAGTTCGCCGGCGTGGCCCGGTTCGAGGTAGCGGAACTCACTCTCCAGGCCCGGGCCGCGCCGCGTGCTGAGCGAGGGCGTGAACGTGGCGTCGCGGTTCGGGGCGATGTTCCAGAAATAGGGCATCGAGAACTGCAGCCCGCTCTTGGTATCGAGCGATATGTTGGGCGGCAGCCAGCCCGACTTGCGGTCATCGGTGAGCGGGAAGCTCAGGCGCGGCGCGGCGAGGATGGGCACGCCATAGAAGCGCAGCACCGCCTTTTCGGCCACGCCTTCGTTCTTCGTGAAATCGATGCTGACGCGCTCGGTCGAGAGCAGCCACACCGGCCCGTCGGGGCCGTCGTTCGGGCAACTCGTGTACGTGGCACCGAGGGCGACCGAACGCTGCTCGTCGATGAAGTCAACGCGCTTCGCCGAGCCGCCCGCGCCAGTGCGGCTGAAGTGGTAGGCCGGGTTCACGAAGAAGCCTTCGAAGCGTTGCACCTTGAGCTGCAGTTCAGGGCCGGTGTAGATGTTGCCGTCGCGGCTGATGTGCACATGGCCGAGTGCCACGGCCAGGTCGCTCGGCGGGTCATAGCTCAGCCGGTCGGCGCGGATCACCATGCCGCCGCGGCGGAACTCGGCGTTGCCCTCGGCGGCGAACTCGTGGTCGGGCCGGCCGGTGAGCGTTTGCGCGCGCAGCAAGATGGGCAGCCCGCGTGCCGCCTCGCCGCGCAGCGGCGGCTGCAGCACCTGCGAGGGTCGCAGCACCACGCCGTCAGCGGGCGCGGCGTCCTGCGCTCGAACGGCCGCGTGCGCGCCGCACAGCAGCGCCACCGCCAGCGGGACGATGCGAAGGCGCGGCGGCGTTGGGCGAACGGGAAGCACCAGAGGAAGGGACCGAGAGCTGGGGGAGCGGCACACTGCCGGGGCACAGAGCCGGCCGCAAGAGCGTGTCGGCGGCGGGTTGCAGGCAGTGCGGTTTGTAGAATCGATTATCCACGAGGCCCACGCGGCGCTGCCTCTGGCGGCGGCACCGTTTCACAGCGTCACGCCACAGCCCCTGTCGCCGTTATTGGCCCTGCCGCTGCCCCTGCCCCTGCCCCTGCCCCTGCCGCTGCCGCTGCCCCTGCACCCGACCCGAGACACCTCGCTTGAACCCACCTCTCACCGCCACCCCGATCACATGGGCCGACGCCGGCCGCGAACAAGCCTTTGCCGCCTGGCTCGGCGCCATCGAAACACGCCACGCGCTGGCCCGCGACACCCTGCGCAGCGCATCGAGCGACGCGAGCTTTCGGCGCTACTTCCGCATTGATGCCACCGACGGCGCGGCGAGCGGCACGAGCTTCATCGTGATGGACGCCCCGCCGCCACTCGAAGACGTGCGCCCGTTCGTCACCGTGGCCGGCCTGTTGCAAGCTGCCGGGCTGAACGCACCGCAGGTCGTCGAGCAAGACGCCGAGCACGGCTTCCTGCTGCTCACCGACCTGGGCTCGCACCTCTACCTCGACGCACTGAACGAGGCGGTTGCCGCCGGCCACACCGCACAGCGTGACGCGCTCATGCGCGACGCCATCCGCGCCCTCGTGCAATGGCAGCAGCGAGGGGACGCCAGCGCCCTGCCCCCGTACGACGACGCGCTGCTGCGCCGAGAGCTGGCGCTGTTTCCCGAATGGTGCGTTGTGCGCGAGCTGGGCGTGGTGTGGTCGCCCGAAGATCAGGCCACGTGGGCGGCGGCTTGCGACGCGCTGGTGGCCAGCGCACTGGCGCAGCCGACCGTCGCCGTGCACCGCGACTACATGCCGCGCAACCTGATGCTGTGCGGCGCGGGTGCAGGCGATGCGGCGAACCCCGGCATCCTCGACTTTCAAGACGCGGTGCGCGGCCCGATCACCTACGACCTGGCCTCGCTGCTGCGTGACGCGTTCATCTCGTGGGAAGAGCCGGACGAGATCGACTGGGCGGTGCGCTACTGGCAGGCCGCGCGCACGGCCGGGCTGCCGATGCCTGATGACTTCGGCGAGTTCTGGCGCCAGGTCGAGTGGATGGGCCTGCAGCGCCACCTGAAGGTGCTGGGCATCTTCTGCCGCCTGAAACACCGCGACGGCAAGCCGAAGTACAGCGAAGACCTGCCGCGTTTCTTCGGCTACGCGCACAAGGTGGCGGCGCGCTACAACGCGCTGCGGCCGTTGTCGCGCCTGCTGGAGCCGCTGATGGGCGCCGAGCGCGTGGAAGTGTTCGCTTAAGGCGAGAACGCCAGCGTCCCCTGCCCGTTGCCACCCGCCGGCTCACGCTGGGTTTCGCAACCGGCCGCCAGCAGCCACGGGTCGCGGTCTTCGCCGCCGAAGGTGGCCACGAGAAAGTCGACGAACGCGCGGGTGCGGGCCGGCACGTGCTTGCGCGTGGGCATGCCGGCGTACAGCGTGGTGTTCAGCAGGTGCCAGTGCGGCAGCACGCGCTCGAGCGCGTGCTCCAGCAGCGCGTCTTCGGCCACGAACGACGGCAGCCCGGTGATGCCCATGCCGGCGAGTGCTGCGGCGTAGAGCGTGTCGGTGTGGGTGGTGCTCAAGGCCGGGCGCGGCGCCGAGATCGTCACGCTCTCAGCTGCGGGCTCGCTGCCCTGCGGCCAGCCGCCCTTGATGAACGTCAGCTCACGCAGGAAGTTGGGCACCATTGCCTCGTGTTTCAGCAGGTCGGTCGGGTGCTCGGGGCGGCCGTGCCGGTCCAGATACTCCGGTGACGCGCAGGCGATGACTTCCGAGCGCGCAAGGCGCCGCGCCACGAAGCTGCCGTCGAGCGGGCGGCGGCCCTCGGTGATGATGCTCACGTCGAAGTTCTCATCCACCGTTTCCACCGGCCCGGGCACCGACAGCTCGACCGTGACCTGCGGGTACAGCGCGCGAAACTTGGGCAGGTGCTTGGCCAACTGGTGCACCGCGAAGGCCGGCGAGCACAGCACGCGCAAGTGGCCGCGCGGCTGCGCGCTGGAGGCGGTGGCCAGGGCCTCGGCCTCGTCGACCTCGGTCAGGATGTGGCGCACTCGGTCGAGGTACAGCTCGCCGGTGTCGGTCAGCGCCAGGCGCCGCGTGGTGCGGTTGATGAGCCGGGCGCCGAGGTGCTCTTCCAGGTCGGCGACCAGGCGCGTCACGACCGCCGGCGACAGGTTCAGTTCACGCGCCGCGCGCGCGAAGCTGCCTTCGTCGATCACGCGGGTAAAGACGCGCATGGAATGCAGGCGGTCCATGTTTCAAGCCCCGGTTTGTTTCTATTTCAGCAATACGCAATTGAACCATAGCTTCTTTATTGATAGACAAGCAATGCCTACAGTTCAAGCCATCGACACGCCACCGCCTCTACCGTTTGATGCGACGTGCCGAATGAACCGAAGGAAATCACCATGAATGCCAAGCTTCTTTTCGCCGCCACCGTGGCCCTGGCCATCACCAGTTCGCTCAGCTCGTTCGCCCAGGCGGCCGACGCCACCGCCCCGTTGAGCCGCGCCGACGTCAAGGCCGAGGTGCAACGCGCCATCGCCAGCGGCAGCTTGCCGGTCACCGAATACAGCCTGTCCTTCGGGGCGCGTGACGCTGCGCTGTCGAGCACCACGACCCGCTCGCAGGTGCTTGCCGATTTGCAGGCCGCGCAGCGAACAGCCGGCTACCGCGCCGTGCTGGCCAGCGACTACAACGTCTACCCGACCGAGCAGAACCGGGCAACGAGCGTCACTCGCGCGCAGGTCAAGGCCGAAGTGGCCCAGGCCATGGCCGACGGCACGCTGCCGGTGTCGGACTATGCCGGCGACGACCAGATCATCAGAACGCACGCCAAGGCCCCGGCCGCGAACCGTGCATCCGCGACGCTGGCCCAGCGCCTGAAGGCTGCGCTCAGTCGCGACGCGAGTTGATCGGCATGGGCACGGTCGCAGCCGGCAGTTGACCGCGGACTGAACCGCTCACCACAGAGGCCGCCTTCGGGCGGCCTTCTCCATGGGCCGGCGAGAATGCGGGGCTGAATTCTTCTCTCCGGATCACCGCCCCAGATGTTCTCTTTCTTCGAGTCCCGCGTTGAACCCACCGCCGCGCCGCCCGGAGCACCGCCGCCCGGGCTGATTGCGTTCTATTGGCACTTCATCCGCCAGACGCGTGGCCTGTACCTCGCGATGTTCGCGACCGGCCTGCTGGTGGCGCTGATCGACATGCTGATCCCGGTGTTCATCGGCCGCCTCGTCACGCTGATGCAGGCGGTGGACCGCGCTGCGGCCTTCCACGCGGCGCTGCCGCTGCTGCTGGGCATGGCCGCCACGGTCCTGTTCGGGCGGCCGCTGGCGTTGCTGGCCGACAGCCTGGTGCGCAACAACGCGGTGGTGCCGGGCGTCACGAGCCTGATCCGCTGGCAAAGCCATTGGCATGTGGTGCGGCAGAGCTGGCCGTTCTTCCAGAACGACTTCGCGGGGCGCATTGCGAACCGCGTGATGCAGACCAGCAATGCGGTGCGCGAGTGCGTGGTCAGCAGCATCCGCGCGCTCTGGTACATCGCGATCTACGGCGTCTCGTCGCTTGCGCTGCTGGCCAGTGCCGACTGGCGGCTCGCGCTGCCGATCGTGTTCTGGGCCGTGGGCTATGTCTTCTTCCTGCGCCACTTCGTGCCGCTGATGCGCGACCGCGCCAAGGCGAGTTCCGAGTTGCGCTCGGCGGTGATGGGCCGGGTGGTCGACAGCTACACCAACATCCTGACCGTGAAGCTCTTCGCCCGCGCCCGCGACGAAGACGCCCATGTGCGCGACGTGATCGACGAGCACACCGCCGCCATCGCCGCGCACATGCGCGTGACCACGCGCTTCATGGGCACGCTCGCGGTCATGAACGCGCTGCTGCTGGTGGGCACCGCCGGCATCGGCATCACGCTCTGGGCGCAGGGCCAGGTCGGCGCCGGGTTGGTGGCCACCGCCTTGCCGCTGGCATGGCAGATCGCGAGTGTGGCGGGCTGGGTCAGCTGGGAGGTGACGGGCATCTTCGAGAACGTGGGCGTGGTCCAGGAAGGCATGGAGACCATCGCCGTGCCGCACACGCTGACCGACCTGCCCGATGCGCGCGAGTTGACTGTTCCGCGCGGCGAGATCCGCTTCGAGCACCTCACCTTCACCTATGGCCGCAGTGACGGCCGCAAGGTGCTCGACGACCTGAACCTGGTGATCGCGCCGGGCGAGCGCGTGGGCGTGGTCGGCCGCTCGGGGGCGGGCAAGTCCACGCTCGTGAACCTGCTGCTGCGCTTCCACGAGGTCGAGCAGGGGCACATCCGCATCGACGGGGCCTACATCTCGCACGTCACGCAAGAGAGCCTGCGCGCGGCCATCGGCATGGTCACGCAAGACACGTCGCTGCTGCACCGCTCGATTGCCGCGAACATCGGCTACGGCAACCCGCGCGCAAGCCATGCGCAGGTGGTGGCGGCCGCGCGCAAGGCGCATGCGCACGAGTTCATCACCGACCTCAACGACTGGAAAGGCCGCACCGGCTACGAGGCCCACGTGGGTGAGCGCGGGGTGAAGCTCTCCGGCGGCCAGCGCCAGCGCATCGCGATTGCGCGCGTGGTGCTGAAAGACGCGCCGATCCTGGTGCTCGACGAGGCCACCTCGGCGCTCGACAGCGAGGTCGAGCTCGCGATCCAGGAACAACTGCTCGGCCTGATGGAGGGCAAGACGGTGATCGCCATTGCGCACCGGCTGTCGACCATCGCCCGCATGGATCGCCTGATCGTGCTGGAGCAGGGCCGCATCGCCGAACAGGGCACGCACGACGAGCTGCTGCGGCTGGACGGGCTTTACGCGAAGCTGTGGCGGCATCAGTCGGGCGGCTTCCTGCCCGATGATGAGCCGGCGCTGTTGCAGGCATGACAAGCACCGCACCGAGCCTGCTGCGCATCACCGACCTGCGCCTGCCGCTGGGGCATGCCGACGCGGCCTTGCGCGCGGCCATCGTCGTGCGGCTGGGCATCAGCGACGCGGCGCTGACCGGCTTCACCGTCTTCAAGCGCAGCTTCGATGCACGCAAACGCACCGCGATCCAGCTGATCTACACGCTCGACTGCACGGTCGTCGATGTGGACGCCGTGTTCGCGCGCCTGCAAGGCGACCCGCACATCCGCCCCACGCCCGACACCGGCTACCGCTTCATCGGCCACGCACCCGCCGACTTTGCAGCGCGGCAACGCCCGCGCCCGGTCGTGGTCGGCTTCGGGCCGTGCGGCATCTTCGCGGCGCTGGTGCTCGCACAGATGGGCCTCAAGCCCATCGTGCTGGAGCGCGGCAAGGCGGTGCGCGAGCGCACGAAAGACACCTGGGACTTGTGGCGCAAGAGCGTGCTGCACCCCGAGTCGAACGTGCAGTTCGGCGAGGGCGGCGCGGGCACGTTCTCGGACGGCAAGCTGTGGAGCCAGATCAGCGACCCGAGGCACCTGACGCGCAAGGTGTTGACCGAGTTCGTGAAGGCCGGCGCGCCCGAAGAAATCCTCTTCATCGCGAAGCCGCACATCGGCACCTTCCGGCTCGTCGGCGTGGTCGAGAAGATGCGCGCGGAGATCGAGGCGCTGGGCGGCGAGGTGCGCTTCAACCAGCGTGTGACCGATGTGCTGATCGAGTCTGGCCAGGTGCGCGGCCTGACCCTGAACGGCGGTGAGCAACTGCTGGCCGACCACGTGGTCATCGCCCTCGGCCACAGCGCGCGCGACACCTTCGCGATGCTGCACGAGCGCGGCGTGTTCATGGAGGCGAAGCCGTTCTCGGTCGGCTTTCGCGTCGAGCACCCGCAGTCGATCATCGACGCGGCGCGCTTCGGCGCCAGCGCCGGCCACCCCGTCCTCGGTGCGGCTGACTACAAGCTCGTGCACCACTGCAAGAACGGTCGTTCTGTGTACAGCTTCTGCATGTGCCCGGGCGGCACGGTGGTGGCCGCCACGTCGGAGCCGGGCCGCGTGGTGACGAACGGCATGAGCCAGTACTCGCGCAACGAACGCAACGCGAATGCCGGCATCGTGGTGGGCATCACGCCGCAGGACTATCGGCAAGACGGGCTGGCTGGTGGCCCCCGCTCGGATGTCGTCAACCCACTCGACGGCATCATGTTCCAGCGCATGTGGGAATCGCGTGCGTTCGAGCTCGGCGGCGCAAGCTACGCAGCGCCGGCGCAGTTGGTCGGGGACTTCATCAAGCGCCAGCGTTCGGCCGTGCTCGGCGGCGTGGAGCCGTCGTACCAACCCGGCGTGCAGCTCACCGACCTGGGCCAGCCACACAACAGCGCGCTGCCCGACTACGCCGTCGAGGCGATACGCGAAGCGCTGCCCGCGTTCGAGCGCCAGATCAAGGGCTTCAGCATGGCGGACGCGGTGCTGACGGGCGTGGAGACGCGCACCTCGTCACCGCTGCGCATCACGCGCGGGCGCGATCACCAGAGCCTCAACGTGCGCGGCCTGTACCCCGCCGGTGAAGGCGCGGGCTATGCGGGCGGCATCATGTCGGCGGGCGTGGACGGCATCGAAGTGGCCGAGTCGCTGGCGCGGTCGATGCTTGGCCTCGGCCTCGGCGTCGGCACCTGAACCCCGCGCGCGGGGCCGGCCTGCAACCGGTCGAAGGCGCGCCGAAGCGCCCGCTGCGCCGCCGGCGGCTGCACGCTCACACGCACCCGGCCGGGCAGGCCGAAGGAGGCACAGTCGCGCAGGGCGATGCCTTCGCCGCGCAGTGCGGCCAGCGGTATGTCGCCCGGCCATCGCGCGCAAAAGAAGTTGGCAACGCTGGGCAGCGGCTCGCAACCCATCGCAGTGAACAGCCGCTGCTGCGCGCGCTTCCAGCGCCGCAGGGTCTCGCGGCTGCGTGACAGCCAGCGCTGCGTTCCGTCATCGGGCCAGGCATCGAGCATGGCCACCGCATGGGCGCCGAGTGGCCAGGACGGCGCCGCCGCGTCCAACGCCCGCAGCCACGGCCCCGCATCGGCGGGCGCGATGGCATAGGCGCCGCGAACCCCCGTCAGGCCCAGCGCCTTGTTGGGGCTGTGCAGTTGAAACACCGTGTCCAGCGCGGCGGCGGCCCGACAGCTCTCGCCTTCGAGGCGCAGCGGGGCGTATGCCAGGTCGAGCACTTGCAGCGCATTCGAGCGCCGCCCGTCGGGGGGCGCGGCCTGGCCGAGCGGGCTCGATGGGTCGCAGTGCCAGACCAGAGCGGCCCCGATCGAACCGTGAACCACGGCCAGCCCCTGCGCCAGCGCGGCGGCGGCATAGTCGCCGTAGGCATGCGCCGGTACGGCCACTGCGACCGGGCCGGCATCCGCACCAGCGCCCGCACCCGGCGCAAGACGCGCGACGACCGCCGTGATGCGCACGATGAACTCGCTGGCGCTGCCGGCGAACACGATGCGCTGCGGCTGCACGCCGTGCCACGCGGCCAGCTTGTGCCTCAAGGCGCTGTAGTGCGGGTCCGGGTAGCGGGTCACGTCGGCGCGGCGCATGGCTTCAACGACCCCCGGGCACGGGCCGCACGCGTTGGCGTTGGTCGAGAAGTCCCACCGCGCTGCACCGTCGCTGTTCGGCCCGCCGTGAATGCGGCTCATCAAGCTTCGCGGCCACCCCAGGCGTTCTCGAACACGGCTTCCTCGATGCCGTGGCCATGCCGCCAGCCCTCGACCTCGAGCATGGGCGCGTCGTAGAACTGGGCGACGGGCCCGAGGCACAACACGGCCAGCGGCTTGGCCCCCACCGGCATGTGCAGCAGCCGGGCCAGGGCGTCGGGGTCGAACATCGACACCCAGCCCAGCCCGAGGTGCTCGACCCGCGCGGCAAGCCACAGGTTCTGCACCGCGCAGGCGAGCGAGCAGACGGCCATCTCCTGCGGCAGCGTGCGCCGGCCGAACACCGTGCCGTCGTCGGGCGCCAATGCCGCCACCCACAGCTCGGCGCAGTCGCGCACGCCTTCGACCTTGAGCCGCAGGAACTCGCCGGCGCGCTCGCCCATGGCTGCTGCGGTAGCCAGCCGCTCGGCTTCGACCAGGGCAGCGATGCCTTCACGCAGGCCGGCATCGGTGATGCGGACGAAGCGCCACGGCTGCATCAGGCCGACCGAAGGCGCCCGGTGCGCGGCGCACAGCAGCCGCTCGATGACGGCGCTCTCGACGTGGCTGCCGGGGCTGAAGTGGCGCATGTCGCGGCGGGCTTCGACCAGCCGGTGAAAGCTGTCGCGCTCGGTGTCGGTGAAACGGTGCATGCCCGGCTGCGGCAGCCCGCTGCTCAGGGGTGCTGCGGGCGGCCGATAGTCCGCACTCAGGCGCACGGTCTCACCGATGATCAGCAGCCCGGGCTGCGGCCCGTAGGCGGGGGCCTGCCGCATCAGGTCGATCAAGCTCGTGGCAATGACCGACTGCGTGCGGCGCGTGCCGTCGCGCACGATGGCTGCCGGCGTGTCCGGCGCCAGGCCGTGCGCGATCAGTTGCTGCGCGATGTGCTCCAGGCGCTGCACACCCATGTAGAACACCCGCGTCTGGCCGGGCCGCGCCAAGGCAGCCCAGTCTTGCGCGGTGTTGCCCTCGGCCAGGTGGCCGGAGAGAAAGACGCAACTGCTCGCCAGGTCACGGTGGGTCAGCGGGATGCCCGCCGCCGCCGCGCAACCGCCCGCCGCCGTGACCCCGGGCACCACGTCGCACCCGATGCCTGCCGCCTGCAGCGCCTGCACCTCTTCGCCCCCGCGACCGAACACATACGGGTCGCCGCCCTTCAGCCGCACCACGCGGCGCCCGGCGCGGGCGTGCACGATGAGCAAGGCGTGGATCCCGTCCTGCGGCACGGCGTGGTCGCCCAGTGCCTTGCCCACGTAGACGCGCAACGCGCCGGCCGGGATCAGCGCCAGCACCTCCGGGTCGATGAGCCGGTCGTGCACCACCACCTCGGCCTGCTGGATTCGCTGCAAGGCCCGCAGCGTCAACAGGTCGGCCGCACCCGGCCCCGCGCCGACGATGCAGACCGTGCCCGGCGCCCACCCGGCCACCGCGATCCCATCAACCGGCATGGCCAGGCCCGCGATGAAACACCAGCTCTTCGACGGGCTGGCCGCCCACCAGGTGCTGCTCGATGATGCGGTCCATGTTGGCAGGCGTCACGTCGTAGTACCAAACGCCGTCGGGCTGCACGCACATCACCGGGCCGCCCCTGCAGGCCGCGAAGCAGCTCACGCGGCTGCGCTTCACGCGCAGGTCGCCTTCATGGATACCGGCCGCCTTGAACTTGTCGCCCAGGCTGTCGAACAACACCTGCGACTGGCCGTCCTGCGTGCAGCGCGACCCGGTGCAGATGAGGATGTGGCGGCGGTAGGCGCCGATCTTGGGTTTTTCGACGTCGCTCACGAGCGCTCCTTCGGTGGGTCGCATGTCAGAAGCTCGCGCGCATTGCAATGCGCAGCGTGCGAGGCTCCAGCGGGTGGATCAATCGGCCATCGATGCCGGCACCGCCATTGCAGGCCGGGCCATCGCTGCGGGTGCAGGCACCACCCCAGTACTCGATGTCATTGGCCTTGCTGTTGAGTGCGTTCAGCAGGTCGAGCGTGACTTGCAGCGTCGGGCTGATGCGGTAGCCGAGCTTCAGGTTGGTGGTGGCGAATGCTGTGGCCATCTGCGCGCCCGTTTCTTCGAGCGCGTAGCGGCCGATGTAGCGCCAGCGCACACCACCGAACCACTTGCCGTGGTCGTCAGCGGTGATCGCCACCGAGGCCGACAGCGGGATCGCGTTGGGCACCTGCATGCCGCCATTCACCGGTTCGTTGAAACGCGCACGCGACCACGCCAGGTCGCCATCCACGAACAGCCAGTGGTTCACCTGCCAGTCGTTCGACCATTCCACGCCAGCGCGTCTCGACGCGCCTTTGGGCTCGGACACGCCCGCATCGCCGATGAACACCAGCTCCGAGGCCAGCGCCATCTGCCACGCCGACAGGCTGGTGTTCCAACCCGGTAGGGGGTTCGCGCGCACGCCGATCTCACTGCCCCGGGCGCGCACCAGCGGTGCGACCTTGTCGATCACGCTGCCGTCTCGCGCATTCACTGTGCTGGTGGCGCCGCGCATGTCGTTGCTGTGAAAGCCGCTGCCCCAGTTCGCGTACAGCTCGGTCTGGCCGAGCGCGCTGAACGGGCCCAGCACCCACGCGAGCTTGGGGCTCACTTGGCGGCCCTGCGCGGTGCCGCCGTTGCCCGCATTGAACACGCCGCCGGTGGGCGTAACCGTTGCGCGCACGTGATCGAGGCGCACGCCCGCGCTGCTTCTCAACCACCGCAGCCATTGCGTCCTGGCCTCTGCGTAGACGCCGAGTGCGGTTTGCAGCGCGCGGTCTTCGCGCACGGTGTTCGTGCGCTGCCGCGCTTCGGTGTCGTAGAGGCCCAAGGTGCCGATCCGGTCCTGCCGCCACTGCGCGCCGAGCGTGGCCTCGGTCTCGCGCCACGCGGCACCGAGCACCCAGGCGTGCGCCGCCTGCCCGCCCCACACCACGCGCCGATCGGCTTGCTCGTGCTGATCGCCCTGCGGGCCGTTGATGTAGCCGGATGGGTTGGAGAACAGGTTCAGCCCGTAGCCGATCACATAGGCGCTTGCCTGCGCGTGGCCACTGCCGCTGGGTTGCGCCCATTCGCCAGACACGCTGATGCGGTGCGTCTTCCCGCCGTCGCCCGGCACCAGCGCGCCGTAGCGGCCGATCTCACCGGTGGTGATGGCGCGCTCGGGCACATGCTCGGTGGCCACCCACTCGGCCCGGTAGGCCATGACCGTCAGCGCATGACCATCGCGCGGCGTGCCGCTGGACAAGCGCACGATGCTGTTGAACTTGCGCAAGCGCTCGGGCTGACCCCAGGGCCCGTCGTTGGTTTGCAGGTCGACCGCGCCCAGCAACTGCACACCCGCTCCGCCCGCCTCGCGGCTGCCTGCGGCGAGCAGGCGGCGGTAGTCGTGTGCGCCAAGGCTTGCGTCGATGATCGGCGCCGGCAGGCTGCGTTGGTAGTCGATCCGCGCCGAGCCGGTGGTGGCGAAGTCGCCGTCCTCGGCAGCGTACACACCCTTCCGATAGCGCATGGCGCTCACCAACTCGGGCATCAGAAAGTTCAGGTCCATGTAGCCCTGGCCATGCGCATGGCTGGCCATGTTGACCGGCATGCCCATCACCTGAGTTGCAAAGTCGCTGCCGTGGTCGAGGTTGAAGCCGCGCAGGAAATACTGGTTCGCCTTGCCGTCGCCGGAGTGCTGCGTGACCATCAGGCCGGGCACCGTTTCCATCACCTCGGCCGGGCGCAGCAGCGGGCGGTTGGCGAGTTGCTTCGCGGTGACGATGCCTTCGGTGGCCGTGTCAGCCACGCCGATCATCTGGTTGCCGCGGCCCATCACGACCACCGTCTCGAGCGTGGAGGTTTGCTGGGCGAAGGCGGAGGAAGCCGCGAACAACACGAGGGCCCCTGTTCGGTGGTGGCGCACGCGCTGCGATGGCCGCATTCGGCGCGTTGAACGCGATCTCATTCGTCGCCGGCCTCTTGCAGCGCGTCGGCCTTGGCGGCTTCCAGCGGCTCGGTCAAGGTCGACTCGATGTAGCCCGCTGGCAAGCGGTGGCGCGCGGCCAGCGTGGCAATGCTGTCGCCCGCCGCGTGCTCGGCTTGCAGCGTTTCCAGCCAGCCGTTCAGGCCGGTGGAGAGCGAGCGCCCGGGCTTCTCGCCTTCGCGCGTGCTGCCGCCGTCTTCCAGCTGGTACTTGTTGGCATAGCCACGCGGCGTGACCATCAGCCCGTCGCGCACGAAGGTGTTGCTGTTGCCGATCAGCACCGTGGTCAGCATGCCGATGTCGCATTCGCTCATGTGGTCGAGCGTGGTGAACTCGATGCGCTCGCGCCGGCGGTAGGCGCTCTTGACCACCGCCACCGGCGTGTCGGGGCGGCGGTGGCGCAGGAACAGGCGCTGCGCCTCGACGATCTGGCGCGTGCGCCGGCCGCTCTTCGGGTTGTAGAGCGCCACCACGAAGTCGGCATAGGCCACCGCGTCGAGCCGGCGTGCGATCACCGGCCACGGCGTCAGCAGGTCGGACAGCGAGATGGCACAGAAATCATGCGTGAGCGGCGCGCCCACGCGCGCAGCGCAGGCGTTGAGCGCCGAGGCGCCCGGCACGATCTCGACCTGCACTGGGTCGTCGGGCGTCCACCCGGCCTGGAACAACACCTCGTACGTCGGCCCGGCCATGCCGTACACGCCGGCGTCGCCGGACGAGATCAGCGCGACCTTCTTGCCGGCGCGCGCGGCCGCCAGCGCACTGATGGCGCGGTCGAGCTCTTCGGTCATGCCCTTGCGCACGATCTCCTTGCCGTCGAGCAGGTCGGCCACGAGCTTGATGTAGGTCACGTAGCCGATCACCGTGTCGGCCTCGGCAATGGCCTCGCGGGCACGCTGCGTCATGTGGGCCACGCTGCCGGGGCCGATGCCGACGAGCATGATCTTGCCGGGCGGCATGGTGGGCTGAAGGGTGTCGTTCATTCTGGAATCCGGGCAATCGAAACGGTGGCGTTGCGGCCGTCCGGGCCGCGCAGCTTGTGCTTTTCAACAATGAGGTTGGCCGCGCCTGTGCCCGCCGCCAACAGCGCTGCGGCCTCGCTGACCGAAGGCGTGCCGGTGTGCTTGCGCACGGTCTCGGACGGGTTGGGCACGGGCACGCCGGCCAGCTCGGCGGCGCTGTAGAAGCGCAGCGGCCAGCCCTGCTGCGCGGCCAGCGCGAGCAGGCCGGTCTCGTCGGCCTTGAGGTCGATGCTGGCCGCAGTGGCCACGTCGCAGAACGCGGCGTCGGCGAGCAAGAGCGCCTCGGTGGCGGCGCGTGCGAGCGTCTGCATCGGCGTGCCGCGGTCGCAGCCGAAGCCGAGTGCCACTTTCATGCGGCACCTCTGGTGCAGCAAGCACCCATGCGGCAAGCACTCATGCAGCTTGACCCAGCGGCGGGCGGTACACCACCAGGCGTTCGTGCAATTGCTGCCAGCGCGCCTCGGTCACTTCGGCGTGGGTCACCCACAGCACCGCCTTGTAGCGGCCGAGGTCCACCTCGTCGAGGTGCGCGAAGCGCTGGATGTTGGCCGGCAGCGGCGTCGGCCGCGTCCACCAGTTCGGGCTGCCGACCTCCTGCACCACGGCGATGAGCTCGCCGTTGACGACATGCGCCGACACGCGCGTGATGTTGATCTTCGGCGCCTCGACCTTCCAGCCGAGTTCGCGGCCGAGGATGTCCACGGGAATGGTCTTGCCCACGTCCGACGCGGTCGTCAACACCGGCGTGGCGTGCAGCAGCCCGGCGATCTGCTCGGCCATCGCGTTCGCACCACCCACGTGACCCGACAGCACCGGGATCACGAACTCGCCCGCGTCGTCGATCACCACCACACCGGGGTCTTCGTCCTTGCTCTTCAGGTGCGGCGCGATCAAGCGCACCACCGCGCCGAGCGAGACGAAGAAGACGATCTGGTCGTAGCGCGTGAACAGGCCGCCGATCTCGTCCTTGAACGCGCCGCTGTAGGCGGCCAGCACGTTGGGCAGGCCGGCCATCGCGTCGGCAAACTTGGCCGCGACGCAAATGTTCGCAGCAGGCAGCTCACGCGCCAGCGTGGCGACCTGCGCCGCGCCGTGTTTGGTGATCGCCACCAGCACGATGCGGGGCGTTGTGGGTTCGGTCATTCGGTGTCCTCCGGGTCTTGGTTTGCGAGCACCACGCTCGTCTTTTTCTTGCAGCCCTTGACGCGTTCGCCGCGCACGCGCCCCGGGTTCTTTATCAACATCAATGAGAGGTAGTTCACTGTCGAGCCGCGCAAGCTGCGCACGTCGCGCACCACGCGCTCTTCGGGGGCGCCGGCCTTCTCGATGAAGCAGGTCTGAGCGACGAGGCCGCGTCGTTCGACCAACGCGATCAACTCGTCGAGCAGCGGCTTGACCTTCATCAGCACCAGCGTGTCGAAGTCGTCGAGCAGGCGCTCGACCATGTCGACGCCGTAGGCCGCCGGCACGATGGCGACCGTGTCGTCCTGCTCCGAGAACGGCATCTGCAGCTCGGCGCACGCCGCATGGAACGAGGTCACGCCGGGGATCACATCGATGCCGATCTCGCGGCCGACGCGCTCGTCCAGCCCGCGCAGCGTGCGTTCCAGGTGGCCGAAGGTGGCGTAGGTGCTGGCGTCGCCTTCGACGAGGAACAGCACGTCGCGCCCCGCCAGCAAGGTGGGCAACACGGCGGCGGCGGCGCGGTGCCAGTGGCGCGTGAGCTTCTCGGCGTCGTGCGTCATCGGGAACAGCAGCGGCTGGTGGTCGGCCGGCGTGGCCAGGCCGCTGCGTTCGACGATGCGCAGCGCGTAGCTCTCGCTCTTGGTGCTGCGGACCGGGCAGGTCCACAGCGCATCGGGGCGCTGCAGTTGCGCCCACGCGCGCCGCGTGATGAGTTCGGGGTCGCCGGGGCCGAGGCTGACGCCGATGAGCCGCCCGAAGCCGGTCATGCCGAGCCCTCGGCCTGCGCGCACACGAGCCACACCGGGTTCTCGGCCGCCATGCGGTGCATGTGCAGGATCGGCTTGCTGCGCGAGGCCTGCAGTTGCAGCACGTCCCAGCTCGCACCCGCGGCCTTCAAGGCCTCGACCGCCGCGCCGAGGTTTTCGATCGTCACGAAGTTCATCACCAGCCAGCCGCCTGGCCGCAGCCGCGCGAGGATCAACGTGATCAGTTCGGCCAGCTCACCGCCCGAGCCGCCGATGAACACCGCGTTCGGGTCGGGCCACGCCTGCAGCCCGGCCGGGGCCTTGCCGTGCACCAGCGTGTGGTTGCTGATGCCCATGGCCGCGCGGTTGCGCTGGCCGATGGCCGCGTCGTCCTCGTTCTTCTCGATGGCGTACACATGCCCTTCGCTGCACAGCCGCGCCGCTTCGAGCCCGACCGAGCCGGAGCCGGCGCCGATGTCCCAGACCACGCTGTCGGCACGCAGTTGCAGCCGCGCGAGCGAGACGGCGCGCACCTCGTTCTTGGTGATCAGGCCCTTGTCGGGGTGGCGCTGCTCGAAGCTCGCATCGGGCAGGCCGAAGCGCACCGGCCGCGCGCGCGCCTGCAAGCGCCACAGCAGCAAGACGTTGGGTTCGGCGAAGGTCATGCGCGCGGCGTCAGGCACGCTCAGGTCGGCGAGCACGCGCTCTTCGGGCTGGCACAAGCGCTCGGCCACCGCCAGCGCAAACGCATCGCCCAGGCCTTCGGCGAGCAGCATGCGGGCAACGCGGTCGGGCGTGTTGTCGGGGCTGGTCAGCACGGCCAGGCGGTCGTGCTTGCGCAGGTCTTGCATCAGCGCGTACAGACCGTGCGAGGGCGGCGCACCAGGCGCCCACTCGCCCGCGTCGCGGCTGTGGATGGAGGCGAGCTTCATGTCTTGCCACGGCAGCCCGAGCCGCGCGCAGGCGAGCTGGATCGTCGAGACATTCGGCAGCACTTCGAGCGCCTCGATGCACAGGCGCGATGCGAGAAAGGCCGCGATGCCGTGGCACAGCGGGTCACCGGTTGCGAGCACCACGCAGCGCTGGCCGGCCTCTTGCGCGGCGCGCACCCACTCGGGCACTTTGGTGAGCGCGCCGGTCAGGTCGCGCTGCTGCGCGCCGGGCCCGATGTGGGCCGCCAGCAGTTGCAGGGTGCGCGCACCGCCGATCACCCACTCGGCCTGTGCCACGTGCCTGAGAGCGACCGCGCCGAGGCTCGCCGCCCCATCGTCGAGCACGCCGATCACGCGGCAGCGTTCCCCGATGAAGGCCCTGGAATCTTCACGCATGCGCTTGCTCTTTCATGGGTTGCTCGTTCATGACGTGGCCTCGGCCAGCTTGCGGCCATCGAAGTCGCAGACCAGCACGGTCAACTTGAACTTGTTCGGGTAGCGGCCGATGACGGTCGCGACCACCTTCTCGGCCAGCGCCTGATGGAATTCGAGCACCAGGCCGAGGGCCTCGACGCGCTCGCTGGCGTAGCGGGCGGTCTCGGCGTTGCGGATGTCCACGCACACCTCGGCCGGCACGCCGATACCGGCGCACAGGTCGGCGAGCAGGCCGGTGTCGACCTCGGCGCGGCCAGCGTGCGTGATGGTTTCGCCCTGCGCGATCTTGGTCAGCTTGCCGACCATGCCGCCGATCACGACGCGCGGCAACCGGCCCTTCACGGCCGCATCGAGCGCGTACTTCAGGAAGTCGCCCATCTGCACGTAGCAGGCCTGCGGCAGGCCGGGCAGCTCTTCCATCACGAACTTCTCGGTGCGCCCGCCGGTCGTGAGCACGACCACACCCGCGCCGGTGGTCGCGGCGACCTGCACGCCTTGCACCACGCTGGCGCGGTAGGCGGCGGTCGAGTACGGCTTGACGATGCCGGTGGTGCCGAGGATCGAGATGCCGCCGAGGATGCCGAGCCGCGCGTTCAGCGTCTTCTTCGCCATGTCCAGGCCCTGCGGCACCGAGATGCTGACCTCGAAGCCGGCCTCGTCGAGCAGCGCGGCGCCAGCGATGCGCACGTTCGCCTCGATGTTCTTGCGCGGCACCGGGTTGATCGCCGGGCCGCCCACCGCGAGGCCCAGGCCGGGCATCGTCACGGTGCCGACGCCGAAGCCGCCGAGCAGGATCACCTGGCCCGGCACATCGCGGCGCAGCGTCACGTCGGCGGTCAGGTGGGCCTTGTCGGTGCAGTCGGGGTCGTCGCCGGCGTCCTTGATGACCATCGCGTGGGCCGACGTGGCGTCGCACCGGCCGTTTTCGACCTTGAACGCGATGACCTGCCCGTTCGGCAGCTCGCAGTCGACCGTCTCCGGGACTGCGCCGTGCACCAGCCCCCACACGGCGGCGCGTGCCGCTGCGGCCGAGCACGCGCCGGTGGTGAAGCCGGTGCGTGTGCCGCGCTTGACGGTCTTGTCCATCATGGCGGGGCGGCCCGCATCAGGCGCTGCGCTCCAGCTCGCGCGCTTCGGCCAGGCCGAGCAAGGCGTGAATGGCGGCAACCACCAGGGTCGAGCCGCCCTTGCGGCCACGGATCACGACCCACGGCACCGCGTGCTGCGCCGCGATCAGGTCTTTCGATTCGGCGGCCGAGACAAAGCCCACCGGCATGCCCACCACCAAGGCCGGCTGCGCGCCCTCGTCGTTCATCAGGCGCACCAGCTCGATCAACGCAGTGGGCGCGTTGCCGATGCCCACGATGGCGCCATCGATCAGCCTGTGGCGGTGGGCCTTGCGCATGGCCTGCACGGCACGCGTGGTGCCTTGCGCCTTGGCCGCCTCGATCACATCGGAGTCGCTGATGAACTGGTGCGTGGCCATGCCGAAGTGCGCCAGGCGCGGCCGCGACAGGCCGACGCAAATCATCTCGACATCGGCCACCACGCGGGTGTTGCCGCCGAGCACCGCAGCGAGACCCGCCTCGACGGCTTGCGGGTGAAAGTCGGTCAGGCCGTTGAAGTCGAAGTCGGCGTTCGCGTGGATCATGCGGCGCACGATCGGCCACTGCTGCGCGTTGTAGGCGTGCGGGCCGACCTCGCGGTCGATCACCGCAAAGCTGTCGTGCTCGATGGCGCGGCCGGCGGCGGTGAGCTGCTCTGTCGCGACATTGCCGGCGCGTTCATGCATGGGCATGGGCCTGGGCGGGCTCGTCATGCGCGTGGTGACCCAGGCCGTGGTCTTCGGCAAACGCCCTGAACTTGCAGCCGTCGCAGGGGGCGAACGCGGCCGGCGTACCGTCGCGCAAGTCTTGCACCCGCTGGTCCATCAGCGCAAAGATCTCGGGCTCGAAACCGAAGTAGCTGCCGCTCTCGAAACGCACCTGCGGGTACTGCGCCTTCAGGTGCTCGACCTGCCGCACGATGCGTTGCACCAGCGTGCCGGTGTACAGGTAGTACGGCAGCACCACCACCTGCTTCATGCCGAGTTGCACCTGGCGCTGCACCGCCAGTTCGAGCCGTGGCCAGGTGATGCCGGTGAAGGCGAGGTCGACGAGCTCGTGGTCGGTCTCTTCCATCAACCAACGCGCCATCTTCGCCATCTCGCCGTTGGCAGCGCGGTCCGACGAACCCCGGCCCAGCACGACCACGCCGGTGGTCTTGGGGTCGGGCATGTCGAGCCGCGTCATCGCCTTGCGCAATTGCCGCTTCAGGATGCCCAGCACCGGGTCGCATGCGGTCAGGTGCGGGGCGTAGAGAAACTGCACCGCCGGGTGCTCGGCGCGCGCCTCGGCGATGTGCTCGGGGATGTCCATCTTCACGTGGCCGGCCGCGTTCAGGATCAGCGGCACGACCAGCACGCGGGTGCTGCCGTGCGCAGCGCGGCGCATGCCGGCCTCCAGCATCACCTCGGCAAATTCGATGAAGCAGACGTCGATGCGCTGCCCCGGGCGCATGCCGCGCCATTGCGCGGCGAAGCGCTCGATCTCTTCGTTGCCCCCGGGTTCGCGCGAGCCGTGGCCGACCAGAAGAATGGTGTCGTTCATGAAGGTTCCTTGACTTCGGTTGCCCGCCGAAAGCGGTGTGTGAAGCTCGCGTCATAGAGCTTCGATTTGGTCAATTCGGCCCAGCCGCGCGCGCCCAGCGTGGGGCTCGCAATCACCATCGACTGGCTCACGATGCCGGCGTCGCGGCATTGCTGCTTGATCGTTGCCAGCGTGCCGCGCACGATGCGTTCTTCGCCCGGCCAGCTCGCCTTGTGCACGACGAGCAGCGGCGCGTCTTCGGCCCAGCCGGCTTCGCGCAGGCCGGCCTCGACCTTGTGCAGCAGCGTGATCGACAAGAAGATGCACAGCGTGCAGTGGTGGCGCGCCAGCTCGGCGAGTGACTCGCCCTCGGGCATTGGCGTGCGGCCTTCGACGCGCGTGAAGATCACCGTCTGCGTCACCTCGGGCAGCGTGAAGCTCTCGACCGCCGCCGCCGCCGAGGCCATCGCCGACGACACGCCGGGCACCACGGCAATCGGCACACCGGCCGCGTCGAGCGGCTGCACCACCTCGATCAGCGTGCCGTAGAGCGCAGGGTCGCCGGTTTGCAGGCGGATGACCACCGCGTGCTGCGCGGCGTGCGCGATCAGCCATGCGGCCATTTGCGCCAGCGTCATCTCCTTGCTGTCGGCGATCA
Source organism: Rhizobacter sp. (assembly GCA_031385155.1). Classification (GTDB taxonomy): domain Bacteria; phylum Pseudomonadota; class Gammaproteobacteria; order Burkholderiales; family Burkholderiaceae_C; genus LMDS01. The sequence goes on from JANNBF010000085.1 coordinate 85,950, forward strand.
CGCAGCCCGGCGGTGCCCAGCGCGTGGCGGCCTCGCTCACCAGCGAGCCGGCGAACAGGATCGCCCCGGCCCGTTCGATCAGCGCGCGGCCTTTGACGGTGATGAGGTCGGGGTCACCCGGGCCGGCGCCAACGAACCACACGGTGCCGGGCAGGCTCATCACGCAGCCGGGTTCACGCGGGCCGCCGGCTGGAAGCAGGTGCCCAGCCAGGCCTGCTTGCGGGCCCGGCCGACCGCCCACAACACGCCCAGGGTGGCGACCGGCTCGAGCGCGACCACCGGCAGGTAGGCGGCTGCGAAGCTGGCCCAGTCGGCCAGCGCGGTGACTGTGTCGCCCAGCATGAGCCAGAAGCCGACCATCGCGACCACGCCGGCGTAGTACACGCTGTCGAGCTTCAGGATGGTCTGCACCCGGTTGACGCCGGACGCAACCAGGCGGCGGCCGAGCGTGTAATGCAGTGCCAACAGCGGCACCCCGAGCGACAGCGTGTTGACCGCCAGGTTCATCAGGTCTTGCGGCTCGAACAGCAGCCCCTGCAACAGCAGGCCGAGCGCGAAGCCGAACAAGGTGGGCACGAAGCCGAAGGCCAGGTAAATCGGCATGGCGCCGAGGAAGTGCAACTCCGACGGCCCGACCTGCATGTGAAAGGCCTGCATGAACAGCGAGAAGAACACCGCCGCCAGCGCGGTGCGCAGCAGCAGCACCGGTTGCTTGAAGAGGCGCGGCGCATAGAAGCCGAGCAGGCCGACGGCGGCGACGGCCGCAAAGGCCAGTTTGGGGGCAGCGATGAGGCCGGGTTCGATGTGCATGAAGGTGCTCCTGGTGGGGTTGTGGGTGAAATGCGGTGAAGAGATCAAGCGGCCGGGGTCGGCAAGAACAAGCGGGCCACCGCGCCCGGGTTGGAAGGAAAGTAGGCGTGGAAGTACGAGGCCGTCAGCCGCCCGATGCGAAACACTGCCTCACCGCGCCGCCCGGCGCGCGCGGGTTGCGTGGTGCACAGGGGCACGAGCGGCGTGGCGAGCTTCGAGTAGTGGAAGCTGTGGCCGCGCAGGCGGCCCTCGGGCAGCGCCGCCTCGTGCAAGCCGATGTTGGCCAGGCGCTGCTGCATCTGCGCATCGCCGCGCAGCAGGCCGAACATCGGCGCGTGCTGGCCGTGCACATCGGTCAGCGAATCCAGCAAGGCCAGCAGGCCGCCGCACTCGGCCAGCAGCGGCCTGCCCGCCTCGCAATGGGCGCTCAGTGCCTGCGCCATGCGGCGGTTGCGGCCGAACGCGCCGAGGTGCAACTCGGGGTAGCCGCCGGGCAGCCAGACGGCGTCGCAGGCGGGCAGCGCTGCATCGGCCAAGGGCGAGAAGAAGTGCAGCGCGGCACCGAGTGCTTCGAGCTGTGCCAGGTTGGCCGGGTAGATGAACGAGAACGCAGCGTCGCGCGCCACCGCGATGCGGATGCCGCGCAGCGGCATGGCGGGGTCGGTTGCGGTTGCGGGTTCGGTGACGTCAGGCGCATCGAAACTGACCTGCGCCGGCAACCCGGCGGCTTCGGCCGGCAAGGCGTCGGCGGCATGGTCCAGCCGCGCATCCAGGTCGGCCAGCTCGCTGGCTTGCACCAGGCCGAGGTGGCGCTCCGGCAGGCTGATGCGCTCGTCGCGCGGCAGTGAGCCCCACCAGCGCAAGCCGTGCGGCAGGCTCTGGCGCAGCAGCTCGGCATGGCCTGCGCCTGCCACGCGGTTGGCGATCACACCCGCCATCGACAGACCTTGGCGGTAGCTTGCCAGGCCCAGCGCCAGGGCGCCGAAGGTCTGCGCCATCGCGCTGCCGTCGATCACGGCCAGCACCGGCAGGCCGAAGCGCAGCGCCAGATCGGCGCTCGACGGGTCGCCGTCATGCAAGCCCATCACACCTTCCACCAGGATCAGGTCTGACTCGGCTGCGGCGGCGTGCAACAACGCGCGGCAATGCGCCTCGCCGCCCATCCAGAGGTCGAGCTGATGAACCGCACGGCCGCTGGCGCGGGCCAGGATCATCGGGTCCAGAAAGTCCGGCCCGGCCTTGAACACGCTGACCGTTCGCCCCTGCCGCGTGTGCAGGCGCGCCAGTGCCGCAGTGACACTGGTCTTGCCTTGACCCGAAGCAGGCGCGGCAACAAGCAAGGCCGGGCAGCAAATGCTGCTCAGTGCGGGCAATTCCATCGAACGGCAGGCTCACGACAGATCAACCGAGACCCTGCCTCCCCGCAGGTTCTCGTGAACAGGTGTGCTGCGTGTCATGCACGCAGCGCACCCACGTCGTCGGCCGATATCCGGGCTGGCGGATGTCCCTCGTGTGTCCTTCCCACGGGCCTTTGGAGCCTGCAGTGAACTGCTGTACACGAGGCGAAGGGTCTGGTCTCCCAGGCTCTTCATCCGCTTACCGTTGCGGGGGCAGCTCAGGTTGGAGAGGTTCCGGTGGAACGCCTCTTCCTGATTCCCGTTTAACTGCAGCGGCGCAATGACGCTGCGAGCACCAACGAAGCGTGCATCATGCCAGACGACTTGCCGGACGCAAGCTCGGCGACAGCACCGCGTGCCGGTGCGAGTTCGAGCCACGCACGCGCCGGCCGCGCCATGGCAGCGCCCGGTAGCACCGCGCTCGGTAGGACAAGGACGACACCACTTTGCGGCGTTCGCGGCACCGCATTTCGATTGCGAGTCGTAACACTTGCAGCGTGTGCACATCGCCCCCCCGCTTCAGCCCAAGCCAGCCCGTTGATGCCACACCGGCCGCACCGGCCACACCGGCCGCATCGGCCGCATCGATGGCGTTCGACATCGGCGAGTTGTTGACTGCCGTGGGCAACGGCAACCGCGCAGCGTTCAAGCAGGTCTACGAGTTGACGAGCGCGCGGTTACTCGGGGTGGTGCTGCGTGTGAACGCGCACCGGGGCGAAGCCGAAGAGGTGCTGCAGGAGGTGTATGTGTCGGTCTGGCACCTTGCCGGGCAGTACCGGCAGGTGCGTGGCGACGCGCTGGCCTGGCTCGTCAGCGTGGCGCGCAACCGCGCCATCGACAGCGTGCGGCTGCGCCAGCGGCGCCCGCAAGCTGCGTGGGCGGGCGCCAGTGACGAGAGCGCCGACGACAACGCCGATGGCCCCTATGACGGGCTGGCCTGTGGGCTCCCCGGGCCCCACGAACAGTGCTGCGCGACGGCGGATGCAGCGATGCTCTCGGCCTGCCTCGGCGGCCTGAGCGCGCCGCAGCGCCACAGCCTCGTGCTGGCCTACTGCGAAGGCCTGAGCCACGCCGAGATCGCCCAGCGCATGGGCCGCCCGGTGGGCAGCGTCAAGAGCTGGGTGCGGCGCGGGCTGATCGAACTGCGTGGACGCTTCGATGCGCACGCCGCGAACCGCGCCATCGACTCGCCAAGGCGAGCCGCCTAGGCCGCAATGCGCACGCGCGCCGCGATGGCACGCGCCTCAGCTTCATAGGGGTTGCGCCAGTAGCCGCGCCTTGATGCCCACACGTAGCGCAAGAGCGTCATGCCCTGCATGAATTGCTGCACATGCACGAGCTCGTGAGCCAGCAGCTCGACCCCGGCTTCCGAACCGGCGCGGTACGCACCGGGGCGCAGGTAGACCATGCAGCCGAGTGTCACGCCGCACATGCCGGGGTGCAGCCAAAGCGGTACGCGGCCATCGACCACGCGCGCCTTCTTCAGCACCTCATCGGTGAAGTGCGATGCGAGGCGCGCATGCTCGGCCGGCGTCAACGCACGGGCTTGAACGCGCGGCCGGGAACGCACGCTCATGGGCACGCCGCCATCACCTGCGCAACCGCAGCCGTGAGCTTCTTCGCGTAGGGCACGTGCAGGAACTCGTTCGGGCCGTGGGCGTTGCTCTTCGGGCCGAGCACGCCGCAGACCATCATCTGCGCGGCCGGGAAGCCCTTTTGCAACATGCTCATCAGCGGGATCGTGCCGCCCTGGCCGATGTAGCCGCAGGGCGCATCGAACTGCGCATGTGATGCGCTGCCGAGCGCCTCGGTCAGCCACGGCGCCAGGGCCGGCGCGTTCCAGCCGGTCGCGCCTTGCGCCCCCGCGCGGCCATCAGCACCGAAGGTGACCTTCGCGTTGTAGGGTGCGTTGTCTTCGAGCAGTGCCTTGAGCTTGGCGGCCGCCTCGTTGCCGTCGACCAGCGGCGGCAGGCGCAGGCTGAGCTTGAAAGCGGTGTAAGGCCGCAGCACGTTGCCGGCGTTCTTCAGTTCCGGGAAGCCTTCGGCGCCGGTCACGCTGAGCGTGGGCTTCCAGGTGCGGTTGAGCAGCGCCTGCACCGGGTCGGTGGTGGTGGGCAGCACCGGGCCGCCGTCGGCACCGCAAGCCCACGGGAAGCGCTTCCAGACCTCGTCGCCGAGCGTCTGCGCAGCGGCCTTGGCCTGCTCGATGCGGTCGGCCGGAATCGCACAGTGGAAGCTCTGCGGCAGCAACTCGCCGGTGGCGCTGTCTTCCAACCGGTCGAGCACGTGCCGCAGGATGCGGAAGGTCGACGGCACCAGCCCGCTCGAGTCGCCCGAGTGCACGCCTTCGGTCAGCACCTCGACCTTGAGCACGCCGCTGACCATGCCGCGCAGGTTGGTCGTGAGCCAGAGCTGCTCGTAGTTGCCAGCGCCGCTGTCCAGGCAGACCACCAGGCTCACGTTGCCCAGGCGGGCTTTGAGCACGTCGATGTAGGCGGGCAGGTCGAACGAGCCGCTCTCTTCGCAGCTTTCGATGATGCCCACGCAGCGCGGGCGTGGAATGCCTTGCGCATCGAGCGCCATGATCGCGGCGAGCGACGCATACACCGCGTAGCCATCGTCGGCGCTGCCTCGGCCGTAGAGCAGGCCGTCGACGTACTTCGGCGTCCACGGGCCGAGGTCGTTGCGCCAGCCGTTGAACTCGGGCTGCTTGTCGAGGTGGCCGTACAGGCAGATCGTGGGCGCGCCCGCCTCGTTGCCGCCGGCCTTGGTGGCCGGCACCTCGAAGAAGATCACCGGCGTGCGGCCCTCGATGCGCACCACTTCGAGCTTCAAGCCGGCCACGCGCTGGCTCTCGACCCAGCGCGCGGCATCGGTGATCACGCGCTCAATGTGGCCGTTGGCGGCCCAGTCGGCATCGAACATCGGGCTCTTCGCGGGGATGGCGATGTAGCGCGTGAGCGCCGGCACGATCTCTGCGTCCCACAGGCGATCGGTGAACGCTTTGATGGCGTTGCCCTCGTCGGGTTGAAGGGGCAGGTTCGGGTCGCGTGCGTTCATGGTCGTGTCCTTCGTGCGGAAGTGCCGCAAGTGTAGGACTGGGGATGTCGCCACCCGGCGAGGCCGGGTAAACCAGGAACGACACTCCAAGGCTTTGCCTGCATCGCTTTTGTCACTTCTTTCCCCCCTCCCATGACCATTCGACATCCGATCACCGTTGCCCGGTCTGCCGCACTCTGCGTGGCGTTTGCGTTGAGCATCGGCGCCCTGGCGCCACCGGCCTGCGCCGCCGAGAACCAGCACCCCTGGGTGGTGCCGGCACCGCGCCTGGCGAAAGAGGCCTATTTCAGCAACCTGAAAGACGGCGCCACCATCGAGACGCCGTACCTCGCCAAGTTCGGGCTGACCGGCATGGGCCTGGCACCCATCGTCAAGCCCGTGGGCAAGACCGGCCACCACCACCTGCTCGTGAACCGCGAACTGCCGATGAACTTCAGCCAGCCGCTGCCGTTCAACGACCAGTACATCCACTTCGGCAAGGGGCAGATGGAATCGGTGCTGACCTTCCCGCCCGGCAAGTACACGCTTCGCCTCGTGCTCGCCGACGACAAGCACATTCCGAACTTCGTCTACAGCAAGCCGATCACGGTGACAGTCACGAAGCGCAACGAAGGCATCGATCCGAAGGGCCTGATCACGAAGTCGGTGGCGATCCTGCAGCCGGAGCCGGGCGCCAAGCTGGCGGCGCCGCTGCGCATCGCCTTCCACGTGTCGGGCTTCAACGTCTCGAACACCGCGCTGTCGGAAAAGGGCAGCGGCCACTTCCGTCTTCGCATCAAGGCAGACGGCGCGCGCGAGGAGGTGATCGACCTTGCCAATGGCTTCACCGAAGCCTGGCTGACGCCGCCCGCCGGCAGTTACAGCGCGCGCGTCGAGTTCATCGACAACACGACCGCCGACCAGGTGCTTCTCACCTCGCCTGCAGTGGCGTTCAGCGTGGCGAAGTAGCGGCGACGGCGCCTGCGCAGGGCGTGTTGCAGCATGTCAACGCGCAGCGTCACCGGCAGCGTGCATACTGCGATTTTCCTTGCCGGAAGGGGCCATGGACGCCACCCAGATCTTTCGCCACAAGGACTACGAGCTGACGTGCTCGGCCCGCCCCGTCGACAGCGGCCGCTTCGCCCCGACCTTGACGCTGTGCAAGCAGGTCTGGCCGACGCGCCCACGCGAGATCGCCGTCGCGCGCGGCGAGCACATGAGCGCCGAAGCGGCGATCGCCGCCGCCCACGCCCAAGGCCTGGAGTGGATCACCAACTACGGGTGACGGACGACCGGCCCGCGCACCGGAGCAACGCATGCGAACCACGTCACGGCGACACGCCCTCCGCCGGCTGGCCACACCCCTCGCCCTCACGGCGCTCAACCTGCCTGGCCTTGCCCGTGCGGCGGCTCTGCCGGCCTGGCCGTTGACCACGCCACAGCGCACCGGCATCCATGACGTGGCCCCCGCGCCCGATGGCGGCGTGTGGTTCACCGCGCAGCGCAGCGGCCACCTCGGCTGGTTCGACCCGGCCAGCGGCCGCACCGAACTCGTCCCCCTCGGCACCGGCTCGGCGCCGCACGGCGTGATCGCGCGGCCGGACAAGGCCGCGTGGGTGACCGACGGCGGCCTGGGCGCCATCGTTCGCGTGGGCTGGCCGGAGCGCGCTGTGCGCGCCCTCCCGCTGCCCGCAGGCGCGTCCTGCGCCAACCTCAACCCCGCCACCTTCGACCACGACGGCGACCTCTGATTCACCGGCCAGAGCGGCGTGGTCGGTAAGCTCACGGTCAAGGTCAGCGACTTCGGCAGCAACGCCGTGTTCCGTTTCGACCCCGCCACCGAACGGTTCGAGCGTTTCGGCTCAATGCGCGAAGCGGCCAGCGTGCGCCAGATCCTCGGCCGCCCGGGCGAGGTGTGGCTGCCCGAGAGCGGCACCGAGCACATCGCCGTCATCCGGACCGGCTGAGCGCTCAAGCAAATGTGGCTTTGCCACTTTGCTTGACCCCTGGGGGCGGGAATGCGAAGGCATTTCCTGGCGGGGCTCTGCGAGCTTGAACACACCAACGGCGCTGACCAGCCGCATGGCGTGCTCGCTGACGCTGTCGGCCGACGCGGCGCTGGCCCCCACCAGCGTGGCGTTCTGTTGGGTCACCCGGTCGAGTTGCGTGACGGCCTGACGCACCTGGCAGATGCCGGCCGTCTGTTCACCGGTCGACGCGCTGATCTCGGCGATCAGGTCGTTCACGCGTTTGACCTGGGCCACGATGTCGTTCATGGTGCGGCCCGCTTCGCCGACCTGCTGGCTGCCGGCTTCGACATCGTCCACGCTGACGTTGATGAGGCTCTTGATCTCGCGCGCCGCCGCCGCGCTGCGTTGCGCGAGGCTGCGCACCTCGGCCGCCACCACCGCAAAGCCGCGCCCTTGCTCGCCCGCGCGTGCCGCTTCCACGGCCGCGTTGAGCGCGAGGATGTTGGTCTGGAAGGCGATGCCGTCGATCACGCCGATGATGTCGCTGATCTTGCGGCTGCTCGCCGTGATGGCTTCCATCGTGCCGACCACGCGGTTCACCGCAGCACCGCCCTGCGCGGCCACGGCACTCGCCGCCTCGGCCAGCGCGGTGGCCTCGCGCGCCGAGTCGGCGTTCGACGCCACGGTGCTGCTGAGCTGCTCCATCGACGCGGCCGTCCGCTGCAGGTTGTTGGCCTGCTCGACAGCACGCTGATGCAGGTCGGCGTTGACGCTGGCAATCTGCGCCGAACCGCTGGCCACCGAGTCGGAGGTGGCGCGAACGGTGCCCACCACGTTCACCAGGCTGTCGTTCATCGACTTCAACGCCGTCAGCAACTGGCCGATCTCGTCGCTGCTGCGGGCTTCGATGCGCGAGGTCAGGTCGCCGGCCGCCACGGCGCTCGCCAGCCGCAGCGCCTCGCGCACCGACGCGGTGGTGGTGCGCGAGATGGTGATGCCCACCCACAGCACCAGCGCCAGAAGCGCGGCGATCCCGCTCACGACGAGCAATAGCGCCCGTCGCGCATCGGCCTCGATGCGCACGAGCTGGCGTTGCAAGGCCTCGAACGACGTGGTGATCAACGCGAACTGCGTGTCGATGACCCGGGTGGTGGTCGCGAAGTAGTCTGCAGCCGGGAAGTCCAGCGTTTGCGGGCGCACGACCTTCTGGTCGATCAGCGTCAGCGCGCCCTCGGCGGCGCTGACTGCGGCAGCCAGCGGCGCGGCCAGTGCCATTTGCAACGCCGGGTCGCCGGCAGTCGCCAATGCAATGGCCTTGCGGGCAGCCCGCAGCCGCTCGTTCATGCGGTCGGCGAGTGCGGCGACGCGGGTGCGCTCCTGCGCCGTGGCCACGCCGCGCGACAACAGCAAGGTGCCGCGCGCACGCATCTGGCCGAGTGCCTCGGTCAGGTGCGGCAGGTGCTGGATCACCGCCACATACAGGTGGTAGCCGGCGGGCTCGGGGTGCAGGCTGATGCCGGCGCTGTTGGTGATGTCTTCGACGAGCATCAGCTCATCGAAGATCAGTTGCGTGTGTTGGTCGAAGCTCGCGGTGCCGTCCACCGCGCGCTCACCCACGCTGCGCGCGAGCGGGCTCCAGGTGGCGCCCAGGCGTGCGACCAGCGCCACGATGGGCGCATCACCGAAGGCGGCCACCGATTGCTTCAACCGCGCGAGCGCACGCTCGACCTCGAGTTGCTTCGCCTGGCGCGCCGCCGCCATGCCCTCATTGCCGCCCAGCACCGCCGCCGACAAACCCCGGTGCTGCTGCGTGAGCTGGATCAAGCCGAGCGCATCCGCCGAAGGCGCGAGGCCAGTGACTTCCCGCTGCGCGGCGCCGATGTTCTCGACGTAGCCTTGCACCAGCAGCGCGGTCGGCATGGCCAGCATGGCCAGGGCCAGCGCGCCCACGAGCATGAACTTGTTTGAGAACCGAAGATTCCCGATGAAGGATTGCATGGCCAGCCCGTTGCGGCCCGGTGCGGACCCTGATGCAGCTGTATCGGCCCCACACGCCCGCGCTTGAGCGCAGGCCGAGCACAAGCCGAAAGCAGCCGCTCAACGCGCCTGTTGCATGCGCACGCGCCGCTCGGCTTCCTCGACGCGGGCGTCGTCGATCTCGCGCATCACGCTGCCGGTGTCCACCGGGCCGGCGCGGTGCACGAACTGCCCGGTCAGCGGCACATCGGGCACCAGCGCGCCGCTTTCGTACAGGCTCCAGATCTCGTGGCCGAAGTCGGTCGCCAGCAGTTCGGGCGCGCTGCGGCCGAAGAAGTGACGCAGGTTCTCGACATCGCGCAGCAGCATGCGCTTGGCGTGGTTGTTGCCCGCTGCGTCGATGGCCTGCGGCAGGTCGATGATGACCGGGCCGTCGGCCGCGAGCAGGATGTTGAACTCCGACAAGTCGCCGTGCACCACGCCCGCGCACAGCATGCGCACGACCTCGCGGATCAGGCTCGCGTGGTGGCTGCGGGCCTCGGTGGCCGTGAATGCCACGTCGTTGAGGCGCGGCGCCGCAGCGCCATCAGCGTCGACCACCAGCTCCATCAACAGCACGCCTTCGAAGAAGTTGTACGGCTTGGGCACCCGCACGCCGGCGCCGGCCAGGCGGTACAGCGCATCGACCTCGGCGCTTTGCCACGCAGCCTCGGTGGCCTCGCGCCCGAAGCGTGTGCCCTTGGCCATGGCGCGGGCCTGGCGGCTGTTCTTGACCTTGCGGTTCTCGGTGTAGTCGACCGCCTGGCGGAAGCTGCGTTCGGTGGCGTCCTTGTAGACCTTGGCGCAGCGGGTCTCGTCGCCGCAGCGCACCACGAACACCATCGCTTCCTTGCCGCTCATCAACTGGCGCACGACGCTGTCGATCAGGCCTTCGTCGATCAGGGTTTGCAGGCGCTTGGGGGCTTTCATCGGTGCGATTGTCCGCTGCGCCCGGGATGCACGAATGCGAAAGGGCTCGGCGCAACGCGCCGAGCCCTTTCGCCGGGCCGTCGGGTCGGGTCGGGTCGATCAGGCGAGCTTGCGCTTCGCGCGCACGACGGCCTTCTTCGGTGCGGCGGCGCTGGCCTTGACCGTCTTGACGGCCTTGCTCGACGCGGCCACGACCGTGCGCTTGACGCCAGTGACACGTTTGGCGGTGTGCGCCACGGCCTTGACCATGCTGTCGGCCACCGGCTTCGAGGCCTTCTTCTCGCGCACGGCGCTCGTCAGCGCGGAAGCACCTTCGGCCAGCTTGCTCGACACCGTCAGGCCGACCTTGGCCACCGGCAGGCTGAGGCGGGCGACCGTGGCCAGGCCTTGCGCGACGCTGCTGTTGTCGATGCCGCCGACCAGCTTCGTGACCTTCTTGACCTGCGCTGCGGCGTTGTCCGAGCCCATGTCCACGGCCTGCTCGGTGCGCTTCGCCACTTCGTTGATGCCCTTGACGACGATCTCGGTCACGCGGCCACGGGCCGAGACGATGGAGTTGCCGAGCTGCGGCGCCACGCTGTGGATGCGGCCGTCGACGTTCTTTTCGAGGCTGCCGTTCAGCGCGTGGATCAGGCGCTGGCTGCCGAGCTGATAAGCACGCGCGGCCTGATTGGCGGCAACGCGATAGTTCTCGATGGTGGCCAGGGTCACGCTGTTGAGGGTAGAGGTCATGGTCAAGTCCTTGGTGTTGAGGAGGTTCGGTCGGGCCGTTTCAGCCTGGGTGCGAGTGTCGGCGTGCATGCCTAGGGAGCGATACCCAATGCCCGGCCGAACGCCCCACTTTCTTAGGGTGAGCACTCCAGAGCCTTTGCCCGGTGTTCCGGCGCTGATGAACAATCGGCCGACCCACCACACCTTCGAGGCCGCGCCATGACACCTGTTCGCTGGGGCATTCTGTCCACTGCCCGCATCGCCACGCAGAAGGTCGTGCCGGCGCTGCGCCAGAGCGCCGTGCACGAGGTGGCGGCGATCGCGTCACGCACGCTGGCGTCAGCGCGTGCCACTGCCGATGCGCTGGGCATCGCGACCGCGCACGGCACGTACGAGGCGTTGATCGACGACCCGACGATCGAGGCCATCTACAACCCGCTGCCCAACCCGCTGCACGTGCCGCTCACGCTGGCCGCCGTACGTGCGGGCAAGCACGTGCTGTGCGAGAAGCCGTTCGCGCTGCATGCGGCCGAGCTCGACGTGCTGCGGCCCTATGCCGACAAGGTGCACATCCGGGAGGCCTTCATGGTGCGCCACCACCCGCAGTGGCACGCGGTGCGCTCCCATGTTCACGCCGGCGACATCGGCGCACTCCGCTTCATGCAGGTGGCGTTCAGCTACTTCAACGACGACGCGGCGAACATCCGCAACCAGGCCGCGCTCGGCGGCGGAGCGCTTTACGACATCGGCTGCTACGCCGTCACGGCCGGGCGCTGGTTCTTCGAGGCCGAGCCCGAGCAGGCGGTGGCCTTGATCGACACCGACCCGGCCTTCGGCACCGACCGCCTCACGAGCGGCCTGCTCAGCTTTGGCGGTGGTGGGCAGCTCGCGTTCAGCGTGTCGACGCAGAGCGCGCGGTACCAGCGCGCGCAACTCGTCGGCACGACCGGGCGGATCGAGATCGAGATCCCGTTCAACGCGCCCGAGGCAGCGCCCTGCCGCTACATGATCCAGCGCGCCGGCAGCGCCGAGACCGAGACGATCACACTTGCGGCCGCCGACCAGTACGCGCTGCAGTGCGAGGCGTTCTCGCAGGCGATCCGCTTCGATGCGCCGACCGCCGCCGGGCTCGATGAAGCCGCCGCCGGCCTGCGCGTGATCGACGCGCTGTTCGCGTCAGCGAAGAGCGGACGCGTCGAGCGGTTGTGAGCGCGCGGCGGGTCGACTGCGGCGCGCGCTGCGCGGCGGGCCGGTTGCGGCGCGCGCAGCGCGCCGCGCGATCTACGACGCCGCCGCGTCCTTCCAGCCCCCGCCGAGCACCTTGTACAAGGTCACCAGGTTCTGCACCTGCAGCGAGCGCACCTGCACCAGCGCCTGCTGCGCCGTGAACACGTTGCGCTGCGCGTCGAGCACGTCCAGAAAGCTCGCTGCGCCGTTGCGGTAGCGCAGGTCGGCCAGCGTGTAGCTCACCTGCGCCGCGTTCGCCTGCGCCGTCTGCGCACGCAACTGCTCGCTCAGCGTGGCGCGGCCCGCGAGCGCATCGGCCACTTCTCGGAACGCGGTTTGAATCGACTTCTCGTATTGCGCCACGGCGATGTCGCGGTTCACGCGGGCGACTTCCAGGTTGGCCTTGTTGCGGCCGGCGTCGAAGATCGGTTGCAGCAGCTGCGCGGTGCCGGTGATGGCAAAGCTGCCGCTCTTGAACAGGTTGCCGAGCTCGCTGCTCGCGGTGCCGGCGTTGGCGGTCAATGAAATGCGCGGGAAGAACGCCGCGCGCGCTGCGCCGATGTTGGCGTTCGACGCCATCAGCAACTGCTCGGCCGAGCGCACATCGGGCCGGCGCGTCAGCAGCTCCGAAGGCAGGCCGGCGGGCAAGTCGCCTTCGACCTGCGCGGTCGCCAGCGCAGCGGCCGCAGGCAGGTCGCCCGGCAGTGGCTGGCCGATCAACTGCACCAGCGCGTTCTCGTCGAGCAGGCGCTGGCGCTGCGTTTGCGCGAGCGTGGCGCGCGCGCCTTCGAGCAGTTGCTCGGCCTGCCGGTAGTCGAGCTCGGAGGACGCGCCGTTGTCGAACTTCAGCTTCGTCAGGCGCAGCGACGCTTCGCGCGTCTTGAGCGCATCGTTGGTGACACGCAGCAACTCGTCGTCGGCCAGCAGGTTGACGTGCGCACCGGCCACCGACGCGATCAGCGAGATCTGCACCGCCTTGCGCGTCTCGGTGGTCGCGAGGTATTGGGCCAGCGCAGCTTGGCTCAGGCTGCGCACGCGGCCGAACAGGTCGAGCTCGTAGCTGCTGACCTGCAAGCCCACCGCATAGCTGTTGCCCAGCCCGCCGCTGCCGTTCGCCTGGCGCTGCGCGGTGATGCCGGCACCGAGGCCGGGCAGCTCATCGGCGCGCTTGATCTGGTACTGCGCGCGGTATTGCTCGATGTTGAGCACCGCCACGCGCAAGTCGCGGTTGTTGGCGAGCGCGACTTCGATCAACCGCTTGAGCCGCGCATCGACGACGAAGCGTTGCCATTCCAGATCGGCCGCCGCTGCGGCGCCGCTGCCGGCGGGCAGCAACTCGGCCGGGTAGGTGGCCGCCACCGGCGCGGCGGGCCGCTCGTAGGTCGGGATGAAGCTCATGCAGCCGCCGAGCAGCAGGGTTGCCGCGAGCACAGACAGGGTGGGTACCGAACGCTCAAGCATGGTCACTCTCCCGAGCCACGGCGGGGCCGGCGGCAGGCGGCTCGCCCCTGCCCTTGCGGCCCTTGAACAGCGTGCTCACCACCACGAAGAACACCGGCACGAAGAACACCGCCAGCACGGTGGCGGTGATCATGCCGCCGAGCACACCGGTGCCGATGGCGCGCTGGCTGGCCGAGCCCGCGCCGCTGGACAGGGCCAGCGGCAGCACGCCCAGCATGAACGCGACCGAGGTCATCAGGATCGGCCGGAAGCGCAGGTGCACCGCCTTCAGCGTGGCCTCGACCAGGCCCACGCCCTCGGCCACCAGGTCTTTGGCGAACTCGATGATCAGGATCGCGTTCTTCGCCGACAGGCCGATCACGGTGATCAGGCCGACCTTGAAGAACACGTCGTTCGGCATGCCGCGCAAGGTCACGCCGAGCACCGCGCCGAGCACGCCCAGCGGCACCGCCAGCAGCACCGCAAGCGGGATCGACCAGCTCTCGTACAGCGCCGACAGGCACAGGAACACCGCGAGCAGCGAGAACGCGATCAGGAGCGTGGCGGTCGAGCCCGACAGTCGCTCTTCGCGCGACTGGCCGGTCCACTCGAAACCGAAGCCCGGCGGCAGCTTGGCCGCCAACGCTTCCATCTCGTTCATCGCGTCGCCGGTGCTGAAGCCGGGTGCGGCGTCGCCCGACAGGCGCATCGTCGGGTAGCCGTTGTAGCGCACGGTCTGCATCGGCCCGGTGACCCACTTCGTCGTCGCCATCGCCGAGAGCGGCACCGTCTGGCCGGCGCTGTTGAGCACGTTGAGCTTCAGCAAGTCTTCGCCCTGCATGCGGCTCGGCGCATCGGCCTGCACGACCACACGCTGCAGCCGGCCGGCGTTCGGGAAGTCGTTGACATAGGTCGAGCCGAGCGAGGTCGAGAGCACGCTGTTGACGGCATCGAACGACACGCCCAGCGCAGCGGCGCGGTCGCGGTCGATGTCGAGTTGCAGCTGCGGTGCGTCTTCCAGGCCGTCCGGCCGCACGCCGGCGAGCACCTTGCTCTGCGCGGCCATGCCGAGCAGCTGGTTGCGCGCGCCGAGCAGCGCCGCGTGGCCGTTGCTGCCCCGATCTTGCAGGCGGAAGGTGAAGCCGGTGGCGTTGCCCAGCTCCTGAATGGCCGGCGGGCTGAGCGCGAAGATGAACGCATCGCGCACGCCCATCAGCGCGCCGAAGGTGCGCCCGGCCAGGGCCTGCGCCGAGTGCGCTGCGCCCTTGCGCTCGTCCCAGGGCTTGAGCGGTATGAACGCCAGAGCCGCGTTCTGACCGTTGCCCGAGAAGCTGAAGCCGAGCACGCTGACCATCTTGTCGACCTCGGGCTGCTTGAGCAGGAAGGCTTCGGCCTGTTTGACCACCGCGAGCGTGCGCTCCTGCGTGGCGCCCGGCGGCAATTGCACGTTGGTGATGATGTAGCCCTGGTCTTCATTCGGCAGGAACGACGCCGGCAGGCGCGCGAACAGCAGTGCCACGATGCCGATGATCGCGGCGAACAGCAGCAGGAAGCGCCCGGTGCGCACGAGCATCTTCGCGACCACGCTTTCATAGCCGTGCGTGGTGGCCAGGAAGCCGCGGTTGAACCAGCCGAAGAAGCCGCGCTTCACATGCTTGTGCCCGGCCTCGACCGGCTTCAGGAAGGTGGCGCACAAGGCCGGCGTGAGGCTCAGCGCGAGGAACACCGAGAACAGCATCGAGCTGACCATGACGAGCGAGAACTGGCGGTAGATGCTGCCCACCGAGCCGGCGAAGAACGCCATCGGCAGGAACACCGACACCAGCGTGACGGTGATGCCGATCAGCGCGGCCGAGATCTGCCCCATCGCCTTCTTGGTGGCGTCGCGCGGGCTCAGGCCCTCCTCGCTCATGATGCGTTCGACGTTCTCGATCACGACGATGGCGTCGTCCACCAGGATGCCGACCGCCAGCACCATCGCGAACATGGTGAGCACGTTGATCGAGTAGTCGAACACGAACATGGCGGCGAATGCGCCGAGCAGCGCCACCGGCACCACGATGGTCGGGATCAGCGTGTAGCGCAGGTTCTGCAGGAACAGGTACATCACCAAGAACACCAGGATCACGGCCTCGATCAGCGTCTCGACGACCTGGCTGATCGAGATCTTGACGAACTTCGACGCGTCGAACGGGATGTCGTACTTCACGTTCGGCGGGAAGTAGCGCTGCAGCTCCTCCATGCGGGTGCGGATGGCCGTGGCCGTGGCGAGCGCGTTGCCGGTGGGCGAGAGCTGCACGCCGATGCCCGTGGAGGGCTTGCCGTTCAGGCGAATCGACGTGCCGTAGCTTTGCGCGCCCAGCTCGATGCGGGCCACGTCGCGCAGCCGCACGGTCGAGCCGTCGGTTGCGGCGCGCAGCACGATGTTGCCGAACTGCTCGACGGTCGTGAGCTGGCCCGGCACCACCACGGTCGCGAAGATGCCCTGGCCGGGCACGTTGGGCAGGTCGCCGATGGTGCCGGACGAGACCTGCGCGTTCTGCGCGCGGATGGCCATGTTCACATCGTTCGGCGTGAGCTTGTAGCCCAGCAGCTTGGCCGGGTCGACCCAGATGCGCATGGCGCGCTCGGTGCCGAAGAGCTGCGCCTGCCCGACACCGGGAATGCGCTGAAGCTCGGGCAGCACGGTGCGCGAGGCGTAGTCGCCCAGTGCCACCACGTCGAACTTCGGGTCGGTGCTCGACAGGATCGTGAACAGCAGGAAGTTGGCGCGCGCCTTGTCGACACGCACGCCCTGCTGCGTGACGGCCGCCGGCAGCCGCGGCGTGGCGCGGGAGAGGCGGTTTTGCACGTCGACCTGCGCCAGGCTCGCGTCGGTGCCGCTCTCGAACGTCAGCGTGATCGAGCCCGAGCCGTTCGCCTGGCTCACCGACTCCATGTAGACGAGCCCGGGGGAGCCGTTCATTTCCTGTTCGATGACGCTGACGACGGTGTCTTCGAGCGTCTGCGCCGACGCCCCGGGGTAGACGGCGCTGATCAGGATGGAAGGCGGTGCGACCGTGGGGTACTGCGCGATCGGCAGCTGCTTGACCGCCACCCCGCCGAGCACCACGATGAACAGCGCGATCACCCAGGCGAAGACGGGCCGGTCAATGAAGAACTGGGCCATGGCGCGCGCCTCAGTTGGCCGATGCGGCCGATGCGGCCGAGGCAGCCGGCGCCGCCGCAGGCGCCGCGGCCGAACCCGCCGCCGACCACGGCACGGCCTGCACCGGCGCGTTGCCGCGCAGCTTCTGGAAGCCATCGACCATGACCTGCTCGCCTGCCTTCAGGCCGTCGAGCACGACCCACTGGCCGTCAAGCGACGAGCCGAGCTTGACCGGGCGCGGCGCGACCTTGCCGTCGGGCGCGACCACCATCACCGTGTCGCCAGTCGAGCCGCGCGTGACCGCCTGCTGCGGCAACACGATGCCGGCTTCGGCCTGTGCCTGCTCCAGCCGCACGCGCACGTACATGCCGGGCAGCAGCAGGCCGTTCGGGTTCGGCACCTCGGCGCGCAGCGTGATCTGGCCCGAGCTGGCGTCCACCGTCAGGTCGGTGAACAAGAGCTTGGCTGCCAAGGGGTAGACGCTGCCGTCTTCGAGCACGACACGAACGCTGCCGCCATCGCCACCGGCGCGCTTGAACTGCCCGCCCTCGACGGCCTTGCGCAGGCGCAGCACCTCGGTCGTGCTTTGCGTGAAGTTCACGTACATCGGGTTGATCTGCTGCACCACCGCGAGCGGCGTCGCTTCGCCCTGGCCGACGAGCGCCCCTTCGGTCACGAGCGCGCGGCCGATGCGCCCCGAGATGGGCGCGGTGACCGACGCGTAGCCCAGGTTGATCTGCGCCGTTTGCACCGCCGCCTTGGCGCTCGCCACATCGGCCTCGGCCGTTTTCTGGGCGGCCACGGCGACCAGGTACTCCTGCTTGCTGATGGCGTTGGCCTCGACCAGCGGCTTGTAGCGCTCGGCCTGCGCGCCGGCCTGCGTCAGGTTGGCCTCGGCCCGCGCTTGCGCAGCGCGTGCGCTCGCGGCGCTGGCCATGTAGGGCGCCGAGTCGATCTTGAAGAGCGGCTGACCGGCTTTCACGTCGCTGCCCTCCTTGAAGAGGCGCTGCAGAAGAATGCCCGCTGCCCGGGCCCGCACCTGCGCCACGCGCGAGGCCTCAAGCCGGCCCGGCAGATCGGTGGCCAGCGCCACCGCGCGCGGTGCGACCGTGACCACGCCGACCTGCGCCGGCGGCGGCGCACCGCCCGGCGGCCCGCCGGGTGCACCGCCGGCTGCCGGCTTCTGCCCGCAACCGGCCAGCAGCCCGACCACCAGCCCGACCACCACCATCAGCCCGAGACCGAACGCCGGGCCGACGCGTTGCGCGGGTTGCCTTGCCGTGAATGTGTTCCACCGTGCCATGCCACACCTCTTGTTGGTGGGCCCGGCGCGTCGGGCGCTGGGCCATGTTGCAGTGCAGTATACATACATCCTTGAATGTATGTATCACGACTCGGGTTACACTCGGCTCAGCGCAACCTGTCTGCAAACGAGACCGAAACCGAGACCCGCCCGACCATGGTTCGCAGAACGAAACAAGAGGCCAGCGCCACGCGCAGCCTGATTCTCGACACCGCCGAGCGGGTGTTCGAGACCCATGGCGTGGCGGGCGCGTCGCTGCAGCAGATCGCGCAGGCGGCGGGCTTGACGCGCGGTGCCATCTACTGGCACTTCGAAGACAAGGCGGCGTTGTTCCACGCCATGATGGACCGCGTTCATCTGCCGCTCGAAGAGAGCCTTCAAGGCCTTCGGGAGGCCAGTGCCGGCGAGCCGTTGAAGCACATTCGCGCGATGCTCGTGCGGGCCTTGCGCGAGGTGGCCTGCAACGCGCAGACCCAGCGCGTGTTCGGCATCGCCGCGCTCAAGGTCGAGTACGCGGGCGAGATGGGGTCGCTGCGCGAGCGCCACATCAGCGGCCGAGACGCCTGCGTGGCTGACGTCGAGCGCGACCTGCGGCAAGCACGCCGGAGTGGCCAGATCGGCAAGCGCACCCCGCCGCGCTCGGCCGCAATCGGCCTGCACTCGCTGATCGACGGCCTGATCCACAACTGGGTGCTCGCGCCGCAGGGCTTCGATTTGGTCAAGGTCGGCACGCACGCGCTCGACGCTTACTTGGCTGGGCTCGGTGCGGGCATCGATGCCCCGGTCGCGCCCGAGTCGGCCGCCTGAGCCACGGCGTCTGTGGTGACGTCCGTGGCGACCATGACTACTTCAAGCCGTTGTAGTTGACCGGCACCCAGGCGTAGCCGGCGCCGTCGCGCCGCAGGTGGCCGAGACCCGGGAACGACAGGTGGGCCGAGCCGACCAGGTAGCCCTGCTTGGCCGCATCGGCATAGGCCAACTTGCGCTGCGCGGCAGCGGCCTTGCTGTCGGTGTCGAACTGGATGGTGACCGAGGGCTGTGCGAACTGCACCGCCGCCACGTGCATCAGGTCGCCCCACAGCACCAGCTTCTGGCCCTGGCTTTCGACGAGGTAGGTGCTGTGGCCCGGCGTGTGGCCGCGCGCAGCCATGGCCTTGATGCCGGGCACGAGGTCGGTGTTGCCATCGAAGGGCTTGAACTTGCCTGCCGCCACGTACGGGTTCAGCGACGCCATCGCGCCTTGGAAGAAGCCCTTCGCATCGGCGGGCGCCTTGTCGAGGTTTTCCTTGCTGAGCCAGAAGTCGGCGTCATGCTGGTCGGCGCGCACGGTGGCGTTCGGGAAGGCGAGCTTGTCGCCGGCCATCAGGCCGCCCACGTGGTCGGCATGCATGTGGGTGATGTAGATCTCGTCGACCTGCTCGGGCTGGTAGCCGGCCGCCTTCAGGTTGGCGATCAGGTTACCGAGCGTCGGGCCGAAGAGGCTGGCCGCGCCGGTGTCGATCAGCACCAGCTTCGAGCCGGTGTTGACGAGGTAGCCGTTGAACGAGGTGTCGAGCGGCGCCTTCAGGAAGCTTTGCTTGAGCGCCTTGTCGACCTGGCCCGGGCGGGTGTTGGTGAGCAGCTTGTCGACCGGCAGCTGCACGGTGCCGTCGGACAGTGCGGTGATCTCGAAGTCACCGAGCATCACCCGGTAGTAGCCGGGTGCCTGGGTCTTGACCTGCGGCGCGGCGGCGAAGGTGCTGCCGGTGGTGAACGCGGCGCAAACGGCAGCGAGGGCGAGAGAGACGAATTGGCGTGACGCAGACGACATGAGTGTTCCAGTTCCGAGACGTGGGGGAGCAAGGTTACCGGCAACGCCGGTTTCGTGCCGGGCACCGCGCCGACAGGCGCCGCATCGGTGCCGCGGTGTGGCAAATTCGCGGCGCGCATCAACGCGCGAAGCACAACAACACCGGGAGAGACAAGCCATGCTGCGACCCATTTCGACGGCCAACGCGCCGGCACGGCCGCGCAACGCAGCAGCCCATTTGCCGATGGCGTTCGTCGCGCTCGGGGCGTTCGTGGCGCTGACCACCTTGTCCGCCAGTACCGCCGCCGTGGCGGCGCCCACCACCACACGCTTCGAGCCGGCCGCTCAGGTGCAGGGCACGCGCTTGCTGCTGAACGGCGCAGGCACGCGCTTCAAAGCCATCTTCAAGGTCTACGACATGGCGCTGTACACGCCGAAGAAGGTCGCAACCACCGAGGAGTTGCTGGCATTGCCGGGTGCGAAGCGACTGCAGTTCACCGCGCTGCGCGAACTGCCCGGTACCGACCTCGGGCGCCTGTTCATGAAAGGCATGGCGGAGAACACCTCGACCGACGTGATGCTGCACCACACGGTGGCGACCACGCGGCTGATCGAGATCTTCTCGGCACGCAACAAGCTGGCCGCCGGCGACACCTTCGCGATGGACTTCATCCCCGGCAAGGGCACGCAGTTCTACATCCAGGGCCAGGCGCAAGGCGAGCCCGTGGGCAACACCGAATTCTTCAACGTGGTGCTGGGCATCTGGGTCGGCACGTCACCGGCCGACAGAGCGCTGAAAGAGGCGCTGCTCGGGCGCGAGAAGGACGGGCAGTAGCTGGTGGCCATTGGCCGGCAACGGCAGGCTCACACCCCCGCCTTCGCGAGCACCACCACCGACACACCCCGCGCGCTGCGCAGCGCGTCGGCGTTCTGGTACGAGTGCGCCAGGTTGCCCGGGAAGGCGAGCACATCGCCTTCGGCCAGGGTGTAGCGCTCACCGGCCACGAGCAGGTTCACGCGGCCGTCCAGGCAGGTGAAGAACTCGCGGGTGCCGGGCAGGTGCGGCGTGCCGGCCATCACGGCGGCCGGGGCGAAGTCCATCACTTCCATCGTCTCGTCGGGCACGGGCTCGGGGACGAGGTCGCGGGTGGTCACGCCCCGGCCTTTGGCGTGCGATGCCACCTCGGCGGCGCGCCAGCAGCGCACCCAGGCACGAGCCGACGCGAGCAGCTCGTCGATGGGTACGCCGAGTGCCACAGCGACCTTGACGAGCACCGCGAGCGACGGGTTGCCCGCGCCCGATTCGAGCGTGGCAATCGTCGAGCGCGGCACACCGGCAGCCTGGGCGAGGCCCGCTTGCGTGAGCGCGCGCGCATGGCGAAGGCCGGTCAGGTTGCGGGCCAGGTGCTGGGCGGCGGCAGGTGCGTCGGGCATGGCTACATTGTGGGCGGCACGGCGTGGCGCCCGGCTGTCCGCCGCGTCAACCTTGTGCCGCTTTGGCAGACACGGCGCTCGCACCGGCGCACCGGTGGCGCTACCTTCAGGCCACCCCACCCCAAGGAGCCGCACCATGACCACCGCACACCTCGAGCACGCCAACATCACCGTGAAGGACATCGACGCCGTCGTCGGCTTCATCACCACCGCCCTGCCCGACTGGCAGGTGCGCGGCCAGGGCACGATGGACTGGTTCGGCAAGCGCATCCGCTGGTTGCATGTCGGCACTGCGGGCCACTACCTCGCGCTGCAAGCCGGCGGCGAAGGCATGTTGCCGTCGTGGGCCAGCCATGCCGTCGGCGTGAAGCACCTCGGCTTCGCTGTGCCGCAGCTTGCGCCCATCGTCGAGCGGCTCGAAGCGGCGGGCTATCCGCTCGACCACCCCGGCGGCGCGCACCCGCATCGGCGCAGCGCCTACTTCACCTTCCGCGACGAGCTGCAGTTCGAGTTCGTCGAGTACCTGTCGGACAAGAGCAGCGAACGCAACGCCTACGACACGCCAGCCGAGGCGCGCGAGGGCGCCGTCAGCCCCGCTCGAACCTGAACACCGCCACGCTGGCGCGCAGGTTCGGCCATTGGCGCACCGGCGCGCCGTTCTGGATGCCGAACGCGTCGAGGATGCGCAGGCCGCCCTTGCGCGCCAGCACCTCGAAGTCGGCGAAAGTCGCGACGCGGATGTTCGGCGTGTCGTACCACTGATAGGGCAACACCTTGGTAATCGGCATGCGCCCCTTGATGACGTGCAGCCGGTTCGGCCAGTGCGCGAAGTTTGGGAAGCTGACGATGCCGGTGCGGCCCACGCGCGCCGTTTCGCGCAGCATTTTCTCGGTGTTGCGCAGGTGTTGCAGCGTGTCGAGTTGCAGCACCACGTCGAAGCTCTGATCCTCGAACAGCGCCAGGCCTTGTTCGAGGTTGAGCTGGATCACGTTCACGCCGCGCTGCGTGCACGCCAGCACGTTGGCATCGGCGATCTCGATGCCGTAGCCGGTGCACTGCCGGTGGTCGCGCAGGTAAGCCAGGAACTCGCCGTCGCCACAGCCCAGGTCAAGAACGCACGAGCCCTTCGGAACCAGCTCGGCGATCAACGCCATGTCTTTGCGGTCGCTCATGGGCAGGCCTTGAATTCATTCACCGCAGAGTCAAACGAGTTGGCGGAGGAGCGCAGAGTTCTATTCATGCAATTGAATTCCTCTGCGTGAACTCCGCCAACTCCGCCCCTCTGCGGTGAATGAATTTCTCTTCACAGCCCTTCCCCCGCCACACGGTCGAAGTACGCGCGCAGCACGCCGTGGTAGCGCGGGTCGTCGAGCAGGAAGGCGTCGTGGCCGTGCGGGGCGGCGATCTCGGCGTAGCTCACGTCGCGCTTGTGGTCGACGAGGGCCTTGACGATCTCGCGCGAGCGTTGCGGGGCAAAGCGCCAGTCGGTCGTGAAGCTGATGACCAGGAACTTGCAAGCCGCCGCCGCGAACGCGGCCGTGAGGTCACCGCCAAAAGCACGCGCGGGGTCGAAGTAGTCGAGCGCGCGGGTGATGAGCAAGTAGGTGTTCGCGTCGAAGTACTCGCTGAACTTGTCGCCCTGGTGGCGCAGGTAGCTTTCGATCTCGAACTCGATGTCTTGCGTGCTGAAGCCGGCAGCACCTGCGCGGCGCTCGCGGCCGAACTTGGCTTCCATCGCGTCGTCGGACAGGTAGGTGATGTGGCCGATCATCCGCGCCACGCGCAGGCCGCGCCGCGGCAGCGTGTTGTGGGCGTAGAAGTGGCCACCGTGGAAGTCGGGGTCGGTGATGATGGCGCGGCGCGCGACCTCGTTGAACGCGATGTTCTGGGCCGACAGGTTCGGCGCCGTGGCCACCGCGATGCAGTGGCGCAGCCGGTCGGGAAAGCGCAGCGACCAGCTCAGCGCCTGCATGCCGCCCAAGCTGCCGCCGAGCACCGCCGCGAGTTGCTCGATGCCCAGCGCGTCACACAGCCGCACCTGCGCATCGACCCAGTCTTCGACCGTGACCACCGGGAAGTCGGCACCGTAAGGCCTGCCGGTGTCGGGGTTGGTCTGCATCGGCCCGGTCGAGCCGAAGCACGAACCGGGGTTGTTCACGCCGATCACGAAAAAGCGGTTCGTGTCGAGCGGCTTGCCGGGGCCGATCAGGTTGTCCCACCAGCCTTCGCTCTTGGCCTGCCCTTCGTAAGTGCCGGCCACATGGTGGCTGGCGTTGAGCGCGTGGCACACCAGCACGGCGTTGCTGCGCGCGGCGTTGAGCGTGCCGTAGGTCTCGTAGACGATTCTGTAGTCACGCAACTGCGCGCCGCTTTGCAGCGGCAGCGCCTGCGCAAAATGCAGGGACTGCGGGGTGACGTGGCCGACCGATGAAGTCATATGCGGAATTGAAAAAACCCGGCGCCGCGAAAGCGGGACACCGGGTCGTGCGTCCTGTCTTTAGCGGCATTTATAGAGCGCCCGCAAGCCGGAGCAAATCAGCGCTGGGTGGCAGTATAGCGGCGCCACTTCAAGGGGACGGCATGGCTTGGTTCGATGGTTTCGAGGCCCGTGGCTTCGATGTGAACGGCGTGCGGATCTTCGCGCGCACCGGCGGGCGCGCGGGTGCACCGCCGCTCTTGATGCTGCACGGCTTCCCGCAGACGCACGCCATCTGGCACCGCGTGGCGCAGGTGCTGGCACCGCACTTCGCGCTGGTGCTGCCCGACCTGCGCGGCTACGGTGACTCGGCCAAACCGCCCGGCGCGGTCGACCACGCCAACTACAGCAAGCGCACGATGGCCGCCGACATGGCGGCGCTGATGGCGCAGTTGGGCCACGCGCGCTTCGGCGTCGTCGGCCACGACCGGGGCGGCCGCGTGGCGCACCGGCTGGCGCTCGACCACGAGGCGCACGTGAGCCGCCTGGCACTCATCGACATCGCCCCCACGCTCGACATGTACGCCGCAACCGACATGCGTTTCGCGTCGGCGTACTCCCACTGGTTCCACCTGATCCAGCCGGCGCCGCTGCCCGAACGCATGCTCGGCGGCGACCCCGCGTTCTGCCTCCACTGGGCACTGGGTGGCTGGGGCGCGAACGGCACCGCGTACATCGAACCGCAGGCTTTGGCCGAGTACGAACGCTGCTTCTGCAGGCCCGACGCGATCCACGCTGCGTGCGAGGACTACCGGGCCTCGGCGGGCATCGACCTCGACCATGACCGCGCCTCGCGCGCGGCCGGCGAACGCATCACGTGCGACACGCTGGTGCTGTGGGGCGAGCGCGGCGTGGTCGGCAAACTCTTCGAGCCGCTGGCACTGTGGCAGGCGCAGTGCAATGCGCGTGTCACCGGCGAGGCCGTGCCGGCGGGCCACTTCATCCCCGAAGAGCTGCACGCGCTGACGGCCGAGCGCTTGCTCGCGTTCATGGGCTGACACGGCTGATCGGACTGCGTCGAACTGGGCCGCCTTTAGGGCATTCCCGTGGCGTTGCCCGCCGCGCACCGGGCCTACCATCGCGCTGCCCCAAGGAGCGTGCATGTTCAATTGGCTCAATCAACTCGACCGGCACATCCCGGTGCGCTACAGCGTCTGGCTGCTGTGCTGCGTGGGCGCGTTGCTGTGCGCGTTCACCTGGGTGGCGTTTCAGATGGGCGGTGCTTTGGCGCTGGGCTTCGCCGCACTCACCGCACTGGGCCTGCGCGACACGCGGCAAACCCGCCACTCGGTGCTGCGCAACTACCCGGTGATCGGCCACCTGCGCTTCCTGCTCGAGTTCGTGCGGCCCGAGATGCGCCAGTACTTCATCGAAGGCGACAACGAAGCCGCGCCGTTCTCGCGCCAGCAGCGCTCGCTGGTCTACCAGCGCGCGAAAGGCGACTCCGACAAGCGGCCCTTCGGCACGCAGATGGACGTGGGCGCGGTGGGCTACGAGTGGATCAACCATTCGATGCAGCCGACCACCTTGCCCACGCACGACTTCCGCGTGCTGATCGGCGCAGGCCGCGCGCAGCCCTACAACGCGAGCTTGTTCAACATCTCGGCAATGAGCTTCGGCGCGCTCAGTGCCAACGCCATCCAGGCGCTCAACACCGGCGCGGCCAAGGGCGGCTTCGCGCACGACACCGGCGAGGGCAGCATCAGCCGCTACCACCGCATGCACGGCGGTGACCTGATCTGGGAGATCGGCTCGGGCTACTTCGGCTGCCGCAACCCCGACGGCAGCTTCAACGAAGAGCGCTTCACCGAGAACGCCACGCAGCCGCAGGTGAAGATGATCGAGTTGAAGCTGAGCCAGGGCGCGAAGCCCGGCCACGGCGGCGTGCTGCCGGGCCCGAAAGTCACGCCAGAGATCGCCGAAGCGCGCGGCGTGCCGCCGTGGGTTGACTGCGTGTCACCGGCCTCGCACGGCGCATTCAGCACGCCGATCGAGATGATGCATTTCATCGAGCGGCTGCGCACCCTGTCGGGCGGCAAGCCGACCGGCTTCAAGCTGTGCATCGGCCACCCGTGGGAGTGGTTCGCGATCACCAAGGCGATGCTCGAGACCGGCATCACACCCGACTTCATCGTGGTCGACGGGGCCGAGGGCGGCACCGGCGCGGCGCCGCTGGAGTTCACCGACCACGTGGGCGCGCCACTGCAGGAGGGCCTGCTGCTCGTGCACAACACGCTGGTCGGCTTCAACCTGCGCAGCAAGGTCAAGCTCGGCTGCGCCGGCAAGGTGGTCAGCGCGTTCGACATTGCCCGCATGCTGGCGCTCGGCGCCGACTGGTGCAACTCGGCACGCGGCTTCATGTTCTCGCTCGGCTGCATCCAGGCGCAGAGCTGCCACACCGGCGCCTGCCCGACCGGTGTGGCCACACAAGACCCACAGCGCGCGGCCGCGCTCGTGGTGCCGACCAAGGCCGACCGCGTGTATCACTTCCACCAGAACACGTTGATGGCCTTGAAAGAGTTGGTGCAGGCTGCCGGCCTGCGTGACCCGAGCCAACTGACCGCCGCGCACATCGTGCGGCGCAGCGCGGAGCACAGCGTGAAGCTGCTCGAGAACCTGTTGCCCTTCGTGAAGCCCGGCGAGTTGCTCACCGGCGCCGAGATGCCGCAGCAGGTGTTCCGCCAGTACTGGCCCATGGCCCAGGCGTCGAGCTTCGCGGTGGTGACGCCGGGCTGATGTTCGTTGGCAAAGAGCCCATTCAATTCATTCACCGCAGAGTCGCAGAGGAACGCAGAGGAATACAAGTCAATGGCTTGCTCTTCTCTGCGCAACTCTGCGCACTCTGCGACTCTGCGGTGAAGTATCCCGCTCGGTCCAGCCCTCAACCCACCGGCGGTGCGGTGTCGGTGAAGCTGGCCCGCGCGTTCAGCTTGTCCGACAGCTTTGCCAGGTTCGGGTAGGCGTCGCGCCACGCGATGTCGGGGAAGCGGAAGTCGAGGTAGCCGAGCGCGCAGCCGACCGCGATATCGGCCAACGACAGGTGGATGCCCGAGCACCACGGCTTGTCGCCCACGCCCTTGCTGATGGCGCCGAGCGATGCGTGCACGCGGCTCAGTTGCCGGTCGGTCCAGGCCTGGCTGCGTTGCTCGGCGGTGCGGCCAGGCCAGGTTTGCTCGAGCCGGGCCAGGATCGCAGCGTCGAGAATGCCGTCGGCCAAGGCCTCCCAGGTGCGCACCTCGACGCGCTCGCGCGTGCCTTCGGGGATGAGCCGGCTCACCGGCGATCGGGTGTCGAGGTATTCGACGATCACGCGCGAATCGAAGATCGCCTCGCCGCCCGGCAGCACCAGGCACGGCACCTTGCCCAGCGGGTTCGACTTGAGCATCTTGTCGTTGCCCCACACGTCTTCGAGGTCGAGCTGGTAGTCGAGCTTTTTCTCGGCCATCACGACGCGCACCTTGCGGACGTACGGGCTGGTCAACGAACCGATGAGTTTCATGGGGAGGGGGTTCCTGTGGCCGGCTGGGGCGCTTTCGGTAGGGCGTCGGTGAGATGCGGTCGGTGCACATCTCGTGCCGTGCGTCGTGCCGTGCTTTGGGCTGGCGGCCTCGCGCCGCAACCATGTGCTTGATTTTAACGGGCGTGCCGGCGCACTTTGCCTCAGCGGCGTAGCGCCCAGTCCACAGTCGGCGGGCGGCCGGGCAGGCTGAGCGTGGCGGTGGCGGCCGGGGTGCGCGCCACCACCCTGCCGCGCCGCACCACCATGAGGCGGGCCGCACGCAAACGAATCGCCTCGACCGGGTCGCGCGCTTGCAGCAGCACGAAGTCGGCGTGTGCGCCGACCTCGATCCCGTAGCCCTGCAGCCCGAGAACGCGCGCCGCGTTCACCGTGACGGCGTCGAAGCACGCGCGCATCTGCGCTTGCGAGGTCATCTGCGCCACGTGCAGGCCCATCTGCGCGACTTCGAGCATGTCGGCCGAGCCGAGCGAATACCACGGGTCCATCACGCAGTCGTGCCCGAACGCGACCGTGATGCCGGCGGCCATCAACTCGGGCACGCGCGTCATGCCGCGGCGCTTGGGGTAGGTGTCGTGGCGGCCTTGCAGCGTGATGTTGATGAGCGGGTTGGCGATGGCGTTCACCTGCGCCTCGCGCATCAACGGCAGCAGCTTGCTGACGTAGTAGTTGTCCATCGAATGCATCGACGTGAGGTGCGAGCCGGTCACGCGCCCGTGCAGGCCCAACCGCTGGGTGTGGAAGGCCAGCGTCTCGATGTGGCGCGACAGCGGGTCATCGGTCTCGTCGCAGTGCATGTCGACCATCAAGCCGCGCTCGGCGGCCAGTTCGCACAGAAGCTTGACGCTCTCGGCGCCGTGTTCAGAAGTGCGCTCGAAGTGCGGGATGCCGCCGACCACATCGACGCCCATGTCGAGCGCGCGCTTCAGATTCGCGAGCGCGTTGGGCGAACGCAGCAGGCCGTCCTGCGGGAAGGCGACGAGCTGCAGGTCGAGGTAGGGCGCGACGCGCTGCTTCACGTGCAGCAGCGCCTCGACGGCGAGCAGCCGGTCATCGCAAACGTCCACATGCGAGCGCACCGCGAGCAGGCCCTTGGCCACCGCCCAGTCGCAGTACTGCAATGCGCGCTCGACCAACGCGTCTTGCGTGAGCTGCGGCTTCAACTCGCCCCACAGCGCAATGCCTTCGAGCAGCGTGCCGCTTTCGTTCAGGCGCGGCAGGCCGACGCTGAGCGTGGCGTCCATGTGGAAGTGCGCGTCGACGAACGGCGGGCTCAGCAACTGGCCTTGCGCATCGACGGTTTCGCAGCCGTCGGGCGCAATCAGGTTCGCGCCGACGGCGGTGATGCGCCCGGCCTCGGTCAGCACGCTTTGGCCGGTGCGGCCGTCGGGGAAAGTGGCGTTTCGAACGATCAACATGGGGATGGGCTTCGCGGCGGGTCCGTAACATGCTTGCGTGGCGCAGACGGCCAATGCGTGAACGATTGCACGCCACCGTCGGGCGCAACGAACTCGGCACAAACCCCCCGACTCTGGGGGTTGAAACTGTGCAAAATGCACGTGCGGGAATTCACAACAACATCAAAAGCAGCGCTTTCATGCCTGCCAGACCCGACCATGCAGCACCTGTTGACAGTCTACGTCCACCTTCTGGCGACCTGCATGGCGATCGGCGTCATCGTGATGACCGACATGCGCCTCGTCGCCAAACTGGCCGGCTACCGCGTCACGATCCCGCCGCCCGAGCGCTTCGAGAGCCGCATGATTTTGGTCGCCACCGCCACGCTGGTGCTGACCGGCACCGCGCTCATCGCGATGGGCCTGGCGGCCGACCCCCGCTACCTCGACAACCCCAAGCTGCAGGCCAAGCTCGTGCTCGTGGCGCTGCTGTGCGTGAACGGCTTCGTGCTGCATTACGTGACCTTCCCGCGGCTGGCGCGGGCGCGCACCGTGGCCTCGTGGTCGACGCGTGACATGGTCGCGGTCGCCGCGCCGGTCGGCCTGTCGAACAGCCTGTGGATGTACTGCGCGTTCCTGGGCATCGCCCGGCCGTGGAACTTCTCGGTGCCCATCGGCGAGGTGTTGGCGCTCGCAGCGGTGCTGTTTCTGCTGGCATTCGGTGCGGTGATGCTGGGCCTGCGCTTTGCGGCGCGCGACGAGCCCCGCCATGTGCCGGACTGGATCGACTCGATGAAAGCCCGCCTGAGCGACGCAGCGCCGCTGGGTGGCTACCAACGCAGCTTCGCCGATTCGCGCCAAGACCGCGCTCACTGACCGCCGGCCCCGCACGCGGGCAGGCCGGGGCGAAGAACCCTGCTTCATCAAACTCTGGGCTCCCGCGACCGGCACGGCAGCTTTGCGTCTACGGCAGGGCCGACCTCGCCGCTGATCCGGGCGTTCTGAGGCGAGTCCAGAACCGCCCAAGTGCCAGCGCAGCCCCGACGAGGCATGCACTCCTCACGCTTTCACAAGGCCCTCGCGCGCCATGTTCGCGGAGTCGATCACGGGTTGCGTGTTTGTCGCGTGTCGCGGTGCTCTCACGTTGTTACAAGGCGAGTATCTTCGCGCTCACCGCGAAAACAGCCCAAGAACAACGAGGCGCGACTTGCACGAGATGGACGACAAGAACAAGCAAGCCAGGCCGATTCACGACCCGTATGCGACCACCATCGCAGCGCACCTTGATGAGTCCCTTGAAAGAAGGCCTGACCGGTTGAATGCGCGGCTGGCCTTGCCGACGCGCCCAACATTTGCGAGCGCACCCGCTGTAGTGCCGGCTCAAGCGGAATTGGCGGTTGCGCTGAAACTTGTCGTCATGGGGCTCAAGCCCATGGAGCGCCAATTGCTCGGCGGGATTGTCAGAGTCTCCCAGCGGCGCTCTCCACGGCTGGCCCTGGTTGATGACAGCGATGCGGCAGAGGCCGATGTTGTGATGGTCGACGCGCTCGACGCTCGGTCGATGGCATGGGCGCAGCGTCAACCCTGGCTCAAGCGCAAACCCGTCATCTGGCTCGACGCCACGAGCGTGCCGGCCGGCCACACTCTCGCGACGCGCCCGGTGAACTGGGCGGCCCTGCCCACGCTGCTCGCGCGCGCACTTGAGCAACCCACGGCCTCTGTAGCGCCGACCGCAGCGCCCGCGAACCCAGCGCGCGACGTTGTACCCCTGGCCGCTACCGCATCGACCCCTGCGCTCGAGCAGCGGCGCCCGATCCTCGTCGTCGACGACAGCTTGGCCGTTCGCGCCTACCTTCGCTCGCTGCTCGAAGCCCGTGGCTTCTCGGTGACTGACGCGGCCAGCGTTCGTGCCGCGCTCGAAGTCATGACTCAGCGGACCTTCGACTGCGTGCTGATGGATGTGCTCATGCCTGACATCGACGGCTACGAAGGCTGCCGCCAGATCAAGTCTCGACAGCGCGGCGCGAGCGCCGTGCCGGTCGTGATGCTGACCAGCAAGTCTTCTCCGTTCGACCGCATTCGCGGCAAGATGGCTGGCTGCGACGCTTACCTCACCAAGCCCGTCGAGCCGCAACAACTGAGCGCCGTTCTTCAGAACCACGTTCGCCGCGCTGATGCGCAGCATGCCGCCCAAGGCGCAGCGCCAATCCAGACAGTCAATGCCGCGGTCGCGCTCAGCCGGCCGACGCGTGTTGCCTAAAGCGTGTTGCCTAAAACCTGCTCACGCCGCATTCCCCCGTTACCCAACCGCCCCAGGAACCATTCATGGCACGCACCCTCCTCATCGTCGAAGACAACGCCACCGACCGTCAGCGCCTCGAGAAGCTGCTGAGCGACGCTGGTTACATGGTCAGCACCGCCGCCGACGGCAACCAGGCGCTCGCGGCCGCCAAACAGGGCAAACCCGACGCGATCCTGATGGACGTGAACATGCCTGGCATGGACGGTTTCGCCGCCACGCGGGCGCTGAAGGCCGACGCCGTCACCAAAGACATCCCGGTGATCTTCGTCAGCGCCAAAGACCAGAAGGCCGACAAGGCCTGGGGCCAGATGCTCGGCGCCAAAGGCTACGTGGCCAAGCCCTACACCGACGCGCAGATGCTCGAGCAAGTGCGCGCGCTCTGATTCGACCCCCTGCCACCCGAAGGAGCCCGTCATGGCACGCAAAGTCCTGATCGTCGATGACACCGCCGTTGACCGCAGCAACCTCGAAAAAATCGTTTTGGCAGCCGGCCACATGACCCTGCTGGCCGAATCCGGTGCGCAGGGCCTCGAGCGCGCTAAACGCGAAAAACCCGACCTGATCCTGATGGACGTCAACATGCCCGGCATGGACGGCTTTGCCGCCACGCGGGCCCTCAAGGCCGACGAGGCAACCAAGCACATCCCGGTGGTCTTCGTGACCGGCAAGAACCAGAAGGCCGACATGGCCTGGGGGCAGATGCTCGGCGCCAAGGGGTATGTGACCAAGCCCTACAGCGCCGAGCAGATCGTGGCGCAACTCAACGCCTGAACCGCCGCACCATGGACGATCACCCCCTCACCGCCGCCGTGGCGATGCCCGCCTTGCTGGCGCCCACCGAGGCGCTGCGCGGCGGCTTCGAGTTCGACATTGACGACGCGCCAACGCCTTCACAGCGCACAGCGCCGGCAGGGCCGAACGCCACCGCGCGTGGCGGCGAGGCATCGGGCAGCGCGCTACAACGCCAGGGCTTTCGCATCGGCGGTCTGCGCTTGATGATTCCCTACGAGCACGGCAGTGAGCTGATCGAGATGCCGCCGGTGTACCGCCTGCCGAACTCGCCTACCTGGTTCGTCGGCATGGCCAACCTGCATGGCGGGCTGGTGCCGGTGTTCGATCTGGCGGAGCGCTTCAGCGTCGAGCACAACGCAGCGCTGACGCCGATGCTGTTGGTGCTGGGCCACGGCGACGACAAGGCGGGTCTGGTGATCGACGGCTTGCCCGAACGGCTGCGCCCGACCCACGCTGACCGCATCGAAGGCCCGGCGCTGCACGAGGCACTGGCGGACTGTGTGTCCGGTGCCTATTGGTTCGCCGATCAGGACTGGATGGAGTTCAACTACGCCGCCCTGTTTGATCGGCTGGTGTTGGAGTTGGCGCAATGAATTCCAGAAACAACAACTTGGCGGCGTCGCGAATGCCGACGTGAAGGCTGGCCATCCCACTGCGCGGCCTGTGGCGCGATGGACTCGATTCCCCTCTCAGCCGGGTGCATTGCGCCCGAACCGTAGAACTCCTGGAGACATGACATGAAACTCAACTTCAAACTGAAGTTCCTCAACCAGATGCGACTGGGGCAGAAGTTTCTTCTGCTGGGTGCGGTGGCACTGACCTTGGTGGCCTACCCGTTGTACACGTCGGTGAAGACCAACCTTGAGGCGATCGACAACGTTCGCACCGAACAGGCCGGATTGCCCGCGATTCAGCAAGTGCAGGAGTTGCTGCAAGCCTTGCAGGACCACCGTACCGCGGGCAGTTACTTCGTGCAGAACGACCTCACCCGCGCCGCGCCGCGCGGTAAGGCGGCCGCCGACGTCGACGAACGGCTGGCACAGCTCGAAAAATTGGCTTCCCCGACCGGCGACGTGGTCCTCACGCGCCGCGTGGCGGAAGTGAAGCAGGAATGGGCTCTGCTGAAGGCAGAGGTCGACTCGCGCAAGCTGCAGGAGCGCGAGGTCGTGGGCAAGCACACCGCACTGATTGGCAAGGCCTTGCTGATGATCCAGGACTGGACCGCCTACGCGCAGATCGACTTGGACCCAGACGCGGCGGCGTACTACTCGTTCCGCGCCGCGCTGGTCGACTTGCCGGCGCTGAAGGAGTCGATCCGCGCGTTGCGCAGCCCGGTGGGCGACCGACTGGAAGAGCTCGCCAAGGCCCGTGCGCTGGCCGGTCAGCAGGGGCAGGCCACCGCAGGCGAGGCCGCTATGCGAGACGCGTGGCGCGCTGAAGACCGAACCCGCTTCCTCGACGCGATTCAGCAGGCCGAAGCGTCAAGCCGGAGCTACGCCGACAACATGCGCAAGGCCATGGCCTCGTCCGCGTCGATCAAGGCCGAGATGGGCGACCAGGTTGGTCAGATCACACAGCTGACGGACCAGGCGGCCCAGTACGCACGCCGCGAACTGCTGGCCAAGGACTTCCCTTCAGTTGACGCCACCGCCTTCACGCGCGAGGTGTCGGTGTCACGGGCACTGGCCATCAAGGCGTCGGAGCAAACCGACAAGGTGCTGGCCAGCGCACTCGGCGCACGCGAAGCCAAGGCCAAGCGCGACGTGTACTTCGTGCTCGGGTCCTCCGCAGTGTTGCTGGCCCTGGGCATGGTGATCGCGCTGTTCACTGTGCGCAACATTACCGGCACGGTGGCGGACTTGCAAAAGTCGGTCGAAAAGGTGCGCCAAGGCGACTTCCAAGCCCTTGAACAAATCGACTCGAAGGACGAGGTGGGCGACCTGGGCCGCACGGTGAACAACCTGCTGCA
The DNA here is from genome assembly GCA_031385155.1 of Rhizobacter sp. GTDB lineage: Bacteria > Pseudomonadota > Gammaproteobacteria > Burkholderiales > Burkholderiaceae_C > LMDS01. The sequence continues at coordinate 119,617 of JANNBF010000085.1, forward strand.
GGAGCGGATGGCCGCCCAGAAGAAGGCCGAAGACGAGAACGAAGTTCTCAACAACTCGGTGATTTCGATTCTTCAGTCGGTGCACCAGCTCTCGCAGCGAGACCTGACGGCGCGTGCGCCTGTCACCCAAGACATCATCGGCACGGTGTCGGACTCGATCAACGCGCTGACCGACGAAACCGCCAAGGTGCTGAACGGCGTGAGCCGGATCGCCGGCCAGGTGGCCACGGCCTCGGGCAAGGTGCAGACGCAGGCGGCGCTCGTGTCCAAGACCGCCGAGGACGACCGTGCCAACGTGGGCCAGATGATCGAATCGCTGGCAACCGCCACACAGACCATGAACCAGGTCGCGACGCTGACCGAGCAGACCAACGTCTCGGCCACCCAGGCGACGCTGGCGACCGACTCGGCACTCGAGACGGTGAACGGCACCGTGAAAGGCATGGAGTCGATCCGCGAGACGATTGCAGAGACCGAAAAGCGCATCAAGCGACTCGGTGAACGCTCGCAAGAGATTTCCGGCATCGTGAACCTGATCAACACCATTTCCGAGCGCACCCACGTGCTGGCGCTGAACGCGTCGATGCAGGCGGCGGTGGCCGGTGAAGCGGGCCGCGGCTTCGCGGTGGTGGCCGAAGAAGTGCAGCGCCTCGCCGAAAGCTCGCGCAACGCGACGCAGCAGATCGGTACGCTGGTGAGCAACATCCAGTTGGAAACCAACGAAACGATCGCCACCGTGAACCGCACCATCGGCCAGGTCGTGCAAGGTTCCCAGCAAGCGCAAAAAGCCGGTGACCAGATGCGCGTGACGCAGCAGATCACGGCCCAGTTGGTGGCGCAGGTGCAGCGGATTGCACTGGCATCCGACGAGCAGAAGATGATGTCGGCGCAGTTGCTGAAGTCGGTGCAGAAGATCGGCGCCAGCTCGGAGCGAACTGCTGAGCAGATCACCTCGCAGAACGTGGAGACGGAGTCGCTGCTCCAGTCGGCGCGCCGCCTGGTGGAATCGGTGAACGTGTTCAAGCTGCCGCTGGCGGCCTGAGCCTTCCACCGTCGCAAGCCAACCGAGGAGCACGCCGCGTGAAGCTCAACGACCTGATCGAAGCCTTGGCCGCCGAGGTCGAAATGGCCCAGCCGATGCTGGAACAAAGCCTGAGCGAGCTGGCTGTGATCGACGAAGTCGACGACGCCTTTCTCGACGCACTGGAGCAATACAGCAACCAGGCCCAGCGCATGGGCGAGGCGGCCCAGATGGTCGGCTTCCCGGGGCTGCACGCGGTGTGCGACCACGTCGTGCAAAACGGCCTGCTGCTGGCAACGCTGCCACGCGACGAGCGCGGCCCGCTGCTCACGTTCCTGCAGAGCTGGCCGGCGCTGATCGTGCATTACCTGCGCAACCTGAGCGACCCGTCGACGGCCGCCGGGCTCGTCGACCATTTGCGTGACGCGCCCAACCCGATGGACGAAGACCTCGCCATGAAGGTGATGCACATGCTCGGCGCGATGCCGCTGCAGGTGCAGATGCCGGGCAGTGATGAGCCGCCGCGCCCGGTCCTCGCGTCAGCCGAAGACGTGGCGCTGCAGATGCCTGACGACGTTGACGAGAAGCTTCTCGAAGGCTTCTATCACGAGGCCCCCGAGCAAGCGCGCTACCTGGTCGACCTCTCGCGAAACATGGCCGCAGGCCTTGGTGACGGCGCTGATCTGGTGGCGGCCAAGCGCGTGGCGCACACCCTCAAAGGGTCGGGTGCGATCATCGGGTTGCGTGGGTTGGCGTCGCTCGGCCACCACTTCGAAGACGTGCTCGAGTACTTCGAACGCGAGGGCGGCCAAGTCGCCAAGGCGGCCGCTGACGTGTTGCTCGACGCCGCGTATTGCCTGGAGCAGATGGTCGGCCACGTCATCGGCACCGATGACTGTCCCGAGCAGGCGCAGCGCGTGCTGCAAAGCGTGCTCGACCTGGCCAACCGCATGGACCGCGGCGAGTCGCTCGAAGTCCCGATGACCCGCGTGCCAACGCAGCACGCACCACTCGACGCTGTGAGCACGATGCACGCGCACGAGTTCACCGAGCCCCGCGACGCACCGGCCGCCCCAGCGGCGGCGCGCCCGGCCGGCCCGCCCCTGGCCCCGCCAGCCGGCCTGCCGGCGCAGGGCGTGGCCCCAGGCGCGACGGTGTCGCCCACCGCAGCCTTGCGGGTGAGCGTGCAGCGCGTTGATGAGTTGTTCCGCGTCTCCGGCGAAGTGTCGGTCCACAGTGCGGCGATGGAAGCGCGCATCAAGACCCTGACCGAACGCTCGCGTGAGCTGCTGATGCAGAACCTTCGGGTGCAAAAGCGCCTGTTCGAGCTGGAGACCGTGGTCGATGTGCGCGCGCTGACGATGATGCGCGGCCGCAGCGAACGCGCCTCCGACGGAGCGTTCGATCCACTGGAGATGGACCAGTACAGCGAACTGCACAGCACAGCCCACGCGCTGATGGAAGAGGCGGCCGACGCGCGTGTTTTGGCGCTGCGCCTCGAAGAAGACATCGCCAAGCTGTCCAGCGTGCAAACGCGCCAGCAGCGGTTGGCCAAAGACTTGCAGCACTTGGTGATCGGCACACGAATGACCGAGGCCGGGGTGCTCGAGTCGCGCTTGCAGCGCAACGTGCGTGCCACCTGCCAGGCCACTGGCAAGCAGGCCACGCTGCTGCTGAAGGGCGCCGACACACTGATCGACAGCGACGTTCTCAACCGCCTGGCCGACCCCTTGCTTCACCTGTTGCGCAACGCCGTCGACCATGGCCTTGAGGCGCCGTCCGAGCGCGCCGCCAGCGGCAAAGACGGCACGGGCCGAATCGAACTGAGTTTCACGCGCCAGGGTCAGCAAGTGGTTCTGCGCTGCAGCGATGACGGCTGCGGCCTCAACCTGACGGCGATTCGCCGCCGCGCCATCGAACGCGGCTTGATCGGCGCCGAGCAGGCGCTGAGCGACGACGACACCGCACGCCTGATCCTGCTGGCCGGCTTTTCGACGCGCGACACCGTCAATGAGGTGTCGGGCCGTGGCATTGGCCTTGACGTGGTTCGCGACTGGGCCAGCGCGATGAGCGGCTCGATCAAGATCGTGTCAAACCCGGGCGCCGGCTGCACCATCGAGCTGCGCTTCGCCGCGTCGTTGTCGACCATGCAGTCCTTGATCGTCGAGGTCTGCGGCCAGCGTTTCGCGCTGCCATCGTTGCAGATCGAACAGGCCGTGCCGCGTGGCGTCGGCAGCTTCGAGCAGGTCGGCGGGCAGCTCGTCTACCGCCACGGCAGACGCGTGCTGCCCGCCGTGCGCCTGGCCGAGCCCGCTGGCTTGCCGCTCGACCGTGACAAACCACTGGCCGACTACGACGCGGTGATCGTGCGGCACGACGAAAAGACCCAGGTGCTCGCGGTCGACCGGTTGTTGGACGCACGCGAACTGCTCGTGAAGAACCCAGGCCGCTACGCGCGGCACATCCGCGGGGTCGCGGGGCTGTCGATCCTCGGCGATGGTGGCGTGGCCGTGAACCTGGACCTGACGCAGTTGCTTTCCGCAGGCGCGGCCAAGCGCCGTGCGTCGCCCGAGCGCGCCGTCGCAAACCATGCTGCAGCAGCCAAGGCCTTGCCTGGCGTGCTGATCGTCGATGACGCGTTGTCGGTGCGCAGCTCGCTGCTTCAGCTGGTGCAAGACGCAGGGTTTCGCGCCGAGACCGCCCGCGACGGTATCGACGCGATCAACACGCTGCGTTCATTCAAGCCCGACATCGTTTTGACCGACCTCGAAATGCCGAACATGAATGGCGTGGAATTGACCACGCACATTCGTGGCCGCGACGACCTGAAGCGCTTGCCGGTCATCATGATCACGTCGCGCTCACAAGACAAGCACCGCCGCATGGCCGAGCAGGCGGGGGTCGACAGCTACGTGACCAAGCCCTACAACGATGGCGATCTGCTGCAGATGATTCGCCAGGCACTGGCCGCCTGAACACGGCGGGAACCGAACATGCTTTCAACCGCCCATCCCGACACGACCTCGACGCTGAAAGGAACGTTCGTGCTGTTGCGCGCAGGTACCTTGCGCCTTCTTTTGCCGCAACAGGAAGTCAGCGCGGCCGACTACATCGAGCTTGCACCACAGCCCACCGATCAGGCCGGCGTGTTCACCCATGGCGAAGGCGATGCAGCCCGGCCGATCGTGGCTCTGTCGGCCAAGATGCGCCCGCTGGCCGCGTTCCCGAGCGACCGCTTTTTGCTGGCGAGTCTGGCAACCGAAGCCGGCGACATGGCCATGGCCTGGGACGAGGTGCGCGTGCTGATGGAGGCCGAGATCGAGTGCCAGGCCTTGCCCGAATCGATGCGGGCGCCGGGTGCGCCGATCGAATCGTACGTGCATCTCGATGGTGAGATTGCCCTGTACACCAGTGCCGATCGCGTGATGGCCTTTGCATTCGACTCGAGAGGATAGGACGATGAACCTGGACATGTTGGACCTGCCGGTGGGGAGCCGTGTCGAGGCAGCCCGGCTCGACACACAGGCCGAAGGCGAGGTCGAGGTCGCCGCTGGAGCTGCACGGGCAGAGCCGCGCGTCTCGGCACGCTTGCACGAGTACCAGCGCGGCGCGTTTGTCGCTTTCCCGGCGCACACGACGCTGGAGCTGATCGAGCGGCCACCGCTGGTCGAGGTTCCCGGCGCGCCCTACTACTGCCGCGGCCTGATTCAGTGGCAAGGCCGACAACTGCCGCTGTTGGACCTGCGAACGCTGCTGCGTGCTTACCCCGACGAGCACCCGCCGGTGCTCACTCACGTGCTCGTTCTGGCCTATCAGCGCGTGCCACGGGCACCGTTGGAGTACGGTGCCTTGAGCGCGCCGGCGCTCGTGCGGATGGCCGAGGTGGCCGACAGCCAGCAGTGCGGGCTGCCGACCAGCAGCGACCTGTGGCCATGGATCGCGACGTCTTGTTTCGCGTTTGAAGGTCACGTGGTGCCGATCATCGACACCGCCCGGCTGTTCGCACGGCCGCACACCTGAGCCGTTCGAAGGCTGGCTGCCGCTGCGCAGCGCCGGGGCGCACCGGGGCGTGACTTCTACAATCGCGGGCGGCTTTGCTGCGCCCGCTTGCAGCTCGTTGCACGCTCGTCCCCCCCCAGCGCCCATGCGCCCCACTGCGATGACCGCCGCCATGAATCTGACCGCCCTGTCCGCCCTGTCACCGCTCGATGGCCGCTACGCCGGCAAGGTGGCGGCTCTGCGCCCGCTGCTGTCGGAGTTCGGCCTGATGCACCGGCGCGTGCAGGTCGAGATCGAGTGGTTCATCGCCCTGTCGGATGCGGGCCTGACTGAGTTCAAGCCGCTGTCGGAGGCCGCGCGCGGCCTGCTGCGCGGGCTGGTGCTGCGCTTTTCGGAAGCCGACGCGCAAGCCATCAAGGACATCGAGCGCACCACCAACCACGACGTGAAAGCGGTCGAGTACTGGCTCAAGGGCCGCTTTGCCGGCCACGCCGAGCTGAAGGCGGCCGATGAGTTCGTGCACTTCGCCTGCACCAGCGAAGACATCAACAACACCAGCCACGGCCTGATGCTGCAGGCGGCGCGCAGCGATGTGCTGCTGCCCGCACTCGATACAGTGATCGCGCGGCTGCGCGGCATGGCGCACGAGTTCGCGGCGGTGCCCATGCTCAGCCGCACCCACGGCCAGACCGCGAGCCCCACGACAGTCGGCAAGGAGATCGCCAACGTGGTGGCGCGCCTCGGCCATGCGCGCCAGCGCATCGCCAGCGTCAAGCTGCTCGCCAAGATGAACGGCGCGGTGGGCAACTACAACGCCCACATGGTGGCCTACCCGCACATCGACTGGGAGGCGTTCGCGCGCGGCGTGGTCGAGAAGCAGCTCGGCCTGGCGTTCAACGAATACACGATCCAGATCGAGCCGCACGACTGCATGGCCGAACTGTTCGACGCCATCACGCGCACCAACACCATCCTGATCGACTGGTCGCGCGATGTGTGGGGCTATGTCAGCCTGGGCTACTTCAAGCAACGCCTGAAGGAAGGCGAGATCGGCTCCAGCACCATGCCGCACAAGGTGAACCCGATCGACTTCGAGAACGCCGAAGGCAACTTCGGCCTGGCGAATGCGCTGCTCACGCACCTGGCGCAGAAGCTGCCGGTCTCGCGCTGGCAGCGCGACCTGACCGACAGCACCGTGCTGCGCAACATGGGCGTGGCACTCGGCTACGCACTGCTCGGCTACGACTCGCTCACGCGCGGCCTGGGCAAGCTCGAAGTGAACCCCGAGGCCCTGGCCGCCGACCTCGACAACGCCTGGGAGGTATTGGCCGAGCCGATCCAGACCGTCATGCGCCGCTACAAGCTGCCGAACCCGTACGAGCGCCTGAAGGAGCTGACGCGCGGCAAGGCGATCACGCGCGACGCGATCCACGCCTTCATCGGCACGCTCGAGATCCCGCAGGCCGAACGCGAGCGGCTGTTGCTGCTCACGCCGAGCAGCTACACCGGCGCGGCGGCGGCGCTGGCGCGGCGCATCAGCTGACCGCGCGGCGCTGCGAACCACCATGACCTTCACCGACCACCTCGCCCGCGCAGAGCAGGCCAACGACTCGATGCTGTGCGTCGGGCTCGACCCCGACCCTTCCCGCTTTCCGCCGCCGTGGCAGGGCGACTCGCGGCGCATCTTCGACTTCTGCGCGGCCATCGTCGACGCGACCAAAGACCTCGTCATCGCGTTCAAGCCGCAGATCGCCTACTTCGCGGCGCACCGCGCCGAAGACCAGCTCGAACGGCTGATCGCACACATCCACGCCGTGGCCCCCGATGTGCCGGTGATCCTGGATGCGAAGCGCGGTGACATCGGCAGCACCGCCGAGCAGTACGCCTGCGAAGTGTTCCAACGCTTTCGCGCCGATGCGGTGACGCTGTCGCCGTTCCTGGGCTACGACTCGATCGAGCCTTACCTGCGCTACCCGGGCAAGGGCGTGATCCTGCTGTGCCGCACGTCGAACCCGGGCGGCGACGACCTGCAGGCCCAGCGCCTGGCCTCGGGCGACACGGTCTACGAGCACATCGCCCGGCTCGCCGGCGGGGCGTGGAACAGCGGCGGGCAATTGGGGCTGGTGGTGGGCGCCACCTACCCGGCCGAGATCGAGCGCGTGCGCGAACTCGCGCCGACGCTGCCGCTGCTCATCCCCGGCATCGGCGCGCAGGGCGGTGACGCTGCGGCCACGGTGCGCGCCGGCTGGCGCGGCACGGCGGCGCGCACCACGGCGCCGATCATCGTCAGCTCGTCGCGCGCCGTGCTGTATGCGGGGCAGAACGGTGAACCGAACACAGAACGAGAAAACGGCTTCACGCACGCCGCGCGCGCGGCTGCGCAGGCGACCCGGCTGGAGCTGAACGCAGCGCGAATTCGCGGCTGAGGCATCAAGCTGCGAGAACCATGCCGCAGTCGACTCAAGCCCAGCTCGACCGTGATGCAGCCGCCGCTGGCACAGCGCCGGCGCTGGCACTGGCGGGCAAGCTGTTCTTCGGCTTCACGGCACTCGGCGCGCTGGCGTGCGCCGGGATCGTGTTGCTGCTGCCACCCACGTTGGCCGGCGGGCGCGATGCGGTGGCAGTTGCCGTGGCGGCCAGCTTCGTCGCATATGCCGTGCTCGGCGGCAGCCTGCTGAGCGTGAGCGGGCACCGCGGCTTTCGCGGCCATGCCGCGATGTTCGGCATGGCGCTGCTGGCGTTCGTGTTGGCGGCGGCGTCGAGCGTGGCCTACCGCCAGGGCATCCACAGCCCGGCCCTGGCGTTCTGCAGCCTGCTGACCTGCGTGACCTGCGTGGTCACGAGCGCGCGCCATGGGCTGCTGCTGGCCACCCTCACGGCCCTCGGCATGGGCGCACTGGCGCTGGCCGAGGCCGGCGGCCAGCTGCCGCTGCCCGCGTTCCCGCGCACCTGGCTGGGAGCCTTGATGCTGCAGTGGCTGCTGCTCGCCTGCAGCCTGGCGGCGGGGGCGTTGATCGCGAAGGTGGTCACGCACTACCTGCATGCCGCTGCCGAGCGCGAGCAGCGCTTCCACGGCCTGCTGCGCATCGCCGCCGACTGGTACTGGGAGCAGGACGAGGAGTTCCGCTACACGCGCATCTCCGAGTCGGCCACGGCCGGCCCGCCGGTCGCGTGGCCGGAACGCCTGGGGCGCACGCCGTGGCAGCTCGGCCGCGTCGGCCTGAGCGATGAGCAGGTCGACGCACACCGCGCCGACCTGGAGGCCCACCTCCCGTTCCGCAACCTGCTGCTGCAACAGCGCGACACGACGGGGCGCCTGCGCACCCACAGCCTGAGTGGCGAGCCCAAGTTCGACGCCGACGGCGTGTTCCGCGGCTACTGGGGCGTGGCACGCGACGTGACCGACGAGGTGCGCGCGCAGCGCGCCGTGCAGGCCAGCGAAACCCGCTACCGCGAGCTGTTCACGCGCTCGCCGTCACCGCTGCTCTTGCACCGCCACGGCATCGTGTTCGATGCCAATGAAGCGGCGGCGCGCATGTTCGGCTATGGCAACGCGGCCGCCCTGAACGGCGTGCCGCTGATCGACCTGCTCGCGCCCGGCGGTTCGCGCGAGCTGTCGAAGGCGCGCAATGCCGAGCTGGACCGGATGGCCGTCGGCGAAGGCCTGCCAGTCGCCGACTTCCAGGTGCGGGACACCCAGGGCCGCATCCTCAATGTGCAGGCCACCGGGGTGCGGGTCGACACCGCCACCGGCCCGGCCAGCCTGTCGATCTACTTCGACATCACCGCGCGCCAGGCGGTCGAAGGCGTGCTGCGGCGCTCCGAGGCGATGCTGTCGCACCTGTTCGCGACCAGCCCCGACGGCATCGCGCTGACCGACATGGCCAGCGGCCGCTATGCGCTCGTCAACCCCGCCTTCTGCCGCGTGACCGGCTACACCGCCGAAGAAGTGGTGGGCCGCACTGCGGCCGAACTGGGCCTGTGGCACAACCCGCAAGAGGCCGTGGAATTGCTCGAACGCGTGCGCAGCGATGGCACGGTGGCCGAGCTGCCCGCGCTGTTCGTGGCCAAGTCGGGCGCACAGGTGTCGATGCTGCTCGCGGCCGGGCACTTCGCGATGGACGACCGCGACTACCTCGTGCTGAACGCGCGCGACGTGACCCGCACCGAACTGACGCGGCTGCAGCACGCCGCCATCCTGCAGCGCGCACAGATCGGCATTGCCTTCACGCGCGACAACCACTTCGTGCAGGCGAACCCGTTCTTCGAGCAGATGTTCGGCTGGGCGGCGGGCGCGCTCGTCGGGCAACCCGGCCGGGTGGTGTGGCCGGACGCGCGCGCCTACGGCGACATCGGCCAGCTCGCCGCGCCGCTGCTGGCGGCCGGTCAGCCTTTCGAGGCCGAACGGCTGATGCAGCGCAAAGGCGGCAGCGAGTTCTGGTGCCGCCTGCTGGCGCAGGTGGTCGACCCGTCCGACCCGAGCCGCGGCGGCACCATCTGGATCGCCGAAGACGTGACCGAGCGGCGCCGCCTCGACCAGGCGCTGGCCGCCGCGCGCGACGCCGCCGAGGCCGCGAGCCGCGCCAAGAGCGCGTTCCTCGCCAACACCAGCCACGAGATCCGCACGCCGCTGAACGGCCTGCTCGGCCTGGCCCGCCTGGCGATGCGCGAAGACCTGCTCGACGCCCGCCGCCAGCAGTACCTGGAGCAGATCGTGGACAGCGCGCAAAGCCTCGCCGGCATCATGTCGGACGTGCTCGATGTGTCGAAGATCGAGGCCGGCAAGATCACGCTGGAAGCCGTGGCCTTCGACCCTCGCGCGATGTTGAACGCGGTTCACCATGCCTACCAGTCGCTGGCGCAGGTCAAGAGCCTGGCGCTGCTGCTGCACATCGACGCTGCGCTGCCCGCCTTCGTGCGCGGTGACCCGGTGCGGGTGCGCCAGATCCTGTCGAACTTCATCACCAACGCACTCAAGTTCACCGAGCGTGGCGAGGTGCGCATTGACGTTGGCGCCACCGAACACGGCACCCTGCGGCTGGCCGTGACCGACACCGGCCCGGGCATCACGGCCGAGCTGCAGGCGCGGCTCTTCACGCCGTTCTCGCAGGGCGACTCGTCGACGACAAGGCGCTACGGCGGCACCGGGCTGGGCTTGTCGATCTGCCGTGACCTGGCGCAGTTGATGGGCGGGCAGGTCGGCATGGTCAGCAGCCCCGGGCAAGGCAGCACCTTCTGGGCCGAGCTGCCGCTGCCGAGCGCGCAGGCGGCGCTGGCCGACAGCAGCAACGAAGCCGCAGAGCTTGAGCAACTGCACGGCGCACGGCTGCTGCTGGTCGAAGACAACCCCGTCAACATGATGATCTGCGCCGCCATGCTGGAGCAGTGGGGCGTGCTGGTGGAGCAAGCCGTCGACGGCCGCGCCGCGGTGGCCGCCGTGCACCGTGCCGAGCGCGACGGCGCACGCTTCGATGCGGTGCTGATGGACGTGCAGATGCCCGTGATGGGCGGGCACGAAGCCGCCCGCGAACTGCGCAACTCGTACCCGAGCGCGGCGCTGCCCATCATCGCGCTCACGGCCGCCGCGCTGGTGTCGGAGCGCGACGACGCCATCGCGGCCGGCATGGACGACTTCCTCACCAAACCGATCGACGGCGCCCGGCTGCGTGCCACGCTCGCCCGCCACCTGGCCCGAAGGCCGCACGCGGCGACAAGCCATTGAATTCATCAGTCGGCGCTGCGAAATTCATCCCCACCCCGAAGCGATGATCGGCACGGGCCGAGGGTGCCGCCAGGCAAGCGGCTGATCGCGGTTCGCAACGGCCTGGAGCGCATCCCCAGGGCTGCCGCCGAGCCGGCACCGGTCGATCCGGTGGTCGCTCTTGGTCTGACCGGTGGCCGGCTTGATCGTCTGGCGCCGCTTCAGCCATATGCGCTGTTGCGCATGCAGAGACTCAGACTTGCCCCGGCGGCTGATCTGCGCCGGAGCGCAGGCTTCGTCCACGCCCCGAGACCCCCCGAGTTCGACACTTACGGCACGTAAGTCCTTGATTCGCTTGGACCGAGGGTCAAAAGCGCAGACTACAAAACGGGCTGGGAGAGTGCGGCAGGTGTCGG
>JANNBF010000107.1:0-6008 GCA_031385155.1 Rhizobacter sp.
GCCGCGCATCGCGTTCACGGGCCTCGCGCGTGCGGCGCTCTTTGGGCGACTCTTTCGGCTCGCGCGTGATGGCCGAGGCTGCGCGGGCGGCCGTGGCAACAGCGGCCGGCCCTGCTGCGGGCGCGGGCATCGGGTTGACCGCCGATGCGAACGACGCGGCGAGGTCGGGTGCCGTCGCGGCCAACGCGGTGGTGGCCGGCGCCGAGGCGGCCGCCGCCAGCGCAGCAACGTCGGGCGCTGCCGCCGGCACACTTGCCGGCGCGGCCGGTGCTTGCACGCTGCTGGCTGCGGCCATCGGTGCCGCTTCCGGTGCTGCAGAAGGCGCGGATCGCGAACCCAGCGTCGCCCACAGCGCCGCGCCACCGACGACGATGGCGATGGCCGCCGCTGCGCCGGCCCACACCGCGCGGCGGCGCGGCGGTGCCACCACGGGCGTGTCGCCATCGGTGCTGATGGTGTTCTCGTCGAGCCAGTGGCGCAGCTCGCGCGAGAACGCGCGCGCCGAGCGGTAGCGGTGGTCGGGGTTCTTCTCGAGTGCGCGGGCGGTGATCAAGGCCAGCGCGTGCGGCACGTTCGCATCCACCACGTCGGCCAGCGGCGGCTCGTGTTTGAGCACGGCGGCGGTGATCTCTTCCAGCGTGTTGCCGCGAAACGGCTTCACGTCGGTGAGCAATTCGTACAGCACCACGCCGAGCGAGAACACATCGGCGCGCCGGTCCACGGTTTCCTGGCGGGCTTGTTCGGGAGCCATGTAGTAGGGCGAGCCGGCCGCGATGTCGCCGCCCGGGGTGCCCGCGCCACCGGCCTCATGCTGGTGGGCGATGCGGGCGATGCCGAAGTCCAGCACCTTGGGCTGGGTGCGGCCGATCATGAAGATGTTGGCCGGCTTGACGTCACGGTGAACCACGCCCTTGCTGTGCGCGTAGGCCAGTGCGTCGGCCACGCGGCGCACGATGAGCGCTGCCTGCGGCGGCGTGGCGCGCCAGCCTTCCAGGCGCAGCTGGCGCAGGTCGCGGCCCTTCAGCAGCTCCATCGCGATGTAGGCGCGGTCGTCGCTGATGCCGGCGTCGAACACGGTCACGATGTGGGTGTGGCTCAGGCCGCCGGCGGCGCGGGCCTCGTTCAGGAACATGGCGTTGAACGCCTCGCGCTCGCTCTCCTCGATCTCGACGTTCAGCGTCTTGACCGCGATCAGGCGCGACAGCAGCGGGTCTTGCGCGGCGTACACCGTGCCCAGGCCGCCTTCACCGAGCTGGTACTTCAGCGCATAGCGGCCGATGTGGCCGATGGTCGGCGCGGGGCCATCACCGGGCAGGTCGGCGGGCAGGTCGCCGGGCAGGTCGCCGGGCCTGGTGGGCAAGGTCGGTGCGTGGGCCAGCGAGCGCATGTCGCCGGCGCCCCACAGCGCATTCTCGCCGGGCAGGCTGGGCGCGAAGTGCGGCGGCAGGCTGGCGGCCGAGCCCGGCTCGGAGTCGTCCGGCACCGGCGCAGGGGGAGGCGTATGAGAACTCACGGTCATAGATTATCCGAGGCTTGAGGGGCCAAACCCGCAAACTGGCCCAGGAACGCACGCTTGGTCACAAGCCCATACGAATGAATGCCAATGCGTGCGCCACTTCCGTGCGAGTTTCACGCTCGTGCAAAGGGTCAAACAACGCTCAACCGGCCCCCAGCACGCGGCGCAAGCGCTCGACTGCCTCGGCCAGCAACGGCATGCCGCTCGCGAACGACAGGCGCACGAAGGCCTCGCTGTCGGCGCGGCCGAAGTCGCGGCCCGGCGTGATGGCCACATGGGCGCGGCGCATCATGTCGAAGCAGAAGTCCCAGCTGCTCGTGGCGTGCGCCGAGCAGTCGACCCAGGCGTAGAACGCGCCATCGGGCATGACCGGCACGCGCAGGCCGAGTGCGTTCAAGGCGGGTACCAGGAAGTCGCGCCGCGCGCGGAACTCGGCGCGGCGGCGTTCGTACTCGGCAATCGACTCGGGCTCGAAGCACGCCAGCGCCGCATGCTGCGCGACCGCGCTGGGGCAGATGTAAAGGTTCTGCGCGAGCTTCTCGATGGGCGCCACCAGCGCATCCGGCACCACCATCCAGCCGAGCCGCCAGCCGGTCATCGAGAAGTACTTCGAGAAGCTGTTGATCGAGATCACGTCGGCGCCGTGCGCGCTCATGGCGTGCGCGAGCGCGCTGTGGCCGAAGCGCTCGTCGAAGCTCAGGCCGAGGTAGATCTCGTCGACGATGGTGAAGCCGCCGCGCTCGCGCACGGCCTGCACGATGCGGCCCATCTCGGCGGCCTGGATCGACGTGCCGGTCGGGTTGCTCGGCGACGCCAGCAGCACGCCGCGCGTGCGCTCGCCCCAGGCCCGGCGCACGCCCTCGGCGCTGAGCTGGAAGCGCTCTTCGGCGGTAGCGGGCAGCAGCACCGGCACACCTTCGGCGGCGGCCACGAAGTGCCGGTTGCAGGGGTAGCTCGGGTCGGGCAGCAGCACCTCGTCGTCACGGTCGACCAGCGCCAGGCAGGCCAGCTGCAGGGCCGCCGACGCGCCGGCCGTGACCACGATGCGCCGCGCCGGCACGTCGAGCCCGAAGCGCGTGCCGTACCACTGGCTGATGCGCTCGCGCAGCGCCGCCAGGCCGGTGGCGTCGGTGTACTGCGTGCGGCCTGCATGCAGTGCGCGCTCGGCGGCCTGCTGCACGAGCGGGGGCGCCGTGAAGTCGGGCTCGCCGATGTTCAGGAAGATCATCGGCTCGCCGCCCGAACGCGGGTCGCACGCCGGGCTGCGCGCCAGCTCGGCCGCAGCCTTGGCGCACTCCATCACGTAGAAGGGCTCGATGTGGTCGAGCCGGCTGGCGAGCCTCATGGCCAACCGCTTGAGCCGCAAAACTCATTCATTGTCAGCATTGCCATTTCAAGCTGGATTCAGTGCGGGGCTGGGCTGAGGGCCGCTGTGCACGCCCCGCCCAACGTGGTGTCAGCCCATATCATCTGTGGATGGCGACCTCTCAAAAGCATCCGTTCAAGACGTTGAAGGCAAAAGGCTTCGATGTTGTTTTTGTCTCGCATGCAGCCGGCATCTTGGCCCAGGACTTTCCGCTCGCAATCACGGAATTGGAACATGCACTGACCGACCTTGAGCTACCGATCACTGAGATCATCGGCAGCGGCGGTGGAGAGACAAAGTTCACGCAACGACTGCGCAAGGCGCTCGCCGCAATGCATTGGAAGAAGCACATCTTCGAGATCACTAAAACGGTGGACGGGGTTGCGAAGGAATCGACGTCACATGAGGTGGATCATGTGCGCCGCTTCGATGGCATTGGTGTCGTTGCCATGGAGATCGAATGGAACAACAAGGATCCATTCTTTGATCGCGACCTTGAGAACTTCAAGCGCCTTCATGCCGAGGGCGCGATCAGCATTGGGGTGCTCGTAACGCGTGGCTCGTCGTTGCAGGCTGAGCTTTGGAATGCGGTGCGCAAGTTCGCCGATGACCGCAAGATCAGCAGCTTCGACGACCTTGCAAGGAATGGGTATGTTCCAACGCCAAAGCAAAGGGCGAATGTACTGAGGCGTACTGAGCGCACAAAAGACCCCGTCCCTTTTGCCGACGCTTGGACTGACAACTTCGTCGGCAACAAGTACGGCCAAGCCACGACGCACTGGGACAAGTTGAAGCACCGCATTCAACGAGGTGTAGGGAACCCGTGCCCGCTTGTGCTGCTGGGCCTGCCGGCGTCGATGATTCGCTTTGACGCCGCAGAAGTCGAGACGCTTGACGAGGATGACGTTACTCGGTGAGCATGGGCTCTAGTGCCCTTTGCGAGTGATGCGCGTACGTGGACCAAGTCGGCGCGTAGCTCTCGTCGGCTTGATTGCCCCAGACAGCCCATCCCGGTCGCTCCCCGCGGGCAAAGAGTTCCAGGTACGGGCCGGGGCTGCAGGACTGGATCAGGTCAAACTGTTCGTCCGGCTTGCGCGAGTGTTCGCGCTTGCGTGTGCACATGATGTTGACTTGCGTTCGACCGGGTTGCAGTGTTCGCGCATGCTTGCCACGCACGCCAAACAGCAGTAGTTCGGTGACGTTTCGGAAGTAGAAGCCAACGCCTCGCCCGTCAGGCCCACCGTCTTTGCGAATCTTCTGCCAGACGATGTTGGACTTGTAGTTAAAGCCCCAGGCGTGGAGTACGGCGATGCCTTCCGGCAGCAGTGCATTCGGCACCCACAGGTACAGGTGTGACGTGTCCGCAGCGGCAGCGCCAACCGGCAGTGCCTTGATGTCGTCCAAGGTAAGCGTGCCGTAGCGCGCGAGACGCTTGTGCTCTGGCGCAATCTTGCCGGTGCGGTTCTGGAACTGCCACGGCGGGTCGGCAAGAATAGTCTTGAACTTTCGTGCGCCGACAAAGCGGGAGAGGTCGTCGGCGACGCTCATCGAAGAGTTGTTTTCTGTCATATGCCTGTGCTCAGAAGTGGCTGCCGCGATTTGCCGGATCAGTTCGCAAGATTTCCGATCAAACGCCAACTCTGGCGGGACGATAACTCACAGTACTGGATCTGTATACAGGTATTGCAGCCTTCCGACTTCACCTCAGCCAGTCGCTCCGAAAGCGTTCAGCCGCGCGCCGCACGCATCGCCTGCACCTCGACCGCGCGCAGCTCCAGCGCGGCCTTGTCGAGCACGCCGTTCACGTACTTGTGGCCATCGGTGCCACCGAAGCTCTTGGCCAGCTCCACCGCCTCGTTGATCGCCACCTTGTAGGGGATCGAGATGCAGTGCTTCAGCTCGTACACGCCGATCATCAGCACGCCGTGCTCGATGGGCGAGAGCAGCGAGGTCTTGCGGTCCACGTGCCGGGTGAGCAGGGCGTCGATGTCGGTGGCTTCTTCGATGCAGCCGTGCAGCAGTGAGTCGAAGTGGGCCGCATCGCACTTGTCGAAGTCGTGCTGCTCGCGCATGTGGGCGTCGATGGCCGACGTGGCCGCCCCCGACACCAGCCACTCGTACAGGCCTTGCAGCGCGACCTCGCGCGAGCGCCGGCGGGCCGACTTGGGCTTGGCACGGCGCACCGGCGGCTTGCCTGCGCCGGGCGCTGCCGCGGGGGCAGCCGGCGAGGCGGGTGCCGCAGGCGAGGCGGGTGCCGCAGGCGCGTCGGCCGGCGGGGGCAATTCGGGGGCATCGGTCACGTCAGGTCTTCCATCAGGTTCGCCATTTCCACGGCCACGCGGGCGGCGTCGCGGCCCTTGTCAGTGGCGCGGGCCCAGGCCTGGGCTTCGGTCTCGACGGTGAGGATGGCGTTGGCGATCGGCACGCCATGGTCGAGTGACACGCGCGTGACGGCCGCGCCGCTCTCGTTCGCGACCAGCTCGAAGTGATAGGTCTCGCCGCGCACGATGCAGCCCAGCGCGATGAGCGCATCGAAGTCGTCGGTGTCGGCCAGTGCTTGCAGCGCGAGGCCCACTTCCAGCGCACCCGGCACGCGCACGTGCTTGATGTGATGCTCGCCCACGCCGAGCAGGGCCAGCTCGGCCAGGCAGGCCTGGGCCAGGGCGTCGGTGAGGGCGGCGTTGAAGCGCGCCTGGACGATGCCGATGCGCAGGTCACGGCCGTCGAGCGAGTCGGGGGTTTCGGGAGAGCCTTGGTCAGCGTCTTGCATCGTGGGCTTTCGTCGGAATTCTCATTGGTCGGCGGCCACGAAGCCGGTCACTTCGAGCCCGTAGCCGGTCATGCTGGGCATTCGGCGCGGGCTGCCGAGCAGCCGCATCTTCGAGATGCCCAGTTCGCGCAGGATCTGCGCGCCGACGCCGTAGGTGCGCAGGTCCATCTGGGCCGAGCGGCGCTGCGCGCTGGCGGCCTCGGGCGGCGCGGGCTCGGCCGGCACGACCTGCGGCAACAGGGCCGCCACGTCTTCGCCGCAGTTCAGCAGCAGCGCCGCGCCCCGGCCGTTCTCCTGAATCGCGGCCAGCGCCTTGGGCAGGGGCCACGAGTGCGGGCTGGCACCGGTTTCGAGCA
>JANNBF010000124.1:0-6613 GCA_031385155.1 Rhizobacter sp.
GCGCGCAAGGGCGGTGCGACCATGCATGAGGCGCTGCTGCAGGCCGGCCTCGTGCGCATGCGCCCGATCCTGATGACGACCGCCGCGATGGTCTTCGGCATGCTGCCCCTCGCGCTGGCGCTCGACGAAGGCGGCGAGATCCAAGCCTCGATGGGCCGCGCGATCATCGGCGGGGTGATCACCTCCACGCTGTTGACGCTGGTGGTGGTGCCGGTGCTGTACAGCTACCTGGCGCGGGAGCGGAAGGTCAAGGTGACGGCCGAGAGCGCGCTCGCCAGTGGGGTTGGCGGGGCGCACATGCCGGCGTCGAAGGATTGACAGGCCGCTAAAGGCTTCACCGCAGAGGCGCGGAGTTGGCGGAGGTCCGCAGAGTAGAGAAGGAAGCCGACGTTCTTTCGCGCTCCAGTCGTCGACCTACTGCGACACGTGAATCACATCCCGCACCACCGGGTAGATGTGGTTCTGCCAGCGCTTGCCGCTGAACACGCCGTAGTGGCCAACGTTGGGCTGCACGTAGTGGGTGCGCATGTAGGGGCGCAGGCTCGGCGTCAGGTCTTGGGCGGCGAGTGTCTGGCCGATGGCGCAGATGTCGTCGCGTTCGCCTTCTACGGTGAGCAGCGCGGTGCGGCGTATCGCTGCCGGGTTCACGGGCCGGCCACGGAGCATCAACTCGCCTTTGGGTAGCGCGTAGCGCTGGAACACCAGGTCGACCGTCTCGATGTAGAACTCGGCCGACAGGTCGGCCACCGCCATGTATTCTTCGTAGAAGGTGCGCGTGACTTCGGCCTTGTCGAACTCGTCGTCCACCAGGTGCTGGTAATAGTCCTTGAACGCGTTGACGTGGCGGTCCTTGTTCATGCTCATGAACGCCGACAACTGCACGAAGCCCGGGTACACGCGCCGCCCGCCGCCACCGAAGCGCCACGGCACCTGGCTGATCAGGTTCTTTTCGAACCACTCGATCGGTTGGGTCGTCGCGAGCTTGTTCACCGCCGTCGGGCTGATGCGGCAATCGACCGGGCCGGCCATCAGGGTCAGGCTCGCCGGCGTGGCGGGGTGCTCGTCTTCCGACATCAGCGCCACGGCGGCCAGTGCCGCCACGCAGGGCTGGCACACGGCCAGCAGGTTCGCGCCCGGGCCCATCACGCCCAGGAAGTCGATGATGTGCTCGGTGTACTCGTCCAGGCCGAAGCGGCCGGCCGCGAGCGGTACGTCGCGCACGTTGTGCCAGTCGGTCACGTACACGTCGTGGTCTTGCAGAACGGTGCGCACGGTGTCGCGCAGCAGTGTCGCGAAGTGGCCCGACATAGGAGCCACGATCAGCACCTTGGGCTGTGCCGGCGCGCCCGCCTTGCGAAAGCGCATCAGGGTCGCGAACGGGGTGCTGAACACGGCCTCTTCGGTCACTGGAACAGGCTCGCCTTTCACCATCACCGAGTCGATGTTCCACGGCGGGCGGCTGTGCGTGACCTGGGCCAGCTCCAGCACCTTGCAGGCGGCCACGATGCCGCGCATCGGTGCGGTTTGAGCCAGGCCGAAGCCCGGGTCCTGGAACATCGGCACCGCAAGCCGCGCAGCGGTGCGCAGGGGCCACATCAGGTCGGACTGGGCTTGGTACGCTGGGTACATCGATGGGCTCCTGCCGGGTGTTGTGGGGTTGTCAGCAACTGATCAGCATGGGGTCAGCAACTTGCGAGCCAGCGGGTGGCACAACGCTTGCGTTCCAGGGGCGCACCCACCGCGCCGGAGATGCCCGCCATGCCACTCGCCACCGCCGTCAAACCGAAGGCCGCCGCGCGCAAGCCGGTGGCCCGTGCCGCGACCCCGAAGCCGAAGGCCCCAGTGCCAACTGCCGCGCTCACGATCAGCAGCAAGAACTACTCGTCGTGGTCGCTGCGGGGCTGGTTGATGGCGCGTTTCGCGGGGCTCGATTTCGCCGAGGTCATGGTCTCGCCCGACGATGCCGATGCGCGCAAGGAGTTGCTGTTGCTCGCCCCGTCGATCCGCGTGCCGTGCCTGACGCACGACGGCGCGAAGGTCTGGAACACGCTGGCCATCGCGCAGTACCTGAACGAGATCAAGCCCAATGCCGGGCTGATGCCGGCCGAACGCATTGCGCGCGCCCATTGCCGGTCGGTCAGCGGCGAGATGAACTCCGGCTTCGCGAACCTGCGTGCGTCGCTGCCGATGAACCTGAAGGGCCATTTCCCGGGCCACAAGATCTGGGCCGGTGCCCAGCCCGACATCGACCGCATCGTCGAGATCTGGACCGAGTGCCTGGCCACCTACGGCGGGCCGTTTCTCTTCGGCAAGCAGCGCGGCATGGCCGACGCCATGTATGCACCGGTGGCCACGCGCTTCCTGACCTATGACGTGAAGCTGAACAAGGCCTGCATCGTCTACTGCCACACGATCATGGCCATGCCCGAGATGCAGGAGTGGGTGGCGGCAGCGAAGCTCGAGCCCGACGACATCGAAGAGCTCGACATGGACTTCTGAGCGCGCCACGGCCGCACCCGCAGGCTCCGCTTTTATCTGACCGGGATCACTTCACCACCACCTGCCCGCGGATCTCGCCGCCCGGGTTGGCTGCGGTGTGCAGGTTCACGTACCACAGGCCCGCCCGCAGGTCGAACACCTGCGATGCGGTCAGCGTGGCGCTGCCTTCGATGGGGCTCATGGTGCTCGTGAACGGCACGACCACACCCGCGTTCGCACCGGCCATCGCAGGGCCGTGGATGTGGCCGGCGGTGGCCGGGCCGCTCAGGCCCTGGTACGTGACGCGCCAGGTCAGCAGCTTGGTGTCGTTGTTCAGCGAGGCCGTGAATTCACCGCCGCCGCGCGAGTCGTTGGACGGCACTTCGGCGCTGGCCGTCAGCGAAGCGCCGAAGTTGGTGGTGTTGCCCATCGGCATAGTGCTCGACGACATGCTGCCGCAACCGGCAAGTGCGACGGCGCTGGACAGGAAGGCGATTCGGATGGCGGTGGGGAGGGTGATCATGGGCTGGCTCCTGAAGTCGTTGTGAGCGCACAAACGCGCTGGCGCAAGACTATCGCCTGCCGCGTGTGGCTACGCGTGCGCTCCTGCCCCGATATCGCGTCGGACAAGGCGCCGATGTCGGCACCGGTCGCCCGGCAAAGCCCCGCCCGTGATCCGGTGCCTACGCCCACGGCGTCGGCGCTGGCACTGCGTACGGCCCCTGCGCATCGACCGACGTGAAGTCGGCCGGGCCCACGACCTCGATGTATTCCATGTCCGGCGAGTAGTCGAACAGGTAGTGAACGATGCCCGGGCGCTGATGAACGCAGTCGCCGGCCTCGACCAGCGTTTCCTGGTCGCCGTACATGAACTTCGCCCAGCCCTTGGTCATGATGACGATGTGGAACTGCGCTTCATGGCGGTGCCAGCCGGTGCCCTTCTCTGGTGCCATGTTGGCGCGCACCCGCTGCGCGATCACGCGGCCGGCGGTGGCCTGTTCGATGCCCAGGTCCTTGTACTGAAAGAAGTCGCGCAGGCCGTCGCTGCGCCAGGGCGTGTCGGCGGGTTTGACGTGCGAGAACTGGGTGGTGGTCGTGTCCAGCATGGGGCGCGCTCCTGCGGCAGTGGCTTGTGCGCTTGCAGCATGCATAAGGCATTCCAACGCAGGTACCGAAGGTCAGTTCGCTGCGGCCTCGCCCGGTGCTGCGGGCACTTCGTCGGGCGCAGGCACCAGCCCATACGGCGCGACCAGCGGCCACACGTGGGCCGGCACCATGTTCTTGATGCGTGCCGGGTGCTCGCGCCGCAGGTGCACCACGGTCTCGGCCGCCTTCATCTCGACGCGCGCCTTCGCGAACTCGACGCCGCGCGGCCCGATGCGCGGCATCAGCCAGCCGACGATGGGCCGCAGCCAGTTCGGCATGCGCCGCAGCGGCAGGCCGCCGGCCGCGAGCTGCACGTTCGCCAGAAAGCCTTTCACCGCGTTGTGCCGTTTGCCGGCCGTGCCGACCGGCTGCGTCTGCAACTCGTCGCCGAGCAGCGCCACCAGCTCTTCGCCGCGCTCGTTGCGCACGAGCAGCCACTGTTCGCCCTGGCCGGCCATGTAGCCGACCGTGATGTCGGCCAACACGTTGGTGTAGTCCACACACGTTCGGCAGGTCAGCGGGAAGAAGTCGGGCGGCAGCGTGGACAGCGGCAGTTGCAGGAACGGGATCAGCTTGACGCGGCCGTCGTTGAAGCGCAGCTCCACCCGGTAGTCGGCACGGAATTCGAGGTAGGTGATGTCTTGCGCGCGCCGCTTCAACTGCGTGGCAACCAGCTCCAGGAACTGGTGGAAGTGCTCGGTCGTGGTGTTGTCGGAGCACGGCGTGCCGATCACATACAGCCGCTCGAAGCCGAACTCTTTTTCGAGCGCACGCAGCGCGTACACCTGGCACGGAATGCCGATCACCGCGAGGCGCTTGAAACCTTTCGCGCGGGCAGGCTCCAGCAGCGCCAGCAGCGGCGCAAAGCCCATGCGCATGCCACGGCACTGCGCCATGCCTTCGGCGCTGGTGACGAGCACTGGCATTGGCCGCCAGCTGTCGCGCGGGTCCGGCGCCATGGCCAGCACCGCATCGACCGCGTTGGTTTCGAGCAGGCGCTCGGCGATGCGCGTGGTGATGCCGCTCCACTGCGCGCCTCTGCGCGCCGGCACGAGCGAGGCCTGCAGCATGCGGCGATACGGGCCGAACCAGGGCTCGTCGTCGTGGCCTTCACTGTCGATGCTTTCGGTTGCGGTCTTGCGCACGCGGCCATGCACCTGCGCTTCGAGTTTTGGGTAGTCGGGCTGGATGAACTGGCACGCCTCGCCACAGCGCTTGGGCTCGCTCGTGCGCGAGATGCCGCAGTCGGTGCACAGCCCGCGCGGCGCGGCATCAGCCACCGGAGCGGCCCAGACGATGGGGTAGGAACGCGCGGACGCGGGCGTTGACGCGGCTGTCGATTCGGTCGAATGCATCGACCGATTGTTCAGCATTCCACGATGTTGACCGCCAGCCCGCCGCGCGCCGTTTCCTTGTACTTGGTCATCATGTCGGCGCCGGTCTCGCGCATGGTCTTGATGACCTTGTCCAGGCTCACGTGGTGCGTGCCGTCGCCGCGCAGCGCCATGCGCGCGGCGTTGATGGCCTTGACCGACGCGATCGCATTGCGCTCGATGCACGGGATCTGCACCAGGCCACCGACCGGGTCGCAGGTCAGGCCGAGGTGGTGCTCCATGCCGATCTCGGCCGCGTTCTCCACCTGTGCCGGCGTGCCGCCGAGCACCGCGCACAGCGCGCCGGCAGCCATCGAGCAGGCCACGCCCACTTCGCCCTGGCAACCGACCTCGGCGCCGCTGATCGACGCGTTCTCCTTGTAGAGCAGGCCGATGGCGGCGGAGGTGAGCAGGAAGTCGACCACGCCCTTGTCGGTGGCTGATGGCGTGAAGCGCGTGTAGTAGTGCAGCACGGCGGGCACGATGCCGGCCGCGCCGTTGGTGGGCGCGGTGACGACGCGGCCGCCGGCGGCGTTCTCTTCGTTCACGGCCAGTGCGTAGAGGTTGACCCAGTCGAGCACCTGCAACGGGTCTCGCAGGGCGGCCTCCGGGTTGGCGCACAACTGGCGGTGCAGGTTGGCCGCCCGGCGCTTGACCTTGAAGCCGCCGGGCAAGATGCCGTCGGTCTGGCAGCCGCGCACCACGCAGGCCTGCATCACGGACCAGATGTGCAGCAGGCCGGCGTCGATCTCGGCGTCGTTGCGCCAATGGCGTTCGTTGCGGCGCATCAGCTCGGCGATGCTGCAGCCTTCGGCCTTGGTGATCGACAGCAGGTCGGCGCCGCTGTGGAACGGGTGCGCAAGCACCGTGGTGTCGGGGGCGATCACCTTTTGCATCGTGCCGTCGTGCGCCACCTCGTCGCTGTCGACGAAGCCGCCGCCGACCGAGTAATACGTGCGCGTCAGCAACTCGGCGCCGCCCGCATCGAAGGCGGTGAAGCGCATGCCGTTGGCGTGGAAGGGCAGTGTTTCGCGGCGGTAGAAGACGAGGTCGGTCTTCTCGGCGAACCCGATCTCGTGCACGCCGAGCAGCGCGATGCGCTTGTGCTCACGCAATGCCTTCAAGATCGCCGCGATGCCGTCCACGTCCACCGTGTCGGGCTCGGCGCCTTGCAGCCCGAGCAGCACCGCCTTGTCGCTGCCGTGGCCCTTGCCGGTGGCGCCGAGCGAGCCGTACAGCTGCGAGCACACACGCACCGTGGCCGCGACGTGACCATCATGCTGCAGGCGCAGCGCGAACAGCCGCGCCGCGCGCATCGGCCCCACCGTGTGCGAACTGCTGGGGCCGATGCCGATCTTGAACAGGTCGAAGACGGAGACGGCCATCGCGGTCAGCCGTTCAACCGGTCGCGTAGTCAGCCAGCGGCGGGCACGAGCAGAACAGGTTGCGGTCACCGTAGACGTTGTCGACCCGACCCACCGGTGACCAGTACTTGCCGCGGCGCAGGGCCTGTATCGGATACGCCGCTTCCTCGCGCGAATAGGCGTGCGGCCATTCGCTGCGGAGCAACGCCGCCGCGGTGTGCGGTGCGCCCTTCAGCGGGTTGTCGTCGCGGG
>JANNBF010000155.1:0-36228 GCA_031385155.1 Rhizobacter sp.
GGTGACGGCGCGCGCCGCAGGCGTGCCCGCGTCGGGGCCGACGCCCGCGCCGGTCGTGCCACCTCAGGCCATCACCTCGGCAAACGTCATGCCGCCTGCACAGTCGGCGGCTGTCGCGCAGGCTGAGCAGCAAGCCGTGCAAGCCGAACGCGAGCGCCAACGCATCACCGAACTGGAGCTGGGCCTGGCCAAACTGCGCGCCGATGGCGTCGCCACGCAGCAGGCATTGGCCGGCATGCAGGCGCGCCTGCGCGAGGCCCAGACCGAGCGCTACGCGAACCCGCTGGTCTATGGCCTGGCGTGGTTGTCGGCGTTGCTGGCGCTCGCCGTGGCGGCGCTGTGGTGGCGCCAGTCGCGCGCCAGTGCGTCGGCGCAGTGGTGGGCCGCGCCGCCGCCTGGCAAGGCCGATTCGCGCTTGCCGCCGGCAGCGGCGCCGGGCTCGGCATCAGGTTCGGCACCAGGTTCGGCACCCGCGCCGCTGGACACTCGCTCGACCATGGCAGATGCGTTCGGCATGTCCAGCGTCGGCGACGCCGTGGCGCAGCCCGTCACTTCGCCCCCCGGGCCGCCGCGCACGGTGCCGATGCCGCTCGCGCCCATCGCCGCGGCTCCGGCGCCGGTGGTGCCCGAGCCGACCCGCGAGCTGTCAGTCGAAGAACTGATCGACCTGGAGCAGCAGGCCGAGTTCTTCGTCGTGCTGGGGCAGGACGAAGCCGCCATCGACCTGTTGATGAGCCACGTTCGGCGCGACGGCGGCATCAGCCCGCTGCCTTACCTGAAGCTGCTCGAGATCTACCGCCGCCGCGGCGACACCGTGGCCTACCAGCGCACCCGCGAGCGCTTCAACCAGCGCTTCAACGCCTATGCGCCCGATTGGGAGTCGGACCTGCAGCAAGGCCGCTCGCTCGTCGACTACCCGGAGATCATCGCGCGGCTGCAAGCGCTGTGGGTCGCGCCGCCACGCGCGATGGAAACGCTCGATGCCTCGCTGTTCCGGCGCAACACCTCGGACGACACCTTCGACCTGCCGGCCTACCGCGAACTGCTGTTTCTGTATTCGGTAGCGCGCGACCTTGCCGAGCAAGACGCCGCCGGCCCGCAGTCGCAGGTCGACCTGCTGCTGCCGCTGGCCGACGAAGCGGCGGCCGAGCCGATCTCGCGCTTGATGGCCGCCACCCACCATGGCGACTTCCAGAACAGCGACATGATGACGATGCCGCTGGACCTGGATGTGTCGTTCGACCCGACGGCGTCGCGCACCGCCTACCCCGAGCAGGTCGAGACCTCGCCTGCGGCCCTGCTGCGTACGGGTGAACGGCCTTTCGGCCGCGACTCGCGCTTCCTCGACTTCGATGTCGACGAGACCCACCCGCCAGTGCCCAAGCCACCGAAGGCGCCAGCCCCGCGGCGCTAGTAAGCCCCGCAGCGCTACTCAGGCCTGCGGCGCTACTCAGCGCCGCCCACAGCGGCGTCAGATGCCGGCCAGCCGCGTGAGCGCGAGGCCCAGCGTCTCGTCTTTCTTGGCGAAGCAGAAGCGCACGATGCGCTGCTCGAAGCCGCCACGGTAGAACGCCGACAGCGGAATGGCGGCAACGCCCACTTCTTGCGTGAGCCAGTGGCAGAACGCTTCTTCCGGCAGGTCACTGACGGTCGAGTAGTCCACGCATTGGAAGTAGCTGCCCTGCGTCTGCAAGGGCCGCAGCCGGGTGTTGGTCAGGCCGGCGGCGAACAGGTCGCGCTTGCGCTGGTAGAACGCGGGCAGGCCGGTGTGGTGCGAGGCGTCGCGCATGAAGTGGGCCAGGCCGTGCTGCATCGGCGTGTTCACCGTGAACACGTTGAACTGGTGCACCTTGCGGAACTCGGCTATCAACGGGGCCGGTGCAGCCACGTAGCCCACCTTCCAGCCGGTCACGTGGTAGGTCTTGCCGAAGCTCGACACCACGAAGCTGCGCGCCGCGAGCTCGGGCGAGCGCGCCGCGCTCTGGTGCGCTTCGCCGTCGAACACCATGTGCTCGTAGACCTCGTCGGCGATGACGATGATGTCGGTGCCGCGCAGCAGCTCGGCAAGCTGTGCCATTTGTGCTGCCGACCACACCGTGGCACTCGGGTTGTGCGGCGTGTTGACGATGATGGCCCGCGTGCGCTGCGTGATGGCCGCGGCGATGCGCGCGAAGTCGGGCGCGAAGCTCCCCGGCGTCAGCGGCACATGCACCGCCACGCCGCCGGCGAGTTCGATGTTCGGCTCGTAGCTGTCGTAGCAGGGGTCGAGCACGATGACCTCGTCGCCCGCATGCACGATGGCCAGGATGATGGTCAGGATCGCCTGGGTCGCACCGGCCGTGATCGTGACCTCGGTGCCTGCGTCGTAGCGGCGGCCGTACATCGCCTCGATCTTGTCGGCGACAGCCTCGCGCAACACCGGCACGCCGGCCATCGGCGGGTACTGGTTCTGGCCGCTTCGCATGGCGTGGTTCACGGCATCGAGCAGGGCCGGGTCGCACTCGAAGTCGGGGAAGCCCTGGCCGAGGTTGACGGCGCCGTGCTGCTGGGCCAATGCCGACATTACGGTGAAGATGGTGGTGCCCACGTTCGGCAGGCGGCTGGCCACGGCGGGCGTGGCAAAGGCGGGCGTCGAGAGGGCATTCATGGCGCGGGGTTCACAGTTGGTAGTCGTTGGCATCACCGACCAGTGCACGCGTCAGCAGCGCGCGGCTGAGCCGGTCGGACATCATCTCGGCGAACGCGTAGACGAAGTTGCGCAGGTAGGCGCCGCGCTTGAAAGCGATGCGCGTCACGTTCTGGCCGAAGAGGTGGCCCACGGGGCGCGACACCAGGTCACCGCCGGGCGGGTCGTCGCGCACCGCGATCTCGGCCACGATGCCCACGCCCAGGCCGAGCCGCACGTAGGTCTTGATGACGTCGGCGTCGATGGCTTCGAGCACGATGTTCGGCTTCAACCCGCGCGCCGCGAAGGCCTGGTCGACCCGCGTTCGGCCGCTGAACGACGGGTGGTACGACACCAGCGGCAGCATCGCCAGGTCTTCGAGCGAGATGCGGTCCACCTGCGCGAGCGCATGGCCGGCGGGCATGACGACGACGTGGTGCCACTCGTAGCAGGGCAGGCTCACGAGGCCATCCACGCCGGCCAGCGATTCGGTGGCCAGGCCCAGATCGGCCACCTCTTCCATCACCATCTTGCCGACCTGCTCGGGCGAGCCCTGGTGCAGGCTGATGTTGACCTTCGGGAAGCGCTTGCGCAGTTGCGCAATCGGTTCGGGCAGGAAGTAGCGCGCCTGGCTGTGCGTGGTGGCGATCGACAGCGTGCCTTCGTCCTGGCGCGAGAACTCTTCGCCGATGCGCTTCAGGTTGCTCACCTCGCGCAGGATCACCTCGATCGACTTCAGCACCTCTTGCCCCGGCGCCGTGACGCGCCGCAGCCGCTTGCCGTGGCGCGCGAAGATGTCGATGCCCAGTTCGGCTTCGAGCTCGAGGATGGCCTTGGAGATGCCGGGCTGCGAGGTGAACAGCGCCTTCGCCGTCTCGGTCAGGTTCAGGTCGCGGCGCACGGCCTCCTGCACGAAACGGAACTGGTGCAGGTTCATGCAGCGCCGTTGTCGGCTTCGGCGTGCGCCTCGGTGTGCAGCAGCGCGGCAGCGGCCAGCGCCATCGCCTCGACCACGCTGTCGACCTCGCCGATGGCGCGCTGCAGCTGCCATTGCACTTGCGGGTGGGCGGTGCGCAACGCATCGAGCAGCAGCGGC
Source organism: Rhizobacter sp. (assembly GCA_031385155.1). Lineage (GTDB taxonomy): Bacteria > Pseudomonadota > Gammaproteobacteria > Burkholderiales > Burkholderiaceae_C > LMDS01. The sequence continues at coordinate 3,762 of JANNBF010000155.1, forward strand.
AGGTCCTTGCGCACATGCCCGCCAGCGCCCAGGAACAGCGGCACCACGTCGACGCGCGCGCAGCCGTCTGCCACCAGCGCGTGGCCGGCGTCGATCAGGCTGGGCGCCATGAACTCGAGGAACGCGAGGCGTACCTCGAACATGGGTTCGCGCTCCATGACGCGGCGGGCCACGTCTTCGAAGGGCAGGGCCCAGCGCGGGTCACGCGCACCATGGGCAAACAGCAGCAGGCCTTGTTTCATGCGCAAATGCTAGTCGACTCCATCACGCTGCCGCGCTACCGGTAGCGCACGAGCCAGCTGAACGCCGCCAGCGACAGCAGCAGGTACAACGCGCTCGGCGCGGCGGCCACCACCCAGGGCGTCCAGTTGCGCAGCAGGCCCAGGTGGCCGGCCACGTTGTTGAGCAGCACGAAGCTGATGCCCAGCATGATGCCGCCGAACACCTTCAGGCTCACGCCGCCACCGCGCGATTGCAGGTAGGCGAAGGGCAGCGCCAGCCCGACCATCACCAAACAGGCGAACGGGTACAACGCGCGCTTCCAGAACTGGATCTGGTAGCTCTGTGCGGCCTGTTCGTTGTCGGCCAGGTGCACGATGTAGCGGAACAGTTCTGCGGTCGACATCGAGCTCACCGGTGAGACGGCGGCCGCCACCACGGCGGCTGTCAAGCTGCTGGGCCACACGAACTCGGCGTACTTCTGCTCGGGGGCAAGAGCCGCGTCGTCGCCGCCGACCCAGCGCGTGACGCTCACGTCCTGCAGGGCCCAGATCGCGTTCGGCCGCACCTCGGCCGTGGCGGCCGCGATGCGCCGCTGCAGCCGGCCGTCGGCGTCGAACTCGAAGATGCGGATGTTGCGCAGCAGCGGCCCGGGCCCGGCCGCGCCGACGTTGATCGAGTAGTTTCGCTCGCCGTCAGGGGTGGTCGCATGGTCTTTCAGCCAGGCGCCCGAGCGGCCCAGCTTCAGGCCGCCACGGGTCGTGGCCTGCACCTGGCTGGCCTCGCGTTCGCTCAAGGGCGCGAGGTAGTCGCCGACCACGAAGGTGATCACGCCGAACACCAGGCCGAGGCTCGCCAGCAGCGACAACGCCCGCCCGGGCCCCAGCCCACCGGTGCGCAGAATCGTGTATTCGGACGACTGCGCGAGCCGCGCCAGCGTGTAGATCGTGCCGATCAGCACCGCGATGGGTGCGACCTCGTAGAAGTGCCCCGGCACCAGCAGCAACGCGTAGAGCGTGGCGCGCACGATGGTGTAGCCCGCGCGGCCCACGTCGCCGAGTTGATCGACGAAGTCGATGAAGAAGCTCAGCGACAGGAACGCCAGCGCCACGAACGCGACCGACGACATGATGTCGGCGTAGAACAGCCGGCGGACGGTCTTCACTGCGCTGCCTTCAACTGCATGGCCTTCACGTGGCGCGTGCCGCGCGGCGCACCCAGCCGAAGCGCGAGTTGCGGTGCTCGCGCCACCACAGCAACGCCATCGCGATCAGGAATGCACCGCCGTGCGCAGCCGCCAGCGCGGTGCCCATGCCGACCCGCCCACCCGCAACCCAGGCCTGCGACAGGTTGATGACGTTGTAGTACACGACGAACGCGAGCAGCGCGAAGAGCAGGTTCCAGTTGCTTGCCCGGCGCGGGTTCGTGGCGGCCAGGCCGATGCCGAGCAGGGTCAGGTTCGCGGCGCCGAACACCAGGCCGAGCCGCCACACCAGTTCGCCCTGGTTCGCGGGCGTGGGCAGCGTGAGCAGGTCGAGGCTGGTGCGCGCCTTGGGCGGCAGGTCGTCCATCTGCGAGAGCACGCGCTCGCCGGCCTGGATGCGGTAGGACTCGAAGCGCGCCAGGGTCTTCTCACCGGTGGCGAGGCTCTGCTCGTTGCGCTGGCCGCGGCTGAGCACGAGGTAGCGGTCATCGCCGATCCAGTCGACCTGACCGCTGCGCGCCGACGTGACCGACTCGGCATTCGCGAGCGAGGTCAGGATGAACACGTTCCGCCCGGTGCGGCTGTCGGCCGCGTCACGCTCGATGAAGAACACGCGGCTGCCATCGTTCGAGGTCTGGAACTGGCCCGGCGCCACGCGCGACAGGTCGGAGCGGCGCTCGAAGCGCTCCTTCAGCTCCACGCTGCGCTGGTTCTGCCACGGCCATACGAACAGCGCCAGCAACGCCACCACCAGCAGCACCGGCCAGCAGGTGCGCAGCACCGGCCGCGCGAAGCGCGCGAGGCTCACGCCGCTGGCGAACCAGATCGCCATTTCACTGTCGCGGTACATGCGCGACAAGGTGGCGACAACGGCCACGAACAGCGACAGCGCGAGCATCGTCGGCAGGTGACCGAGTGCCACATAGCCGAGCAGCAGCACCACGTCTTGTGGTGCCACCTGGCCGACCGCTGCGAGGCCGAGCGTGCGGATCAACATCATCGTCAGCACGATGGTCAGGATGACCACGAGGGTGGCGCCGAAGTTGCGCGCCAGGTCTCGGCGCAAGGTGGAATCGAATAACATCGTTGGCTTGTCTCAAGAGCGGCCGATTATGGACTTTCGTCTCCAGGTTTCTTCCCCCGACGCATGGGCCGATGCGGCTTGCGATGCCCTCGTTCTGATCGTGCCGGCCGAGGGTGCGCACGACCCCGCGCTGCCCGCCGCGCTGGCGTCCGCGCTCAGCGACGCCACAGCGCAAGGTGACCTGTCATCGAAGGCCGGCAAGTGCCTGTACCTGCACCGCCCGGCGGGCGTGCGCGCTGCGCGCGTCGTGATCGTCGTGGCGGGTGCCGACACCCCGAAGGCCTACAAGGCCGCAGTGGCTTTGGGCATCCAGCAGCTCAAGGGCGGCGGCGCGAAGCACGTGGCCGTCGGGTTTGCAGGCACGTCCGTGTTGAACGACGCGCATGCCGAGGCGCTGGTCATGGCCACGCTCGATGCGACCTATCTTTACCGCCACACCAAGCCGAGCGCGCCGGCGGCATCAAACATCGCCAAAGTGACGCTGCTGTGCAGCAAAGCCGAATCGAAGGCGCTGCAATTGGGCCTCGCGCGCGGGCAAGCCATCGGCGCCGGTGTGCTGCTGGCGCGCGAGTGGGCCAACCGCCCGGGCAACCACTGCACGCCGACGCACCTTGCGCAAGTCGCCAAGAAGCTCGGCAAGGACCACGGCCTGAAGGTCGAGGTGCTCGACCGCAAGGATTGCGAGAAGCTCGGCATGGGCTCGTTCCTGTCGGTGGCGCAGGGTTCGGCCGAGCCGCTGCGCTTCATCGTGGCGCGCTACGACGGCGCGGCCAAGTCAGTGCCGCCCGTGGTGCTGGTCGGCAAGGGCATCACTTTCGACACCGGCGGCATTTCGCTCAAGCCTGGCGCCGAGATGGACGAGATGAAGTACGACATGGGCGGCGCGGCCAGCGTGCTGGGCGCGCTGCGCGCCGTCGCCGAACTGAAGCCGAAGCTGAACTTGGTGTGCATCATCCCGTCGTGCGAGAACATGCCCAGCGGCAACGCCGTGAAGCCGGGTGATGTGGTTACCAGCATGTCGGGCCAGACCATCGAGATCCTGAATACCGACGCCGAAGGCCGGCTGATCCTTTGCGACGCGCTGACGTATGCCGAGCGCTTCAAGCCCGCAGTGGTGGTCGACGTGGCCACGCTCACCGGCGCCTGCGTCGTGGCACTCGGTCACCATCACTCCGGCCTGTTCACCGCCGACGACACCGTGGCTGCGCAGATGCTCGCTGCAGCCCAGGCTGGGCTCGACCCGTGTTGGCGCATGCCACTCGATGAAGAGTACGACGAGGGCCTGAAGAGCCACTACGCTGACATGGCCAACATCGGCAGCCGGGCAGGCGGGGCCATCACGGCCGCAATGTTTCTGCGCCGCTTCACCGGCAAGTACCGTTGGGCGCACCTCGACATTGCGGGCAGCGCGTGGAAGTCGGGTGCCGCCAAGGGCTCGACCGGGCGCCCCGTGTCGTTGCTCACGCACTTCGTTCTCGCGCAGGCTGCCTGACAGGCTTGCGGGCGATCGGCATGACGCATGTGCGCTTTCATTTCAACGTGGCCGACAGCACCGATTACGCCTGCCGGCTGCTGCGCAAGGCCACGCGCCAGGGCGCCAAGGTTGCCGTGACCGGCCCGGCGCGTGCGCTGGCCGGGCTCGACCGCGCGCTGTGGAGTTTCGACGCGCTCGAGTTCGTGCCGCACATCGTGCTGGCGCCCGGCCAGGTGCTGACTGAGCGGCTGCGCGCCACGCCGGTGTGCCTGGTCGAAGCGCCGGCCGACGCACCGACACGCGAGGTGCTCGTGAATCTCGGGCCGGATGCGCCCGAGGGCTTCGAGGCGTTCGAGCGTGTGGTCGAGATCGTCTCGCTGGATGAAGGCGACCGCGCGGCGGCGCGCGCGCGTTGGCGTGCCTACGCGGCAATGGGCGCCACGATCGAGCGCCACGAGGTACCTGCATGAACGGTGGCTCGGGCATGCCGCCCGACCGCGTGCCCACCTTGACCGAGGTGGTAGCGTGGCCTGCCGAGGCGGTGCCTGGTGAGGTGCTGGCTCAGCCGGGCGAAGCCGCTGCCGAGCCCGCAATGGTGGCGGTGCCCGAGCCCGCCCCGGCGGTTGACCCGACACCAGCCCGCGCCGCGCTGCCCGCCATCACCGAAGCGCAGTTGACGCAGCACATCCTGACCGACGTGCAGCGCCAGATCGACCTGATGCTCGAGTACCGCCTGCGCGAAGCGCTCGCCCCCGTGCTGGCACGTGCCACCGACAACCTGGTGCGCGAATCGCGCAGCGAGTTGGCATCGACCTTGCGTGATGTGGTGGCGCGCGCGGTGGCTCAGGAGATGTCACGTCATCGCAGCCGCTAGGCCGCGCGTTGTGGCATCACCCCCAGCGGCAGACGCGCCGGCAAGGCAGCCGATGCAAGGCGGGCCACGCACCCCAAGTGCGCATTTTCTCTAGTGGTTTGCCCCTTCATCGGGCATGCCCTCGGGGCGGTGCAAGCACTGTGGAGGCGCGGTTTGTTTTGGGGTATTGTGTCGCGCGTTGAGAACTCAACCATTTCGTTATCTGACTCTTCCTCTTTGGAGATTTGCATGCAAATTAGACTGAACACGATCGTTGCGGCTGCGGTGCTGGTGTGCGGTGGCGCGGCTTATGCGCAAGACATGGTCGTCAAGATCGGTCACGTCGGCCCGACCAGCGGTGGCATCGCCCACCTCGGCAAGGACAACGAAAACGCCGCTCGCATGGCCATCGACGAACTCAATGCCAAGGGCGTGATGATCGGCGGCAAGAAGGCCAAGTTCGAACTGCTCGCCGAAGACGACGCAGGCGATCCGAAGCAAGGCACGGCCGTGGCACAGAAGCTGGTCGACTCCAAGGTCAACGGCGTGATCGGCCACCTGAACTCGGGCACCTCGATTCCGGCATCCAAGGTGTACAGCGACGCTGGCATTCCGCAGATCTCGCCGTCGGCCACGAACCCCAAGTTCACCCGCCAGGGCTTCAAGACCACGTTCCGCGTGGTTGCTGACGACGTGCACCTCGGCGGCACGCTCGGCCGCTACGCGGTCAAGGAGCTGAAGGGCAAGACCATCGCCGTGATCGATGACCGCACGGCGTACGGCCAGGGCGTGGCCGAAGAGTTCACGAAGGCCGTCAAGGCCTCGGGTGGCTCGATTGCCGACGCCCAGTTCACGACCGACAAGGCCACCGACTTCACCGCCATCCTGACCCAGATCAAGTCGAAGAAGCCCGACGTGGTGTTCTTCGGCGGCATGGACGCCGTGGCCGGCCCGATGATCCGCCAGATGAAGCAACTCGGCATCACCGCCAAGTTCATGGGCGGCGACGGCATCTGCTCGGGTGAGCTGCCCAAGCTGTCGGGCGGCGCCATGGCCGACGGTCAGGTGGTCTGCGCAGAAGCCGGTGGTGTCGAAGGCACCCAGAAGGCTGGCATGGATGAGTTCTACAAAAAGTACAAGGCCAAGTTCGGCATCGATGTTCAGGTGTATGCACCTTACGTCTATGACGCGCTGAACGTGATGGTTGCGGCCATGGTCAAGGCCGGCTCGCCGGACCCGGCCAAGTACCTGCCGGTGCTGGCCAAGACCGAAGGCTACAAGGGCGTGACGGGCACGATCTCGTTCGACGACAAGGGCGACGTGAAGAACGGCGCGCTGACGCTGTACACCTACAAGGCTGACAAGCGCGACCAGATCGCCGTGGTTCGCTGAACAACGTCTTTCCGCAAGTTGAAAGGCCGCCTTCGGGCGGCCTCTTTCATAGTGCGCCGCACCCATAATCCGCAGCAGCCCGGGTGGTGAAACTGGTAGACACAGCGGACTTAAAATCCGCCGCTTCCCGGAAGGGGGCGTATGGGTTCGACCCCCATCCCGGGCACCATGCGTGGGGTCACTCCAAGTACAGGCTGCTCGTGTTCCGGGCTTGATCAGCACCGAGCCATCGGCTGGCAATGGCTTGCAGCACGCTGGCTTCGCCCGTGGTCTGCAGGCTCAAGGTGGCGCCTGAGCTGGCTTCACGTTGCCACCGACGTGCAACCTCGCGCGCCACGGCGGCGCTGGTGTCCACCAATGCCACCGAGGGGCCCATCGCCGCCTGGATGTGGTGCGCCGCGAACGGGTAGTGGGTGCACCCCAGCACCACGGTGTCGACATCGCGCTCGCACAAGGCCATGCAATGCCGCTCGACTGCCGAGCGCACTGCGGCGGATTCAATGTCCCCGGTCTCGATGGCAGCCGCGAGGCCGTCGCAGGCTTGCAAGTGCACCTGAACCTTCGTGTCTCCGCACTGCGCGCGCAGCAGCGCTGCGAAGCGTTCGCTGGCCAGCGTGGCGCGCGTCGCCATCACGCCGATGCGGCCACTGCGCGTGCGCGCCAGCGCGGGCTTGATGCCGGGCTCGATGCCGACGATGGGCAGGTCGGGCCAGGTTGCGCGCAGCGTCTCGACGGCAGCGGCGGTGGCGGTGTTGCAGGCCACGACGAGCAAGCCTGCGCCCTGGCTGCGCAGTTCGCGTGCGATGCGCAGGGAGCGCTCGATCACGTACGCATCACTGCGCTCGCCATACGGCGCGTGCGCCGAGTCGGCCACGTAGCGGAAGGTGGCGCCGGGCAAGGCGCCTCGCAGTGCGCGCAGCACCGACAGGCCGCCCACGCCCGAATCGAACACACCGATGCTCGGTTTATTCATGAGTGGTCGGCAGTCGTTGCAGCATGGCGGGCGGGAGTCTAGCAATGCACCCACCAGGGCCGCGCGCAAGAGTCGGCTAAAATAGAACGACCGTGCTTTTTCTGTTCGGCTGGCCATGCAGCTGCCGGTTTGACAGGCACAACCTAGAATTCCCGGTTTCCCAAAGTTTCATTCTTGAGGAGCGTTTGGCATGAAGGTTCTCGTCCCCGTGAAGCGCGTCGTCGACTACAACGTCAAGGTCCGCGTCAAGTCCGACGGCACTGGCGTGGACATCGCCAACGTCAAGATGAGCATGAACCCGTTCGACGAGATCGCCGTCGAAGAGGCGGTGCGCTTGAAAGAGAAAGGCATCGTCACCGAAGTGATCGCCGTCTCCTGCGGCGTCACCCAATGCCAGGAAACGCTGCGCACCGCGATGGCCATCGGCGCTGATCGCGCCATCCTCGTCGAATGCGCCGACGAGTTGCAGCCGCTGACTGTGGCCAAGCTGCTCAAGGCCCTCGTCGACAAGGAACAGCCCGGCCTCGTGATCCTGGGCAAGCAGGCCATCGACGATGACTGCAACCAGACCGGCCAGATGCTCGCCGCCCTGTGCGACCTGCCGCAGGCCACGTTCGCCTCGAAGGTCGAACTCAGCGCCGATGCGGTCAGTGTGACGCGCGAGGTCGATGGCGGCTCCGAGACCTTGAAGCTCACGCTGCCGGCGATCATCACGACCGACCTGCGCCTGAACGAGCCGCGTTACGTGACGCTGCCCAACATCATGAAAGCCAAGAAGAAGCAGATGGACATCTTCAAGCCGGCCGACCTGGGTGTGGACGTCAAACCGCACCTCAAGACGCTCAAGGTCAGCGAGCCGCCCAAGCGCAGCGCCGGCATCAAGGTGCCCGACGTGGCCACGCTGGTTTCCAAACTCAAGAACGATGCGAAGGTGATCTGAGATGGCTTCCCTGGTGATTGCTGAACACGACAACGCGTCCGTCAAGGGCGCGACCCTCAACACCGTGACCGCCGCTCTTGAAATCGGCAAGAGCGGCGGTGGCGACGTGCACGTGCTGATCGCCGGCAATGGCGCCGGCGCTGCGGCCGCTGCGGCGGCGCAGATCGCCGGCGTGACGAAGGTGCTGCACGCCGACGGCGCGCACCTTGACCACGGCCTGGCCGAGAACATCGCCGCGCAGGTGATCGCGCTGGCGGGTGGCTACACCCACATCCTGTTCCCGGCCACGGCGGCCGGCAAGAACGTGGCCCCGCGCGTCGCCGCGAAGCTCGACGTGGGGCAGATCTCCGACATCACGAAAGTGGATGCTGCAGACACCTTCGAGCGCCCGATCTACGCCGGCAATGCCATCGCCACGGTCCAGAGCCTCGATGCGGTCAAGGTGATCACCGTGCGCACGACGGGGTTCGAACCGGCCGCTGCGACCGGTGGCTCGGCCACCGTCGAGGTGCTGACCGCCGCGTCGGACTCCGGCAAGTCGGCGTTCGTCGGCAGCGAGATTGCCAAGAACGACCGGCCCGAACTGACGGCCGCCAAGATCATCGTCAGCGGTGGCCGCGCGATGGGCTCGAGCGACAAGTTCAACGAAGTGCTCACGCCGCTGGCTGACAGGCTCGGCGCCGCGCTGGGGGCAAGCCGCGCTGCGGTCGATGCGGGTTATGCACCGAACGACTGGCAGGTCGGCCAGACCGGCAAGATCGTCGCCCCGCAGCTCTACATCGCCGCCGGCATCAGTGGCGCGATCCAGCACCTCGCGGGCATGAAAGACAGCAAGGTGATCGTCGCGATCAACAAAGACCCCGAGGCGCCGATCTTCAGCGTGGCCGACTACGGGCTGGAGGCCGACTTGTTCGTGGCCGTGCCGGAGCTCGTGAAAGCGCTCGGCTGAACACGCACCCGCACGCAGAGCATTGACCCCCAAGGCGCGCAACGCAGGTTGTCGCGCCTTTGTTCCATCAGGAGACAAGACATGACCTACCGCGCCCCGTTGAACGACATGCTGTTCTGCATGAAAGAACTCGCCAACTTGGAGGAGGTTGCGAAGTTGCCCGGGTTCGAAGATGCCGGTATCGAGACCGCGCAAGCCGTGCTCGAGGAATGCGCCAAGTTCAACGAAGGCGTGGTTGCGCCGCTGAACTGGGAAGGTGACCAGAACCCGTCGTCATGGAAAGACGGCGTGGTCACCACCACGCCCGGCTTCAAGCAGGCGTTCCGCCAGTTCGGCGAAGGCGGCTGGCAAGGCCTGCAGCACCCGAGCGAATTTGGCGGCCAGAACTTGCCCAAGACCATCGGCGCGGCCTGCATCGAGATGCTCAACAGCGCCAACCTCAGCTTCGCGCTGTGCCCGCTGTTGACCGACGGCGCCATCGAAGCCCTGCTGACGGCAGGCTCGCCCGAGCAGCAGGCGGCGTACCTGCCGAAGATGATCGCCGGTGAGTGGACCGGCACCATGAACCTGACCGAGCCGCAAGCCGGCTCGGACCTGGCTGCGGTGCGCACGCGGGCGGAGCCGCAGCCGGACGGCACCTACAAGATCTTCGGCACCAAGATCTACATCACCTACGGCGAGCACGACATGGCGCCGAACATCGTGCACCTGGTGCTGGCGCGCGTGGTCGGTGCACCGGAGGGTGTGAAGGGCATCAGCCTGTTCGTCGTGCCCAAGTTCATGGTGAATGCCGATGGCTCCCTCGGTGACCGCAATGACGTGCATTGCGTCAGCATCGAGCACAAGCTGGGCATCAAGGCCAGCCCGACGGCGGTGCTGCAGTTCGGCGACCATGGGGGCGCCGTCGGGCAGCTGATCGGCCAGGAGAACCGAGGCCTCGAGTACATGTTCATCATGATGAATGCGGCGAGCTATGCGGTGGGCATGCAGGGCATCGCGGTGGCCGAGCGCGCGTATCAAAAGGCGGCGGCCTTCGCCAAAGACCGCATCCAGTCACGCCCGGTCGATGGCTCGCTGCCCAGCAGCGGGCCGATCATTCACCACCCCGACGTGAAGCGCATGCTGATGACGATGCGCGCCTACACCGAAGGCTGCCGCGCGATGGCGCTCACGGCGGCGGCGGCGTTCGATGCGTCACACCATCACGCCGACGCCGAGGTGCGCAAGCAGAACCAGGCCTTCTACGAGTACATGGTGCCGCTCGTGAAGGGCTACAGCACCGAGATGAGCATCGAGGTCGCGAGCCTGGGCGTGCAGGTGCACGGCGGCATGGGCTTCATCGAGGAGACGGGTGCTGCGCAGTACCTGCGTGATGCGCGCATCCTGACCATCTACGAAGGCACGACGGCGATCCAGGCGAACGACCTGGTCGGGCGCAAGACCGCGCGCGACGGCGGCCGCGTACCGAAGGCCATCGCCGTGCAGATCGCCGCCACCGAGGCGCTGTTGGCTGCCAGCGGCAGCGCGGCCGCCACAGCAATGCACAAGCGTTTGACGCCAGCCCGCGAAGCCTTCGAGCAAGTGGTGGACTTCATGGCCGGGGCCGCAGGCCCGAACGACAAGTACGCCGGCTCGGTGCTTTACCTGATGCTCGCGGGCAATGTGGTCGCAGGCTGGCAGCTCGCGCGCGCATTGCTCGTGGCCGAAGCGCAACTCGCGCGCGGCGAGGGCGACGCCGCCTTCCTGCAAGCAAAGGTCGCGACTGCTCGTTTTTATGCTGAGCACCTGCTGAGCAAGGCGCCCGGCACGCGCGACGCCATCGTCGAAGGTGGCGCGAGCGTCACCGCGATGGCGCTCGAATCGTTCTGAGCCGCTACCCTTCGACGTCATTGATCGCTCACCTAACCTCAATCGAAAGCACCCATGCCATTGACCGGAGTTCTCGCCTCGCTGCCATTGCCCATCATCGGCGCGCCGCTGTTCATCATCAGCAACCCCAAGCTCGTGATCGAGTTGTGCAAGGCGGGGGTCGTGGGCTCGATGCCGTCGCTCAACGCCCGACCTGCCGAGCAACTGGACGACTGGCTCGCCGAGATCACCGAAACACTCGCCGCGTACAACAAGGCCAACCCCGAGCACCCAGCCGCGCCGTTCGCGATCAACCAGATCGTGCACAAGAGCAATGACCGCCTGGAGCACGACATGCTGATGTGTGCCAAGTACAAGGTGCCGATCATCATCACGTCGCTCGGCGCGCGCACCGACGTGAACGACGCGGTGCATGCATGGGGCGGCGTGGTCCTGCACGACATCATCAACAACGCGTTCGCCAAGAAGGCGATCGAGAAGGGCGCCGACGGGCTGATCGCCGTGGCCGCGGGTGCTGGTGGTCACGCCGGCGTGAAGAGCCCGTTCGCGTTGATCCAGGAGATCCGCCAGTGGTTCGACGGGCCGGTGGCGCTGAGTGGCGCCATTGCCAGCGGTGGTGCGGTGCTGGCGGCGCAGGCGATGGGGGCCGACTTCGGCTACATCGGCTCGGCCTTCATCGCGACCGAGGAAGCGCGTGCGGTGGAGGGCTACAAGCAGGCCATCGTCGCGGGCAGCTCCGACGACATCGTCTACAGCAACCTGTTCACCGGGGTGCATGGCAACTACTTGAAGCCGTCCATCATCGCCGCCGGTATGGACCCGGACAACCTGCCCGTGAGCGACCCCAGCAAGATGAACTTCGGTGGCGACGCCAAGAAGGCCTGGAAAGACATCTGGGGCTGCGGCCAGGGCATCGGCGCCATCGACAAGGTGATGCCAGCCGCCGAACTGGTGGCGCGTTTGAAGCGCGAATACGTTCAGGCGCGATCGCGGCTCGCGATCGGTTGATCGGGCTGAGCGGAGCCCACTTCCACGTTGGAATCGCAGCCCCGGCCGGCGGCGATCCAACGGCGCATCGGCCGCCGCAACCAGCGACCGAGCCCGCCCATGTGGCGCTCGGGCTCGGTCAGCATGCCGCAGTGATAGCGGCGCTCGGTCGCGCTCCACGCCAGCGCGGTGCAGGGGCCGCTGCGGCGCTGCGACACCAGCATGCCCACCGGGCAGGGCGCGACCAGGCAGCACACGCCGCAGCCGTTGCACGCTGCGCCTTCGGCCGGCTTGGGCGGCGCCAGCGGTTCGATGCGGATGACGTGGTTCATGTGGCTCTGGAAACAGCCACCATTCTGTGGCGCACATCCGACCCTCGGTCGTTGGAACTGGGCCGCAGAATCAGCGGTGTTACAGTCGCGCCCAGACTTTTCGTCCTTCCCGTCCCCTTGTTGGCAGCAGACAAGGCGGGTCGCTAGTCCGCCTACCGGTGCAGCCGGGACGCGGAAGGTTGTTCAACCCACTACAGCGCCGGAAACCGGTGCGAAAGGTGAGCGAAATGATGCAGCAAAGCAGGTCCAACTCGTACCTGTTCGGGGGCAATGCTCCGTACGTGGAAGAGTTGTACGAGGCCTACCTCGACAACCCCGGCTCGGTGCCTGAGAACTGGCGCAAGCACTTCGATGCGCTCCAGCACGTGCCCGCCACCGATGGCAGCAACTCGCGAGACGTGGCGCATGCGCCGGTCGTCGAATCGTTCGCGCAGCGCGCCAAGGCCGGCACCTTCGGCACCAAGGCCTCGACCACCGACCTGGCCATTGCGCGCAAGCAGGTGCATGTGCAGTCGCTGATTGCGGCGTACCGCTTTCTCGGTTCGCGCTGGGCCGACCTCGACCCGCTGAAGCGCCAGGAGCGCCCGAAGATCCCCGAGTTGGAGCCGGCGTTCTACGACCTGAGCGAGTCCGACATGGACATCGCATTCAGCGCAACGAACACCTACTTCTCGACCAACGAGCACATGACCTTGCGCGAAATCGTGCAGGCGCTGCGTGAAACCTACTGCGGCTCGATCGGCGCCGAGTACATGCACATCACCGAGCCGGGCGAGAAGCGCTGGTGGCAGGAGCGGTTGGAGTCGATCCGCTCCAAGCCGAGCTACAACGCAGAGGCCAAGGTGCACATCCTCGAACGCCTCACGGCCGCCGAAGGCCTGGAGCGCTACCTGCACACCAAGTACGTCGGGCAGAAGCGCTTCTCGCTCGAAGGCGGCGAGAGCTTCATCGTTTCCATGGATGAACTCGTGCAGCGCGCCGGTGCCAAGGGCGTGCAGGAGATCGTGATCGGCATGGCCCACCGCGGCCGCCTGAACGTGCTCGTCAACACGCTCGGCAAGAGCCCGAAGGACCTGTTCTCGGAGTTCGACCACACGGCGCCCGAGAACCTGCCATCGGGCGATGTGAAGTACCACCAGGGCTTCTCGAGTGACCTCACGACCACCGGTGGCCCGGTGCACCTGAGCCTGGCGTTCAACCCCTCGCACCTGGAGATCGTGAATCCGGTGGTCGAGGGCTCGGTCAAGGCCCGGCTCGACCGGCGCGGTGACGCCGAAGGCGACACGGTGCTGCCGATCATCGTGCACGGTGATGCGGCCTTCGCCGGCCAGGGCGTGGTGATGGAAACGCTGGCGCTGGCGCAGACGCGCGGCTACTACACCGGCGGCACGGTGCACCTGGTCATCAACAACCAGATCGGCTTCACGACCAGCGACCCGCGCGACTCGCGCTCCACGCTGTACTGCACCGACGTGGTCAAGATGATCGAGGCACCGGTGCTGCACGTGAACGGCGACGACCCGGAAGCCGTGGTGCTGTGCACGCAACTCGCGCTCGACTACCGGCAAGAGTTCAATAAAGACGTGGTGGTCGACATCGTCTGCTTCCGCAAGCTTGGCCACAACGAGCAAGACACGCCGGCGCTGACGCAGCCGCTGATGTACAAGAAGATCGCCCAGCACCCGGGCACGCGCAAGCTGTACGGCGAGAAGCTCGTGGCCCAGACCGTGCTGCCGGCCGACGGCCCCGACAACATGGTGAAAGCGCTGCGCGCCGCCATGGACGCGGGAAAGAACACCTACGATCCGGTGCTCACCAACTACAAGAGCAAGTACGCGGTCGACTGGGCGCCGTTCCTCGGCAAGAAGTGGACCGATGCCGCCGACACCGCGCTGCCGCTGTCCGAGATCAAGCGGCTGGCCGAGCGCATCACCACGATCCCGAAAGACTTCAAGGCCCACAGCCTGGTCGAGAAGGTGCTGGCCGACCGCGGCGCCATGGGCCGCGGCGAGATCAACGTCGACTGGGGCATGGGCGAACACCTGGCGTTCGCGTCGCTCGTGGCCAGCGGGTATGCCGTGCGCCTGTCGGGTGAAGACTGCGGGCGCGGCACGTTCACGCACCGCCACTCTGTGCTGCACGACCAGAACCGCGAGAAGTGGGACACGGGCACCTACACGCCGCTGCAGCACGTGGCCGACGGGCAGGCGCCGTTCGTGGTGATCGACTCTTTGCTGTCCGAAGAAGCGGTGCTCGGCTTCGAGTATGGCTACGCATCAGCCGAGCCGAACACGCTGGTGATCTGGGAGGCGCAGTTCGGTGACTTCGTGAACGGGGCGCAGGTCGTGATCGACCAGTTCATCGCGTCCGGCGAAGTGAAGTGGGGCCGCGCCAACGGCATCACGCTGATGCTGCCGCACGGCTACGAGGGCCAAGGCCCCGAACACAGCTCGGCGCGCCTGGAGCGCTTCATGCAACTCGCGGCCGACAACAACATGCAGATCGTTCAACCGACCTCGTCGAGCCAGATCTTCCATGTGCTGCGCCGGCAGATGGTGCGCATGTTCAGGAAGCCGCTGATCATCATGACGCCGAAGTCGCTGCTGCGCGCGAAAGACGCCGGCTCGCCGCTCACCGAGTTCACGAAAGGCGAGTTCAAGACCGTGATCGGCGAGGTCAGTGCCGAGGTCAATGCCGACAAGGTCAAGCGCGTGATCGCCTGCTCGGGCAAGGTCTACTACGACCTCGTCAAGGCGCGTGCCGAGCGCAAGAACGGTGACGTGGCGGTGATTCGCGTGGAGCAGCTCTACCCGTTCCCGCACAAGGCTTTCGCGGCCGAAATGAAGAAGTACCCGAACGCGCTCGAAGTGGTGTGGTGCCAGGACGAGCCGCAGAACCAGGGCGCGTGGTTCTTCGTGCAGCACTACATCCACGAGAACATGACAGAAGGCCAGAAGCTCGGCTATGCCGGGCGGCCGGCCTCAGCCTCGCCGGCGGTCGGCTATGCGCACCTGCACCAAGAGCAGCAGAAGGCGCTGCTCGAGCAGGCCTACGGCAAGCTCAAGGGCTTCGTTCTTTCCAAGTAAGAAAAACAGATCCGAGAACAACATGGCAATCGTAGAAGTGAAGGTCCCGCAGCTGTCGGAATCCGTGGCCGAGGCCACCTTGCTGCAGTGGAAGAAGCGGCCCGGCGAGCGCGTCGAGCTCGATGAGATCCTGGTCGAGATCGAGACCGACAAGGTGGTGCTCGAAGTGCCGGCGCCCGCCGCAGGCGTGCTGGCCCAACTGATCAAGAACGACGGCGACCTGTGCATCGCAGAAGAAGTGATCGCGAAGATCGACACCGAAGGCGTCGAGGCGACGAGCCCGCTCGAAGTGAAATCGGTTCCGCAAGGCGTGCCCGCGCCCGGTGCCACGCCGGGTGTGGCCGGCGACGTGGTTGAAATGTCCAACGCTGCGCCAGCGATGCCGGCTGCTGCGAAGCTGATGGCCGACAACCGCATCCCGGCGGGCTCGGTCGAAGGCACGGGCAGGGACGGCCGTGTGACCAAAGGCGACGTGCTCGCGTCGATGGAAGGCACTGCCAAGCCGGTGGCATTGACCGCGCCGGTGGTCGCACCGTCGGCGCCCGTGCCGGCTGCCGCGAAGGCTGCGCTGCCCAGCGTGGCAGCGCCGCCCATGCAGAGCCTGGGCGACCGCCCCGAGCAGCGCGTGCCGATGAGCCGGCTGCGAGCCCGCATTGCCGAGCGCCTGGTGCAGTCGCAATCGACGAACGCCATCCTGACCACGTTCAACGAAGTGAACATGGCCCCGGTGATGGAGATGCGCAAGCGCTTCCAGGAGAAGTTCGAGAAGGAGCACGGCGTGAAGATCGGCTTCATGAGTTTCTTCGTGAAAGCGGCGGTCGCAGCACTCAAGAAGTACCCGATCATCAATGCGTCGGTCGACGGGAACGACATCGTCTACCACGGCTACTTCGACATCGGCATCGCAGTGGGTTCACCGCGCGGCCTGGTGGTGCCCATCCTGCGCAATGCCGACCAGATGAGCTTTGCCGACATCGAGAAGAAGATCGCCGAGTTCGGCAAGAAGGCGGCCGAGGGTAAGCTGGCCCTCGACGACCTGATGGGCGGCACGTTCTCGATCAGCAACGGCGGCACCTTCGGTTCGATGCTGTCGACGCCGATCATCAACCCGCCGCAGAGCGCCATTCTCGGGGTGCACGCGACCAAGGACCGCGCCGTGGTCGAGAACGGCGCCATCGTGATCCGACCGATGAACTACCTCGCCATGTCGTACGACCACCGCATCATTGACGGCCGCGAGGCCGTGCTCGGGCTGGTCGCGATGAAAGAAGCGCTGGAAGACCCGGCGCGTCTCTTGTTTGATATCTGAGTTGCCGACGACCATGACCACAGCATTCGACGTGATCGTCATCGGCGCCGGCCCGGGTGGCTACATCGCGGCCATCCGCGCGGCGCAACTCGGCTTCAACACCGCCTGCATCGACGAGTGGAAGAACGACAAAGGCGGCCCCGCGCTCGGCGGCACCTGCACGAACGTGGGCTGCATTCCGAGCAAGGCGCTGCTGCAGTCGAGCGAGAACTTCGACCAGGCAGGGCACCACTTCGCAGATCACGGTATCGGCCTCACGAATCTGACCATCGACGTGGCCAAGATGCTCGGCCGCAAGAACACCGTCGTGAAGCAGAACAACGACGGCATCCTGTACCTGTTCAAGAAGAACAAGGTGACGTTCTTCCACGGGCGCGGCTTGTTCTCGAAGGCCGTCGACGGGGGTTACGAAGTCGCCGTCGCAGGTGACAAGCCCGAGGTGCTGACGGCCAAGCATGTGATCGTCGCGACGGGCTCGAATGCACGTGCGCTGCCCGGTGCGGCGTTTGATGAAGAGACCATCCTGTCGAACGACGGTGCGCTGCGCATCCCGGCCGTGCCGAAGACGCTCGGCGTGATCGGCTCCGGCGTGATCGGCCTGGAAATGGGCTCGGTCTGGCGCCGCCTCGGCGCCGAGGTGACGGTGCTTGAAGCACTGCCGGTGTTCCTGGGCGCGGTCGATGAGCAGATCGCCAAAGAGGCGCACAAGATCTTCGTCAAGCAGGGTTTGAAGATCAACCTGGGCGTGAAGATCAGCGAGGTCAAGGCAACGAAAGCTGGCGTGGTGGTGACCTATGCCGATGCCAAGGGTACGGCCCAAACGCTGCAGTGCGAGAAGCTCATCGTCTCCATCGGTCGCGTGCCCAACACCGCTGGCCTGAATGCCGATGCAGTGGGCCTCAAGCTCGACGAGCGCGGCTTCGTCGCGGTCGACGACGACTGCCGCACGAACCTGGCGAACGTGTGGGCTGTGGGCGACGTGGTACGCGGCCCGATGCTCGCGCACAAGGCCGAGGAAGAAGGTGTGGCCGTGGCCGAGCGCATTGCCGGCCAGCACGGGCACGTCAATTTCAACACGGTGCCGTGGGTCATCTACACCTCGCCCGAGATCGCCTGGGTCGGCCAGACCGAGCAGCAGCTCAAGGCTGCGGGCCGTGCGTACAAGGCCGGCACCTTCCCGTTCATGGCGAACGGCCGCGCGCGTGCTTTGGGTGACACGACCGGCATGGTCAAGTTCCTGGCCGACGCCAAGACCGACGAGATCCTGGGCGTGCACATCATCGGCCCGATGGCGAGCGAGCTGATCGCCGAGTCGGTTGTCGCGATGGAGTTCAAGGCATCGAGCGAGGACATCGCGCGCATCTGCCATGCGCACCCGAGCCTGAGCGAGGCGACGAAAGAAGCCGCGCTCGCGGTCGACAAGCGCACGCTCAACTTCTGAACCCGCGCAGCACCGAGCCGTGGGTGTTCGCGACCTGTATGCAGCCACGCTCGCCGAGCGTGGCTACACGTCTGACCCGGCGCAGCTGCGTGCCATCGACTCGCTCGAACGCTGCGAGCGTGAATGGGCCGACTACAAGGCCCGGCGCGGCAATGCGCTGACGAAGCTGCTCGCCCGCCCGCCGATCCCGCGCGGCGTGTACATGTACGGCGGCGTCGGGCGCGGCAAGAGCTTCCTGATGGATTGCTTCTTCAACGCCGTGCCGCTGCAACGCAAGACGCGGCTGCACTTCCATGAGTTCATGCGCGAGGTGCACCGCGAACTCGGTGAACTGCAAGGCACGGTGAACCCACTCGACGAGCTGGGCAAGCGCATGGCGCGGCGCTATCGGCTGATCTGCTTCGACGAGTTCCACGTGTCTGACATCACCGACGCGATGATCCTGCACCGGCTGCTCGCAGCACTGTTCGAGAACCGCGTGAGCATCGTCACCACCTCGAACTTCAAGCCCGACGACCTGTACCCGAACGGCCTGCACCGCGACCGCATCCTGCCGGCCATCGCACTGCTGAACGAGAAGCTCGAAGTCATCAACGTCGACAACGGCAGCGACTACCGCAGCGTCACGCTCGGGCAGGTGGGGCTCTATCACACGCCGCTCGGTGCAGTGGCCGATGCCTCGATGACAGCCGCCTTCGACCGCCTGGCCGAGGCGCGCGACGAGAGCCCGTTGCTGCACATCGAGCACCGCGAACTGCGCTCGCGCAGGCGGGCCGGCGGTGTGGTGTGGTTCGACTTCAAGCAGCTGTGCGGCGGGCCGCGCTCGCAGAACGATTACCTCGAGCTGGCCACGCAGTTCCACACGCTGCTGTTGTCGGGTGTGCCGCAAATGGCACCGCGCAACGCCTCGGAGGCGCGGCGCTTCACGTGGCTGGTCGATGTGCTCTATGACCGGCGCGTGAAGCTGATCTTGTCGGCCGAGGTCGAGCCCGACCTGCTGTACACCGAAGGGCCGATGGCGCATGAATTCCCGCGCACCGTCTCGCGTTTGCGCGAGATGCAGTCGGCCGAGTTCCTGGCGCTGGCCCGGCGCGACGTGGACACGTCGCTGACCTGACGGGCGAGCCCATCTCCTGGCTGATCAATCGAGCGCTTCGACCTTCACCAGCGCCAGCGACAGGTTGTCGCCACCCCCGCGCGCCCTCTGGCGCGCCTTGCTCACGAGCATCTCGCTCGCTTGGCGCGGCGGCAGGGCGTGCACGATCGCGCCGAGCTCGCGCGGGGTGAAGTAGTGCCACAGGCCGTCGCTGCAGGCGAGCATGCTGTCACCTACGTCAAGCCGGTCGATGCGCGTGTGCGAGAGCGGCGGGTCTTGCGTGGTGCCCAGGCAACCCGTGAGCAGGTTCGACTGCGGGTGAACGTTGGCCTCTTCCTCGGTGATCTGGCCTTCCTCGACGAGGCGCTGCACGTAGGAGTGGTCGATCGAACGGCTCATCATCTCGGCGCCACGGAAGTGGTAGACGCGGGAATCGCCGGCATGGATCACGTCGCACTCGCGGGTCGGGCTGATGATGAAGGCGGCGACCGTGCTGTGCGGCTCTTCCTCCGACGTGATGGCGGTGAGCTTGATCATCAGGTGCGCTTCGAGCACCAATTGCTTCAACGCCTCGGCCGGGTCGTCACGGCTCGGCGCGTAACGCTCGAAGAGCTGCTGCGCGGTCAGCAGCACCTGGTCGGCCGCCTTGCGACCGCCGCTCTTGCCGCCCATGCCGTCGGCCAGCACGGCCAGCAGGCAACCCGGCGCGCGGTCATGTGCGAGCACCTCGACCTGGTCTTGCTGGTAGGCCCGGTCACCGCGGTGCAAGCCGGTGGTGGCAGAAAGACGGTACCCCAGGGTCGCAGTGCTCATGGGCGAAAACTATAATCGCTTTGCTTTCCACAACCGGCGGAATTACCGCGACAAAGTCGCGTGTCGATGGACATCAACCTGCACTCATTGCCCCGCCGCCTGATCGAGTTGCGCATGGAACATGCCGACCTCGACAGCCTGATCGATCAAGCCGCACTCACGCTTCCCGACGACGAATTGAGCCTGCGCCGGCTCAAGAAGCGGCGCCTTCGTTTGCGTGACCAGATCGCCCAGATCGAGGCGGAGCTCGACCCGCCCGAGCCGGCTTGAGCTTGCGCTTGCAGCGATGCATCGCATGAGCGCCCCACGTCGATGACCGCGCTCGAAGAGGCCGTTCGCGCCGCCTTCGCACGCGGTGGCGCATTGGCGCGCGCCGACGCCAACCATGTCGAGCGTGATGTGCAGTTGCGCATGGCGCTCGGCGTGGCGCAGGCCATCGACGAACGCAGCGCGCTTGTCGCCGAAGCCGGCACCGGTGTCGGCAAGACCTTCGCGTACCTCGTGCCCGCCATGCTCAGCGGCGCGCGCGTCCTGGTCAGCACCGCCACCAAGAGCCTGCAGGACCAGCTGTTCCTGCGCGACCTGCCGCGCCTGCGCGAGGCGCTGAAGCTGCCGGTGACCGTGGCGCTGCTGAAGGGCCGGGGCAGCTACTTGTGCCTGCACCGCATGAACCAGGCGCGTCAGGCCGAGACCTTGCCCGACCGCTGGGCGGCGCGCACCCTGGCCAAGGTGGAGCAGTGGTCGCACAGCACCGTGACCGGCGACCTGGCCGAACTGGTCGGCCTGGACGAGCGGAGCAGCGTGATCCCGCTCGTGACCTCGTCGCGCGAGAACTGCCTGGGCTCGGAGTGCCCGCAGTTCCGCCAGTGCCACGTGGTCAAGGCGCGGCGCGAGGCCATGCTGGCCGATCTGGTGGTCGTGAACCACCACCTCTTCTTTGCCGACATGGCCCTGCGCGACACCGGCGTGGCCGAGCTGCTGCCCAGTGTCGATGTCGCGCTGTTCGACGAGGCGCACCAGCTCACCGAGGCCGGCGTGCAGTTCCTGGGCCACACGCTGGGCACGTCGCAGGTGATCGACTTCGCACGCGACATGCTCGGAGCCGGCCTGCAGCAGGCGCGCGGGTTGGCACCGTGGCAAGAACTCGCGGGCGCTTGTGACCGCACTGCACGCGACCTGCGCATCGCCGCCGCTGGCAGCCTGCGCGACCTGCGCGGCACCATCAAGCTGCGCTGGAACGAACGTGGTTCACAGGCCGACTTTGCCGATGGCCTGGTGGCGGTCGCGGCCGCCTGCGATGCCGCCGCTGCGAGCTTGAAAGTGGTGGCCGACATGTCGCCCGACTTCGACAAGCTCGCCGAGCGCGCCACGGCCCTCGCAACGCAGGCACGTCGCTTCCACGAGCCGGCCGAAGACGGCAACGTGCGCTGGATCGACGTGTCGCCGCACCAGGCCCGGCTGGTCGAGTCCCCGCTCGACATTCGCGATGCGCTGCGCGAGCAGATGAACGGCCCGCCCAAGGCCTGGGTGTTCACCTCGGCGACGCTGGGTGACGACGACAAGCTGAGCTGGTTCACCGAATCCGCCGGCCTCACCGACGCCCGCGTGCTGCGCCTGGGCAGCCCGTTCGACTATGCGCACAACGCGCGGCTTTATGTGCCGCGCGGGTTCCCGAAGCCGAACGAGCCCTCGCACGCGCCGTCGGTCGCGTTGCTCGCCGCCCGCTGCGCGCGCGCTCTGGGTGGGCGCACCTTCGTGCTCACCACCACGCTGCGCGCGCTGCAAGCCATCGGTGAACAGTTGCGGGTCGAATTCGAAGGGCAGGGCGATGCGATCCAGGTGCTGGTGCAGGGACAGATCCCCAAGCGCCAGCTGATGCAGCAGTTCATGGCCGAGCCCCGCTCGGTGCTGGTCGGTTCGCAAAGCTTCTGGGAAGGCATCGACGTGCCCGGCGATGCGCTGCAATGTGTGCTGATCGACAAGCTGCCGTTCCCACCCCCGAACGACCCGCTGGTCGAGGCGCGGGTCAAGCGGCTGGAAGGCGAGGGCCGCAACCCGTTCGCCGACTATTTCGTCGCCGAGGCGGCGGTGTCGCTGAAGCAGGGCGCCGGGCGGCTGATCCGCAGCGAGACCGATCGTGGGCTGCTCGTGGTCTGTGACCCGCGCATGGCGGGCATGAACTACGGCAAGCGCCTGCGCGAGGCCTTGCCGCCGATGACGCTGGTGGCGAACGAAGCCGAGGCGCTCGCCTGGCTGGCGAGCCTGGGCGCCGCCACGCTGCCGTTTTGAACGGCTACGAAGTGAGGCCTGCGCTCTACCAGAGCTGCCACCACGCGCGCTTCGCCGTGGTCACGCCGTCGGTGTGGATCGTGGTGCCGGGGTAGTTCTTGCGGAGCACGCGGTCGGCATCGTCGCGCAGGTCGGTCAGCCCGAGGCGGTCATAGCTCTGCACCATGATGTAGAGCGCCTCTTGCGTCGACGGCGATTCCTGGAAGTCCGAGATCACGTTTTGCGCCCGGTTCGCTGCCGCCACGAAGGCGCCGCGCCGGTAGTAGTAACGCGCCACGTGCACTTCGTATGACGCGAGCGTGTTGACGATGTAGTTCATGCGCAGCCGCGCATCGTCGGCGTAGATCGACTGCGGGTACTGGTCGACGAGCGCGCGGAACGACTGGAATGAATCGCGCGACGCTTGCTGGTCGCGCTCCGACAGGTCTTGCCGCGCCAGGCTGCCGAGCAGGCCGAGGTTGTCGTTGAAGTTGACCAGGCCTTGCAGGTACAGCGCATAGTCGGCAGCTGCGCTTGTCGGGTGCAGCTTGATGAAGCGCTCGAGCACCGCCAGGGCCTGCGCCTTGTCACCGCTCTTGTAGAGCATGTAGGCGCGCTCGATCTGCGCTTGCTGGGCCAGGGCCGTGCCGGAAGCCCGGCCTTCCAGGCGCTCGTAGAGCTTGCCGGCGCGCTCGAAGTTGCCGGTCGAGGCCTCTTCCTTGGCCTCTGCATACAATCGCTCCGCGCTCCACTGCGATTCGGCTTCACGCGGTGTCGAGCCGCAGCCCGCGAGCAACGCGGCCGATATCGCTACCGATACCGCCACCACGGCCTTCAAGGGCCGCCACACACTCAGTTGAATCATGGGATGAAGGCCCGCCCAGCGGGCGCGGTCCTGTCGAGAAACGATCTTCGATTATATGGTTCAGCTTCACGATGACCCTGCCGCACACGCCCCCGCTGCGGAGGTGGACGACCTGCTCGAAAGCCCCGCAGACGCACCCTTCGAGCAGCGCGAAGCACAGGTGCCGGCCAGCCTGCACGGCCAACGTTTCGACAAGGCCGTGGTCGCGATGGCGCCCGAGTTCTCGCGCAGCCACTTGCAGGGCCTGATCGAAGGCGGGCATGTTCGCATCGACGGCGCGGTTGCAACGACCGCATCGCGCAAGGTGCGCAGCGGGCAAATGATTGCGGTCGCGCTCGTGCCCACGGCCGAGAGCCGCGCGTTCCGAGCCGAGACCATCGCGCTCGACATCGTTCACGAAGACGCCGATGTGATGGTCGTCAACAAGGCTGCCGGCATGGTGGTGCACCCGGCGGCGGGCAACTGGTCGGGCACCTTGCTCAACGCGCTGCTGGCGCATCACGCGGGTGCTGCGAGCCTGCCGCGCGCCGGCATCGTGCACCGGCTCGACAAGGACACGTCGGGCCTGATGGTCGTCGGCAAGACGCTGCAAGCCGTGACCGCGCTGGTGCGCGCCATCGCAGCGCGCGAGGTGAGCCGCAAGTACGTGGCCATCGCGCAGGGCGATGTGCGGCCGGCCGAATTCAGTGTCGACGCGCCGCTCGGGCGGGACCCGCAATCGCGCATCCGCATGGCCATCGTTGCCGGTGGCAAGCCAGCCCGCACCGACGTGGCCGTGCTGGCGCGGGCCGTCGGGTTCAGCCTGCTGCGCTGCACCTTGCACAGCGGGCGCACGCACCAGATCCGCGTTCACCTGGCCTCGCGCGGCTACCCGTTGTTGGCCGACGTGGTGTATGGCGGCAAGCCTGCGCTCGGGCTGGCGCGGCAGGCGTTGCATGCCACGCGACTGGCGTTCGCGCACCCGCGCACCGGCGAGCCCGCGGTGTTCGAGTCGCCGATGCCTGCGGACATGAGCGCAGCCTGGCAAGAGGCAACCGAGCCGGCAGCCTGAGACGGTGGCAAACCTGGCGGGAGCGACATGCGGTACGCGACGCGGCCCAACGGATCGGGCGAGTACAATTCGCCATTCCTCGGCAGATCGACGATTCGTGGTGGTACTTACAAGCGACGCTTCAAAGCGCACCTTGTCCCCGAATCGATCCACCGAGATGTGAGCCGCACCGCAAGGTGCCTCAACCTTGGGTGGCGCGAACGAGCCCACCCCAAGTCAGCCAGGTTTTGCACTGAGCCTCAAGACGAGTTCGTCCGGCGTGCGCCTGTTGCTTGACATGGCCCGTGACCCCTTTGCGATCCCTTTGACAAACAGCCCGCTAGCAGCCGAACAACCCCGGCCGAGGATGTGAACAAGACCCATGAATAGCCTGGATGCGAAGCGCGTCCTCGAGACCGCCCTGATCTGCGCCAGCCAGCCGTTGCCGCTGCGCGACCTGCGCGTGCTGTTCGCCGACGAGGTCGGCCCCGACACACTGCGCACGCTGCTCGACGAACTGCAGCGCGACTGGCAAGGCCGGGGCGTCGAACTCGTCACGCTGGCCACCGGCTGGCGGCTGCAAAGCCGGCCCGAGATGCGGCACTACCTCGACCGCCTGAACCCCGAGAAGCCGCCGAAGTACTCGCGCGCCGTGATGGAAACGCTGGCGATCATTGCGTACCGACAGCCCGTGACGCGCGGCGACATCGAAGACATCCGGGGCGTCACGGTGGCGAGCCAGATCATCAAGCAGCTCGAAGACCGTGGCTGGGTCGAGGCCATCGGCTACCGCGAGTCGCCCGGCCGCCCGGCGCTGCTGGCCACGACCCGGCAGTTCCTCGACGACCTGGGCCTGGCCAGCCTGGAACAACTGCCGCTGCTCGAAGGCGGCACCGGCGCGGGCGGCGAACTGCTCGCCCGTGCGTTGCCGGATGACGCGCTGCTCGACCAACCGTCGCTGCTGCCCTTTGACGACGCAACCGACGACACACCTGACGCCGCACCCGACGATTTACCCGACGCCGCATCTGGCGCCGCACTCGATGCCGCACCCGAAGCAGCAGCCTCGGAACCCCTTCTCCTCGATGAGCCTGCGGCGGACGCCGCTCCCATGGAAACCACGAATGAACCCCAACCCTGACCACGCGCCCGAGATCGACACCGACACCGACACCGAAGGCGCTCCTGCCGATGCAGCGGCCAAGCCAGCGCGTCGCCGCCGCGCGGTCAAGGCGGACACGGCGCCAATCGATGGCGATGCTGCCGTGGTGATCGCGCCGAGCGCCGATGACGCGGGGGCAACTGCTTCTGCGCAGGCGCAGGCTGAGGAGTTGGTGGCCAAGCCGAAGCGCCGGCGTGCGGTGGTGAAGGTCGAGGCAGAGGTGTCGGCTGAAGCAACGGCTGAAGCAACGGCAGATGCGCCGTCGCAAGGCGATGCAGCGCCTGCACCCGTCGCCCCTGTCATTGGGCCTGCGTCGCTGACGATCGAAGGTGCCGGCAGCGCTCAAGACGAGGGAGTTGACGCGCCCGCGGCTGGCCTGCAAGGCGAGGCCGCCGATGCCGAGGCGCAATCCGAAGGCTCCCAGGGCCCGCGCGGCCGGCGCCGTGGTCGGCGCAACCGGGGTGACCGCGCGGACCGCCTCGAGGGCGCCGAGGGCGCCGAAGGCACCGACAGTGATCGCAGCGCCGATGCCGCGCGTGGTGAGCAACAGGAAAACCGCCCGCCTGCGGCGCCCGCCGTGCCGCTGCCCGTGCTCGTGGCCGAGCGGTTTGCGCAGGTGCTGTCGGGCGAGTTCGATGCCAGCGGTGAGCCCGATGCGGATTCCGATGCCGATGCCGCAACCGCAGTTGATGCGTCGCCCGACAGCGTTGCAGATGCCCCGGCGCAGGCCAATGCCGACGCAGCCGAAGCCAGGCCCGAGCCGTCCGCGCCGAAGCGCGTGCTGCAACCCGAAGCCGATGCGCCGAAGCTGCACAAGGTGCTCGCGCAATCGGGCATCGGCTCGCGCCGCGACATGGAAGACCTGATCCAGGACGGCCACGTCACCGTCAACGGCGAGGTCGCGCATGTCGGCCAGCGCGTGTCGTTCGGCGACCAGGTCAAGGTCAACGGCAAGCCGGTGCGCCTGCGCATCGTGCCGCCGGCGCCGCGCATCATTGCCTACCACAAGCCGGTGGGTGAAATCGTCAGCCGTGACGACCCGCAGAACCGGCCGAACGTGTTCCGCCGCCTGCCGCAACTGCAGCAAGGCAAGTGGCAGTCGGTGGGCCGGCTCGACATCAACACCGAAGGCCTGTTGCTGTTCACCACATCGGGTGAACTCGCCAACCAGTTGATGCACCCGCGCTTCGGCGTCGAGCGTGAATACGCGGTGCGCGTGCTGGGCACGCTCAGCACCGAAGACAAGGCGGAGCTGCTGAACGGCGTGGATGTCGATGGCCAGAAGGCCAGCTTCAAGTCGGTCGAAGACGGTGGCGGCGACGGCGCGAACCGCTGGTACCGCGTCGTCATCACGGAAGGGCGCAACCGCGAGGTGCGGCGCCTGTTCGAGGCGGTCGACCTCACGGTGAGCCGGCTCATCCGCATCCGCTACGGCAGCTTCGTGTTGCCGCTCGGTTTGAAGCGCGGCGTGTGGGTCGACCTTGAAGACGGCGACGTGCGCACGATTCGGCGCCTGGCCGCCGGCGATGGCGGCCAACGCAACGACCGGGGCCAGGATCGCGCGAACGAGCGTGGCAGCGAGCGGGGGAATGACCGCAGTGGCGACCGGAACAACAACGACCGCAACAACAACGACCGCAACACCGCACGCGGTGGCGACCGCCAGAACGGCCCGCAGCAGAACCGCAATGACCGGCAGCAAGGCCCGCGCCCGAACGGCAACCCGAACCCGAACCAGGGCGACCGCAACCGCAGCAACCCACCGCAGCGGCCACGTGTGAACGAGATGGCGCCGCCGCGTGACGACGTGCCGCGCGAACGCGATGCGGATCACGACCTGGACTTCGACCCCGCGTCGATCCCGAACCCGATGGAGCAGACCTTCGACAAGCGCTTCGTGCAGAACCCGCGCAGCCCCGCTGGTGGGCGCGGCTTCCGCAGCGGCGGCGGTGGCTTTGGCGCTGGCGGCAGCGCGCCGCTGCCGGCCAACAAGGGCAACCGCGGCGACCCGAAGCAGCCCGACCCGCTGCAAACCTCGCTCGGCTTCATCGGTGCCGACGCATTCCACCGCAAGGGCCAGCGCGGTGGTGGCGGTGGGCAGGGAGGCGGGCAAGGTGGCGGCCAGGGCGGCAACAATCGCGGCGGCTTCGGTGGCAACGGCAGCGGTGGTGGCGGTGGCGGTGGCGGTGGCGGTGGTGGATTTGGCGGTGGCCGTCGCGGCCGTTGACGGCCCGCCCGTCATCAAGCGCAACACCTCGCGACGTACAATCCGAGGCTTTGTCCAGCATTGATTTCAGGAGAATAAAACCATGGCACTCGAACGCACTCTGTCGATCATCAAGCCCGACGCCGTTGCCAAAAACGTGATCGGCCAGATCTACGCCCGCTTCGAAGGCGCCGGCCTGAAGGTCGTCGCTGCCCGCATGGCGCACCTGTCGCGCGGCGAGGCCGAGGCCTTCTACGGCGTTCACAAAGCCCGCCCGTTCTTCAAAGACCTGGTCGAGTTCATGATCTCCGGCCCGGTGATGATCCAGGCGCTCGAAGGCGAAGGCGCCATCGGCAAGAACCGCGACCTGATGGGCGCCACCGACCCGAAGAAGGCCGAGAAGGGCACGATCCGCGCCGACTTCGCCGACAGCATTGACGCGAACGCCGTGCACGGCTCCGACGCTGCTGAGACGGCCGCCGTCGAGATCGCGTTCTTCTTTCCCGGCATGAACGTCTACAGCCGCTGAAGACGCACCCACCGCGCCTTGCCCGCGCGCGCCACGCATGACTGCCGTCAACCTTCTTGAGCTGGACCGCGAAGCGCTCGCCGCCTTCTGCGAGCAGCTCGGGGAGAAGCGCTTCCGCGCGACCCAACTCTTCCGCTGGATCCATCAGCGCGGCGCGTCCGACTTCGACCAGATGACCGATCTGGCGAAGTCGCTGCGGCAAAAGCTCGCCGGGCGAGCCTGCATGGCGCCGATGGGCGTGGTGAGCGAGCAGGCGTCTGCCGACGGCACGATCAAGTGGCTGTTCGATGTGGGCGGTGGCAACGCGGTCGAGACCGTGTTCATCCCGGAAGACGACCGCGGCACGCTGTGCGTATCGTCGCAGGCCGGCTGTGCGGTCGGCTGCCGGTTCTGCTCGACCGGTCATCAAGGCTTCAGCCGCAACCTGAGCACCGGCGAGATCATCGCGCAGCTGTGGTTTGCCGAGCACACGCTTCGCAAGCGTTTCAACCTGCCAGACGACAAGCGTGTCATCACGAACGTCGTGATGATGGGCATGGGCGAGCCGTTGCAGAACTACAGTGCACTCTTGCCAGCGCTGCGCATGATGCTCGACGACCACGGTTACGGCCTGTCGCGCCGGCGCGTGACGGTGTCGACCTCGGGCGTCGTGCCGATGATCGAGCGCCTGCGTGACGATTGCCCGGTGGCGCTGGCTGTGTCGCTCCACGCACCGAACGATGCGCTGCGCAACGACCTCGTGCCGCTGAACCGAAAGTACCCGCTGCACGAGTTGCTGGCCGCCTGCCGAAGCTACCTGGCCAAGGCGCCACGCGACTTCATCACCTTCGAGTACTGCATGCTCGACGGCGTGAACGACACCGATGCCTGCGCCCATGAACTGCTCGCACTCGTGGCGCCGGGCGGTGCGGTGCATGGCCGCGATGCGGCCAGCGGCATCTCGTGCAAGTTCAACCTCATCCCGTTCAACCCGTTCCCGGCATCGGGCCTGACGCGCTCGCCCAACGAGCGGGTGATGGCGTTCGCGCGCATCCTGCAAGACGGCGGCGTGATCACCACCGTGCGCAAGACGCGTGGCGACGACATCGATGCCGCGTGCGGCCAGCTCGCCGGCGAAGTGCAGGACCGCACCCGGGCGCACGAGCGCATGACGCGCGCGCCGGTTCAGGTTCACCGCAGCGGCTCGGTCGCCGCCCGCGCCATCGAGGCCGGGCGAGCGCCTGAACGCGTCACTCAGAACGTGAGCGAAGCATGACCTTGCGACTGGCTGTTGCCACACGTTGGGCCACGGTTTTTGCCACACGCTCAGGCGTTGCCGCAGCGCTGCTTGCTGCGGCGCTGGCAAGCCTGCTGGCCGGCTGCGCGCGGCCGCTCGCGCCCGAGTTCAGCGCCGACAGCAAAGACCGCGTGACCGCCTCCGACGAGCCCGACGCGAGCAAGCGCGCGCGCGTTCGCATGGAGCTGGCAGCGGCTTACTTCGGGCGCGGGCAGATGACAACCGCGCTCGACCAGATCAAGCTCGCCATCGGCGCCGACCCCACCATCTCAGAAGCGTTCAACCTGCGCGGCCTGATCTACGCCAACCTGGGCGATGACCGGCTGGCCGAAGAGAGCTTTCGCCGCGCGCTGCAACTCAATCCGCGTGACGCTGACGCGATGCAGAACTTCGGCTACTTCCTGTGCCAGAAGAAGCGCTACCCCGAAGCCACCGCGCTGTTCGACCAGGCGCTTGCGGTGCCGCGTTACGCCGATGCGCCGCGCACGCTGTTGACCAAGGGCGTGTGCCTCGCCTTCGCGGGCCAACTGGCCGAATCCGAAGCCTCGTTGGTGCGCTCGTACGAGATGGACCCGTCGAACCCGTCAACGGCGGTGAACCTCTCTGAAGTGCTGTATCGGCGCGGCGATTTCGAGCGCGCGCGTTTCTTCTTGCGCCGCGTCAATAGCGTGCCGGCCATCGCCAGCGCGCAGACGCTGTGGCTGGCGGCGCGCATCGAAAACCGCCTGGGCAACCGCGGCGGTGTCGACAACTTCGGCGAACAGTTGCGCCGCCGCTTCCCGGATGCGCGTGAGACCAGTGACTTCAACCAAGGCCGCTTCGATGAGTGACGTGACGAGCTCGGCGCCTGCCGCAGCCCCACCTGGTTCCGGCCCCGCGCCCACCACCGCCGGTGGCCTGTTGCGCAAGGCGCGCCAGGCCCATGGCCTGCACATCGGCGCGCTCGCGGCCAGCATCAAGGTGACGCAGCGCAAGCTCGAACTGCTCGAATCCGACCAGTTCGACCAACTCCCCGACGCCACCTTCACCCGCGCCCTGGCGCAAACCGTGTGCCGCACGCTGAAGGTTGATGCCGCACCCGTCCTCGCGCTGCTGCCGCCGGCGCTGAGCCACCGGCTGGAGCAGGTCAGCGAAGGCCTGAACACGCCCTTCGCCGACCGCCCGGGGCGTCTGGTTCCGCGTGAGTGGGCGAGCGTGGCCACGCCTGCGCTCTGGCTCGCCGCGCTGCTGGTGCTCGGCACTGTGGTGGTGTATTTCCTTCCCGTGGGCTGGTCGGTCGTCCCGAGAGCTGCCGACGGCAAAGCGACTGCAACCGTGCCGTCGGCAACACCAACAACGCAAGCAGCGCCAGGACCGGCAGCATCGCTGCCGTTGGCGGCGGTCGAATCGGCTGCTGCGCCACCGGCTGTCGCCTCCGAGCCGGGGGCTTTGGTGCCGCCGGCGGCCACGGGGCCGATGCCGGATGCGGCGGCCGCCAGGTTGGTCGAGGTGCGTACCACCGCGGCGTCGTGGATCGAGATCACCGATGCGTCAGGCCAGGCCGTGCTGTCGCGCCTGCTGCAGCCCGGTGAGACCGTGCCGCTCGACGGCGCCTTGCCCATGAAGGTGCGGATCGGCAACGCCAGCGGCACCCAGCTTTCGTTCCGTGGCCAGCCTCTCGCGCTGGCCCCCTTCACGCGGGACAACATCGCCCGCCTCGAACTCAAGTAGGCCGCCCATGAACGCCCTGCGCCAGAACCCGCCCGCCCTCGACGACTTCATCGAACCCGCGCGCCCGGCTGCGCGTGCTTCGCGCCAGGTGCCGGTGCGCTGGGGCTCGCGCATCGTCACCGTCGGTGGCGACGCGCCGGTGCGCGTGCAGGCCATGACGAACACCGACACGGTCGACGCCATCGGCACGGCCATCCAGGTCAAGGAACTCGCCATTGCGGGCTCGGAGATGGTGCGCATCACCGTCAATACGCCCGAGGCGGCGGCGGCGGTACCGTACATCCGCGAGCAGCTCGACCGCATGGGCATCGACGTGCCGCTGATCGGCGACTTCCACTACAACGGCCACCGCCTGCTCACCGACCACCCGGCCTGTGCCGAGGCGCTGAGCAAGTACCGCATCAACCCCGGCAACGTGGGCAAGGGCGACAAGCACGACAAGCAGTTCGCGCAGATGGTCGAAGTGGCCGCGAAGTACGACAAGGCGGTGCGCATCGGCGTGAATTGGGGCAGCCTCGACCAGGAACTGCTGACGCAGATGATGGACGACAACGCGCTGCGGGCCGAGCCCTTCGAGCCGCAGCAGATCATGTACCGCGCGATCATCACGTCGGCAGTGCAGTCGGCACGCCGCGCCGAAGCCATCGGCCTGCATGCCGACCGCATCATCCTGTCGTGCAAGATGAGCGGCGTGCAAGACCTGATCAGCGTCTACCGCGCCTTGGCCAAGCGCTGCGACTACGCGCTGCACCTCGGCCTGACCGAAGCCGGCATGGGCACGAAGGGCACGGTCGCGTCTGCCGCCGCCTTGACGGTGCTGCTGCAAGAAGGCATCGGCGACACGATCCGGGTGTCGCTCACGCCGCAGCCGGGCGAGGCGCGCACCCAAGAGGTGGTGGTGGCGCTCGAGATCCTGCAGTCGCTCGGCCTGCGCTCGTTCAACCCCAGCGTCACCGCGTGCCCCGGCTGCGGCCGCACCACGAGTACCACCTTCCAGGTGCTCGCGAAAGAGATCGACGACCACCTGCGCGCACAGATGCCGGTGTGGAAGACGCGTTACCCCGGCGTCGAGAAGATGAAGGTCGCGGTGATGGGCTGCATCGTCAACGGCCCGGGCGAGAGCAAGCACGCCGACATCGGCATCAGCCTGCCTGGCACCGGCGAGGCACCGGCCGCGCCGGTGTTCATCGACGGCGAAAAGGCGCTCACGCTGCGCGGCGACAACATCGCCGCCGAGTTCCATGCGCTGGTCGAGCGCTACATCGAGAAGCGCTACGGCGGGGTTGTGGCCTGACGCCCATTTCAATGCTCCACCGCAGAGGCGCGGAGGACGCAGAGTTGCGCAGAGAAGACCAAATATCTGTTGGTGTTGACCTCGAATTCCTCTGCGTTCCTCTGCG
>JANNBF010000158.1:0-10441 GCA_031385155.1 Rhizobacter sp.
AAAAAACCCCAAGCCTCCCCCCACTCTAAACGGGTGTGGGCGTTGTCGCCCATATAAAAACAATTTTTTTTTATTTCCAGGGCGCCACCCCCCCCACCCCCGCGCCTCTGCGGTGAATGAATTCATGGCCTCGCCACTCCGAACTGCATCGGCCGCAGCGCGCGCCTCGCAGACTCGTCGCACAGCGTGAGCGCGAGAGCCAGCACGCGGCGGGTGTCGCGGGGGTCGATCACGCCGTCGTCGAGCAGCAGGCCGGACGTGTAGAACGCGTGCATCTGGCGCTCGAAGGTCTGCGTGATGGCGGTGGTGAGGGCGGTGAGCTTGGCTTCGTCCACCGGCACGCCCTTGCGCGCTGCGCCTTCGCGCATCACGATTTCCATCGTGCCGGCGGCCTGCGCCGGGCCCATCACGGCGGTGCGGGCGTTCGGCCAGCTGAAGGCGAAGCGCGGGTGGAAGCCGCGGCCGCACATGCCGTAGTTGCCGGCGCCGAACGAGGCACCGCAGTACACGGTGATCTGCGGCACGGTGGCGTTCGACAGCGCCTGGATCTGCTTGGAGCCGTGCTTGATCATGCCGGCACGCTCGGCCTCGGTCCCGACGATGAAGCCGGTCGTGTTCTGCAAGTAGATGATCGGCAAGCCGGCCTGGCAACACGCCTGGATGAAGTGCGTGACCTTGGTGCTGCCGGCGGGGTCGAGCGGGCCGTTGTTGGTGACGATGCCGACGCGGTGGCCGGTGATGGCCGCGAAGCCACACACGGTGGCGGGGCCGTAGTCCGGCTTGAAGTCGAGGAAGTCGGAGTCGTCGGCGATGCGCGCGATCACGTGGCGCATCTCGACCGGCTTTTTCGCATCTGGCGCGAACAGGCCGAGCAAATGCTCGGCGTCGCAGCGCGGCGCCGGCCCGTCGGGCCACGCGGCACGCGGTTGCCAGCCGAGCGCATGGACCAGCTCGCGCGCGATGCCCAGCGCATGCGCATCGTCGTCGGCCACGTACTCGGCCAGGCCCGAGACGCTGGCGTGCATCTCGGCGCCGCCGAGCGCTTCTTCGGTGGCCACCTCGCCGGTGGCAGCCTTCAGCAGCGGCGGCCCGGCGAGGAAGGCGCGGGCGCGGTCGCGCACCATCACCACGTGGTCGGCCAGGCCCGTCATGTAGGCGCCCCCGGCAGTCGATGAACCATGCACGACGGCGATGACCGGCAGGCCCGCAGCCGAGAGGCGCGCGAGCATCCAGAACGCGCTGCCGCCGTGAATGAACTGCTCGACGCGGTACTTCAGCAGGTTGGCGCCGGCCGACTCGACCAGGTGAATCAGCGGCAGCCGGTTCTCGAGCGCGATGTCTTGCGCGCGGCGCAGCTTCTCGATGCCCATCGGCTGCATCGCACCGGCGTCGATGCCGGCGTCGTCGGCGACGACCATCACGCGCACACCGCTGACGACGCCGATGCCGACGACAACGCCACCGCCAGGCGTCGACTTCTCCGCGTCCGGCGTGTCCTGCTGCCAGCCGGCCAGCGTGGACAGCTCCAGGAAGGGCACGCCGGGGTCGAGCAGGCGCGCCACGCGCTCGCGCGGCAGCAACTGGCCGCGCTTGTCGAACAGCGGTTGCGCACGGGCGCTGGCGGCGCGGGTGCGGGCTTCGAGCGCGCGCAGCTCTGCGATGAGCGCCAGGCCGTGCGCGCGGTTCTCGGCGAACGCGGCGCTGCCGGTGTCGAGCGGGAGTTCGAGGCGCGGCATCGGCATCAGCCTCCGAGGACCTTGGGCTTCGTCGCGAGGTGGAAGCCGTCGAACGCCGTCGTGCTGCCACCGCTGCCGACCTCGGGCCACACGCGTTTCGCATTCGGCGCGGCACCGTCGACGCGCAGGCACGCGCCGGAGATGAACGCGGCCGCCGGTGACAGCAGGAACACGATGGCCGCTGCCACTTCGCTCTCGGTGCCCAGGCGGCGCAGCGGCACGAGCTTCGGCAGCGCGCGGATCATGTCGCGCATTTCGGGTGGGTAGTTGTCCATGCCGCTCGATGCAATCCAGCCGGGTGCTACCGCATTGATGCGGATCGGCGCCCATTCGAGCGCCGCCGTCTCGGTGAAGTTGAGCATGCCCGCGCGCGCCGCACCCGAGTGGCCCATGCCGGGCATGCCGCCCCAGATGTCGGCAATGATGTTGACGATGGCGCCGCCGCCCTGGCCCCGGCCCTGTTCGTCGACCTCGCCGGCTTCGTCGGTCGCCATCCATTGGGTGACGCACTCGCGTGCCATCAGGAAGCCGCCGGTCAGGTTGCTGCGCACGACGGCGTCCCAACCCTTCGCGCTGATGCTCGCGAGCGGCGCCGGGAACTGCCCGCCGGCGTTGTTGACGAGTGCATCGATGCGGCCGTGTGCGGCCAGCACGGCCTGCACGGTGGCGCGCACGGTGTCTTCTTCGCGGATGTCGCAGATGTGCATGGTGGCGGTGCCGCCAGCGGCTGCGATCTCGGCCTGCACGGCGGCAAGCTTCTCGGACTTGCGGCCGACGAGTGCGACACGCGCGCCGAGTGCCGCGAGTTCATGCGCCGTGCACCGGCCGATGCCCGAGCCACCGCCGGTGACGATGGCGACCTGGCCGTTGAAGAGGCCGGGGGTGAAGATGGATCGGTAAGTCATAGGGCCTCTTTCTTGTTCCCTCTCCCAGGGGGAGAGGGGACAACACAGGGAAGAGTGCGTCGACATGTTGCAGTCACCCGGCATGAATGAACAGCGCCATCGCCGCATCCGTCAGTTCATCGAGCGACGCGTGTCTCTTCGCGTCGAACCACTGCGCCGACCAGTTGAGCGCGCCGAAGATCAAGAGCCGCGCGAGGTGCACATCGCCGCGCAACGAGCCCGCTTCGGCCAGTGCATCCAGCACCGGCCGCCACACGGCTTCGTAGTCGCGCTGGAGCTTGGCGATGCGGGCGCGCTGGCGCGGGTTGAGCGAGCGCGATTCGTACAGCATCACCGGGATGAAGTCGCGCCCGCGGCCGTGAAGCGTGTCGAAGTGGGCGCGGATCAGGCGGCGCAGCAGTTCGGCATCGGCGCTGCGAGGTTCGGCCTGCGCCGCCGCCAGCACGGCGGCCTGGCGTTCCAGCGCGCTGTGCATGCCTTCTTCCATCACCGCGAACAACAACTCGCCCTTGCTCGCGAAGTGATAGAACGGCGAGCCCGATTGCATGCCCACGGCGGCGGCGATGTCGCGCGTGGTCGTGGCGCCGAAGCCCTTGCGGCGGAACAGCTTCGCAGACGCTTTCAGCAGCGCCTGGCGGCGGTTGCCGTCGTCGCGCTCATCCAGCGTCTTGGGGGGCCGGCCACGCGGGCGCTTCGGTGCTGCGGCGCCTTCCACCGCACGCACGGCACGCACGGCGAGCGCGGCATCCATCCGGCTCACCGCAGCCCCATCGAACGTGCGATCACTTCCTTCATGATCTCGTTCGTGCCGCCGTAGATTCGCTGCACCCGCGAGTCGGCGAACTGGCGCGCGATCGGGTACTCCCACATGAAGCCGTAGCCGCCGAAGAGCTGCAGGCAGTCGTCGATCACCTTGCACTCGAGGTCGGTGGTCCAGAGCTTGGCCATCGACGCGGTGGCCGTGTCGAGCGCGCCCTGCATCAGCAGCTCGATGCAGCGGTCCACGAACACGCGCGCGGCCTGCACTTGCGCTTGCAGGCCGGCGAGCGTGAAGCGCGTGTTCTGGAACGCACCCACGCTCTGGCCGAAGGCCTGCCGCTCCTTCACGTAGACGAGCGTGCGGTCGATGGCGATCTGCGCGGCAGCGACCGCTGCGATGGCGATCTGCAGCCGCTCCCAGGGCAGCTCTTGCATCAGGCTCACGAAGCCGCTGTTCTCGGCGCCGAGCAGGTTGCCGAGCGGCACGCGCACGTTGCTGAAGAACAGCTCCGACGTGTCCTGCGCCTTCAGGCCGATCTTCTTCAGGCGCTTGCCCTTCTCGAAGCCGGGCATGCCGCGCTCGACCACGAGCAGGCTCGTGCCCTTGGCGCCGGCCTCGGGCGCGGTCTTGGCGACGACGATCACCACGTCGGCATGCCAGCCGTTGGTGATGAAGGTCTTGGAGCCGTTGAGCAGATAGTGGTCGCCGTGCTTGATGGCCGTGGTCTTGATGCCTTGCAGGTCGGAGCCGGCGGCGGGCTCGCTCATCGCGATGGCGCCGATGAGTTCGCCGCTCGCGAACTTCGGCAGCCAACGTTGCTTTTGTTCGTCAGTGCCGTAGCGCAGCAGGTAGGGCGCCACGATCTCGTTGTGCAGGCCGAAGCCGATGCCGCTGGCGCCGGCGGTGGTCAGCTCTTCGATCAGCACCACCGAGAACAGCTTGTCGGCCCCCGCGCCGCCGTAAGCCTCGGGCATCGTCAGGCACAGCAAGCCGAGTTCGCCCGCCTTGCGCCAGACCTCGCGGTCGACATAGCCTTGCTCTTCCCAGCCGGCGTGGAAGGGCGCAATCTCACGGTCGATGAAGCGGCGCACCGTGTCGCGAAAGCCTTGGTGGTCGGCGTTGAACAAGGTGCGGGGGATCATGCGGGCCTTATTTATGCAAAGCGGGTGATTGGCATAAACTCTATACTGAATCTGCGGCCAGCGTCACCCCGAGACATACCCCGAGACAACCCCACGCAAGGAGACTCCCCATGCCCCAAGCCTTCATCTTCGACGCCGTGCGCACGCCGCGCGGCAAGGGCAAGAAAGACGGCAGCCTGCACGAGGTCAAGCCCGTCGACCTGCTCGCCGGCCTGCTCGTGAAGCTGCAGCAGCGCCACGGCTTCGACCCGGCGCAACTCGACGACGTGGTGATGGGCGTGGTTTCACCGGTGGGCGAGCAGGGCTCGGTGATCGCGAAGACGGCGGTGCTGAAAGCGGGCTGGGACTTCACCGTGAGCGGCGTGCAGATCAACCGTTTCTGCGCCTCGGGCCTGGAGGCGGTGAATCTGGCCGCGCAGAAGGTCGCGAGCGGTTGGGAAGACCTGGTGATCGCCGGCGGCGTGGAGAGCATGTCGCGCGTGCCCATCGGCTCCGACGGTGGCGCGTGGGCGCAAGACCCGCAGACGAATGCGCGCACCGGCTTCGTGCCACAGGGCATCGGCGCCGACCTGATCGCCACGTTGGCCGGCTGGGGCCGCGAGGATGTGGATGCCTACGCGCTCACCTCCCAACAGCGCGCCGCCAAGGCGCAGGCGGCGGGTTACTTCGACAAGTCGGTGCTGGCGGTGGACGACGAGATCGGCTTGGCGATTCTCGAGCGCGACGAGTTCATCAAACCGCGCACCACGCTCGAAGGCCTGGCCTCGCTCAAGGTCGCGTTCGCCGAGCTCGGCGCGATGGGCTTCGACGCCGTGGCGCTGGCGCGCTACCCGCAGGTCGAACGCATCCACCACGTGCACACGGCGGGCAACTCGTCGGGCATCGTCGATGGCGCGGCTGCAGTGTTGATCGGCAGCGAGGCGAAGGGCAGGGCGCTCGGCCTCGCACCGCGCGGGCGCATCGTGGCCACGGCGTTGTCGGGAGCCGACCCGACCATCATGCTCACCGGCCCGATGCCGGCCGCGCGCAAGGCGCTCGCGAAGGCCGGGCTCACGGTGGCCGACATCGACCTGTTCGAGGTGAACGAGGCCTTCGCGGCAGTGCCGATGCGCTTCATGCACGAGATGGGCGTGCCGCACGAGAAGGTCAACGTGAATGGTGGCGCCATCGCGATGGGCCACCCGCTCGGTGCCACCGGCGCCATGCTCGTCGGCACACTGCTCGACGAGCTGGAGCGCAGGCAGCTGAAGCGCGGCCTCGTCACGCTGTGCGTGGGCGGTGGCATGGGCATCGCGACCATCATCGAGAGGGTGTGAGCATGGAGACCATCCACTACCAACTCAGCGCCGACGGCATCGCGACGATCACCTTCGACGAGCCCGGCTCGCCCGTCAACACGATGACACCGGCGTGGCAGAACGACCTGGCCGAGGCGGCCGAACAACTGGAGCGCGACAAGGCGCAGATCACCGGCGTGCTGCTGACCTCGGCGAAGACCACGTTCTTCGCCGGTGCTGAACTGAAGGGCGTGCTGCAGCTGACGGCGGACGATGCGAAGACCGGCTTCACCCGCATCGAGGCGATGAAGCGCAGCTTCCGCCGCATCGAGACCTTGGGCCGGCCGATCGTGGCGCTGTTGAACGGCGCAGCACTCGGCGGTGGCTGGGAGGTTGCGCTGGTGGCGCATGCGCGCTTCGCCATCGACGACAAGCGCATCCAGTTCGGCACGCCCGAGGTCTCGCTGGGCCTGATGCCCGGCGCCACCGGCATCACGAAGACGGTGCGGCTGCTCGGCCTGTTGGCCGCCAACCCGTTGCTGATGGAGGGCAAGCTGTTCGGCCCGCGCGAGGGGCTCGAACTCGGACTCGTGGATGGCCTGGCTGCGGACGCGGCGGGCCTGCGCGCGCAGGCGCTGGCGTGGATCGAAGCGAACCCGAACGCGGTGCAGCCCTGGGACCGCAAGGACTACAAGATGCCCGGCGGCACGCCCAGCAACCCGAAGATCGCGCAAGGGCTGGTGGTGGCGCCGGCCGTGCTGGCGCAGAAGGCGCGCGGCCTCTACCCGGCTGCGCAGGCCATCCTGGAGGCGATGGTCGAAGGCGCGTTGGTCGACTTTGATACTGCCACCCGCATCGAGAGCCGCAAGCTCGCCAAGCTGATGGTCGGGCAGACGACGAAGAACATGGTCACCGCGTTCTTTTTCAACATGAACGCGATCCGCGCCGGCAAGTCGCGCCCGACCGGCGTTGCGCAGTGGAAGCCCGCCAAGGTGGGTGTGCTCGGCGCCGGCATGATGGGCGCAGGCATCGCCCACGCCACCGCATCGCGCGGCATCGCGGTGGTGCTGAAGGACGTGAGCCTTGAGAAGGCGCGCGCCGGCTTCGAGGCGGTGCGCGGCATCACCGCGCCGCTCGTCTCGAAGGGCCGGATGAACGAGGTTCAACAGGCTGAACTGCTCAACCGCATCACGCCGACTGCCGATGCAACCGACCTGACCGGCTGCGAACTCATCATCGAAGCCGTGTTCGAGCAGCGTGCGCTGAAGGCTTCGGTGACGAAAGAGGCCGAGCCGATGCTGGCGGCCGGCGGTGTGTTCGCATCGAACACGTCCACGCTGCCGATCAGCGGGCTCGCGCAGGCGAGTCGCGCGCCGCAGAAGTTCATCGGCCTGCACTTCTTCTCGCCGGTGCACAAGATGAAGCTGGTCGAGATCATCCGCGGCGCGCAGACCGACGACGAGACCGTGGCGCGCGCGTTCGACTTCGTGGTGGCGCTCGGCAAGACGCCGATCGTCGTCAATGACTCGCGCGGCTTCTTCACCAGCCGCGTGTTCGGCACCTTCGTGATGGAGGGCGCGACCATGCTCGCCGAAGGCGTGCCCGCGCCGCTGATCGAACATGCAGCGCTCGCGGCCGGCATGCCGGTCGGGCCGCTCGCGGTGCTCGACGAGACCTCGCTCGCGCTCTCGGTGCATGTGCTCGACCAGACGCGGGCCGACATGGCGGCGGCGGGCCAGCGCTTCGAGCCGAGCCGAGGTGAGCTGTTCGTGGAGCAGATGGTGAAGGAGTGGAAGCGCCCCGGCCGCGCCGGCGGCGGCGGCTTCTACGACTACCCGAAGGGCCAGCCGAAGCGCCTGTGGCCGGAGCTGAAAGCGCGATTCGAGAAGGCCGACTCGGCGGTCGACATCACCGAGTTGTCGCAGCGCCTGCTCTACCGCCAGGCCATCGAGACGGCGCGCTGCCTGGCCGAGGGCGTGCTCACCAGCACGGCCGATGCGAACATCGGCTCGATCCTGGGCATCGGCTTCCCGGCCTGGGCTGGCGGGGCGATGCAGTTCATCGAATCGCAAGGCCGGGAGCGCTTCTTCGCCAACGCGCAGGCGCTGGCGGCCAAGCATGGCGAGCGCTTCACCGTGGCGCCGGCCGTGCGCGCCTGCATCGAGGCCTTGCCGCGCTGAACTTCGCTGCCCAGAATGCAGAAGGCCCCGCGTGCGGGGCCTTCGTTCATGCGCAGATCATGAGCAGAAGCGATTTACTTCAACGTCAAGATCCACTGCACCAGCTGCTTCGCCTCGGCATCGTTGACCTGCGGGTTCGCCGGCATCGGCAGCACGCCCCAGGCGCCGCTGCCGCCTTTCATGACCTTCGCGGCGAGCTTGTCGACCGCGTCTTTCTGGCCGGCGTACTTGGCGGCCACGTCTTTGTAGGGCGGGCCGATCAGCTTCTTGTCGACGGCGTGGCAGGCCATGCAGTTCTTCTTCTGTGCCAGCTCGGGGCTGGCGAAGGCCGGTGCGGCGGCCAGGGTGGCGACGGAGATCAGGGCAACAGAGAAGTGTTTCATCATGGTCTCGGGTGACAGCCGCAGTCGGCTACAGTGAGCTTAACGGATGGCCGCGCAAGCGGTTGACGGCATCGTGCGCGGGGTCGATCCCCGCCCTGGCCATCCGGCCAAAACACCCAGGAGCCCGGACCATGGCGTTCGTCATCATCGGCCTGATCGTCATCGGCCTGCACTTCGCCGGCATCGGCCCCTCGGCGCACTGGAGCTGGCTGCTCACAGGCGACCTCTGGAAGTTCTGCGTGCCGTTCGTGCTGGCGGCGTTGTGGTGGTTCTGGTCCGATGTGTCGGGCCTGAACAAGCGCCGCGAGATGGCGAAGATGGAGCTGCGCAAACAGAACCGCCGCAAGGACAACTTGGCGGCCCTGGGGTTCGACCCGAAGGCGCGCCGCCGGGGGCGCAAACGCTGATGGCGCATCCGCCGGCGGCGCAAGCGCTGACCTCGCCCCGGCGCTACTCGAATTTGTCCAGCACCGCGCCCGAACTGGCGCTCGACGCGTTGAACGCGAACTTCGCGAGCACGCCGCGCGTGTAGCGCGGGGCAGGCGCCTTCCACGCGGCGCGGCGGGCGGCGAGCTCGGCATCGCTCACGTTCAGTTGCAAGGTCAGCGTGTGCGCGTCGATGGTGATCGAGTCGCCTTCATGGATGAGCGCGATGTTGCCGCCGGCATGCGCCTCGGGCGCCACGTGGCCGACCACCATGCCCCAGGTGCCACCCGAGAAGCGGCCGTCGGTGATCAGACCGACCGACTCGCCCAGGCCCTGGCCGATCAGTGCGCCGGTCGGGGCGAGCATTTCCGGCATGCCGGGCGCGCCCTTCGGGCCGAGGTAGCGCAGCACCATCACGTCGCCGGGGACGATCTTCTTGGCCATGATCGCGGCGAGGGCCGATTGCTCGTCGTCGAACACGCGGGCCGGGCCGGTCATCACCGGGTTCTTGAGGCCGGTGATCTTGGCGACACAACCTTCGGGCGAGAGGTTGCCCTTCAGGATGGCGAGGTGGCCGTGCTCATACATCGGGTTCGCGATGGCGCGGATCACGTCTTGATCGCCACGCGGCGCGTTGGGGATGTCGGCCAGGTTCTCGGCCACGGTCTTGCCGGTGATGGTGATGCAGTCGCCGTGCAGCAGGCCGGCGTCCAGCAGCACCTTCATCACCTGCGGGATGCCGCCGGCCTTGTGCAGGTCGACCGCGAGGTACTTGCCCGAGGGCTTCAGGTCGCACAGCACCGGCACCTTCACGCGCACGCGCTCGAAGTCGTCGATGCTCCACTCGACCTCGGCCGCATGCGCGATGGCCAGGAAGTGCAGCACCGCGTTGGTCGAGCCGCCGGTCGCCATGATCACGGCCACGGCGTTCTCGATGCTCTTGCGGGTGACGATGTCGCGCGGCTTCAGGTCGGCCTTCACCGCCTCGACGAGCACGCGCGCCGCTTCGGTGGCGGACGCGGCGATCTCGTCGTGCGGATTCGCCATCGTGCTCGAATAGGGCAGGCTCATGCCCAGCGCCTCGAACGCCGAGCTCATGGTGTTGGCGGTGTACATCCCGCCGCAGGAGCCGTTACCAGGGATGGCGAGGCGCTCGATCTGGCGAAAGTCTTCCTCGGCCATGTTGCCGGCGCTGAACTGGCCCACGGCCTCGAACACGCTGACGATGTTCAGGTCCTGCCCCTTGTAGCGGCCGGGCAGGATGGTGCCGCCATAGACGTAGATCGCGGGCACGTTGGCGCGCAACATGCCCATCATGCCGCCGGGCATGTTCTTGTCGCAGCCGCCGACCACCAGCACGCCGTCCATCCACTGGCCGCCGACGCAAGTCTCTATGCAATCGGCGATGACTTCGCGCGACACCAGGCTGTACTTCATGCCTTCGGTGCCCATCGCCATGCCGTCGGAAATCGTCGGCGTGCCGAAGATCTGCGCATTCCCGCCAGCCGCTTCGATGCCAGCGACCGCCGCATCGGCCAGCTTCTGCAGGCCCGAATTGCAGGGCGTGATCGTCGAGTGCCCGTTGGCCACGCCGATCATCGGTTTCTTGAAGTCGCCTTCCTCGTAACCGAG
>JANNBF010000169.1:0-14233 GCA_031385155.1 Rhizobacter sp.
ATCAGGTGGAAGCGATGGCGATGGCCGACACCATCGCCATCATGAACCGCGGCGTGATCGAGCAGCT
Organism: Rhizobacter sp.; assembly: GCA_031385155.1. Taxonomy (GTDB): domain Bacteria; phylum Pseudomonadota; class Gammaproteobacteria; order Burkholderiales; family Burkholderiaceae_C; genus LMDS01. The sequence goes on from JANNBF010000169.1 coordinate 68, forward strand.
CGGCGCGCCGCAAGAGGTCTACGACCACCCCGCGTCGGTGTTCGTGGCCGACTTCATCGGCGCGCCGTCGATGAACTTCATTCCCTTCGAAGGCGCTTGCGAGCCCGGTGCGCGGCAGGTCGTCATCGGCGCGGCCACCTTGCCCGTGCCGGCGCTTGCCGAAGGCGTGGATCAGCGCGCGCTGCTGTACGGCGTGCGCCCCGAGCATGTGCACTTCGACGCGGCTTCTGCGCTGCGTGCCGAAGTGGTCGGCACCGAATACCTGGGCCACAGCCAGATCGTCACGCTGCGCACGGCGGTCGGCTCGATGCTGCGCGCCAAGGTCGGTGTGCAGGTGAGCGCGGCGCGTGGCGACCATGTCGGGCTGGCGTTCGAGGGGCGGGCGGTGTCGCTGTTCGACCAGCAGTCGGGCCGCGCGCTCGCACTGCGGCGTGAGGTCGCCCATGGCTGACTTTCAACTCGACGGTGTCGGCAAGCGCTTCGGTGCGGTGCAGGCCGTGAGCGGCCTGAGCCTCGCCGCAGCCAGCGGTGAATTCATCGTGCTGCTCGGCCCGAGCGGTGCCGGCAAGACCACGACCTTGCGCCTTGTGGCCGGTCTGGAAACGCCGGACGCCGGCCGCGTGCACATCGGCGGGCGCGATGTGACTGCAGAGCCGCCGGCCCTGCGCGACGTGACCTTCGTGTTCCAGCAGTACTCGCTCTACCCGCACCTGAGCGTGTTCGACAACCTGGCCTTCCCGCTGCGCTCGCCGATGCGGCCGCTCGCCGAAGTCAAGGTGCGCGAGAAGGTCAATGAGGTTGCGCGCTTGCTGCGCATCGACGACAAGCTGGCGAGCCCCGCCACCAAGCTGTCGGGCGGGCAGATGCAGCGCGTGGCCATCGGCCGGGCGCTGGTGCGCGAGCCGGCCGTGACCTTGATGGACGAGCCGCTGTCGTCGCTCGATGCGAAGCTGCGTAACGACCTGCGTCTGGAGCTGCGGCGCATCCAGCAAGACCTGGGTGCCACCATGCTCTACGTCACCCACGACCAGACCGAGGCGCTGACGCTGGCCACGCGCATCGGCGTGCTCGACCACGGCCGGCTGGTGCAGGTGGGCAGCCCGCGCGACATTTACGAGAACCCGCAGTCGAGCACGGTCGCAGCCAGGCTGGGCTCGCCGCGCATCAACCTGCTGCCGCGCGCCGCGCTCGGCGAGTGGCCGGCGCCGGTGCAGGCCGCAACCGTCGGCGTGCGCGCCGAGCACCTGCACCTTCATCTGCACCCGCACGCCGCTGATGCAGCCGCGCCGCACACGCTGCACGCAGAAGTGCGGCGCATCGAGATCCTCAGCGACCAGCGGCTGGTGCACCTGCTGGTCGCCGGCAGCGCGCACCCGCTCGTCAGCGCAGCCCCGAGCGACGCCAGCCTCGCGCCCGGCAGGTTGGTGAACGTCGAGCTGCGCCACCTGCTCTGGTTCGACACCCACGGCCAACGCATTGCCGCCTGATGGGCGGCCTTCGGAGAACGCCATGCCTCACACCGCCATGATCCAGGCCGCCACGCAGACGCTGATCGATCACGTCGAGGAATTGACGCAGCTCGACCAGGCCATCGGCGATGGTGACCACGGCCTGAACATGCGGCGCGGCGCGCTCGCCATTCAGGCCCGGCTCGCCGAATGGCAAGGCCAGCCCTTGAACGATGTGCTCAAGGCGATGGGTCTGACCTGCATGTCCACCATCGGCGGCTCGTCGGGCCCGGTGTTCGGCACGCTGCTGGTCACGCTGGCGAAGGCGTTGCCGGTTGCGCCGGGGCCCGCCGACTTGTCGCGTGCGCTGCAGGCCGGCATTGCGGCGTTGACGCGCTTGGGCAAGGCCGAGGTCGGGCAGAAGACGCTGCTCGATGTGCTCGACCCGCTGCAGCGCGTGCTGGCCGAGGGCGCTGACGACGCTGGTGACATGGTCGCCCGTGCCCGCCAGACCGCATTCGACGCTTGTGCGGCCACCGCCGCGATGGACGCGACGCGCGGCCGCGCGTCCTTCCTCGGCGACCGCGCGCTCGGCCATGTCGACCCCGGTTCGCGCTCGATGGCCTTGATCATCGCCGCCATCTGCGACAACTTGGGTGACACGTCGAGCGCTGCATCCAGCGGCACGCCCGCCGGCACCTGACCCTTCCAACTTTCACCGCAGCGAGTTGCCATGAAAAAACTCATCAACCACACCGACACCGTGCTCGCCGAATCGCTGGATGGCTTCGCGGCGGCGCATGCCGACATCGTGACGCTCGGGGCCGAATACCAGTTCGTGCGGCGCCGCCACACCCGCCCCGGCAAGGTGGCGCTGATCTCCGGTGGTGGCTCGGGCCACGAGCCGCTGCACGGCGGCTTCGTCGGCCACGGCATGCTCGATGCGGCCTGCCCCGGGCAGATCTTCACCTCGCCCACACCGAACCAGATGCTCGCCGCCGCCGAGTCGGTCGACACCGGCGCCGGCGTGCTCTTCATCGTGAAGAACTACTCCGGCGACATGATGAACTTCCAGATGGCGGCCGAGATGCTGGACCGCGACAACGCGACCGTGATCGTGAACGACGACGTGGCGGTCGAGAACAGCACCTACACGACGGGCAGGCGTGGCGTGGCCGGCACGCTGATCGTCGAGAAGATCGTCGGCGCCGCGGCCGAGCGCGGCGACAGCCTCGCGGCGCTCAAGGCACTCGGCGATGCGGTCAACAAGGCCACCGCGTCGATGGGCGTGGCGCTGAGTTCGTGCACCGTGCCGGCCGCCGGCAAGCCGACCTTCCAGATCGGCCCGGACGAGATGGAGATGGGCGTCGGTATCCACGGCGAACCCGGCCGCCGCCGCGTCAAGATGGCCAGCGCCGACGACATCGCCGCCGAGCTCACCGGCGCCGTGCTGAAAGACTTGCAACTGAAGCCAGGGCAGCCGGTCATCCTGCTCGTCAACGGCTTCGGCGGCACGCCCACGCTCGAGCTCTACGTGATGGTGCACGCAGCGCTGAAGGTGCTCGGCGCGGCCGGCGTGAAGGTGGTGCGCCACCTCACCGGCTCGTACGTGACTTCGCTGGAGATGGCCGGCTGCTCGATCACCGTGACGGCGGTGGACGCGGCGCAGTTGGCGCTGTGGGACGCGCCGGTGCACACCGCTGCATTGCGCTGGGGTATGTGACCGGCGCCGCCGCGCGCGGGTTTCACACGAACTGGTTCGCCAGGTTCTCCAGGTACTCCTGCCGGCCCGATACCGGCGCGGTGTCGGTGTTTGCCGCCAGCACGCGCGCGGCCAGGTCATCGAGCGTGTGCTTGCCGGCCAGCACGTCGGCGCCGAACGGGGTGCGCCAGCCGGCGTAGCGCTCGTTGACGAAGGCCTCCAGCCGGCCGTCGTTGATCATCGTCTCGGCGATGAGCAGCGCACGGGCGGTCACGTCCATCGCACCGATGTGGCCATGGAACATGTCTTGTGGGTCGATCGATTGGCGGCGCACCTTGCTGTCGAAGTTGATGCCACCGGTCGTGAAGCCGCCGGCTTTCAAGATGTAGTACAGCGCGATCGCGGTCTCGGCGATGCTGTTCGGGAACTGGTCTGTATCCCACTGGCACTGCATGTCGCCGCGGTTCATGTCGATCGAGCCGAAGATGCCGAGGTCGATGGCGGTCGCAATCTCGTGCTCGAAGCTGTGGCCGGCCAGCGTGGCGTGGTTGGCCTCCAGGTTGACCTTGATCTCCTTGTCGAGCCCGTAGCGGCACAGGAAGCCGTAGACCGTGGCGGCATCGAAGTCGTACTGGTGTTTCGTCGGCTCGCGCGGCTTCGGCTCGATCAGGATCGTGCCCTTGAAGCCGATGCGGTGCTTGTATTCGACCACCATGTTCATGAAGCGGCCCATCTGGTCGAGCTCGTGGCCGATGCGTGTGTTCAGCAGCGTCTCGTAGCCCTCGCGGCCGCCCCACAGCACGTAGTTCTCGCCGCCGAGTTGGTGCGTGGCGTCCATCGCTTCCTTCACCTGCAAGGCGCTCATCGCGAAGATGGCGGGGTCGGGGTTGGTGGCCGCACCCGACATGAAGCGCCGGTGGCTGAACAGGTTGGCGGTGCCCCACAGCAGCTTCATGCCGGTTTGCTGTTGCTTCTCGGCCAGCACCTCGACCATGGCGTGCAGGTGGGCCCTGCTCTCGCGGGGCGTGGCGCCTTCGGGGGCCACGTCACGGTCGTGGAAGGTGTAGTACGGCGCGCCGAGCTTGGCGAAGAACTCGAACGCCGCGTCGGCCTTGGCGCGGGCCGCCTGCATCGGGTCCGCATGCATCGGGCCAGACGCGGCATGCCACGGGCGCTGGAACGTGCCGTCATACCCGAACGGGTCGAAGCCGTTCCAGCTGAAGCTGTGCCAGTAGCACACCGCGAAGCGCAGGTGCTCGGCCATTGGTTTGCCCAGCACCCTGCGCGCGGGTTCGTAGTGCTTGAAAGCGAGCGGGTCGGTCGATGCGGCGCCCTTGAACGCAATGGGTTCGACGGCGTGGAAGTAGCTGGTCATGGCGAGCCTTTCGATGCGGTGGAGTCGATGCTTTGCAGCCGCGGGTAGAGCGCGCGGAAGCGTTGATAGCGTGCGTGCAGCAGCGGCTGCTCGGCGCGGTCGGGGGTGTAGAGCTGCGCGACAGCCGGCGCCGTGCACACATCGGCGATGGCTGCGCCGGTGCACAGCCAGCCGAGCCGCGCTGCGCCCAGCGCGCCGCCAGCGGCCGACTCAGTGTGCGTGGCGACCTCGATGCCGAGCAGCGTGGCGAGCTGCTGCGCCCACAGCGCGCTGCGTGCGCCGCCGCCGACGAGTGACAGGCGTTGAACATCACAGCCCGCTTCACGGAGCGCGGCGAGCCCATCGCCCAGACCGAAGCTCACGCCCTCGATCACGGCGTAGGCGAGGCGGGCGCTGTCGGTATCGTGGTCGAGGCCGTGGAAGCTCGCGCGCACCTGCGCATCGTTGTGCGGCGTGCGCTCGCCGCCCAGGTAGGGCAGGAAGATCGGGCTCGCGGCGCGCCCGGCTTGATCGAGCATGCGCGCCTGGGCTTCGAGCGCGGCTTCGTTCGGTGCGCCGAGCAGCTTCGTCGCCCATTGCAGGCAGCTCGCGGCCGACAACATCACGCTCATCTGGTGCCAGCGCTCGGGCACCGCGTGGCAGAACGCATGCGTGGCGCTGGCGGTGTTCGGTTGGAACGCGGGCGTCACGACGAACAGCACGCCGCTGGTGCCGAGCGACAGAAAACCTTCGCCTGCGTTGACCGCGCCCATGCCGGCCGCGCTGGCCGCGTTGTCACCACCGCCGCCGGCCACCGGGGTGCCCGCGCGCAGGCCCAGCGCGGCGGCGGCCGTGGCGCCGAGCTGGCCGCTCACTGCACTGCCCTCGACCACGCGCGGCATGTGCTGCACGCCCAGGCCGCACAGCGCCAGCAGCTCCTCTGACCAGGTGCGCCGCCGCACATCGAGCCACGCAGTGCCGCTGGCGTCGGACACATCGGTGGCGTGTTCGCCGGTGAGCTGCAGGCGCACATAGTCCTTCGGCAGCAGCACCTTCGCAATCTGCGCGAAGCGCGCGGGTTCGTGTTGCGCCACCCACAGCAGCTTGGGCGCGGTGAACCCCGGCACGATCAGGCTGCCAGCGGTTTGCGCGGCCCACGGCGCACGGGCCATCAGCTCAGTGCACTGCGTGCTACTCCGCGTGTCGTTCCACAGGATGGCCGGGCGCAGCGCCTGGTCTTGCGCGTCGAGCAGCACCGCGCCGTGCATCTGGCCCGACAGGCCGATGGCGCGCACAGCCCCATAAGCTTTTGCATGGGATTCACGCAGTGCGGCCAATGCGGCCTGCGTGGCGCGCCACCAGTCGGCCGGCGATTGCTCGCTGTGGCCGGGGTGGGGGCGCGAGATCGCGAGTTCGCAGCCGGCGGTCGCGACCACGCGGTGGGCATCGTCGAGAAGCAAGGCCTTGACTTCCGAGGTGCCGATGTCGATACCGAGGTACATGGTGCGCGTGCTTTGTCTGGAAGACCTTGTCAGGACGGCGCGCCGCCGTGCAGCGGGCGCAACTGGCGGTGCAGCACGAGCGCGGCCGCACCCACGGCGGCGGCCTGCAGGCCGTAGCGCGCCGCACGCACCGTGGGCAGCGCAATGCCGGCGCTGGCGCTGTACTGTGCGAGCGTGGCCAGCGCGTGTTGAAGCAGGGCAGGGTGGCGCACGCTCGAGCCGCCGCCGACGACGATGCAGCTCGGGTCGAACGCCATCCACAGGTTCTGCAACAGCACGCCGAAGCTCGCGCCGGCGCGCGCCATCGAACGCGGCCGCGCCAGCGCACGCGAGCCGAAGAACGCCTCGGCGCAACCACGCCGGCCGCACGAGCACAGCGGCCCGTCGATCTGCAACACGGTGTGGCCGATCTCGCCCGCCATCCCCTGCGCGCCGGTGAAGAGCCGGTCGTTCAGCACGATGCCTGCGCCCACGCCGACATCGCAGCTGACGAAGATCAACGGCCCGGTGTTCGCCCCTTCAGCGAACTCGTATTCGCCGAGCGCGGCCACGTCGGCCTCGTTCTGCAGGTGCACCGGCACGGCCGGCACGCCGGCTGCCGCCAGCGCATGGGCGAGCAGCGGCAGCAGGTCGAGCTCGCGCCAGCCCAGGTTGGGCGCGAAGCGCACGCGGCCGGTCGCCTCGTCTATCGCGCCAGGCACGCCCACGCCGATCCCGCTGACCTGCAAGCCGCGTTGCACGAGCGCCTGATGCACCCGCGCCACCAGCGCCGCAGCCTGCGTGCACATGGCGCCGGGTGCGTGGTTGATCGACGCTTCTTCGTGCATGCAGAGCACCTCGCCGAGCAGCGACACGCCGACCACGCGCACCCACTCGACCGCGATCTCCCCGCCGATGAGCGCGCGTGCCTCGGCGTCGATGAACAGCGGCGTCGAAGGCCGGCCGAGGCCCGACGCCACCGCGCTGCGCGCCTCGCGCAACCAGCCTTCGTTGAGCAGGTCCCGCGTCAGCAGGCTCACGGTCGACTTGGTCAGCCCGCTCGCCTCGGCCAGCTGCGCCCGCGACAAGCCCGGCCGTGCCCGCGTGAGCCGCAGCAGCACGCTTCGGTTGATTCGCTTGACGAGCTGCTGGTCTCCGGTCGTGTTCATTCAAAGAGCGGCGTGGTCGCCTGCGCCTTGCCCTCGGGCTTCTTGCCCGCGATGATCATGCCGAGCACTTCGTCTTCGGTCACGTCGGCCGTGCGGTAGCTGCCCACCATGCGGCCGTTCTTCATCACCGACAGCCGGTCGGACAGACCGAACACATCGGGCATGTCATGCGTGATCAGGAAGATGCCGACGCCGTCGTCTTTCAGCTGCTTGACGAGCCGGCCGACCATGGCGGTTTCTTCGGGGCCGAGCGCGGCGCACGGCTCGTCCATGATGAGGATGCGGGCGTTGAAATACAGCGCCCGCGAGATCGCCACCACATGCCGCTGCCCGCCCGACAAGCGCCGCACCGGCACGCGGATGTTGGTGAAGTTCTTGTTCAAGCGCTGGAACACCTTGCGCGCTTGAACCTCCATGAAATGATCGTCGAGCGTGCGCCACGGCGTGAGCTTTTCGCGCCCGAGAAAGAGGTTGGCCACCGAGTCGAGGTTGTCGGCGAGTGCGAGCGTCTGGTAGATCGTCTCGATGCCATTCGCCTGCGCTTCGGCCGGCGTGCGGATCTGCACCTTGCTGCCGTTGATGAGCACGTCACCGCCATCGATCGGGTAGGCGCCGGCGAGCATTTTCATCAGCGTCGACTTGCCCGCGCCGTTGTGGCCGAGCAGGGCGACCACCTCGCCGGGGTAAAGCGTGAGGCTCACGCCGTCGACGGCGACGACGCCACCGAACGCCTTTCGGATGTCGCGCAGCTCGACGAGAGGCGATGGGGCGTGGCTCATGTCAATTGCTTTACTTGGCCGTGCGCGTCGCGGCGGGCGGCTCCCGGCGAGGGGAATTCATTCACCGCAGAGCCCCCCAGGAAATGCCTTCGGCATTCCCGCCCCCAGGGGTCAAGCAAAGTGGCAAAGCCACATTTGCTTGAGAGTCGCAGAGAACGCAGAGTTGCGCAGAGAAGAGCAAATGCATTCTTGACTCTGCGTTCCTCTGCGTTCTCTGCGACTCTGCGGTGAAGTATTTCGCGTGCAGCGACGCAGGTGCGCACCGAGTCTGGCGACGGGCACTGGGCCCTGACAGCGCGGTCTGCGCAAGCGGGCCTGGGCGCTTCATGTCAGTTCTCCCCGAACCATTTGCGGTACAGCACGTCGAACACCACCGCCACGATCAGCACCTGGCCGATGATGACCATGCGTTTGCCGATCGGCACGTCGAGCAACAGCATGCCGCTGTCGAGCGACTGCATGATGAGTGCGCCCAGCACCGAGCCGAAGATCGAGCCGCTGCCTCCGGAGAGCGCCGTTCCACCGATGACTGCGGCCGCAATGACATACAGCTCCATGCTCGTGCCGAGCGAGTTGGTGCCGGCGTTCAGGCGCGCCACCGACACGATGGCGGCGATGGTGATGAGCACCGCGAGCAGCGCGAACAGCATCAGCGTCACGCGCTTGACCGGGATGCCGACGAGCGCCGCAGCGTCGGGGTTGCCACCCATCGCGAACACGTAGCGGCCGAAGCGCGTGCGGTGGACGATGAACGACAGCAGCCCGGCCACCACCGCCCAGATCAGCACCGGGATCGGGATGCCCTGCGGCTCAGGCTTCGAGCTGATCTGGTAGTGGTTCATGGCCCACGCGAAGCCGAGCATCAGCACGGCGGGCACGGCGGTGGTGAGTGAGTCCATCCACAGCGGTTGCGGCGCCACGCCGTGGCCGCGCAAGGCGCGCCGCTGCTGTGCGGTACGGGCCACCAGGCCGAGCACCACGAGCGCGGCCAGTACCCAGGTGGGCGTGACGCCGATGCCGCCGTCGTAGCCGCCGCCCAGGCGCAGGAAGAAGTCGTCGGCGACGGGTTGGGTCTTGCCGTCGGCCACCAGGAAGGCGGCGCCGCGGAACGACATCAGGCCGCCCAGCGTGACCACGAACGACGGCACGCCGAGCACCGCCGTGAGCCAGCCCTGATAGACCGAGACGGCGAGTGCCACGGCCAGCCCGGCCAGGCACGCCGCCGGCCACGACCAGCCGGCGGTGTACTGCAGGTAGGCGATCAGCACGCCGACGAAGCCCATCACCGAGCCCACCGACAGATCGATGTGGCGCGCCACGATCACGAGCACCATCACGGTCGAGACGATGCCCACCACGGCGGTCTGCTGCGCCAGGTTGTAGAGGTTCTCGGGCGCGAGGAAGATGCCGCCCGACATGACGTGGAACACCCCCGCCAGCGCGGCCAGCACGAGGCTCATCAGCACGAGGCGCCAGTCGATATCGGCGCTGCGCCAGGGGTTGGGCGGGGTGGTTGTCATCAATGCTCCATGGGCGGGGCGGGCCACCGCCCCTGGTTCATTCGATCACTTGCAAGCCGCAGGCGCCTTGTCGCCCGCCACGCCCTTGCACAGCTCTTCCTTCTTGATCCAGCCGGCCTTCACGACCACGTCGAGGTTGTCTCGCGTGATGGCCACCGGCGCTAAGAAGCGCGAGTCGAGGGCGATCTTTTTCTCGCCGCCGCTCCAGCTCTTCGCACCCTCGGGCTTCTTGCCGGCGGCCAGCGCCACGGCAGCCGACGCGGCCTCGCGGCCCAGGTCGCGCGAGTCTTTCCAGACCGACACGGTCTGCGAGCCCGCAGCCACGCGGTTCAGCGCGGCGAAGTCGGCGTCCTGCCCCGAGACCGGGATGCCCTTGATGCCCTTGCTCGTGAGGGCCGCCACCGCGCCGCCGGCGGTGCCGTCGTTTGAGGCGACCACCGCGTCGACCTTGCCGCCGACCTTGGTGAGGATCTGCTCCATGTTCTTCTGCGCGACCTCGGGCTTCCAGCCTTCGGTGTACTCGTCGCCCACGATTTTGATGTCGCCCTTCTTCACCGCTTCGGCAATCACCTCTTGCTGCCCGGCGCGCAGGAAGTTCGCGTTCGGGTCGGTGGGCGAGCCCTTGATCATCACGTAGTTGCCCTTGGGCTGGAGCTTGAACACCGCGCGCGCCTGCAGGCGGCCGACCTCGGTGTTGTCGAAGGTGATGTAGAAAACCCCCGGCGCTTCGATCAGCCGGTCGTAGGCCACCACGGGCACCTTCTGCTTCGCGGCCTTGTTCACGGCGGGCAGGATCGCGTCCTTGTCCATCGCCAGCACGATCAGCACTTTCGCGCCCTTGGACATCAGGCCTTCAATGTCGGCGAGTTGCTTCTCCGGCGAGCCCGCCGCGTCGGCGCTCACGTACTTGGCGCCGAGCTTTTCGAGCTGCGCCTTGATGGCGGCCTCGTCGGTCTTCCAGCGTTCTTCCTGGAAGTTGGACCAGCTCACGCCGACGACCGTTTGTGCAAAGGCGCCGGTGGCCGCCACGGCCAGGGCCACCGCGGTGAGGTGTTGTTTCAGCTGCATGGATGTCTCCAGATGTAATTAGTCTGACGCTCGAACTATTGAGGAATGAGCGCGGCCGTGCCATCAGGGCATGCCCTATGGGCTGCCCTCGCCTGCCCTGCGCCCTGCCCTGAAGAAGACGCCCGAATACACTCGCGCGAACGCCACGGAACCCCATCCCATGTCCACCCAACTCGACGAGCTTTTCGAGAGCAACCGCCTCTGGGCCGCGCGCACCGAAGCGCGCACGCCGGGCTTCTTCACGAACCTGCTGGCGCAGCAGGCGCCGCAGTACCTGTGGATCGGTTGTGCCGACAGTCGCGTGCCGGCGAACGAACTCGTCGACCTGTTGCCGGGCGAACTGTTCGTGCACCGCAACGTCGCCAACCTCGTCGTGCATTCCGATCTGAACTGCCTGTCGGTGATGCAGTTCGCGTGCGACCTGTTGAAGGTCGGCCACATCATCGTCGTCGGCCACTCCGGCTGCGGCGGCGTGCGCGCGGCGCTGGAAGACGTGCGCGTCGGTCTGGCCGACAACTGGATCCGCCATGTGACGGACGTGCGCAACCGCCATGCCGATTGGCTGGGCACCGTGCCCACGCAGCGCCGGGTCGATGCGCTGTGCGAGCTGAACGTGGTCGAGCAGGCGCGCAACGTCTGCCAGACGACCATCGTGCAAGACGCCTGGGCGCGCGGCCAGGTGATCGTGGTGCACGGCTGGTTCTACGGCCTGAACAACGGCCTGCTGCAAGACCTGCAGATGACCGTGGCGAACGCCGAAGGTTTGAGCGCTGCCTACGACAAGGCCATCGCCGCCGTGCACGCGCGCTACCCGGCCGGGCCGCATTGATGGCGCAGCCTGCGTTCCCGTCAGCGCTGACCGATGTGCGCGCCTTCGACATCGCGCGCGCCATGCTCGACGGCTTCAACCGGCACTATTCGCTGTTCCGGCAAGTCAGCGCGGCCTCGCAAAAGCGCTTCGAAGATGCCGACTGGCATGGCCAGCAACAGGCGCAGCGCGAGCGCATCGAGTTCTACGATCTTCGCGTGGCCGAGGCGGCCGAGCGGCTGCAGACCGAGTTCAGCGCCGCCCTGCTGCCGAAAGACGTGTGGCAGCAGGTCAAGCTGCACTACATCGGCCTGCTCACCGACCACCACCAGCCCGAACTGGCCGAGACCTTCTTCAACTCGGTGACGACGAAGATCCTGCACCGCAGCTACTTCCACAACGACTTCATCTTCGTGCGGCCGGCCATCTCGACCGAGTACATCGAGAACGACGAGCCCGCCGCCACGCCCACCTTCCGCGCCTACTACCCGACGCTTGAGACGCTGCGCGAGACCTGGGTGCGCATCGTCGACAACTTCCAGTTGCGCAAGCCGTTCGAGAACCTGGAGCGCGACATCGACGCGGTGTTCGAAGCCGTGCAGGCGCAGATGGGCGCGTACCGCATGCGCGCCAACTTCCAGATCCAGGTGCTCAGCTCGCTGTTCTTCCGCAACAAGGGCGCGTACCTGGTCGGCAAGGTCATCAACGGCTATGCCGAGATGCCGTTCGCGCTGCCGATACTTCACGGCGACAACGTCGGCCTGATCATCGACACCGCCCTCTTCGGCGAAGACGACCTGCTGCTGCTGTTCAGCTTTGCGCGTGCCTACTTCATGGTCGCGATGGAAGTGCCGTCGGCCTACGTGCAGTTCCTGCGCTCGATGATGCCGAGGAAGCCCCGCAGCGAGCTGTACAACGCGCTCGGCCTGCAAAAGCAGGGCAAGAACAACTTCTACCGCGACTTCATGGCGCACCAGCGCCACTCATCGGACAAGTTCCGCATCGCGCCGGGCATCAAGGGCATGGTGATGCTCGTGTTCGACCTGCCGAGCTTCCCGTATGTGTTCAAGGTCATCAAAGACTTCTACCCGGCGCAGAAAGAGACCACGCGCGAGCTCATCAAGAGCAAGTACCTGCTGGTTAAGCAGCACGATCGCGTGGGCCGCATGGCCGACACGCTGGAGTACAGCAACGTGGCCTTCCCACGCGCGCGCTTCGACGACGAGCTGGTGGCCGAGCTGCAGCACTTCTGCCCGAGCCTGCTCGAAATCTCGGACCGCGATGGCAACAGTGAGGTGGAGCTGATCCTGAAGCACGTGTACATCGAGCGCCGCATGATCCCGCTCAACATCTACCTGCAGGAGGCCACTGCCGAGCAGCTCGCGGCGGCCGTGGTCGAGTACGGCAACGCCATCAAGGACCTGGTGCGCGCGAACATCTTCCCCGGCGACATGTTGTGGAAGAACTTCGGCGTCACGCGCCACGGCAAGGTGGTGTTCTACGATTACGACGAGATTGAATACCTGACCGATTGCAACTTCCGCAAGGTGCCCACACCGCGCAACGAGGAAGAAGAAATGTCGAGCGAGATTTGGTACAAGGTGGGCCCGCGCGACGTGTTCCCCGAGACCTTCGAGCCCTTCCTGCTGGGCAACCCCTTGGTGCGCGCGGTGTTCATGAAGCACCACAAAGACCTGCTCGACGCCGCGTTCTGGCAAGGCCACAAAGAGCGCATCCTGGCAGGCTATGTGCATGATGTTTTTCCGTATGAAGAGAGCAAGCGCTTCAAGCACCAGCGCGCGACTGCAACACCGGCCTCGGCATCGGCCGACCCCGGCCACTCATTGACAGGAGCACCTCCATGAACGACCCCATCGTCATCGTCTCGGCCGCGCGCACGCCCATCGGCGGGCTGCTCGGTGACTTCTCATCGCTCGCCGCGCACCAGCTCGGCGCAGTCGCCATCAAGGCCGCCGTGGCACGCGCCGGCATCACCGGTGACGCGGTCGATGAGGCGCTGATGGGCAACTGCCTGATGGCCGGCCAGGGCCAGGCGCCGGCGCGCCAGGCGGTGCTGGGCGCGGGGTTGCCGCAGTCGGTGGGCGCGGTCACCTTGAGCAAGATGTGCGGCTCGGGCATGCGCGCCATGATGTTCGCGCACGACATGCTGCACGCCGGCTCGGCCGACGTGGTCGTGGCCGGCGGCATGGAAAGCATGACCAACTCGCCGCACCTCACGCAGATGCGCAAGGGCGTCAAGTACGGCCCGGCCGCGCTCTACGACCACATGGCGATCGACGGCCTCGAAGACGCCTACGAGCGCTTGCCCAACGGGGCCGGCAAGGCGATGGGCGTGTTTGCCGAGGAGTGCGTGGCCAAGTACCAGTTCAGCCGCGAGCAGATGGACCAGTTCGCCGTCGACTCGACGAAGCGCAGCAAACTCGCCAACGAGAACGGCAGCTTCGACTGGGAGATGGCGCCCGTCACGCTGGCGGCCAAGGGTGGTGACGTGATCATCAAGTTCGACGAGCAGCCCTTCAAGGCCAAGCTCGACAAGATCCCCGGCCTGAAGCCCGCGTTCGTGAAGGATGGCTTCATCACCGCCGCCACGTCGTCGAGCATCTCCGACGGCGCCGCCGCACTGGTGCTGATGCGCGAGAGCACGGCCGCCAAGCTCGGCTGCCAGCCCATCGCCCGCATCCGCGCCCATACCGTGCATGCGCAGGCACCGAGTCTGTTCGCCACCGCACCGGTCGGCGCGATCAACAAGGTGCTCAAGCGCGCCGGCTGGGCTGCGAAAGACGTTGACCTGTGGGAGGTGAACGAAGCCTTCGCGG
>JANNBF010000178.1:0-9501 GCA_031385155.1 Rhizobacter sp.
AGCGGCGGTATTGGGAACTCTGCATGCGGTGGCTTTCGAACACCACACAGGATGCTTGGGTCGACTCGCCCGCGGTGTGGCTGATGTCGAAACACTCGATGCGAAACGTGTCCATGTTGTCGACCGCAAGATCGAGCGCACTCACCAGTGCGCGTGTGCGCGCCTGCTGCGAGCCTTCTTCGGCGAGCAGCTGCGCGAGCTTGAGCTGCGCGCCGGTGACGCACATGTCGAGCCAGGCGCGGCGCGGCTCGCGTGGCTGATGCTGCGCCGTGACCTTGATGCCGCTCTGCAGTGACAGGGCTTCGATCAGCGTCTTGCTCACCGCATGGCTCAGCACCAGCAGCGGCGGCACGCCGCCATCGAGGTAGTGCTGCGCGATGAAGGCTTCGAGCACTTGCACCTCGGGGCTCGCCGCGATCTCGTGCTCCGCCCCTTCGGCATCGTCGTCGAGCGGCACCTCGACCGCGTCGTCCACATGCGCCGGGAAGTACGGCCGATCACCCAGATGACGCCCGCCACGGACCATCGCCAGATTCACACACGCGCGCCCACCTTCGACCTTCACCGCGAGGATGTCGGCATCCTTGGTCGTGACTCCTGTGTTGTCTTCGACCGACTGCTGGTGCAACACGCGGGACAGCGCGCCGAGCTGGTTGCGGATCTCGGCCGCTTGCTCGAACTGCAGCGCTTCGGCACGGGCCATCATCTGCTTCTGCAGCCCGTCCATCAGTTCCTGCTGTTCGCCGAGCAGGAAGCGCTCGGCGTTGTTCACGTCCTGCGCGTAGTCCTCGGGCGATATGAAGTTCACGCACGGGCCGGAGCAACGCTTGATCTGGTACAGCAGGCACGGCCGGGTGCGATTGTTAAAGACAGTGTCTTCGCAAGTCCGCAGGCGAAATACCTTCTGAAGCATCTGGATCGACTCTTTCACCGCCCACGCACTCGGGAACGGCCCGAAGTAACGGTGTTTCTGGTCGACCGAGCCGCGGTAGTAAGCGACACGCGGGAACTTGTGCGAAGCGATTTTCAGGTACGGGTAGCTCTTGTCGTCGCGGAACAGGATGTTGTAGCGGGGGCTGAGCGTCTTGATCAGGTTGTTCTCGAGCAGCAGCGCTTCGGCTTCGGAGCGCACCACGGTCGTCTGCATGCGCACGATCTTCGTGATCATGTGGCCGATGCGCGTGCCGCCGTGGTTCTTCTGGAAGTAGCTCGACACGCGCTTTTTCAGGTCGCGCGCCTTGCCCACATAGAGCACCGTGTCCTGCGCGTCGAAGTAGCGGTACACGCCGGGCAGGCTCGGCAGCGCAGCCACTTCGACGAGCAGCTGTGCGTGCGCCGCGGCTTGCTCGCCGCTGCGCTCGTCGGTGGTCGGTTCGCCCGCGTTCATCGGGCGCCATTGTGCCGCGCGGCCCTTCTCGATAATGCAGGCGATGGGCGACACGCAAACCAGCCGGTGGGACATCTTCTGCCGCGTCATCGACAACCACGGCGACATCGGCGTGTGCTGGCGCCTGGCCTGCGACCTGGCGGCGCGTGGCAAACAGGTGAGCCTGTGGGTCGACGACGCGTCCGCGCTGGCCTGGATGGCGCCCGGCGGCGCGCCCGGTGTCTCGGTCCTTCCGTGGCCCGAAGCCGCGCCGGACGCGGAGCCCGGCGACGTGGTGGTCGAAGCCTTCGGTTGTGAGTTGCCAAGCTTCGTTGTCGAGCGCATGGCGAAGAGGCAACACACGCCGGTCTGGATCAACCTCGAGTACCTGAGCGCCGAAGCGTTCGTCGAACGCAGCCATGGACTGCGCTCGCCGCAAGCGGGCGGCTTGCACAAGTGGTTCTTCTACCCGGGCTTCACACCGCGCACGGGCGGCTTGATCCGCGAAAACGACCTGCTGCTGCGGCAGCAAGGTTTCGAGGTCGACGCATGGCTGCGCTCGCACGGCCTGGTGCGGCAGGCCGATGAACAGATCGTCAGCCTCTTTTGCTACGAGCAACCGGCCTTGCCCGCGCTGCTGGAACAACTGTCGCAGCGTCCCACGCTGTTGCTCGCAACCGCCGGCCATGCCGCGCGGCAGGTCGAGCACCTGCTGGGCCCATCCTTGGAGCGCGGCCGCCTCAAGGCACGTCTTCTGCCCACGTTGCCACAGACCGACTACGACCACCTGCTGTGGGCCAGTGACCTCAACTTCGTGCGTGGTGAAGACTCCTTCGTGCGCGCCCAGTGGGCCGGCAAACCCTTCGTGTGGCAGATCTATCCGCAGGCCGATGGTGCAGACGCGGTCAAGCTGAATGCCTTTCTCGACCGCTTCCTGCAAACCGCCGATGCAGCGCTCGCAACCAGCGTCCGGCAGACATGGGCCGCATGGAACAGCGCCGCCGTGCCTTGGCCGACGGAGCCCGACGCTGCGCTCTGGCAACGCCACGCCACGAACTGGCGCGACGCGCTGGCACGCCAGCCCGACTTGGCCCGCCTGCTGATCGGATTCGCTGCCGAAAAGAGCTAAAATCACAGGCTTTTCGCGTGCCATCCGGGCGCGCGTCCCGAAGTACCGCTAACGAAACGCAAACGGAAACGCTATGAAGACCGCAATGGAATTTCGCGCCGGCAACGTGATCATGCTCGGCAAGGACCCGATGGTCGTGCTGCGCACCGAGTACAGCCGAGGCGGCCGCAACTCGGCCACCGTGCGCATGAAGCTGAAGAGCCTGCTGTCGAGCTCCGGCACCGAAGTCGTCTACAAGGCCGACGACAAGCTCGACCAGGTCATGCTCGACAAGAAGGAATGCACGTACTCCTACTTCGCCGACCCGATGTACGCGTTCATGGACGCCGAGTACAACCAGTTCGAGGTCGAGTCCGAGAACATGGGCGACGCGATCCAGTACCTCGAAGACGCGATGCCGGTCGAAGTGGTGTTCTACGACGGCAAGGCCATCTCGGTCGAGCTGCCTACCAGCCTGGTGCGCGAGATCACCGACACCGAGCCGGCCGTCAAGGGCGACACCTCGGGCAAGGTGCTGAAGAAGGCGAAGATCGCCACCGGCTTCGAGATCTCGGTGCCGCTGTTCGTGCAGACCGGTGACAAGGTCGAGATCGACACGCGCACGCACGAGTACCGTAAACGCGTGTAACGCTCCGCAAACAGGACGGCGGGCCCGCTTTGCGGGCCCTTCTCTTTTGTGCATCCATCGTTGTCATCATCTGCGCCATGCCGTTCGACTTCGCTGCCGTCCGCTCGCCGTTCCGAATGCAGCCCGGCCTGCGGCGGCTGGCGCCGGGTGAGCCGCAGCTGACACCGAACGAATTAGGCGACAAGGCCTTGCGCGAGAAACTCGCGGTGCTGACGGCGCACCCCACACGCGCCCTGGTCGCCGCGCCCGGGTTCGACGCCGCACCTGCACTGCGTGCGCTGTGCCTGCATGCAAGCGCCGAGCACCCGGGCGCTTTCATTGCCGAAGCTGATCGAGGCTGGACGGCGCTGAACCTCGGCTGGGGCGTTCGCGGTGACACTGTGGTTGGCACAGGCCCGGCTTCCATCGGCGCCTGCCTTCGCGCCCTGCCCGAGCCATGGCGATTGCCCGGCCTGCTGGCTCTGGCCTTCGCCGAAGACTTTGCCGTGGTCGACGCATCGAGTGGCCGCATCCCGTGGCTCGCCGTGTGCCTGCCGTCGAGCTGGGCACCCGAGGCCAAGGTCGGCAAACACTTCACCGACGTTCATGCGCCGGTGGCCGACAACGCGCTGCTCATCTCCGCCGCAGACCACCTGATGCGGCTCGTGACCGGGCCCGAGCGCTGGGAGCGCTTCGTGTGGACGATCAGCCGCCATGGCACGCTGGCGCAGCACCCGCTTCATGGCAACGCAGCGTCGTGGCCTGACTCCGACACGGGTGTCGATGCCGCCGCCGACGCCAGTGCGCTCGCGGCGAAGGCCTTCTTCCGCACCGAGCGCCAGACCTTCATTCCATTGCCTGGCTTCGAGCAGGCGGTGTTCACGATCCACGTCGAGAACGAGCCGCTCGCCTCTGCCATCGACAGCCCGGCCCATGCGCGGCAGTTGCATGACGCCCTCGAAAGCATGAGCCCTGCCGTGCTCGCCTACCGCGGCCTGACCGACGTGCGCGGCCGCCTGCTGGCGTGGCTCGGCGCCCGGTCGGCGCAGTGACTGCAGGGATGACCGGCACGTTTCTCGACGCCTGCGCCCTGCCCGAACGGTGGCAGCAGCGCGAGCGCTTCACACTGCTCGACATCGGCTTCGGCGCGGGCCAAAACTTCATCTCTGCATGGCAGGCGTGGCGCGACGACCTGCAGCGATGCGAACGGCTGACCTTCATCGCCATCGACGCGCAGCCGCTGTCGCTGGGCGAGCTGCGTGCAGCCCATGCCGACACCGCCCATGCCGCCCTGGCCGGCTTGCTTCGTGATGCCTGGCCACCGCTGACGCGCAATGTGCACGCCCTGCAATTCGAAGGCGACCGCGTGCGCCTGTTGCTGGTGATCGGTGGCGTGGCGGGTGGCCGGCGGCTGGCACTCGACGACCTGATCGCCGAGTTGGTTGCGGAGGTCGACGCGTTCCATGTCGTCGACCCGACGACACCGCCCGGGCAATCCGCCTGGCGCCCGCGCCTCGCGCAGACCTTGGCCCGCCTCGCCGCGCCGGGCGCGACGCTGACGATGCTCGGCGCTGATGCCGCCGTGCGCGCCAGCCTCGTCACGGCCGGCTTCGAACTCGGGCCGGCGCTGGCGGCGACCGAACCCGCCTTGGAGACGGGCGACGAGCCCGAGCCCGAGCCGATCATCCTGGCGCGCCATGCGCCCCGCTTTGCAGCACGCCGGCTGCCGGTGCGCCTGGCTGCTGCACCGCACGGCGGCGCGAAGCGGGCCCTCGTCATCGGCGCCGGCCTCGCCGGCTGTGCCACCGCGTGGGCCTTGGCCGAGCAAGGCTGGCACAGCCGCGTGATCGAGCGCAACGCCTTGCCCGCGAGCGAAGCGTCGGGCAACGCGGCCGGCCTGTTCCACGGCATCGTCAACCCGCACGACGGCATGCATGCGCGGTTCAACCGGGCTGCGGCGCTCGCGGCTTGCGAAGCCGTCAACCAGGCTCTGCGCGAGCACAAGGTGAGCGGCGCCACGCGCGGCCTGCTGCGCACCGAGACCGAACGCGACTCGGCGCAGATGCAGGCGCTGATCGATTCATTGGGCTTGCCCGCCAGCTATGTGCAAGCCTTGCCCGCAGCCGAGGCCAGCGCGATGGCCGGCCTGGCGCTGGCACAGCCGGCGTGGTTCTACCCCGGCGGCGGGTGGGTGCACCCGGCCGGGCTGGCGCGGTCGTTCATCGAACGGGCGGGCGGCATGACATCGATGTGCGTGGACACGCCCGTCGATGCGCTGCGGCGCACGGACGAAGGCTGGTCGCTGTGCGACGCCGCAGGCCGCGTCATCGAGAGCGCGCCCGTGGTCGTGCTGGCCAACTCGAGCGACGCGCTGCGGCTGCTGGGCGCGCCCGGCTGGCCGGTGCGGCGGGTGCGCGGGCAGGTCAGCGGCTGGCCCGAAGGCGCGCACCCGGGCCCGCCGGCCTGCCGTGTGCCGTTGGCCGGCTCGGGCTACCTGTTGCCGCCCTTCGAAGGCAAGGTGTGGTTCGGCGCGACCAGCCAGCCGGGCGACGACGACCCGACAGTTCGCGACGCCGACCTCCACGCCAACCTCGAACAGCTCCGGCGCCTGACCGGCGAGCCGCTGGCCGGGTCGCCGATTGGCTCGCACGCGGGTTGGTTGGGGCGCACCGGATGGCGGTGTACGGCCAGTGACAGGCTGCCGATCATCGGTGCGGTGCCGGACGCGAGTGCGCTGGAATCCGTCGCACCGGACCAGGCGCGGCGCATGCCCCGACAGCCCGGCCTGTACGTGTTCACGGCCCTGGGGTCGCGCGGCATCACCTGGAGCGCACTCGGCGCTCGCGTGCTCGCCGCGCTCGTGGCCGGAGCACCCGTGCCGATCGAGGCGCGCTTGCTGGATGCGATCGACCCGGCGCGATTTGCCGTGCGGGCGAGGCGCCGCTCAAGCCGCAGCGGGTGACTGCAGAAGCGGCGTTGGCGGCGCGCCGAGCCAGCGCCGAATGAGCGCATAGACGCGCGGGTGGCTCAGCAGTGCCATGTGACCCAGGCCAGGCACCGCGCAGCGCTCCACATCGCCTTCGAGCTGGCTGGCCGCTCCGCTCGGCGGCTGTACCAGGCCATCGCCCAGCACCTGCGCAATCAGTGCGCCCATGGCCGTGGCATCGCCCTCGTCGCCAAGCGAGCCGAACACGAGCTTCAGGGCCAAGGCTTGCACTGGCGAACCACTCGTGGCCCTGGATTTGGCCTTGGGCTCGCGGCCCAAGCCCTTCGCTTTCAGGCCGTGCCGCAAGTCCTTGATGCCCGTGCTGCGCGCATCGGCGATGCGCGCCAGCGGCCGCGTGGTGTCGGTGAGCTTGAGTGCTGCGGTGGCCAGCGCGCCGAGTTGTTCGAGCGGCGCACCTTCGTGCGGCGAGCCGAGGCAGATCAGCATCGGCGTGCGGTGCCCCAGGCAAGGCCACGCCATGCCGGCGGCCAGCGCCATGTCGTGCGCCCGGCGCGCCACCAGCCCGCCCATGCTGTGGCCGATCAACACGATGTCTTGCACCTGCGGTGCAGCCGTGACCAGTCGAGCCAGCACGTCGGCCAGTGACTCGGCATTGGCGTCGATGGCCAGGCCGGTGTTGTAGCGGAGGTAGAGAGAGCTGACCGGCAACTCGCGCTCGAGCAGCGCGCCGTACTGGCAAGACTCATTCTTCGCTGATGGCGCCAGCAAGCCGGCCCAGGGAGAGCCTTCCCAGGCAGCGGGCCGCCCTTCCCAACTGCGTTCATCACAGGCCAGGCCGTGGATGAACAGCACCACACGCGGCAGCAGGCCCGCCAGCGCCGCCGGCGTCACGGCAACAGGCTTGCCGTGCGCATGCAGCCCCATGTGAATCGCGAGCGGGTTGCCGGACGCCGACAGTGCGTCGCCGAACACGCCGTTCAGCGCGCTGCGCACTGCCTGCTCCCGGGCGCCCGGTGCGCGGTCAGGGTCGGTCGCCAGGCGCTCGGCACTACCGGCGGCCGCCAAGGCGGCGCCACCACCATGCCGAACTGCTGCATAAACGCCATGGGCGATGGCGTCGTGAACGCCTTGCACGATGCGCGTGGGCAGCGTCAAGCCAGGCACCCGCAGCAAGGCCTCGAACGCCGTGCCGGCGATGGCCGTGTGCATCTGCTGAACGCTGTCGGTCGTGGCCTGGAAGCCCGCATTCAGCGCCGGCGCATAGCGTGCAGCAGCGGCAGCAGCTTGTGGCGTTGCACGCCTGGGCGGTGCCGAGGCCGCAGCAGCGGCCGCAGGGGTGACCGCAGACGTGACGGGTGGCGCGGCGGGTGATCGGGGGCCCGTGCCGCGCGTTGCCATCTCAGGGGGCGCTCTGGCCTTCGGACGGCTCGGCGGTGGCCGTCTGATCCTGCGCTTCGTCGTCGCCGGGGAGAGGGTCGCCGACCTTGCGCTCGGCCTTGTCCTTCAGCTTCTCTTCTTTCTTCTTCTTCTTGGCCAGCTCGCGCTGGCGCTTCTCGAATGAATAGTTTGGTTTGGCCATCAGCCGTGTCCTTCAGAGTGGATCTGGAATTTCAACAACATTGGCGAGGTTACGCGCTTTTGCAGCGGCATCGGCCGTTGCCAGGTCAGAAAGTCAGCGTGCGAACGCCCTGCGCCGTGCCCAGCAGGCACAGGCTGGCCTTGTGCCGCGCGAAGATGCCCACGCTCACCACGCCGGGCCACTGGTTGATCTCGGTCTCCATGGCCAGCGGGTCGGTGATGTGCAGGCCGCGCACGTCGATGATCGGGCAGCCGTTGTCGGTCAGCACGCCCGGCCGCAGCAGCGGCGTGCCGCCGAGCGCGCGCAGGCGCCGGCTGACCTGCGCGGCGGCCATCGGAATGACTTCGATCGGCAACGCGTATGCACCGAGCGTGGCCACCAGCTTGGACTCGTCGGCGATGCAGATGAAGCGCTGCGCCAGGTCGGCGACGATCTTCTCGCGCGTCAGCGCGGCGCCGCCGCCCTTGATCATGTGGCCGTGGTGGTCGATCTCGTCGGCGCCGTCGATGTAGACCGTGAGCTGCTCGACGCTGTTGGCATCGACCACCTCGATGCCATGCGCGCGCAGCCGCTCGGTGCTGACTTGGGAGCTGGACACCGCAGCCGCAATGCGCTGCGGCATGGCGGCCAGCGCGTCGATGAAGCAGTTCACGGTCGAGCCGGTGCCCACGCCGATCACGCTGCCGGGTTGAACGTGTTGGGTGGCGGCCTGCCCCACCAGAGCCTTGAGTTCGTCTTGTGTCATGGGTGTGATTATCCCGAACGTGCCCCGCGACTCATCACGCCTTGCCCACCATGTTCTCGGGCCGCACCCATGCATCGAACTGCTCGGCGCTGACCCACCCCGAGGCCAGCGCCGCATCGCGCAGGCTGCTGCCTTCGGCATGCGCACGCTTGGCGATCTGCGCCGCCTTGTCGTAGCCGATGTGCGGGTTCAGCGCGGTCACCAGCATCAGCGAGCGGTGCACCAGCTCGCCGATGCGCGCGCGGTCGGGCTCGATGCCGCGTGCACAGTGCGTGTCGAAGCTCATCACGCCGTCGGCCAGCAGCCGCACGCTTTGCAGAAGGTTGTGGATCAGCACCGGCTTGAACACGTTCAGCTCGAAGTTGCCCGACGCCCCGGCCACGTTCACTGCCACGTCGTTGCCCAGCACTTGGCAACACAGCATCGTCAGCGCCTCGCACTGGGTCGGGTTCACCTTGCCGGGCATGATGGAGCTGCCGGGCTCGTTCTCGGGAATGGTGATCTCGCCGAGGCCCGAGCGCGGGCCAGACGCGAGCCAGCGCACGTCGTTCGCGATCTTCATCAGCGAGGCGGCCAGCGTCTTGCACGCCCCGTGCGCGAACACGATGGCGTCGTGCGCGGCCAGCGCCTCGAACTTGTTCGGTGCCGAGACGAACGCGATGCCGGTGGCGCGCGCCAGCTCGGCCGCAACGCGCGTGCCGAACTCGGGGTGCGCATTCAAGCCGGTGCCCACCGCCGTGCCGCCGAGCGCCAGCTCGCGCAGGTGCGGCGCGGTCGTGCGCAGGTGGCGAATGCCGTGGTCGAGCTGCGCCACCCAGCCCGAGATCTCCTGGCCCAGCGTTAGCGGCGTCGCGTCTTGCAGGTGCGTGCGGCCGATCTTGACCACGTCAGCGAACGCCTGTGACCTGGCCGCGAGCGTGTCACGCAGGGTGCCCAGCGCCGGCAGCAGCGAGCGCTCGATGGCCTGCAGCGCGGCCACGTTCATGGCGGTCGGGAACACGTCGTTCGATGACTGGCCTCGGTTCGCGTCATCGTTCGGGTGCACCAGCCGCGACTCGCCGGCCGCGCCGCCGAGCTGCTGCGCGGCGCGGTTCGCCAGCACCTCGTTCATGTTCATGTTGGTCTGCG
>JANNBF010000167.1:0-18982 GCA_031385155.1 Rhizobacter sp.
GCGCCGGGATCGGAACCCAGAGCGGCAGGTCCTCGTCGAGCACGTGGTCTTCGCGCACATAGCCGTGCGCCAGCACGTAGTCGCCGAGCTGCTGCGTGTTGCGCAGGCCGGCGCAGTGGCCCAGCATCACCCAGGCGTGCGGGCGCAGCACGGCGATGTGGTCGGTGATCGTCTTCGCGTTGGCCGGGCCGACGCCGATGTTGACCATCGTGATGCCGCTGCCATCGGCGCGCACCAGGTGGTAGGCGGGCATCTGCGGCAGGCGCGGCGGCACGGCGCCCAGCTCGTCGCCGGGCTGCGCGGGCGCCCCGGCGCGGCGGGTGATCACGTTGCCCGGTTCGACGAAGCAGGTGTAGTCGTGCACGCTTGCCGGCGGGCCGCCAGGCGTGCCCGCGTCAAGCGGGCCGGCCATGGTCTCGTGCCCGAGGCGCACGAACTCGTCGATGTAGAACTGGTAGTTCGTGAACAGCACGAAGTTCTGGAAGTGCTCGGGCGCGGTGCCGCTGTAGTGGCGCAGCCGGTGCAGCGAGTAGTCGACGCGCGGCGCGGTGAACAGCGCCAGCGGCTGCGGTGCGCCGGGCGCGGCCTCGAACGTGCCGTTGGCAATGCCGTCGTCCATCTCGTTCAGGTCGGGCAGGTCGAAGCGGTCGCGCATCAGCATGCGGCGCTCGGGCGTCAGGCTGCCCTCGATGTGGTCGTTCTCGGCGAACGAAAAGTGCACTGGGATCGCCTGCGCGCTGGTGCCCACTTCGAGCGCGACCTGGTGGTTCTTCAGCAGCAGGCGGAACTGCTCCAGGTAGTAGTTGCCGAACAGGTCGGGCCGCGTCAGCGTGGTCTCGTAGGTGCCGGGGCCGCTGACGAAGCCGTAGCTCAGCCGCGAGTCGGCGCGGGCCACGGTGTCGGTGTGCACCCGCACGAACGGGTAGCAGGCGCGCACGCGCGCAGCCAGCGGGTCACCGGCGACGAACGACTTCAGCGCACCGCGCAGGTGGTTGATGCTGCCGTCGTAGATGGCGCGCACCTGGTCGAGCGCGGCCTGCGGGTCATCGAAGCGGGCGGGGGCGATGTAGTTCGGAACGAAGGGCATGGGCGTCCTCGGGGGAGACGCGCATTCTCGCCGCTTGCCCGGCCAGCGCGCAGCTGCCGAGCCCCCCAGGTTCGATCAGTTCTTGCCCACCCCGACGGGCCGCCTTACAGCAGCTTGTTGAACGCCAGTATTTCGGGCGGCGCCGCGAACAGCGGCCCGGCGGCGGCGATGGCCGCGCCAACGTTGGCCGCCGCCATGTGCGTGTCGACGCTGGCCTGATCGGCCCACAGCTCGACGGTCTGGAACACATGCGGCGCGTCGGCTTGCTGCAGCAACTGGTAGTCGATGCAGCCCGGCTCCCTGCGCGAGGCGTTGACCAGTGTGGTGAGGATGTCGCGTGCGGCCGCAGCCGACTCGGGCTTGACGTTGATGCGGGCGAGGATGTGGATCATGGTGTTGTCTCCTTGGGTTGTGGTTGAGGCGGGCACGCCGCCGTCGATGATGCGCCGGCCCGGTCAGGCGCCGGTTCAGGTGGCAAGTGCGCGCACCGCCGCATCGGCCATCTGCTTGCGCCGGTACTCGCCCTGGCGCTCGAACATCCAGCCCGGGTATTCGGGCGGCAGGGTGCTCGCGGCGTCGATGAGTTTCAGTTCGTCGGCACTCAACACGAGTTCGGCGGCGCCCAGGTTGTCGGCCAGTTGCTCGGGCTTCTTTGCGCCGACGATCACGCTCGTGACCTGCGGCTGGTGAAGCAGCCAGGCCAGCGCCACCTGCGCCACGCTGGCGTGGTGTGCTTGCGCGATCGGGCGCATCGCGTCGATGCAGTCGTCAGCGCGTTCGCGGTTCACCGGCGGGAAGTCGAACTTCGTGCGGCGGCTCCCGGCCTCGGCCTGCATATCGTCTTGCGTGGTGCGCCCGTACTTGCCGCTGAGCAGGCCGCCGGCGAGCGGGCTCCAGACCATCAGGCCGACGCCTTCGCTCTTCAGCATCGGCACGATCTCGCGCTCCAGGTCGCGCCCGGCCACGGTGTAGTACGCCTGCAGCGACGCGAAGCGCGCCAGCCCGAGCCGCTCGCTGATGCCCAGCGCCTTGGCGATCTGCCACGCCGCCCAGTTCGACACGCCCACGTAGCGCACATGGCCGTGGCGAACGAGTTGGTCGAGCGCGGCAAGCGTTTCCTCCATCGGCGTGGCGGCGTCGAAGCCGTGCAGCTGGTACAGGTCGATGTGGTCGAGCTGCAGGCGCGCCAGGCTCGCCTTCACGCCGTCGGCGATGTGGCTGCGCGACAGGCCGCGCGCGTTCGGGCCAGTGCCCGTGTCACCGAACACCTTGGTCGCAATCACCACGCTGTCACGCGCGACTTTCAGGTTCTTCAGCGCCTGCCCGGTGATCTGCTCGGACGCGCCGCCCGAGTACACGTCGGCGGTGTCGATGAAGTTGATGCCGGCGTCGAGTGCCTGCCCGACCAGGCGTTCGGCGTCGGCCTGCTGCAGGTCGCCGATCTGGCCCCAGATGCCGCTGGTGCCGCCGAAGGTCATGGTGCCCAGGCAGAGTTCGGACACGAACAGGCCGGTGCGGCCGAGCGGGTTGTTGCGCATGAGGGTGCTCCTGAAGTGACGCGTGGGGCCGGGCAGAAACGACCGAAACGCCGGCCAAAACGCCGGCCGGGAAGCCAGCCGGAAAGCGCGCCAGCATAGGTGCGTTGCTGCAACCTTGCGGCAAGCAGGGCCCGCCCCGGGCTGGCCCGTAAACTGCTCGCACCGCCCACAAGGCGTTCGGAGCAGTTCCCCCATGAAGGTGCTTGTACTCGGCAGTGGTGTCATCGGCGTGACGGCGGCCTACCAGCTCGCGCTCGCGGGCCACGAGGTCACGGTGGTCGACCGGCAACCGGCGGCCGCGCTGGAAACCAGCTACGGCAACGCCGGCGAGGTCTCGCCCGGCTACTCGGCGCCGTGGGCCGGGCCGGGCGTGCCGATCAAGGCGATCAAGTGGCTGTTGATGCAGCACCGCCCGCTCGTCATCCGCCCCACGCTCGACCTGAACCTGGTGCGCTGGGGCGTGGCCATGCTGCGCAACTGCACGGCCGCGCGCTATGAGCTGAACAAGGGCCGGATGGTGCGCCTGGCCGAGTACAGCCGTGATTGCCTGAAGGACCTGCGCGCGCAGACCGGCATCGCGTATGACGAGCGCATGCAAGGCACGCTGCAACTCTTTCGCACCCAAGCGCAGCTCGACGGCACGGCCGCCGACATGGCCATCCTCAAGCGCTACGGCGTCGCGTTCGAGTTGCTCGACGGGGCAGGCTGCATCCGCCACGAGCCCGCGCTCGCCCGCGTGCGCGGCAAGTTCGTCGGCGGCCTGCTGCTGCCCGGCGACGAGACCGGTGACTGCTTCAAGTTCACCCAGAACCTGGCGGCACTGGCGCTCAAGCGCGGCGTGCAGTTCCGCTACGGCACGCGCATCAACAAGCTGGTGCAGGCCGGCCACCGCATCGACGGCGTGGCAACCGACGCCGGCGTGCTGAAGGCCGACGCCTACCTCGTGGCCCTGGGCAGCCACTCGCCGCTGTTGCTCAAGCCGGTGGGCATCCGCCTGCCGGTGTACCCGGTCAAGGGCTACTCGATCACCGTGCCCATCACCGATGCGGCCGGCGCACCCGAGTCCACCGTGATGGACGAGACGCACAAGGTCGCGGTCACGCGCCTGGGCGATCGCATTCGCGTCGGCGGCACGGCCGAGCTGGCGGGCTACACGCTGAAACTGCACGACGCGCGCCGGCAAACGCTCGCGCACGTGGTCACCGACCTGTTCCCTGGCGGCGGCGATGTGTCGCGCGCCGAGTTCTGGTGCGGCCTGCGCCCGATGACGCCCGACGGCACGCCCATCGTCGGCGCCACGCGCCTGCCCAACCTGTACCTCGCCACAGGCCACGGCACGCTCGGCTGGACCATGGCCGCCGGCACCGGCCGCGTGATGGCCGACGTGATCTCCGGCCGCAAACCCGGCATCGACCTCGACGGCCTGACCGTCGACCGCTACCCCGGCGCCTACGTCTGAGTGCGTCGCTGGCAACCGCCGGCGCTGCGGCTAAACGCGAACCCCCTGACCCGGGGGTGAATCGGTGGCTTTCGTGCGTGCATTTCTAACGGTTGCTTAACGGTCGGCCGCGATCCTCGCCCCCAAGCATCCGAACCACCACCGCGCCCCCAGGGAGCCACCACATGATCAGCCAGCACACGAACAGCAAGCGCCGCGCCTTCAGGAAAACGGCGCTCGCCGTCGCCGCGATGATCGTCGCCGGCACCGCGACATTGCAGCAGGCCGAGGCTGCCAGTTGCACCTGGAACCCGGCCACCGGCAACTGGGGCAGCGCAGGCAACTGGTCGTGCGCCATCGTGCCCACCGGCCCCGCGAACGACAGCGCGACCGTCGCGGCGGGCAAGACCGTCACGGCGCTGCTGGCGACCATGGCCTTCCACCTCGACGGCAAGTCGGACGAGGCCGTCGCGCTGTTCGGCCGCGCGCAATAGCTCTATGAGGCAGCGGGCATCGAGCACCATGCGAACCGCATGCTGTTCCCGCTGACGCACCCCGTTCGGGCCGAGCGGGCGCAAGTCGCTTCGCTACAGTTCGCTGCAGGAGGCCTTCATGGCGCAGACGCAGCAAGACATTCACGCCCCGATGGCGAGCACCGTGGTCGAGGTGCTGGTGGCAGCGGGCCAGGCGGTGCGGGCCGGTGACGTGCTGGCCGTGATCGAGGCGATGAAGATGGAGCACGAGCTGCGCTGCAGCGCTGACGCGCAGGTGCTGCACGTCAGCGCGCGGGTGGGCGAGCTGGTGGCGCAGGGCGATGTGCTGATGCGCCTGGGCGCGGCCGCTCCGGCGCCTTCCCATGCGCTCGGCGCGGTGCCGGGCTTGGCGGCAGGTGCTGGGGATCAGAACGCAGAGTTGTCACCCGCGTCGCCGCCCGCGTCGCCACCCGCGCCGCCACCCGCGCCGCCGACTGCGCTGCCAGGCACCCCCGCGTTGCGCGCCGACCTTCTTGAGGTGCTCGCCCGCCACGCCGCAACGCTCGATGCGCAGCGCCCCGACGCGGTGGCCCGGCGCCGCGCGCGCGGTCAGCGCACGGCGCGCGAGAACATCGCCGACCTGTGCGATGCGGGCAGCTTCATCGAGTACGGCGCGCTCGCGCTCGCGGCGCAGGCCAGCCGGCGAACCCAGGCCGACCTGATCGCCAACACGCCTGCCGACGGCATGGTGACCGGCATCGGCAGCGTCAACGGTGCGCTCTTCGGTGCCGACCGATCACGCTGCGTCGTGATGGCCTACGACGCGACCGTGCTGGCCGGCACGCAGGGCATGCGCAACCACCAGAAGACCGACCGGCTGCTCGCGATCGCGCTGAAACAGCGGCTGCCCGTCGTGCTGTTCGCCGAAGGCGGCGGCGGGCGGCCGGGCGATGTGGACATGCCCATCGTCGCCGGCCTGCATGTCACGAGCTTCGCGAGCTATGCGCGCCTGAGCGGGCAGGTGCCGGTGGTGGGCATCGTGGCCGGGCGCTGCTTTGCCGGCAACGCGGCGCTGCTGGGGTGCAGCGACGTGATCATCGCAACCCGCGCCAGCAACATCGGCATGGGCGGCCCGGCAATGGTCGAGGGTGGTGGCCTGGGCATGTTCACGCCGGAGCAGATCGGCCCGAGCGCG
Source organism: Rhizobacter sp. (assembly GCA_031385155.1). Lineage (GTDB taxonomy): Bacteria > Pseudomonadota > Gammaproteobacteria > Burkholderiales > Burkholderiaceae_C > LMDS01. The sequence goes on from JANNBF010000167.1 coordinate 5,732, forward strand.
GTGCAAAGCGCAAGCGGCGTGATCGACGTGCTGGTCGACGACGAAGCGCAGGCCGTTGCAGTGGCGCGCCGCTACCTCGGGTACTTCCAGGGCGCGACGAGCGATTGGCAGGCCGCCGATCCGCTGCTGCTGCGCGACGTGCTGCCCGAGAACCGCGCGCGCAGCTACAACATGCGCGCCGTGCTGCAGCTCGTGGCGGACACCGGCTCGCTGCTGGAGCTGCGCGCCGGCTTCGGCCTCGGCATCTTCACCGCGCTGGCGCGCATCGAAGGCCGGCCTGTCGGGCTGATCGCCAGCAACCCGGCGCACCTGGGCGGCGCCATCGATGCCGCTGCCGCCGACAAGGCCGCACGCTTCATGCAGCTGTGCAACGCGCACGGGCTGCCGCTGGTGTCGCTGGTCGACACGCCGGGCTTCATGGTCGGGCCGGACGTGGAGGCGACTGCGCAGGTGCGCCACGTGAGCCGCATGTTCGTGGCGGCCGCGCACCTGCGTGTGCCGTTCTTCGCGGTCGTGCTGCGCAAGGGCTATGGGCTGGGCGCGATGGCGATGGCCGCCGGCGGCTTTCACGAACCGCTGTTCACGGTGGCGTGGCCGAGCGGCGAGTTCGGCGCCATGGGCCTGGAAGGCGCGGTGCGCCTGGGCTTCAAGAAGGAGCTGGACGCACTGCCCGACGGCCCGCAGCGTGAAGCGCTGTTTCAGCGCCTGTTGGGCGAGCACTACGCCAAGGGCAGCGCGATCAACATGGCGGCCACGCTGGAGATCGACGCGGTGATCGACCCGGCGCAAACGCGCGAGTGGCTGGTGCAGGGGTTGGCGTCGGCCGGTTTGCAGGGCGGGCCTGCAGGCAGCCGCACGGCGGGCATCGACCCTTGGTGAATGTGCCGGCGGCGTGCCGGCACCGGCCGGTCAGCGCAGCGGCTCGAAACCGCTGCTTTGCGCGTCCGGCCAGTGGCGGGCTTGCAGCGCGGGGTGGGCGGCTTCGTAGCCGAGCGCAGCCATGTCGCTTTCAGCGCCGTCTTGAACCTTGATCGGCCGCGCACTCGCAGCCTGCGTGCTGGCGAGGTACCAGCGGCGCACGTCCTCAACCCAGTCTGAATCGCTCGCCATGAGGGTGCTCCCGCCGTTGGTTCAGCTGCCCGCGACATGCGGAACCGGCTGCTGCAATGCCATTGATCGTGCTCTGTTCTTCGGCACTCCACCATCCGCCGTTCAGGGGAATCTCTTGTAAGAAGTTGTCGGCGCGTGATGTAAGGCATGTTCCGACACGCGGCTTGCCTGCGCGCCAGCGATGTGTCGCAGCGGCGCCGACTGCATACACTGCCGCCATGCTGCGCGCCGCCACCGACCCCGCCCGCTCTGACGCCTCCCGCGCCACCGCTGATGCGTTGACGGTGCGCCACTTCCGCCAGGTGCTGCTTTGGCCGCTGCGCCTGATGCCGGTGCCCCGCACCGATGACGCCGCCCGGCGCCCGCCGTGGCAGGTGTTGCGCGATCTGGGCGACGCCTCGCCATGGCGCGAGACCTGCGATGAATACACCGGCGACGCGGACGGCTTCCACGAGCGCCACTACAACGAGTTCGTCACCTTCCTGCCCTACGTTCAGCGCTTTCTCTACGGCGAAGGGCGCTCGGCGCGCAGTGCAGGCGGCCATGGCTCCGGCGCGCCCGCCGGCGGCCGCGACGCTGACGCGCCGATGCGCGTGTTCCGCCGCCACGACATCGCGCAAGTGCGCATGGTCGCGCGGCCCGGCGACGCGGCGCTGCTGCTCGACATCGTGCACGTCGACCTCTACTTCTTCTACGACGTCGACGTGGTGCTGCTCAACGTCGAGGTCAGCGCCAACGACCTCACGCTCGGCGCTGCGCAGGAGTTGCTCTACCGCTTCGGCCGCGGCTACCCGGCGGGGTGGGACGACAACGGCGCGGCGCTGCACAGCATGGCCAGCGTCGAGTGGCTGGCTGCCGACGGCAGCGTGCTCGCCACCTCCGACTCGCAGCAACGCGACGCCTTCCTCGCCCACGTGTGCGAGCACCGCGCGCCGCGCACGGCCGCTCACTGGGCCTTCATGCTGCGGCCGCTGGTCGCCGATCATTCCGACGAGCCCGGCGCGCTGCGCTACCGCCAGATCGAGTACTACCGCATGCCGCTGATGGGCTACCTGGCGCTGGACGACCCGCGGGCGCTGAGCCGCAACGACTTCATCCGCCTCGGCCTGGTCACCGGCGCCGGCGGCAGCGATAGCGGCGGCCTGATGGATGACGCTGTCGGCGCGCTCGCACCGGGCGCGGAAGGCGGCCACCTGCCGTACGGCGCCGACCACGTGGCCGACTTCGAAGCGCGTTACTGCTACGACCGCTTCTGGGCCAACGCCGGCGCCGCGCCGAACACACGCTACCTGTGCAGCGGGCATGCGCTGATCGTGGTCGGCGATGCGCGCTCGTCGTTCTATGCCTGCCGCGACCGCGGCGTGTTGGCGCAGTTCCGCCACCAACACTTCCTGCTGTTTCTCATCAACCACTTCCAGAAGGCGGCCCTGCTCATGGCGTCGGACCGGCTGGTCGAGGCGCTGAAGAACCTCGACGTGGGTGACACGCCCAGCGTGCGCCGCTTCAAGCGCTCGATCCGCGCCAGCTTCGAGGGCTTCCTGCGCTTCACGCACCGCTACTGGTTCCATGAAGTGTCGGAGCAGGCGCAGGTGCGGGCCCTGTCGCACCTGTGCCGCACCCACCTCGGCCTGGAGCCGCTGTATGCCGAGGTCAAGGAGCGCATGGCTGACATGAACGCTTACCTCGACGCCGACAGCCTGCGCCGCCAGGCGAACACGGTGGTGCGCCTGACGGTGGTCACGATCCTCGGGCTGATCGGCACCGTGACCACGGGCTTCCTCGGCATGAACCTGCTGGCCGAGGCCGACGCGCCGGTGGGCCGCAAGCTGTTGATCTTCGGCGTGGTGTTCGCGCTGACCACCTTGCTCACGTTCTACACGATGGGCAAGTCGAAGGGCTTGTCGGACTTTCTCGACGCACTGTCGAACGAGCGCATGAGCCTGTGGGACAAGCTCAAGGCGCTGGGCGGCGTGTGGCGACGCGGCAGCGAATGAAGGCGGGCCGGCGCACGGGCGATGGCAACGCGGCGGCGCCGACCATTCGCGTCGGCATCGGCGGCTGGACCTACGAGCCCTGGCGCGCGAGCTTCTACCCGGCCGGTCTGTCGCATGCCAAGGAACTGGCGCACGCCAGCCGCCAGCTCACCGCCATCGAAGTCAACGGCACTTACTACAGCAGCCAGAAGCCCGCCACCTTCGCAAAGTGGCGCGATGAAACACCCGAAAGCTTCGTGTTCGCGCTCAAGGCCTCGCGCTTCGCGACCAACCGGCGCGTGCTGGCCGAGGCGGGCGAGTCGATCCAGCGCTTCATCGGCAGCGGCATTGCCGAACTCGGCCCCAAGCTCGGCCCCATCGTGTGGCAGTTCGCGCCGACCAAACGCTTCGACCCGCCAGACTTCGAAGCCTTCGTGAAGCTCTTGCCGCCGTCGATCGCTGGCTTGCCGCTGCGCCACGTGCTTGATGTGCGCCACGACAGCTTCGCGACGGCCGAGTACGTGGCGCTCTCGCGCCGCCACGGCTGCGCCACGGTGTTCACCGACTCCGACGACCACCCCTCGTTCGCCGACCCGACCGGCACGTTCATCTACACCCGCCTCATGCGCAGCAATGCGCGCCTCAAAGCCGGCTTCGAGCCGCAGGTGCTCGATGGTTATGCACGCTGTGCCCGAGCGTGGCGTGGCGGGGCCGAGCCCCAAGGCCTGCCGCGCGTGGCGCCGCCGCAAGCACCGGGCGCGCAGCGCGATGTGTTCATGTTCTTCATCGGCGGCGCCAAGGAGCGCGCGCCCGCTGCGGCAATGGCGCTGATCGAGCGCCTGCGTTGATTTGATGGGCCAGAGCCGGCCAGTGCGGGCCCGGTGCAGCCCGAGCCTCGCGCGATACTGTGCGCCTGTGTTGAAAGGAGCCACGCCATGAACGCCCCCTACCGCGCCGATCACGTCGGCAGCCTGCTGCGCCCGGCGTGGCTGGCGCAATCGCGCCGCCTGGTGCGCAGCGGCGAGATGCACCCGCTCGACCTGGTGCACATCGAAGACCGCGCCGTGCTCGACGCCATCCACCGCCAGCAGAACCTCGGCCTGCGCTCGGTGACCGACGGCGAGTACCGGCGCGAGTGGTGGCATCTCGACTTCCTGTCGCAGCTCGACGGCGTCACTGTCACGCAGAACACCGGCGAGAAGTTCAAGCTCGATGCCCGTTCGGAGCAGCCGCCCGTTCAGCCACCCATCGCCACTGTCACCGGCAAGATCGGCTGCAGCACGCCGATCATGAAGCTCGACTTCGCCTTCCTCGACACCATGTCGCAGGTGCCCGCGAAGATGACGATCCCGTCGCCCTCGATGCTGCACCTGCGCGGTGGGCGCGCCGGCATCTCGCGCGAGGTGTACCCCGACCTCGAAGAGTTCTGGGCCGACGTGGCGGCTGCCTACCGCATCGCGATTGCGAACTACGCCGAGATGGGCTGCCGCTACCTGCAGTTCGACGACGTGTCGTTCGCCTACCTGTGCGACCCGAAGATCCGCGCCAACTGCCGCGCCAACGGCGACGACCCCGATGCGCTGCCGATGATGTACGCCCGCGCCATCGACGCCGCGCTCGTCGGCAAGCACCCCGACATGCGCGTGACCATCCACACCTGCCGCGGCAACTTCAAGAGCGCGTGGGTCGCCGAGGGCGGCTATGCGCCGGTCGTCGAGGCCATGTTCTCGACGAAGGTCGACGGCTTCTTCATGGAGTTCGACTCCGAGCGCGCCGGCAGCTTCGAGCCGCTGCGCGCGCTGCCGGCCGACAAGCAGGTGGTGCTCGGCCTCGTCACCACCAAGGTCGGCGAGCTGGAGTCGAAAGACTTCCTGAAGCGCCGCATCGACGAGGCCGCGCGTGTGGTGCCGCTCGACCGCCTGGGCCTGTCGCCGCAGTGCGGCTTCGCCAGCACCCACCACGGCAACGCACTGACCGAAGACGAGCAGTGGCGCAAGCTCGAACGCGTGGTCGAAGTGGCCCGCGAGGTGTGGGCCGACGCCTGACGCCGCCGCCCCCGCCACTTGCACAAGGGCACTCACGCCACTCGCCCCCCGTTTCTCACCTCGCCAACCACCATCACCCCCATTGCTGCCATGACCGATCCCGAACTGAACTCGCCCACCCGCCCCGCAGCCACCTTGGTGGTGGTGCGCGATTCACCCGACGGCATCGAAGTGCTGCTGTCACGCCGCGCCGAGCGCGGTGACCACAACAGCGGCGCCTGGGTCTTTCCGGGCGGCATGGTGCATGCGGGTGACCGCAGCGCGCACGCCTGGTGCAGCGGCCTGGACGACGCCACCGCCAGCGCGCGGCTCGGCGTGGCGGACGGCGGGCTCGATTACGTGATCGCGGCCGTGCGCGAATGCTTCGAGGAGTCGGGCCTGCTGTTCGCACACGATGCGTCCGGCGCGTTGGTGCAATTGACGGGAGATGCGGGCGAGGCCGGCGCTGCACTCGCCGCGTGGCGCGGCCTGTTGCACCGCGACGAGCGCACGATGGCCGACCTGTGCCGCGAGTTCGACCTGCGCCTGGCGCTGGGCGGCATCCACTACCTGAGCCACTGGGTCACGCCGCCGGCGCGCATCAAACGCTTCGACACCCGCTTCTTCGTTGCCGCCGTGCCACCGGGCCAGACGGCCGCGTTCGACGGCACTGAGATGGTCGAGCAGCGCTGGCTGCGCCCGGCGGAGGCGCTGGCCGTGAGCAGCGAGTTGAAGCTGCTCACGCCCACCCTGAAGACGCTGCAGTTGATCGGCCGCCATGCCAGCGTCGAGGCACTGCTGGCCTGGGCCGGCTCGGCGCGCAGCGTGCCGCTGACCATGCCGCGCATGGGCACCGGCAGCCAGGGCCTGCAGCCCGTCACGCCCGACGAGCCGGCCTATGCCGAGATCGGCCGGCTCGACCCCGAGCGCACGGGTGCCGCGTGCTATGACATCCAGCCTGGGGTCGCGGTGCGCCTGTCGCCGCGCGTGGTCCGCGTCACCGCCAACAACGGAAGCGTGATGACCGGGCCCGGCACCAACACCTACATCGTGGGCGGCGGTGCGGTCAACGAGTGGGCGGTGATCGACCCGGGCCCCCTGGACCTGGAACACATCGAGGCCATCATGAAGGCGGCACCCGGCCCGGTGCGCTGGATCTTCGTGACCCACACCCACCTCGACCATTCACCCGCCGCGATGATGCTGGCCGCGCGCACCGGCGCGCAGGTGCTCGGCGCGCTGCCCGACCACGACGAAGGTCAGGACGCGAGCTTCGAGCCCGATGAGTCGCTCGAAGGCGGCGAGCGCATCGCGCTGCCCGGCGACACCACGCTGCACGTGGTCCGCACGCCCGGCCACGCCTCGAACCACCTGTGCTACCTGCTCGAAGAAGAGAAGCTGCTCTTCACCGGCGACCATGTGATGCAGTCGTCCACCGTGGTCATCAACCCGCCCGACGGCAACATGGCGGCCTATGTCGATTCACTGCGCGCGCTGACCGAGCGCGACCTGGACTGGCTCGCCCCTGGCCACGGCTTCCTGATGGCGCAGCCGCGCGAGGCGATCGAGTCGATCATCAGCCACCGCCTGCGGCGCGAGGCCAAGGTGCTGGCCGCCGTGCACGCCCACGGCCCGGCCGAGGCGCCCGCGCTGCTTGCCACGGTCTACGCCGATGTGCCCGAGCGCATGCACCCGGTGGCGCTGCGCTCGCTGACCGCGCACCTCATCAAGCTGCGCGACGACGGGGCGGTGGCCGAGGCCGGTGGCGCCTGGTCGGCGGCCGCGTGACGTGACCTGCAGCTAGCCGCCCGACAGCGCGTGCGCGTCGTCGGCGGCGAGTGCGTCGAGGTGTTGGGTGCAGTCGAGCAAAGTCACCTGATGCGGCGCATCGGCCTCGATGATCGTCACGCCGGTGTTGCCCAGGTGCGTGGGCACAGGCACGCCGGGTGCGCGCAGCACGTGGGTCGCCAGCCACTCGCGCAGCACCAGGCCATGCGTCACCACCACGAGCGTGCCGCCGAGCGCGGCTTGAACTGCGAGGATGTGCGCGAAGGCCAGCGCCACCCGCTGCGCGAAGGCGGCGTGCGACTCCCCGCCCGGTGGCGCGCCGGCGTGGGCCAGCGGGTCGAAGCCGAAGCTGGCATGCGGCAAGCCGCGCCAGTCACCGAAGTTGCGCTCCTGCAGCATGGCGCTCGTGGCCACCGGCAAGCCGGTTGCCGAGGCGATGGCCTGGGCGGTTTGCAGCGCACGCGGCAGGTCGCTCGACACGATGCCCGCGATGCGCTGGGCCCCTGGGTCACCCACGCCGCCCGCGCCAATCATGCGCAAGGCAAGCGCCCGTGCCTGGGCCAGGCCGCGCTCGCTCAGCGGCGTGTCGGCCGGCTGCAGCGTGCGCGACGCGTTGAGCGCAGTCTCGCCATGGCGAATCAACAGCAGGGTCATGGACATGTCTCCCGAGTCGGTGCCCGCCTTGGCTACGGCGGGCTGTCCCAGCAGTTGCCGTGCTGGTCGTTCACGTGCATCCAGTAGCGTGTGCTGCCCGACAGCCCCGCGCCCCGCGAGCCGGTGATGGCCGAGCCCGGCCCGTCGTGCAACTCCGCCATGCGCCAGCCCGTGCCCAACTCGGCGGCACAGCGCTGCGTGCCCGCGTCGGCCGACTTGAGCAGCGCGCCCATCGTCGGCTGCGTCGCCCCCACGCTGCCCGAGCCGGGCTGGAAGCAGGCGACCGGCAGCACCGTGCGGCATGAGGTGTCGCCGCTGATCGGGTTGCAGCCGCCCAGGTGGGGCCGGGCCAGTTCGCGTGGCTCGCCGTTGCAGTTCAACTGGGCCGTGCTGCTGCCGGCGTCGCCGTCAACGCGCGCAAAGGTCAGGCCGTGGCCGATGCCGCGCGCGGCGGGCGGCGCGCCGTCAGCGGGTCTCGCGGAGGCACGCGCCGCCGCCGCGCGCAACGTCATTTGCTGCGCATCGCGCGTCCGTTTTCGGTCGAGCGAGAGCGAGTACACCTGCCACGCGATCAGGCACAGCGCGAGCAGCAGGGCAATGCCGATGAGGCGCTTCATGCGGCAACGACCTGTTGCCGCGCTGGAAGCCCGTCTCCCTGCCACCCGACACTCGCCCGCGTTCCGCGATCTTCTCGAACCAGGCCAGCTCGTCGATGATGAGGCCGACCTTGTTCGAGTTTTCGTACTTCGAATTCCAAGCTTCGTGTCATTCAGTCATCTTAGCCAGCGCAACTTTGCGCCCGTTCGTCGCGACAATGCGCGACACCTGCGCACCCTTGCGCGTCTCACATCAACCTGTCCACCAACTCCCCATGCTCACCGTCCAGAATCTGCCCGCCTTGTTGGACGCCTTGGGATTCACCTCCAAAGGACAGAAGTTCACGCGGATCATCGGCGCGAGCGCTTTGCACGTGCTGCTGGACGAGCAGCGGATTGAGTATCCGGAGGCGGATGGGCTCGTCATCAATGAGCGCCAGACGTGCAACTTCTCGGCCGCCGAGAATTTTGTAGTGCTCGAGTGTGTGATCCGATTGCTGGAGAAAGGCTACAAGCCCCAGCACATCGAGCTCGAGCCCAAGTGGCAACTCGGGCGTGGTGCCAGCGGCGGGCGCGCTGACATTCTGGTCAAGGACAACCACGGCAAGCCATTGCTGATCATCGAATGCAAGACCGCCGGCAGCGAGTTCAAGCGTGCTTGGACCAAGACCATGCAAGACGGCGATCAGCTCTTCAGCTACACCCAGCAAATTAGCGATACCCAGTTTTTGTGCCTCTACACCGCCGACCTTGCAGGCGGTGCCGTCGCTTACACCAGCCACTTGATTGCCCACCGCGACAACGAGCGCTACCTGGCTGACAACCCACTTTTCAAGAGCTTTCGCAGCGCCACAGACGTGAAGGAGCGCCACGCCATCTGGCGTGACACCTACAAGCTTGACTACACGACCAAGGGCCTGTTCGAGCCCAACATCCAGCCGTATCACATCGGCAAGAACAAGTACACGCTCGATGACCTGCAAGCCATCTCGGCCGCCGACCAGCAAGGCAAGTACCACGAGTACGCGACCATCCTGCGCCAGCACAACGTGGCTGGCCGCGAAAATGCTTTCGACAAGCTGGTGAATCTGTTCCTGTGCAAGCTGGTGGACGAGATCGAGAACCCCGACGATCTCAAGTTTTACTGGAAGGGCGTGGCCTACGACACTCACTTCGAACTGCTGGACCGCCTGCAACAGCTCTACCAGCGCGGCATGGGCCGCTTCCTCGGCGAGAGCATCACCTACATCAACCAGGCCGACGTGAACAACGCGCTGCGCTTCGTGCGGCAGAACCCGGACGCCACGCAGCGCGCGGTGTGGAACCTCTTCGTACAGCAGAAGTTTTTCACCAACAACGACTTCTCGCTGATCGACGTTCACAACGAAAAGCTCTTCTATCAAAACGCCGAAGTGCTGTTGCGCATCTTGCAGATGTGGCAGGACATCCGCTTGAGCAACCCGGAAGGTCACAACCAGTTCCTGGGTGACATGTTCGAGGGCTTTCTCGACCAGGGCGTGAAGCAGAGCGAGGGCCAGTACTTCACACCCATGCCGATCTGCCGCTTCATCCTGATGAGCCTGCCGCTGGAGAGCATCGTCAAGAACAGCGCCACGCCGCCCAAGGCCATCGACTACGCTTGTGGTGCGGGTCACTTTCTGAATGAGCTGGCCTTGCAGCTCAAGCCGCTGGTGGAGCAGCATCGGCAGACCGACATGACGGTCTACCACCAAGCCATCCACGGCATCGAGAAGGAGTACCGGCTGTCCAAGGTGGCCAAGGTCTCGGCCTTCATGTACGGCCAGCAGGACATCAACATCTGCCATGGCGATGCGCTCGTCAAGCAGCACGCGGCTTACCCGCAGATTCAAGATGGCACGTTCGACCTGTTGGTCGCCAACCCACCCTTCAGCGTGCGTGGATTCCTGGAAACCTTGCCCGAGGCGGACCGCGCGGCCTACACGCTGAGCGACACCGTCGACAAGCTCGACACCAACAACAGCATCGAGACCTTCTTTCTGGAGCGTGCCAAGCAGTTGCTCAAGGCCGGTGGTGTGGCGGCGATCATCCTGCCGTCATCGGTGCTGTCCAACGCCAATGGCACCTACATCCGGGCGCGCGAAATCCTGTTGCAGTATTTCGACATTGTGGCCATCGTCGAATTCGGCAGTGGCACGTTTGGCAAGACGGGCACCAATACCGTCACGCTGTTTCTGCGCCGCAAGCCCACGACGCCGGACACAGCGGCGCACTACCTCGATCGGCTGAATGAATGGTTCGGAGCCGATGAAGGACAGGCGGTCTATCGCGATGGGCACTTGATCGATGCGTATGCGGCGCACATCGGTGTGCCGGCTGCCGACTACAAGGGTTTGCTGCAAGGCGATGCCGATGGTGCGTGGGCCGACCACGATCACTTCGAGCAGTACAAGAAGAAATTCAACGACAGCGGCGATGTGGAGCGGCTTTCGAAGCAGCGCGCGTTCAAGGCTCTGAGTGCAGCGGAGCGAGAGGGGGAACTCCGCATACGCTTCCTGTCCTTTGCGCAGGTCGTCGAACGAGACAAGCTCTATCACTTCGTGATGGCCAGCGATCAAGCGCATCTAGTCTTGATCATCCGAAGTCCCACGGACAGCAAAGCACAGAAGCAGTTTCTCGGCTACGACTGGAGCACGTCCAAAGGAGACGAGGGAATCAAAGTCTCGAAAGATTCGAGCGGCGCACACTTGACGCCGCTCTACAACGAGCTAAACCGCGCGGATGCGGGCAAGCTGAATCGGCTCATTGCCGCCAACTTTGAAGCGCGGTTGCCTGTGGTTCCTGTGGACCTCTCGGAACTGGCGCGGTTTGTGCCTTTGGTTGATTTGGTTGACTTTTCACGCCCCGCGTTCGAGAAGCAGATCGTCATCACAGCCGGGGCTCGGGCGGTGGCCGCACAGGTGCAGTGGGCGAGTAATGCCGACCTGGTTCCGCTTGATCGTATCGCTCAGCAAGTGGTTGATCGGATCGACCCGCAAGGCCACGCTGGCAGCGTCGTGTACGTCGGGCTTGAAAACATCGAGTCCCATACAGGCAGACTCGTTGGCAATGTGAATTCGGCATACGCAGATATTCGAAGCCTCAAGTCAAGCTTTCAGGCGGGAGACCTTCTCTACGGAAAGCTTCGCCCGAATCTGAACAAGGTCTACCTGGCCGAAGGCAGCGGTATTTGCTCGACTGAAATACTCGTGTTGAGATTCGCCTCGACAGCTGAAGCCACCTTTTATCGGGACTATCTGCTCACCGACGGCTTCAACGGGGAAGTGCTCAGAACCGTGAGCGGGCAACAGCTTCCGCGGACGTCCTGGGAGTCACTGCGGCGAATTCGGGTGCCGAAATTGAGTGCGACGAAGTTGGAGCTAGTCTCGGCAGAGCTGCTCAGTAGTCAGGCCGCGTGTGACTCGGCGCGAGCCGATATCGACGAATCCTCTTCAGGGGTGGACGCGCTGGTGAACTCGCTCTACACGTCGAGTGCGATACGTCGACCCATCGACGAGGTCAGCCTGGTTGTTCAGTACGGCCTGAACGAACAGATGAACGAAGCAGGCATCGGCTACAAAATCTTTCGCATGAACGAGGTCGTTCAGCGGCGCATGGTCGATGGTGGACAGATGAAGTGCGCCGATATCTCGGCCGAGGAGTTTGCGAAGTACAAGCTGAGTCGTGGCGATCTGCTGTTCAACCGAACCAACGGCAGCATTGAACAGGTTGGCAAGGTCGGCATGTTCGATCTGGACGGTGACTATTGCTTTGCGTCTTACTTGGTTCGCGTCGTGCCGGACAGCAGCAAGGTGATACCGCACTTCCTTTGCCTCATGATGAACGCCAAAGCCTTTCGTGACGAGGCGCGCGGGCAGGCGGTGAAGTCGGCGGGGCAGATCAACATCAACGCAACCAAGATGCGCAACATCAAGGTGCCCGTGCCCCCGATGGCCGAGCAGAAGCGCTTGGTCGCCAAGGTCCAGGCGCTGGAGAAGAAGATCGCCGACGCCCAGGCCGTGATCGCCGCCGCACCCGCGCGCAAGCAGGCGATCCTGCAACGTTATCTGTGAGGCGCGAAGCGGCACGCCCATGACCACGGCCCTCGACTTGCTGCAAAGCCTGAACTTGCTGGATGAGACCGAGCGCATCGAGGCCAAGCGCGCCAGTGAGGCGGGCAAGTCGCTGCTGGAGACGGTGTGCGCCTTTGCCAACGAGCCCGGCCTGGGCGGCGGCTGGCTGCTGTTGGGCGTGGTGCGCGAAGAGCTGGCGCTGTTCCCCAGCTACCAGGTGGAAGGTGTGGCCCAGCCCGACAAGCTGTGTGCCGACCTGGCCACCCAGTGCCGTGAGATGTTCAACCTGCCCGTGCGTCTGGAACTGAGCACCGAGCAGGTCATTGGGCAGGCCGTGGTGGTGGCCTTCGTGCCCGAAGCCCGGCCCGAGGACAAGCCGATTTTCTTCAAGGCGCAAGGGCTGCCCAAGGGTGCCATGCGTCGCATCGGAAGCACCGACCAGCGCTGCACTGAGGACGATCTGGCGGTGTTCTATCAAGGCCGCGAGCGCAACAGCTTCGACGCTGCATTGGTGCCCGATGCCACGCTGGACGATCTGACGCCTGAAGCCCTGGACGACTACCGCCAAGCCCGTGCCGAGACCAACCGCGACGCCGAGGAATTGCGCTGGAGCAACGAAGAACTGTTGCGGTCTTTGGGTTGCATCGCCAAGGACTCGGGCGGTTTGTGGCGCCCGACCGTGGCCGGGTTGGTGCTGTTCGGCAGCGCGCAGGCGCTGCGCCGGTGCTTTCCGATGACTCGCGTGGACTACATCCGTGTGCCTGGTCGAGATTGGGTTCCCGATCCCGAGCGCCGCTTTGACACGGTGGAAATGCGCGACCCGCTCTTTCGGCTGATCCGCCGCGCGCAGGCCGCCGTGTTGGACGACCTGCCTACCCAAGTTCGACATAGGGCGATCATGTTTTCAGCGTTCAAGTGGCAAGAAGCCCTTTTGCCACGCGGACTTGGACAATCGGAAGTACGCGCCGCGAAGATTGTTTGTAGTGGCACGTAAGCTGCTACATGTAGTTCAATG
>JANNBF010000031.1:0-26913 GCA_031385155.1 Rhizobacter sp.
GCCCACTTCATCATCGACACCGGCAGGCCCTCGGTGCCTACGCTCGTGAACATGATCCTGATGCAGCTCGAGCTCGCCGGTGCGATCAACCCGCGTCAAGCAGCGCCAGTCGTCGATGGGCCGGTGCGCCCTGCAGGCTGACGCGTTCAGTCCCGAAACTACACTGCGCCGCATGAACCTTGAACCACAGCGCGTACGCATCGACCTCGGCGAGCGCAGCTACGACATCCACATCGGCTGCGGCCTGATCGGTACGCCCAGTTCGTACGCCGGCCTGCCCGCCGGCACGGCTGCGGTGATCGTCACCAACCACACCGTCGCGCCGCTGTGGGCCGAGCGCCTTGCCGTTGTGTTGAGGGCGCAGTTCAAGCGGGTCCGGGTCATCGAACTGCCTGACGGCGAAGCCCACAAAGACTGGCCGGCGCTCAACGGCATCTTCGACGCGTTGCTCGGCGCAGCTTGTGATCGGAAGACGGTTCTGTTCGCGCTCGGCGGCGGCGTGATCGGTGACATGACCGGCTTCGCGGCGGCCTGCTTCATGCGCGGTGTGCCATATGTGCAGGTACCGACCACGCTGCTTGCACAGGTGGACTCTTCGGTCGGGGGCAAGACGGCCATCAACCACCCGCTCGGCAAGAACATGATCGGTGTGTTCAACCAGCCGCTGCGGGTGATCGCCGACCTCGACGCGCTCGACACGCTGCCCGAGCGTGAGCTCAGTGCCGGACTGGCCGAAGTCATCAAGTACGGCCCCATCGCCGACGACGCGTTCCTGAGCTGGATCGATGCAAACCTCGATGCCTTGAAACGGCGCGACAAACTGGCGCTTGCGTATGCAGTGAAGCGCTCGTGCGAGATCAAGGCGTCGGTCGTTGCGCAGGATGAACGCGAGGCCGACGTGCGTGCCATTCTCAACTTCGGCCACACCTTCGGCCACGCCATCGAAACCGGCCTGGGCTATGGCACCTGGCTGCACGGTGAGGCGGTGGGTTGCGGCATGGTGATGGCAGCCGACCTGTCGGCGCGCCTCGGGCTGATCGATGTGGCCTACGCCGTGCGCCTGCGCGCCATCATCGAGCGTGCCGGTTTGCCTGTCGTCGGCCCGGCATTCGGCGTGGCGCGCTACCTCGCGTTGATGCGGCTGGACAAGAAGTCAGAGGCCGGAGAAATGCGCTTCGTGGTAATCGATGCGCCAGGTCATGCCCTGGTGCGCACGGCCCCCGATGCATTGGTGGCCGAAGTGATCGAAGCGCACACGCGCTGACCGAAGCCCTGCCGCAGCTGGCAACAGCACCCGCTCCACTTGCGCTCACTCCATACACTCGTGACACGGCCCACGACACCGAACCGCTGCGCCAGTGACCCGGCCCGCACGCGCGGCAGGTTGTACGCCGAACTGCCGGCACCGACCCGCGACGACTATCAACGTGACCGTGATCGCATCGTTCACAGCACGGCCTTCCGCCGCCTCGTCTACAAGACGCAGGTGTTTCTGAACCACGAAGGCGACCTGTTCCGCACCCGCATGACGCACTCGCTCGAGGTGGCGCAACTCGCCCGTTCGGTGGCGCGTGTGACCGGCCTCAACGAAGACCTGTGCGAAGCCGTGGCGCTGGCGCATGACCTCGGGCACACCCCTTTCGGCCACGCCGGGCAAGACGCGCTGGACGAATGCGCGCGCGAGGCCGACCCTGCCAGCGGCGGCTTCGAGCACAACTTCCAGAGCTTGCGCGTCGTCGATGTGCTCGAAGAACGCTACCCGGCCTTCGATGGCTTGAACCTGACCTTCGAGGCTCGCGAGGGCATCCTCAAGCACTGCTCCTTGCGGCATGCGCATGAGCTCGAGCTGCGTGAACCCGGTGGCGTGGGCCGGCGCTTCATCGACCGCACGCAGCCGAGCCTGGAAGCGCAGGTGTGCAACCTGACCGACGAGATCGCCTACAACACGCATGACATCGACGACGGTGTGCGCTCCGGCCTGCTCGCCTACGACCAGATGCTGGCGCTGCCGATGTTCCTGCGCTTCCATCGCGAGGCGTTGGCCGCATTCCCGGCCTTGGCCGGGCGCAGGCTCTTGTTCGAGACCCTTCGGCGCATGCTTTCGGCGCAGGTCTATGACCTGATCGACACTTCGTCGAGGCTGCTCGCCGAGCATGCCCCGGCCGATGCGCAAGAAGCCCGCCGCAGCGGCCCGCTGATGAGCACCGGCAGCGACATGGCCGAAGGCACGGCGGACTTGAAGCGCTTCTTGCGCGAGCACCTCTACCGCCACCCAAAAGTGGTTGAAAACACCGAGGCCGCGCGCCGTGTGGTGCGTGACCTTTATGGCGCCTATGCCGGCGACGCGCAACAGCTTCCTGCCCCTTACGCTGCGCGCCGATCCGGCCAGCAAGGCATCGTCGACTACATCGCCGGGATGACTGACCGGTTCGCGCTGCGCGAGCATGCGCGGCTGTTCGGCGCTGGTAGTGCGGGCCTGAACCAGGCGATCTGAGCGCGCTCTGCTGGCGGCCATTGGACGAAAGGCCGGCCGTGCCCGACCGGCGGCTCGGCAGCGAGGCCAAGTTGCACCAGCACGCGCCGAAAATGTCGAACATGGAAAGCAACCTCTCCAAGTCCGGACCGACCCAACCGATGCGCGGCTTCACGCTCATCGAGATGATGGTGACGGTGTCCGTGCTGGCCGTCATCATGATGGTTGCGGCCCCCAGCCTGGCGGGCTTCGTGCGCAGCAGCAAGGTGCGCTCGGCGCAATCCGAGATGGTCTCTTCCTTGATGCTGGCCCGAAGCGAAGCCGCCAAGCGCGGCGTCACCGTGGGCGTAGCGGCCAGTGCGCCCGTCACCGGCGACGAGTTCGGCAAAGGCTGGACGGTGTGGGTTGACACCAACGAAGACGGCGTCGTCGACAGCGGTGAGGTGGTGCTCCGCGCCTACCCGTCCCTGAACGCTGCGGTCGTTCTCGGCACGATCGGGAATGTCAGCACGTTGGCGTTCAACCAGTCCGGCTTTCTGACACCGGCGACTGCAGTCAACTTCAAGGCCTGTGGCGGGAACGGCGACACCACAAGAGGCTTCGCCATTCGGGTCGACCCGGTCGGGCTGGCCGACATTCGGGAGGTTACATGTCCGTGATTTCTTCGCGCCGGCGCGCTCGCGCAGCCGCCGGCTTCGCATTGCTCGAGGCGCTCGTCGCGGTCGTCATCGCCTCTGTCGGGTTCATCGGTGCGGCACGGCTGCAGACCGTAGGCTTGAAACTCAACGCCAGCAGCGGTCTGCGCCAGAAGGCGGTCGTGCTGACCTACCAGATGACCGATCGGATGCGCGCCAACCTGGCAGGTGTGGCGCTCGGTGCCTACAACAGCCCCGCCACGGGGAGTAAAGCCTGCCTGACCTCAGGTTGCACGAGCGCCCAGCTCGCCGTGGCCGACATGACCGACTGGTCCGACGACATTGCCAGCCAGCTGCCCGCAGGGTCCGGCATGGTGTGCGTCGACAGCACGCCGGACGATGGAACCGCCCTCGTCCCTGCCTGCGACGGGCTGGGCAATGTGCTGGCTGTCAAGGTCTGGTGGACCGACAGCCTGGGCACCTCACGCTTCACGACGATGGTGCGGCCATGAAAGCACCCGCTTTGGGGTCGGGCAACGAGGCTCGCGGCTTCACCCT
Source organism: Rhizobacter sp. (assembly GCA_031385155.1). Lineage (GTDB taxonomy): Bacteria > Pseudomonadota > Gammaproteobacteria > Burkholderiales > Burkholderiaceae_C > LMDS01. The sequence goes on from JANNBF010000031.1 coordinate 3,667, forward strand.
CGTCGAGTTGATGATCGGCATGACGGTCGGGCTGTTCGTGGCGCTCGCCGCGATCTCGGTGTTCGTGAGCACACGCAGCTTGCAGACGGTCAGCACGGCTGACACACGCATGAACGAGAACGCCCGCCTGGCGCTCGATATCCTTCACGTCGACCTGCGCAACGCCGGGTTTCAGGGCTGCCACCAGCACGAATCACTGCCGGTCGACAACCTGCTGACGGACAGTAACAACCTCTTTCTCGGCAGCGCGACCAACCTGAGTGTTTCCGGCGTCTATGCGGTTCACGGCACGGGGTCGGGCTTCTCACCGGCTCTCAACGGGGTGCTCGCAGCCCTGGCGAAGCCGCCTGACCCGAACAGCGACGTGCTGTCTATTCGCGTGCCCGTCGAGCCCTTGTCGCTCGGTTTGTCGACACCGATGACCACGTCGACCGGCGCGCCTCAAGTGGGTGTGAGCACGCCCGGAAACGTCTTTCAGTCCGGGGACGTGGCCCTGATCGCGAACTGCAAGGCGGGTGCGATCTTTCAGATCACGTCGGCGACGCCGGCCGCGACCGGCGTGCTCACGCACGCGACGGGCGGCGGGTTCGATCCGGGCAATGCAGGTGCCGACCTCAAGAACGTGTATCGGGGCGATTCGGCGGTCTACCGCCTGCAGACCCGTCATTACTACATCGCGGACAGTGTTGCTACACCAGGGACCAAGTCGTTGTGGCGCTACACCTTTCCCTCGGCTGCACCGCGCGCGCAGGAGGTGGTTGCCGGCATCGACCGGATGGTCATCAGCTTCGGCCTCGATACCGGGACGGCCAATGACCGTGACCTGACCGTCAACCGCTACGTGACCGCAGATGCTCTGACGGCCGTGCAATGGGAAAGTGTTCTCGCGGCGCGTATCCAGTTGCTGTCGACCACGGTGCGTGACGGCGTCACGCTGACCCCGCAGGCCGCATCGTTCGCCGGCAGCACCGTCGCCGCAACAGATCGGCGCAAGCGAAGCGAGGTGACCGAGGTGGTGACCTTGAGGAGCCGCGCGCCATGACCGTGATGAACCAACGCCGCAACTTCGCGCCGCGAGCCGCTTCGCAGCAGGGCTTCTCGCTGATCATGACGATGCTGTTCATGGTGTCCGCCCTTGTGCTCGGTGTCTCCGTGATGGGCGTGAACGTGATGCAGGAACGCATCATCGGCAATACCCGCGACAAGAACCTGGCGCTTCAGGCCGCAGAGGCCGCGTTGCGTGATGCAGAGCGTGACATTCGTCTGACCGTCACGCCGGCGACAGCCTTTACCGACAGCTGTTTGAGCGGCCTTTGCACCGCCCCGACCTTGCGCACCACCATCAGCCCGCTGCCCGTCGACAAGCAGACCGGTTTCAGTTGGTCAAACGCCGCCAACGTCCGGACCTATGGCCAGTTCACTGCCTCAACGGCCTTGCCGACTGTGAGCTCGCAGCCGGTCTACGTTATCGAACGCATCGGCGACATGGGCACGCCAGTCGGCCAGAGCATGGGCATGGGAATCAACCCGCAGGCGCCCGGCGCCGCATTTCGAATCACCGCCCGCGCGACTGGCGCCAGGCCCGAGACGGTGGTGATCCTGCAATCTATCTTTGCCCTTCGATAGGAGGCCATTCATGACCCCGACTCTGCAACGGTTGATCAGCCCCTTGCGCACTTGCGTTGCCGCGCTGCTGGCTGCGCCGCTGGGCGCCTTGGCACTCCCCCCGATCACGCTTGCGAACTATCCGTTGTTCCTGGCCCCGGCCGTGAAGCCGAACGTGATGCTCGTCTTCGACAACTCGGAGTCGATGGACGCCACCATGGCCGGGAAGGTCGTGTCGGGCGATGACCTCAATACGCGCGGCAACATCGCACGCGGTGTGATGCGCAGCGTCTTGCAGACCTACCGCGACTCGTTCAATTGGGGCCTGACGACCTTCGAGACGACCGGCAACACGCTTTACAACACACACGCGTACTACGTGGGCGATGCGGCGACGATGGTTTACACCAGCGACTGCGTTGCAGGTATTTCCGCGAGCAATGGTGGCCTGCGCTGCATCCCCAACCCCGATGTCGGGGTCAACGGTTTCACGCATGTCACCTACAAGCAGTCGGGTGACGACGCCGACATCAACGACGTGCTGTACTCGTTCAGCACCAGCCCGGTCATGTACGGTGTGGGTAAGACTGGCGTGCAGTACTACGTCCGCAACTCGCCAAGGGCGACTGGCACGGGTTGGGCTTTGGCCGACTTTCCCATTGCGGGGCCGTTCGGTCGTGGGGCCATTCCGTTCGTCCCCACGGACGCCGGATGGCTGCCGCAGGCGGCCACGATGCCGCGCCAGATATGGGTGCAGCGCGGCTGGGGTTACGGCAACGACATCACTGGCAAAGGCAACATCGTCGAATCGGTCAAGCCCGACACGAATGCGCACTTCAACACCCTGCTGTCCGCGCTGGCCAACGAGACGAACTCCAACACCGGCGAGATCAAGAACTCTGCGTTCTATACGCCGTTGATGGGCAGCCTCAAGACGGTGCGCGAGTATTTCAACAATTCGACAAACAATACGCCCATCTCACAAACCTGCCAGCGCAACTTCGTAATGCTGGCTACCGACGGCAACCCGACGGGCAAGCTCGACGGCACGCAGTACAACCCGACGGAGTGGGTCAACACGTACAACTCCGGGACGGGCATCTGGACCTGGGGCCAGGCGCAAACCGATGTGTTTTCGGAGATCACGGCGCTGCGTTCGATCACGGTGGCGACCAAGGCCTACGACGTTCAAACCTACATCGTCGGCATGGGCGAGACCGTGGCCAACCCCAGCTCGGTGGCAGCGCTGAACCGGATGGCCGATCTCGGCGGTGGGTATGCAACGGCCTTCCTTGGCAGCAATGTGGCGGCGTTGACGAATGCGTTCCAGTCCATCGTCGGCGATATCCAGGCGAAAACCAGCGCAGCGGCTTCGCTTGCGCTGAACAGTGGTTCGTGGAACGCGGGTTCCCTGCTCTACCAGGCCAAGTTCAGCAGTGCCGACTGGTCGGGTAATCTGGTGGCGTATGCAATCAACAGCAACGGCACGATCGCGGGTGCGAGTACCTGGGATGCCGCAGTTCAGATCAAGGCCCAGAACTGGGACTCGCAGCGCAAGATCATTACCTACAAGCCATCAGCGGCTGTGGGCGCGCGCGGCGTTCCGTTCCGCTGGCCGGCGGTACAGGCCACGCCGACAGTCAACGAGATGGACGTGACCCAGACTACGGCGCTGAACCTCAACGCCTCGGCAACCAATGACGGTTTCGGCGAGTGGCGCCTCAAGTACCTGCGCGGCGATGCGACCAAAGAACCCCGCAATTGCGCGAGCGGGCCGTGTGCCGCGCCGCAGTTCCGCAACCGAAACATCACACCGCTGGGCGATATCGTTAACTCGTCACCGTACTATGTGGCCACACCGAACTTTGGGTACTACGACGACTTCGAATCGGTTCCTTATAGCTCGTTCAAAGCAGCCTACCGCACGCGCACGCCGGTGATCTACGTCGGTGCGAACGACGGGATGCTGCACGCCATCAATGCGGCGACCGGAAATGAACTGTTTGGCTATGTGCCCGCAGCAGTCGTCTCGAACCTGAGCCTGCTGACCGACGGGGCCTACAGCCACCGCTATTTCGTCGACGGGCCGCCTACGGTCGGTGACGTGTTCTACGGGGGCGCGTGGCACTCCCTGCTCGTGGCCGGCTTTCGGTCGGGCGCGAAGGGCATCTATGCCCTCGATGTGACCGACCCTTCCAACTTCTCCGAAGCCAACGCCGCCAACATCGTACGCTGGGAGTTTCAAGACCCGGACATGGGCTACGTGTTTGGGCAACCGCTGATCGTCAAGACGAACAACGGCCGGTGGTCGGTCATCGTGAATGGTGGATATAACGCCGGGAATGCCAACGGTCACGCGTTCCTGTTCATCATCGATGCGGAAACCGGCGCTTTGGTCCGGAAAATCGACACCGGCACCGGCACGGCAGCCAGCCCCAACGGGCTGTCTGCGGCAACCGCAATCGACACGAACAACGACAGCGTCGCGGATCTGGTCTACGCCGGTGACCTCGACGGCCGTCTCTGGCGGTTCGATCTGACCAGTGCGGTGGCTGCGTCGTGGGCTATAGGGAATGGGGGGGTGCCCTTGTTCATCACTAGCGGCCAATCCATCACAGGCAGGCCCGACGTGACGCGCTACGTCAACAACGCTGGCTTCGTGATCGGCTTTGGTTCTGGCCGCTACCTTGCCACGGCCGACAACACCGATGTGTCGACGCAGCTGCAGTACGGTGTGCGTGACAAGGCTTGCAATTGCACCGTCGCGCTGTCGGATCTTGTCCAGCAGTCGGTCGTTGATGTGGTCATGGCCAGCGGCCACGATTACCGGCGAACCACCCACGCGGTCAACCCACCGACAGACACCACGCTCACTGGCGACAACACCATCACACGCGCGCTGTACGACAGCACCAAGAACGGTTGGTACATGAACCTGCCGACGCCGGGTGAGCGTTCGGTGGGCTCGCCGAACTTTCGCGGTGGGCGGATCATTTTCAACACGATCATTCCGGACGTCAGCTCACCGTGCGCCTATGGCGGTTCCGGCTGGCTGATGGAACTGGACGCCCTGACCGGGAACCGGCGCGATTCGCCCACCTTCGACACCAATGGAGATGGTGTGATCGACCAGAGTGACCAGGTCAGTGGTTCAAACCCGGGCGGGACAAAGGTTGATGGCGGTCTTGGCACCGACCCGACCTATCTGGGTGGTCTCGATCCAAAGATCGAGTACAAAGAGCAGAACAAGTCGGATGGAACGATTCAGACGACGGCCGAGGCTTCTGGCAACAGCGGCCCGCAGCGTGTGATGTGGCGTGAAGTCAGGTAAGGCGGAGGTCATCATGAAAACAATTTCATTTGTCGTCCCGTTTTTGGCGCTGGCCCTGGCCGGCCCGGCCATTGCCGCACGGGTGGCCAACGAGTCGGCGCCGTCAGTGGCGGGCAAGCAGCAGGCGGCCGCAGCGGTCACGGCGCCCGTTGCAGCAACACCTTCTGCCGACGACAGCAGCAGCCTGCGCGAAGGCGTGATCACGGCGATCAACGACAAACGCGACCAGATCGAGGTGAACGGCAGTTGGCTCAAGGTTGTCGCCGGCAGTACGCGCGTGTTCCGCCAAGGCCGCACGGTCAACGCCGGCGATGAGTTGGTCAAGGGCTCCAAAGTGAAGTTCACGCTGGCGCCCGGCGCCGCCGACCGGGCGACGCTGGGTGTTGTCTATGTGCCTTGACATGGTTCCCGCTCGCCGCGCTGTGCCGCGTGGCCCGCGTGATCGGCTTGGGTTCACGCTGATCGAGATGATGATCGTGGTCGCGGCGATCGCAATACTTGCCTCCATCGCACTGCCGAGCTATCAAGACTCGGTTCGCAAGGCACGCCGCACGGATGCCCGCAGCGCGTTGACGACCGTAGCGCAGAACATGGAGCGCCTGAACACGGATCAGAACTCCTATGCCAATGCCTGCCTCGGTACGACCGCCTCATGCACGTCGCCCGCAGTCCTGATCTACGCGGACAAGACCGAGAACGGCCACTACACCCTGGCCATTACCGCCCGCGCCGCAACCGGGTTCACGATCCAGGCTACTCGCTATGGCGGCCAGACCGCCGACACGCTTTGCGGCGACTTCACCATCAACGAGGCGGGTTTGCGCGGCGTGGCCAACGCCTCGTTGCCGGCGGCCGAGTGCTGGTAGCGCGGCGCGCTTGCGCTGCCTCGGGTTGGTGAGTCACTTTCGAGCTTGAAACTTGGCCCGCCTGCCGCGCCTCGTGCTCGCCGGGCAGGTGCACGTGATCGTTCACGCCGGGAACGGCGGGGAACAGGTCTTCGCGGATGAGGTCGACCGCGACGTCTACCTCGAGTACCTGCACGACGCGGCCAGGGCGGCGGACGTGGCCGTCCACGCCTACGGCTTGCACCCCGGCGAAGTGCGGCTCCTTGCGACCCCTGAGACGGACACGGCGCTCGCGCAAATGATGCAGTCGGTGGGTCGCCGATTCGTCCCCTTGTTCAATGCACGGCACGGGCGCGCCGGGTCGCCCTGGGCGGGGAGATTCCGCTCGGTCGCGGTCGAGAGCGGCCCCCATGTGTTGGCCTGCATGCGTTTCGTTGAAGGGCTGGGCACGCCGCCGGCAAGCCGACAAACCCAAACCGAGCACCAGGTTTCATCGAGTGCGCCGCACCACCTGCAGGGCACGGCTAACCGGCTGTTGATCGAGCACGCGGGTTTCTGGGCGCTCGGGAACACACCTTTCGAGCGTGAAGCCGCATACCGGGCCTACGTGTCGCAACCCGCGTGCGAGGCCGATATGGCAACGATCTTGCTAGCCGTTCGCAGCGGCTTGCCGCTTGGCTCGGAGGGGTTCGCTGCCGCAGCGGCAAGGCGGTCCGGTCGCCGGGCTCGCCCTGCACCGCGCGGGCGGCCCAAGAAACTGATGGCACACATCGAGAGTTGATCTGTCCCCGATTTAGTGTTGATCGCTTCGGCGCTCAAATAAATGGGGTCAGACCCCATTTATATTCGGTTGAGTGAATTGCTGCACTGCAGTAACCTTCCACCCCCGTTGTGAAGATTCCGGAGCGCACCATGCCCCAAGCCGATTCATCCCAGGCATCGACCGTTCGAGTCGCTCCTTCTCTCGCGACCTCACTCGAGCGCGCTGACGCTGCACTGCACGGCCTGTACGACCCAGCCCTCGAGCACGACGCGTGCGGTGTCGGCTTCGTTGCCCACATCAAGGGCCTGAAGGCGCACAGCATCGTCGAACAGGGGTTGAAGATCCTGGAGAACCTCGACCACCGTGGTGCGGTCGGGGCCGACAAGTTGATGGGCGACGGCGCCGGCATCCTGATCCAGATCCCGGACGAGTTCTATCGCGCCGAAATGGCCCTGCAGGGCGTGCAATTGCCGCCGCCCGGCGAATACGGCGTCGGCATGATTTTCATGCCCAAGGAGCGCGCCTCGTTGCTGGCTTGCGTGCAGGAACTGGAGCGTGCGGTCAAGGCCGAGGGCCAAGTGCTGCTCGGCTGGCGTGATGTGCCGGTCGATGCCGACATGCCCATGTCGCCCACCGTGCGCTCGAAGGAGCCGGTGCTCAAGCAGATCTTCATCGGCCGCGGCCCCGACGTGATCGTGCCCGACGCGCTGGAGCGCAAGCTCTACGTGATCCGCAAGACCGCATCGAGCGCGATCCAGGCGCTCAAGCTCACGCACAGCCGCGAGTACTACGTGCCCAGCATGAGCTGCCGCACCATCATCTACAAAGGCTTGTTGCTCGCCGACCAGGTCGGCAGGTACTACAAGGATCTGCAAGACCCGCGTGTCACCTCGGCGCTTGCGCTGGTGCACCAGCGCTTCTCGACCAACACCTTCCCCGAGTGGCCGCTCGCGCACCCTTACCGCATGGTTGCGCACAACGGCGAGATCAACACCGTCAAGGGCAACTTCAACTGGATGCGCGCCCGTGAAGGCGTGATGAAGTCGCCGGTGCTCGGCGACGACCTGAAGAAGCTCTACCCGATCAGCTTCGAGGGCCAGTCCGTTTCGGCCACCTTCGACAACGCGCTTGAGCTGCTGGTGATGAGCGGCTACTCGCTCGCCCACGCCGCGATGATGATGATCCCCGAGGCGTGGGAGCAGCACGCCACGATGGACGAGCGCCGCCGCGCGTTCTACGAGTACCACGCCGCCATGATGGAGCCGTGGGACGGCCCGGCTTCGATGGTGTTCACCGATGGCCGCCAGATCGGCGCCACGCTTGACCGCAACGGCCTGCGCCCAGCGCGCTACATCATCACCGACGACGATCTCGTGGTCGGCGCGTCCGAGTCCGGCGTGCTGCCGATCCCCGAGAACCGCATCATCAAGAAGTGGCGCCTGCAGCCGGGCAAGATGCTGCTGATCGATCTGGAGCAGGGCCGCATCATCGAAGACGAGGAACTGAAGAACCAGTTCGCCTCTGCCAAGCCGTACCGTCAGTGGATCGAGAGCGTGCGCGTCAAGCTGGAAGAGGTGCCTGCAGCGGCCGCTGCGCCGGCGGCGCATCGCGAGTCGCTGCTTGATCGTCAACAGGCGTTCGGCTACACCCAGGAAGACATCAAGTTCCTGCTCAGCCCGATGGCGCAGGCCGGCGAGGAAGGCATCGGCTCGATGGGCAACGACTCGCCGCTCGCGGTGCTGTCGGACAAGAACAAGCCGCTCTACAACTACTTCAAACAACTCTTCGCACAGGTCACGAACCCGCCGATCGACCCGATCCGCGAGGCGATCGTGATGTCGCTCGTGTCCTTCATCGGCCCGAAGCCGAACCTGCTCGACATCAATGCGGTGAACCCGCCCATGCGGCTCGAAGTGCCGCAGCCGATCCTCGGCTTCGACGACATGGCGCGCCTGCGCGAGATCGAGAAGTACACCGGCGCCAAGTTCAAGAGCTACGAGCTGAACATCACGTACCCGTTGGTGTGGGGCGACGAGGGCGTGGAGGCCAAGCTCGCATCGCTGTGTGCCGAATGCGTCGACGCGATCAAGAGCGGCCACAACATCCTCATCATCAGCGACCGCCAGATGGACCGCGACTTCGTCGCCATCCCCGCCGTTCTGGCGCTGTCGGCGATTCACCAGCACCTGGTGCGCGAGGGTTTGCGCACCACTGCCGGCCTCGTGGTCGAGACGGGTTCGGCGCGCGAGGTGCATCACTTCGGCGTGCTTGCGGGCTACGGCGCCGAGGCCGTGCACCCGTACCTCGCGCTGGAAACGCTGACCGCCCTGCACAAGGAATTGCCGGGTGACTTGTCGGCCGACAAGGCCGTCTACAACTACATCAAGGCGGTTGGCAAGGGCCTGTCGAAGATCATGTCCAAGATGGGCGTGTCGACCTACATGAGCTACTGCGGCGCGCAGCTTTTCGAGGCTATCGGCCTGGAGAAGAGCATGGTCGACAAGTACTTCCGCGGCACCGCCAGCCAGGTCGGCGGCATCGGCGTGTTCGAGGTCGCCGAAGAGGCCATCCGCATGCACAAGGCGGCCTTCGGTGACGACCCGGTGCTCGAGAATATGCTCGACGCGGGCGGCGAATACGCCTGGCGCGTGCGCGGCGAAGAACACATGTGGACGCCCGACGGCATCGCCAAGCTGCAGCACAGCGTGCGTGCCAACAAGTTCGAGACGTACAAGGAATACGCGCAGATCATCAACGACCAGTCGCACCGCCACATGACGCTGCGCGGGCTGTTCGAGTTCAAGCTCGACCCGGCCAAGGCCGTGCCGCTCGACGAGGTGGAGCCCGCCACCGAGATCGTCAAGCGCTTCGCCACCGGTGCCATGTCGCTCGGCTCGATCAGCACCGAAGCGCATGCCAACCTCGCGGTTGCGATGAACCGCATCGGCGGCAAATCGAACACGGGCGAGGGCGGTGAAGACCCGGCGCGCTATCGCAACGAGCTGAAAGGCATCCCGATCAAGCAGGGCACGAAGTTCAGTGACGTGATCGGCCCGGGCAACATCCAGGTCGACTTCGAGCTGAACGCGGGCGATTCGCTGCGCTCGAAGATCAAGCAGGTGGCGTCGTGCCGCTTCGGTGTGACCACCGAGTACCTGCAAAGCGCCGACCAGATCCAGATCAAGATGGCCCAAGGCGCCAAGCCCGGCGAAGGCGGCCAGTTGCCCGGCGGCAAGGTGACCGAGTACATCGGCAAGCTGCGCCACTCGGTGCCTGGCGTGGGCCTGATCTCACCGCCGCCGCACCACGACATCTACTCGATCGAAGACCTCGCGCAACTCATCCACGACCTGAAGAACGCCAACTCGCGCGCGAGCATCAGCGTCAAGCTCGTCAGTGAAGTGGGCGTCGGCACGATTGCCACGGGCGTTGCCAAGGCGAAGGCCGACCACGTGGTGATCGCCGGCCACGACGGGGGCACCGGCGCCTCGCCTTGGAGCTCGATCAAGCACGCCGGCACACCGTGGGAGCTGGGCCTGGCCGAGACCCAGCAGACGCTGGTGCTGAACCGCCTTCGCGGCCGCATCCGCGTGCAGGCCGACGGCCAGATGAAGACCGGCCGGGACGTGGTGATCGGCGCGCTGCTCGGCGCCGACGAGTTCGGCTTCGCCACCGCGCCGCTGGTGGCCGAGGGCTGCATCATGATGCGCAAGTGCCACCTCAACACCTGCCCGGTCGGCGTGGCCACGCAAGACCCCGAACTGCGCAAGAAGTTCGCGGGCCGCCCGGAGCACGTCGTCAACTTCTTCTTCTTCATCGCCGAGGAAGCGCGCATGTTGATGGCCCAACTGGGCATTCGGAAGTTCGATGATTTGATCGGCCGCTCTGACCTGCTCGACACGAAGAAGGGTGTCGCGCACTGGAAGGCCTGCGGCCTCGACTTCAGCCGCGTGTTCCACCAGGTCGACGTGCCGGCCGACGTGGCACGCCGCCAGGTCGACACGCAAGACCACGGCCTGGAGCGCGCGCTCGACGTGAAGCTGATCGAGAAGTGCCGCCCGGCACTTGAGCGCGGCGAGAAGGTGCAGTTCATGGAGGGCGTGCGCAACGTGAACCGCACGGTCGGTGCCATGCTCTCCGGCGAGTTGGTGCGCCATCACCCCGACGGCCTGCCCGACCAGACCATCTTCATCCAGATGGAGGGCACCGGTGGCCAGAGCTTCGGCGCGTTCCTGGCCAAGGGCATCACGATCTACCTGATCGGCGAGGCGAACGACTACACCGGCAAGGGCATGAGCGGCGGGCGCATCGCGATCCGCCCGAGCATCGAGTTCCGCGGCGATGCGACCGAGAACATCATCGTCGGCAACACCGTGCTCTACGGTGCTACGAGCGGCGAGGCGTTCTTCCGTGGCGTGGCCGGCGAGCGTTTCGCGGTGCGCCTGTCGGGCGCGACTGCGGTGGTCGAAGGCACTGGCGACCACGGCTGCGAGTACATGACCGGCGGCACGGTCGCCGTGCTCGGCGCTACCGGCCGCAACTTTGCTGCCGGCATGAGCGGTGGCATCGCGTATGTGTACGACGAGGACGGCAGCTTCGCATCACGCTGCAACACCGCGATGGTGTCGCTCGACAAGGTCTTGAGCAGCGCCGAGCAGACCGCAAACATGGCGCCCGCTTTGTGGCACCAAGCGCAAACCGACGAGGCCTTGCTCAAGAAGCTGATCGAAGACCACCACAAGTGGACCGGCAGCCTGCGCGCGCGCCACATCATGGATCACTGGGCCACGTCGCGCGCCAAGTTCGTCAAGGTGTTCCCGAACGAGTACAAGCGCGCGCTGGGCGAGCAGGCCGCGAAGGCCGGTGCGGCCAAAGCCATTCAGGACGCAGGTACGGCTGCACCCGCCGCCACGCCGAAGGGCAAGACGGTTGCGGCCAAGTAGCCGCCGCTGCCTTCAACCCACCATCGACATACCGACAGGACCGAGAAAGACAGCATGGGAAAGATCACCGGCTTCATGGAATTCGAGCGCCTCGAAGAAGGCTATGCGCCCGTCGCCGAGCGCAAGAAGAACTACAAAGAGTTCGTCATCGGCTTGAAGGAAGACGAGGCCAAGGTGCAAAGCGCGCGCTGCATGGACTGCGGCACGCCGTTCTGCAACAACGGCTGCCCGGTGAACAACATCATCCCGGACTTCAACGACCTGGTGTACCGGGCCGACTGGAAGAACGCGTTCGCGGTTCTCGACTCGACCAACAACTTCCCCGAGTTCACCGGCCGCATCTGCCCCGCACCGTGCGAGGCCGCTTGCACGCTCAACGTGAACGACGATGCGGTGGGCATCAAGAGCATCGAGCACGCGATCATCGACAAGGCCTGGGCCGAAGGCTGGGTGCTGCCGCGCCTGCCCAAGGTCAAGACCGGCAAGCGGGTGGCGGTGGTGGGCTCCGGCCCGGCCGGCATGGCGGCGGCGCAGCAACTGGCGCGCGCCGGGCACGACGTGACGCTGTTCGAGAAGAACGACGCCATCGGCGGCCTGCTGCGCTACGGCATCCCCGACTTCAAGATGGAAAAGACGCACATCGACCGCCGCGTGGCGCAGATGCAGGCCGAGGGCGTATTGATGCGCACCGGCGTGATGGTGGGCAAGTTGCCCGACGACACCAAGGTCACCAATTGGGCAAAAGAAGTGATCGCGCCCGAGCAGTTGAAGGCCGAGTTCGACGCGGTCCTGCTGACCGGCGGCGCCGAGCAGTCACGCGACCTGCCGGCGCCGGGGCGCGAGCTCGAAGGCATCCATTTCGCGATGGAATTCCTGCCGCAGCAGAACAAGATCAACGCCGGCGGCAAGGTGAAAGGGCAGTTGCGCGCGGACGGCAAACACGTGGTCGTGATCGGCGGTGGTGACACCGGCAGCGACTGCGTGGGCACGAGCAACCGCCACGGCGCGGCCAGCGTCACGCAGTTCGAGCTGATGCCGATGCCGCCGGAGCATGAGAACGGGCCGCTGGTGTGGCCCTACTGGCCCATCAAGCTGCGCACCTCTTCGAGCCATGAAGAAGGCTGCGAGCGCGAGTTCGCGATCGCCACGAAAGAGTTCATCGCCGGCGATGGCAAGGACAAGGGCAAGGTCAAGGCGCTCAAGGCCGTGCGCGTGGAATGGCAGGGCGGCAAGATGGTCGAGGTGCCGGGCAGCGAGCAGGTGCTGCCTGCTGACCTGGTGCTGCTGGCCATGGGCTTCGTCAGCCCCGTGGGCAGCGTGCTCGATGCGTTCGGCGTGACCAAGGATGCGCGCGGCAACGCCAACGCCACGGTCGATGCGGCCGGGGGTTATGCGACGAACGTGCCCAAGGTCTTCGCGGCGGGCGACATGCGGCGCGGGCAGTCGCTCGTGGTGTGGGCCATTCGCGAGGGCCGGCAGGCGGCGCGTGCCATCGACGAGCACTTGATGGGCGCCAGCGAGCTGCCACGCTGAGCGCCGGCAAAGGCGCCGACCGAAGCCGCCGGTCATGCGGGTTGACCCGGTGGCTTCCGGCGTGCGTGCGACAATGTTTTTGATGTTGTACGCCCTGCGCGCAAGACGAAAAACCCGAACGCATGCCCAGTGAAGCCCGCCGTCCCGAAGCAAGTTCCGCCAGCAGCGATGCACTGATAGAGATCGACCACGTCAGCTTCGGGTACGACGCGAGCCGCACCATCCTGAGTGACGTGTCGCTGTCGTTCCAGCGCGGCAAGGTGACGGCGATTCTGGGTGGCTCGGGTTGCGGCAAGACCACCCTGCTGCGGCTGATCGGCGGCGTGTACCCGGTCAGCAAGGGCACCGTCCGCTTCGACGGTGAAGTGATCGATACGCGCAATCGCGAGCAGCTCTACCGGCTGCGCCGTCGCCTGGGCATGCTGTTCCAGTTCGGCGCCTTGTTCACCGACCTCTCGGTATTCGAAAACGTGGCGTTCCCGCTGCGCGAGCAGACCGATCTGCCCGAGGCGATGATCCGCGACGTCGTGCTGATGAAGCTCAACGCCGTCGGCCTGCGCGGTGCCGCACAGCTGCGGATCGGCGAAGTGTCGGGTGGCATGGCGCGGCGCATTGCGCTGGCGCGGGCCATTGCGCTCGACCCCGAGCTCATCATGTATGACGAGCCGTTCGCCGGCCTGGACCTCATCTCGATGGGGGTGGCCGCGAACCTGATCCGCACGCTCAATGACGTGACAGGTGCGACCTCGCTCGTCGTCTCGCACGACGTGGCCGAGTGCATGACCATCAGCGACCACGTCATCCTGCTCGCCACGCAGGGCCGCGTCGTGGCCCAGGGCACACCTGACGAGTTGATGAACTCCACCGACCCCGAGGTCCGGCAGTTCGTGCGCGGCGAGCCCGATGGCCCGGTCAAGTTCCATTACCCCGCCAGGACGCTCGCCGAAGATTTCGGAGTGACGCTGTGACGAACCCGTTGCAGGCCCTGGGCCGCTACGTGCTCGATGTGTTGCGCGCACTCGGCCACAACGCGCTGTTCTTCGGCGACCTGCTGCGCAGCGTGCCTGCTGCGCTGCGCCGCCCGTATCTGGTGGTAGCGCAAGTGCATGCGATCGGCAACCTGTCACTCGTCATCATCATGTCGTCGGGGCTCGCCGTGGGCTTTGTGCTCGCGCTGCAGATGTATTACGCGCTGGTCACGTATGGCGCGGCCGAGTCACTCGGGCTGATCGTGAACCTGTCGCTCGTGAGAGAACTCGGCCCGGTGGTCACAGCGTTGCTGTTCGCGGGCCGTGCCGGCACGTCGCTCACAGCCGAAATCGGCCTGATGAAGGCCGGCGAGCAACTCGCCGCGATGGAGATGATGGCCATCGACCCGAAGAGCCGCGTGCTCGCGCCGCGCCTGATCGGCGGCGTCATCGCGATGCCCGTGCTCGCTGCGCTTTTCTCTGCAGTCGGCATACTGGGCGCCTACGTGGTGGCGGTCTACCTGATCGGTGTGGACTCGGGCAACTTCTGGTCCATCATGCAGAACGGTGTGGACGTGTGGCGCGATGTCGGCAACGGCGTCGTCAAGAGTTTCGTGTTCGGTGTGATCTGCACCTTCGTGGCGGTCTATCAGGGTTACGAGACGAACGCGACGCCGGAGGGCGTGGCCCACGCGACGACGCGCACCGTGGTGATCGCGTCGCTGGCAGTGCTGGCGAGCGACTTCGTGCTGACCGCGTTGATGTTCACGCATTGACCGCGCGGAGCCGGCAGTGCAACAGAATGAGCCGAGGTGGATCATGAGCAAAGTCAATCATGGGTAAGCGAAGCATCGAGATCATGGTGGGCCTGTTCGTGGTGCTGGGCATCGTCGCCGTGGTCTTCCTCGCGTTGAAGGCGGCCAACCTCGGCAGCTTCAGTTCAGGCGACACCTACACACTGCTCGCAAGGTTCGACAACATCGGCGGCTTGAAGGTGCGTGCACCGGTGCGCAGTGCCGGCGTCACGGTCGGGCGGGTCGCGTCGATCACGCTCGACGCCAAGACCTATCAAGGCGTGGTGCGGTTGGAGGTGCAGCGCGAGGTGCAGTTCCCGAGCGATTCGTCGGCGCGGATACTCACATCCGGCCTGCTCGGCGATCAATACGTCGGTCTGGAGCCCGGTGCCGAGGAGAAGACGTTTGTCGCCGGTGACACCATCAAACAAACCCAATCGGCCGTGGTGCTCGAGAGCCTGATCAGCCAGTTCCTCTTCAGCAAGGCCGCCGATGCAGGCAGCCCCGCACCGCCCGCTGCGAATGGAGCGAAAAAATGAAGACAAACGCCCTCACGCGGATGCTGCCCGCGCTGTTGATTGCATCGGGCATGGTTCTCGGCGGTTGCGCAACCGTGAAAGACGCGCGGGGCGGCCCGGGCCAGCGCCTGGACCCGTGGGAAAACTGGAATCGCAAGGTCTTCTCGTTCAACGAGAACCTCGACCAGTACGCACTCAAGCCCGTGGCCACTGTCTACGCCAAGATCGTCCCGAGGTTTGTGCGCCGCAGTGTCGACAACGTGTTCGGCAACGCGGCCGATGCGTGGTCGGCCGTCAACAATGTGCTTCAGGGCAAATGGGAGCCGGCCTTCAGCGACGTGGTTCGCTTCACCACGAACAGTGTCATCGGCATCGGCGGCGTGCTCGACGTTGCCAGTGAGTTCGGGCTCGAGCACCACTTTGAAGACTTCGGCCAGACGCTCGGCCGTTGGGGGTTCGGCCCGGGGGCGTACATCGTGTGGCCATTGATCGGGCCGTCGACCGTGCGCGACTCGATCGGGATACCGTTCGATCGGGCCGCATCGCCGGCGCTGCTCATCAACAACGGCGCTGCGCAGTACTCGATCGTCGGCCTGCAGATCGTCAATACCCGGGCCAACCTTCTGGGGGCGAGCCGCCTGCTCGACGACATCGCGCTCGACAAATACACCTTCCTGCGCGATGCGTATCTTCAGCGCCGCCGCAGCCTGGTGTTCGACGGCGATGCGCCGGACCTGCCTGATGCACCGGAAGCCCCCGCGCCAGCGGCGCCTTCTGCGCCACCCAAGTGAACCCGGCGCCGCACTCGCGCGTTGATGACTTGCCGCGCTTTTCAGCGGCACCGACTCCAAACGAAAGCACCCCCACCATGTCACTCAAACGATTGAATGCCTGGCTTCTTGCCGCCACCCTGGGTGTCGGTACGGCACTCGCTCAAGCGCAGGCCACGCAGGCACCCGACGCCCTCATCAAGGCCGTGTCGACCGACGTTCTCGACGCCGTTCGGGCCGACAAGTCGATCAAGCAGGGCGATGTGCAGAAGGTCGTGGCACTGGTCGACGCGAAGGTCATGCCGCATGTCAACTTCCAGCGCATGACATCGTCGGCCGTGGGCCGCTACTGGCGCCAAGCCACACCCGAGCAGCAGAAGAAGCTGCAGGACGAGTTCAAGATCCTGCTGGTGCGCACCTACTCCGGCGCGCTCGCGCAGGTGCAAGACCAGACTGTGGAACTCAAGCCGATGCGCGGCACGCCCGGCGACAAGGAAGTGGTCGTCAAGACCGAGATCCGCGGCCGCGGCGACCCGGTGCAACTGGACTACCGCCTGGAGCAAGTGGGCAGCGGCTGGAAGATCTACGACGTGAACGTGCTCGGCGTGTGGTTGGTCGAGAACTACCGCAACAGCTTCTCGCAAGAGATCGGTGCGAACGGCATTGACGGGCTGATCGGCAAGCTGGCCGAGCGCAACGCCAAGGCCGGCTCCACCCCGCGCTGACCGGGCCTGCCGATGCTGCTGCTGCCTGCCACGATCACCGCGAAAGAGGCCAGCGTCGCGCAGCGCCTGCTGACGCAGGCGATGAAGAGCGAGCCAGAGGGGCCGGTGGTGATCGACGCATCCAACCTGTCCCAGTTCGACTCGTCGGCGCTCGCCGTGCTGCTGGAATGCCACCGCGCGGCGCAGGCCTGGGGCAGGGCGTTCGTGCTGCGCAACGCCCCCGCCAAGTTGACGGCGCTGGCCAAGTTGTACGGGGTCGACGTGCTGTTGATGCCTGAGCAGGCGGTCAACGCGGGTTGATCAGATGACGTCGCCGAAATCGGTTGGCTGAAACAGCCGAAGCGAACTCTTCGACACACGTTCCCGAAAACTCTTGCGGGCGAAGAGTTTGGCCTGCGCCTGGTCGGGCAGGTCGGTGATGTTGAGAATGTTCTTCACGATCAACGTGTCGATCACGTCCTCGATCACGCGCACGAAGTCGGCATCGAGTTGCTCGAAGGCGCGACCCGGTGGGCTCGTATTCCCGACGAACGCCTGCACCGCGGGGTCGGCGTCGGGCAGGAACTCATCGCTGCCATCGGCCTGGGCATGCAAGCTGGTGATCTCGCCCAGGGCGCTTCTTCGGACGTATGGCATCGTGGTTGCGAAGGCGTGCTCGTTGCGCTCAGTGCAGCCCGGCGATGTAGTCGGCTACGGCCTTGATCTCGCGGTCGTTCATCTTCGCCGCCACACCGGTCATTTGCGCGCTGTTCTTGCGCACGCCACCGCGGAACGCCACGAGTTGGGCCTCGGTGTAGTCGGCATGCTGGCCGCCCAGTCGTGGGTACTGAGCAGGAATGCCGGCGCCGCTGGGGCTGTGGCAGCCGGCGCAGGCCGGCACGTTGCGGTCGGCAATGCCGCCGCGATAGATCTTCTCGCCGAGCGCGACCAGTTCCTTGTTCTTGGCAAAGCCCGCCTTCGCGGTTTTGCTGGCATAGAAGGCGGCAACGTTTTTCATGTCGTTTTCGCTCAGCGTGGCGGCCATGCCCATCATGATCGCGTTGGCGCGCTTGCCGGCCTTGAACTCGGTCAGTTGCTTGACCAGGTACTCGGGGTGCTGGCCTTGCAGGATGGGGTTGGCCGGGCTGCCGCGCGAGCCGTCGCTCGTGTGGCAAGCGGCGCACACGGCGGTCGATGTGGCTTGCCCCTTGGCCAGATCAGGCTTGGCTGCCGGTTTGGCTTCTTCGGCATGGACCGATGACAGTGACGCTGCAAGCAGCAGGCAAAACAACAGAGGGGCGAAAGGCTTCATGACGGCGACATTTTCTCGTGCAAAACCCAGCGATTTTACAATGAGCGCTTTGGGCACCCGATGGCCGAGCAAAACAAACCCCCTGTGGCCGCTGCGCCTGCTGAGCCGGATGCTGCCGCGGCTGCCAAGCGGGCGATGGCCTGGGCGCACACCGCCCGCTTCCTGACCACCGCCAGCCAGCTCGACCAGCTGCCCCAGACCGAGCTGCCCGAGATCGCCTTCGTGGGCCGCTCGAACGCCGGCAAGTCGACTGCGATCAACCGCCTGACACAGCAGCATCGGCTGGCCTTTGCCTCGAAGACGCCCGGTCGCACGCAGCACATCAACCTGTTCGAGCTCGGCCCCAAGCTGGCCGCCAATGCGCTGTTCGCCGACCTGCCCGGCTACGGTTATGCGGCAGTCGAGCGCGGTGCCAAGTTGCGCTGGCAGCGCGTGATGGCCGACTACCTCAACGTGCGGCGCAGCCTCATCGGCGTGGTGTTGATGGTCGATTCGCGCCTCGGCTTCACCGACCTCGACCGGCAGCTGATGGGGTTCTTGTCGCCGCGCGTGAGCAATGGCTCGGTCAAGTTGCTGGTGTTGCTGACGAAGTCCGACAAGCTCAACCGCAGCGAATCGACTGCTGCGCTCGCGACGGCCCAGGCCGTGCTCGGCGAGCTGGCGACTGCGGAAGCCGATGTCGGTGTCACGCTCTTCTCGGCGCTCAAGAAGGTGGGCATCGAAGACGCCGCAACGCTGCTCCGCAGCTGGGTGCCGGGTTGATGCACGCCCGATTGCCCCATTGCCAGGTTGCCGGGTTGAGCGCGTTGTCCCGCCAGTGACGCGCTGACGCATCATGCGGCGCGATACTGACCACTTGACCGGAGCTGATCGATGATCGAGACCTTCCGGGCCGTCCTGCCGCACGGCATCACGCTGAGCTGCCGTGCGGCGGGGCCGGTGGGCGCACCCTTGCTGGTGTTCCTGCACGGCTTTCCGGAAGCCGCGTTCGTGTGGGATGAACTGCTCGAACACTTCGGCGGCCGGTACCGCTGCGTGGCGCCGAACCTGCGTGGCTTCGAGCAGTCTTCGGCGCCTGCGGAGGCGCAGGCCTACCGCGTCAAGCACTTGCTGGCCGACCTCGATGGACTGCTGGTGCAACTCGGAGCCAGCGAGTCGAACCCTGTGGCCGCATTGATCGCGCACGATTGGGGTGGCGCCGTGGCGTGGACCTATGCAGCCCAGCGCCCCGCCATGCTCAGCCGCCTGGTCATCATCAACTCCCCGCACCCGGCGACCTTTTTGCGCGAGCTGCAACACAGCCCGCATCAACAGGCCGCCAGCTCGTACATGAACTTCCTGTGCCGGCCGGATGCCGAGGCCTTGCTGGCTGAAAACGACTTTGCCCGCCTGTGGCCCATGTTCAACAACATGGGTGCTGGCGACGCCACGCGCGAGGGCGGCGGGTGGCTGACCGATGCCGTGCGCGACCGTTACCGGGCGGTCTGGAGCGCCGGCTTGACAGGCGGCTGCAACTACTACCGTGCGTCGCCGCTTCGCCCGCCTACGGCCAGCGATTCGGCGGTCATGCAGATTCAGTTCGCACCCGAATACGTCACCGTGAAAGTGCCCACGCTGGTGGTCTGGGCCGAGGACGACATCGCACTGCCGCCGGCGCTGGTCGATGGTCTGGATGAGTTCGTGCCCGTGCTGCGGCTGGTGCGCGTGCCCGGTGCCACCCACTGGATCGTGCATGAGAGGCCGCAGCTGATTGCGCGCGAGATCGAGCGCGAGCTCGGCGCCTGACCGCCCCGCGCCCTTGGCAAACGTGGCGGCTGCCGCGGGCGACGACTAGGCGCGTGCCTGCTCGCGCATCAGGCTGTCCAGGGCACGTTGCACCAGCGTCCGCGATTCCAGCGGCAACATCAGGCCCGCTGCAGCCAGGCGTTCGAGCGCGCGTCGGGTGATCGAATGCGTGTGTGCCGGGCGCTCGCCGGCGAACAGGAAGAAGAGTGATTGGTCGCTGCGCCAAAGCAATTGCACGTGGGCCCACCGGCCGCGCACGAACAGGCGCAGGCGGTGCGCCGAACGCAGGGCTTCGACGCGTGCGCCCGGGTCATCGGTCAGCCCCGTTGAAGAGTCGGCTTGCATCACATCCACGGGCACGGTGTCGAGTGACGACAGGTCGATCACGGAGTCGCTGAACGTCATCGGGCCAGTGGTCTCGGGCAGCACCTCATCGCGCATGCGCTGCACAATGTCTTCGGCGGACAACCCTGCTGCGCCGCGAGCGCCAGGGCGCAGCGCTTCGGTGTGGACCGTCATCAACTCGTTCATCACGGTCTCTTGCTCGGCCGCAGGCAAACCAATCGACGCCATGCCGGAGCGCAGCCGCTGCAACATGCTCGGCAGCAGGCTCACCAGGCGCTGCCGGCTTTGTGGGTGGTCCGGCAACTGCACGCTCCACAGCAGCTGGTCAACCAGCTTGATGTAGCCGCGCGTGGTGTCGTCGTCTTCACCCCGCAGCAAGATGGCATCAGCCATCACCCGGGCCCACGGGCCGGTGATGAAGCGGCGAATGCCTGGGCTGGTGCGCAGCGGCACCATCTGGTCGACAAGCCGCCGCGACAGATGACGTTCCATGATTTCGCGCTTTTCGGCCTGGCGCAGCGCGGCCACGGTGGTTTCGGCATCGCGAAGCTGTGCCATCACCTGCTCCGCGAGGAAGATGTCGAGCCGGCTCAATGCGCGGCGGTAGAGCGCAGCATCGGGTGCCGGCGCACGGGCCAGTTCCTCGGCCAACGCGTGGCAGCACAACAGCAGGGCCGCGCCGCGCGCATCGCCCGGGCGGGGGTGGCCGGCGCTGACTTCGCCGATGCGGTCGAACAACAGCCACACGGCGTGCTGGTGTGACTCCAGCATGGACGGGTCACGCAGCGCCACCCGCAACGCAGACGCCTGCAGCCGGGCCAGCACCGCCTGGAATGAGGGCTGCACCCGAGGGTCTGCCAGCATGGCGTCGAAGATGCGCGTCAGCAGCTCGATGGTTTGCCGCTCGACCGGCGTGCCCGCACTGGCGACCAGCGCAGACCGGAACATGGCCAGCCGCTTTGCCGGCAGCCCAACGTCCGCTGTCGCAGAGCCCAGTGCGGACGCAGATGCAGATGCAGATGCAAGCATTTGACCCAGCAACTCATCCAGCCGGGTCAGTGCCTGTTCGAATTCGGCGGTATGGGCCGCCGTCATGACGGGGCCGGCTCCGCCCGTGCCGGCCGCCGCGCCCCCGCCACCGATGCCCAGCCGCAACTCGGCAACCCCGCCTGGCATGCGTGCAAGCAGGCTCGTCAAGGCGCCGGGCTTGCTGGCATCGGGTAAGGCCGGGCTGCGGCCGACGGCAGCCGCTGGCGTGAGCAGCACGGTTCGATAGATGCCAGGCTCGACGCCTTGGGATTCGAGCCGTGTGCAGGCGGCTGCCCATGCGTTCTTCAGCAGCCCGGCTGTCACACCCGCGCACACCCGCAGCAGGGTCGCGCGCTGCACCGGAACGGCAGTGACCACGCACGCCGCCTCCCAAAGCGCTGTGGCGTACGCCAACGGCCGAAACGGGTTCGATTCGGCGCTGACGTGTTGTTGCCCGATCAAGGTGGAGGTGAAGGTTTGCAGCTCGCGCAACTCCCACTCGGCGGTGGTGTCGATCAACTGCATCGCGCGCGAGATCTCGATGTCGACCTCGACCCGCGACTCATCCATCAGCTCCAGGCCACCGGCGGCGTCCGCAACGTCTCCCGCAGCGTTGCCCTGCTGTTCTTGCAGCGCCTGCGCGACCTGCACCTTCAACGTGTCGATGAACGCCCGCTGGAACGCAGTGGCATGGCGCTGCAGCCCTTCGACGAGCTCGAAGTGATGGCTGCGCTCGCTCGGGCTCAGGGCGCTGTCTTTCGCATCGCGAAGCAACTGCGCCGCGCCGGCCAGCGTGCGCTCCACGATGGCAGGCGCGCGGGCGAGTTCGTCGTCAACGAAGCGTTGCAGGACTGGCGCGATGGGCATCGGACACGCTCCTTGGTAAGGCTCGATTATCGAACGCGCGCCTGCTGCGCGGTGGGGCGAGGTGCTGCTGGCAAGGCCAATGAAAAGAGCCACCCAAAGGTGGCTCTGTGGATCATGACCAACGAGCGCCAGTCAGCGGCGCCAGCGTGCTCATGGGTGGCGGCGCAGCGCTGGGCCGCGCCGCAGGGATCACATGTCCATGCCGCCCATGCCACCCATTCCGCCCATGCCGCCACCACCCATGCCACCGCCGGACGAAGATTCGTCCTTCGGCGCTTCGGCAATCATGGCTTCCGTCGTGAGCATCAGCGATGCGACCGAGGCTGCGTTTTGAAGCGCGGTGCGGGTCACCTTGGTCGGGTCCAGGATGCCCATCTCGATCATGTCGCCGTACGTGTCGTTGGCGGCGTTGAAGCCGAAGTTGCCCTTGCCGGCCAACACTGCATTCACGACCACGCTGGCTTCGCCACCGGCGTTGTAGACGATCTCGCGCAGCGGCGCTTCGATGGCCTTGAGCACCAGCTTGATGCCGGCGTCTTGATCGGGGTTGTCGCCCTTGATCGCGCCTGCTGCCTGCTTGGCACGCAGCAGCGCCACACCACCACCGGCCACGATGCCTTCTTCGACGGCGGCACGGGTTGCGTGCAGTGCGTCTTCGACGCGAGCCTTCTTCTCTTTCATCTCGACTTCAGTGGCGGCACCGACCTTGATCAGCGCCACACCGCCGGCCAGCTTGGCCACGCGCTCTTGCAACTTCTCGCGGTCGTAGTCGCTGGTGGCTTCTTCGATCTGCACGCGGATTTGCTTGACGCGGGCTTCGATGTCGGCCGCAGCGCCGCTGCCGTCGATGATGGTGGTGTTCTCTTTGCCGATTTCGACGCGCTTGGCTTGGCCCAGATCGGCCAGCGTGACCTTCTCCAGCGTCAGGCCGACTTCTTCAGCGATGACCTTGCCGCCGGTCAGGATGGCGATGTCTTCGAGCATGGCCTTGCGGCGATCACCAAAGCCCGGGGCCTTGACGGCGCAGACCTTCAGGATGCCGCGAATGGTGTTGACCACCAGCGTGGCCAGGGCTTCGCCTTCAACTTCTTCGGCCACGATCAGCAGCAGACGGCCGGCTTTGGCGACTTGCTCC
>JANNBF010000049.1:0-31983 GCA_031385155.1 Rhizobacter sp.
CCTCGATGACAGTGCCTTCGTCGAAGTCGCCGATGTCGGGCACGAGGACATTGACCGGTCCACCACCCACACCCCCGCCCTCTCCCGCCGGGGCGGGAGAGGGAGTGAGCGCCGGGGCCGGCGAAGGAGAAGGCAGCTCCGGAGCGCTCTGATTTTCGCCCCCTCTCCCGCCAGCGGCAGAGGGCTGGGGTGAGGGCGCGGCCACAGGTGCAGCAGCCGCAGCCGCCCCACCCTCCGCCTCCAACATCAACACCAGCGAGCCCTCGCCCACCTTGTCGCCGATCTTGACCTTCAGCTCCTTCACCACACCGGCGTGCGACGACGGGATCTCCATCGAGGCCTTGTCGCTCTCGACCGTGAGCAGCGACTGCTCGGCCTTCACCGTGTCACCGACCTTGACCAGCAGTTCGATGATCTCCACTTCCTTGAAGTCGCCGATGTCCGGGACCTTGACTTCCACGAGTGCCATTTGAGTTGTCTCCGCGCTTCTGTTGTGCGTACAGGTTATGCGTACAGCGGGTTGATCTTTTCGGTGTTGATACCGTACTTCTTCAGCGCCTCGGCCACCTTGGCCATCGGTACCGAGCCGTCGTCGGCCAGCGCCTTCAGCGCCGCCACCACGATGTAGTGGCGGTTGATCTCGAAGTGCTCGCGAAGTTTGGAACGGAAGTCGCTGCGGCCGAAGCCGTCGGTGCCGAGCACCTTGTATGTGCGGCCCTTCGGTATGTAGGCACGGATCTGTTCGGCGTAGTTCTTCATGTAGTCGGTCGAGGCGATCACCGGGCCGGCGTGCTTGTCGAGCTGCTGCGTGACGAAGGCCGTGCGCTGCTGCTTGTCGAGCGGGTGCAGCAGGTTCCAGCGCTCCACGTCCTGCCCATCGCGCGCCAGCTCGTTGAAGCTCGGGCAGCTCCACACATTCGCGGCCACACCCCAATCTTTTTCCAACAATTCCTTGGCGGCCACACTTTCCAGAAGAATGGTGCCGCTGCCCAGAAGGTTCACACGCGCGATGGCGCTTGAGGCGCCCTTCGGGCTTTGCTTGGCACCTTCTTGCAGCAGGTACATGCCCTTGATGATCTGCTCTTCGCATCCCTGCATCAGGCCCGGTTGGGCGTAGTTTTCGTTCAGCAGCGTCAGATAGAAGTAGACGTTGTCCTGGCTCTCGACCATGCGCTTCAAGCCGTGGTGCAGGATCACGCCGACCTCGTGTGCAAAGGTCGGGTCGTAGCTGATGCAGTTCGGGATCGTGCTCGCCAGGATGTGGCTGTGGCCGTCTTCGTGCTGCAAGCCCTCGCCGTTCAGCGTGGTACGCCCCGAGGTGCCGCCGAGCAGGAAGCCCCGGGCCTGCATGTCGCCAGCGGCCCACGCCAGGTCACCGATGCGCTGGAAGCCGAACATCGAGTAGTACACATAGAACGGCACCATGATGCGGTTGTTGGTGCTGTAGCTGGTGGCGGCGGCGATCCAGCTGCTCATGCCGCCGGGCTCGTTGATGCCCTCTTGCAGCACTTGCCCGGCCTTGTCTTCGCGGTAGTACAGGACCTGGTCCTTGTCGACCGGGGTGTAGTTCTGCCCTGCGGGGTTGTAGATGCCGATCTGGCGGAACAGGCCCTCCATGCCGAAGGTGCGCGCTTCGTCGACCAGGATGGGCACGACACGCGGGCCGAGTTCCTTGTCACGCAGCAGCTGCGTCAGGAAGCGCACGAAGGCCTGCGTGGTGCTGATCTCGCGGCCCTCGGCGGTGGGGTCGAGCACGGCCTTGAACGTGCTCAGCTCCGGGATCGTGAACTTCTCGTCCGCCTTGGTGCGGCGGTGCGGCAAGTAGCCGCCGAGGGCCTTGCGGCGCTCGTGCAGGTACTTCATTTCCGGTGTGTCGTCGGCCGGCTTCAGGAACGGGATCTCGGCAAGCTTGTCGTCGGCGATCGGGATGTTGAAGCGGTCGCGGAACAGCTTCACGTCTTCGTCGATCAGCTTCTTGGTCTGGTGCGCGGTGTTCTTGCCCTCGCCGCTCTTGCCCATGCCGTAGCCCTTGACTGTCTTGATCAGCAAGACCGTCGGCTGGCCCTTGTGGTTGTTGGCCTTGTGGAAGGCGGCGTACACCTTCTGCGGGTCGTGGCCGCCGCGCTGCAGGCGCCAGATGTCGTCATCGCTCATCTTGGCCACCATCTCGAGCAGCTTCGGGTGCTTGCCGAAGAAGTTCTTGCGCACGAAGGCACCGTCGTTGGCCTTCATGGCCTGGTAGTCGCCGTCGACCGTGTCCATCATCACCTTGCGCAGGATCTCTTCCTTGTCGCGCGCCAGCAGCGGGTCCCAGTAGCTGCCCCACAAGAGCTTGATCACGTTCCAGCCCGAGCCGCGGAACTCGCCTTCCAGCTCTTGAATGATCTTGCCGTTGCCGCGCACCGGGCCGTCGAGCCGCTGCAGGTTGCAGTTGATGACGAAGATCAGGTTGTCGAGCTTCTCGCGCGCCGCCAGGCCGATGGCGCCGAGCGACTCGGGCTCGTCCATCTCGCCGTCGCCGCAAAAGACCCAGACCTTGCGGTTGCTGGTGTCTGCAATGCCGCGCGCATGCAGGTACTTCAAGAAGCGCGCCTGGTAGATCGCCATCAGCGGGCCCAGGCCCATCGAGACGGTCGGGAACTGCCAGAACTCGGGCATCAGCTTCGGGTGCGGGTAGCTGGAGATGCCCTTGCCATCGACCTCTTGCCGGAAGTTCAGCAACTGCTCTTCGCTGATGCGCCCTTCCATGAAGGCGCGCGCATAGACGCCTGGCGACGAATGGCCCTGGATGTAGAGCAGGTCACCGCCGTGGCCTTCACTCTCGGCGTGCCAGAAGTGGTTGAAGCCGGTACCGAACATGGTGGCCAGCGAAGCGAAGCTGGAGATGTGGCCGCCGAGGTCACCGCCGTCGGCCGGGTGCAGGCGGTTCGCCTTCACCACCAGCGCCATCGCGTTCCAGCGCATCAGCGTGCGCAGGCGCTCTTCCATCTCGATGTTGCCGGGCGAACGTTCTTCCTGATCCGTCGGGATGGTGTTGACGTACGCGGTGTTGGCCGAGAACGGCACGTCGATGCCGGCCTGGCGCGCATGGTCGATCAGCGTTTCGAGCAGGAAGTGCGCGCGGTCATTGCCTTCGGCGCCGATGACGGCCGACAGCGCGTCCAGCCATTCGCGGGTTTCCTGGGCGTCGGCATCGTTGGCGGCGGCGCCGAGAAATGAGTCGGGCATGGCTGACATGGGTCGTCTCCGTTATGGGTGTTTGGTGCGGGCGGGAGTGTCGCACAGGTTCTTGAATGTTCCAAATGGCGCAAGTTGATTTCATATGGCAATATCCAAGGCGTTCCGGGGTGCCATCCAATGCGCCAACGGAGTCGCCGCAGTTGGCACTTTCGCTGTGCCGTTCCGGCACCGTCGATAATCCCGCGATGCAACCAGCCACCGAGGCGCTCCCTCTTCCCCGCCCGCCGCGAACCTGGCCGGAGCGCCTGTTCGGGCGCTGGTGGCGGCGCCAGTCGGCGGCGCGCCAGGACCGCTTCGCGACACTCGGGCCGCTGGTCTCGGTGATGCTCTTTCTCGCGGCGATCATCTTGGCGTTCTGGTATCTCCGCAATGAGGAATTCGAGCGTGAGCAAGAGGCCGTCAAGCGCGACACCGAGATCGCGCAACAGCAGGTTCGCCTTCGGCTGATCGAGAACCAGGAGCAGCTGGTTCGCATCGCGCGCGAGATCGTCACCCGCGCGATTGATCGGGACCAGTTCCTGGCGCAGGCGGCCGTGTTCACACGCGAGCGCGCCGAGGTGACGAACATCGCTTGGGTCAGCGCGGCCCGGGCGCCCAAGGCCAGCTTCTCGTCGACGAGCTACCCGCCCGATGCCGGCATCTCGCCCGACGACACCCCCATCACGCTGCCCACCGAGGGCAAGCCCAGCGCCGCGGAAGACGCGTTCCTCGCTGCGCGCGCCAAACGCCAGCCCGCGTACTCGCGCCCGTTCATCGACGCCTACGGCAACGCCGCCTTCCAGGTGCAGGTGCCGCTGCTGGAGCGCAGCGCCTTCGGTGGCACGTTGATCGCCGAGTACTCCATCGAAGGGCTCATGCGCCACCACGTGCCGAAAGAGGTGTCCACGCGCCACGCCATCACCATGCTCGACGCGGCCGATCACGTGCTTGCCAGCACCGCCATGCTGGTGCCGGGCAGCCGGGCGGCACGGCCGTCGATCGTGTCGCAACTGCAGGTGGCGCCGACCGACAACGGCCTGTACATCCGCGGCCAGGGCTACCGCACGTCGATCGGGCTGATCGGCAATACGCTGTTCTGGATGGTTGCGGCGCTGTCGGTCTTGACGGTGTGGATGTTGCTCGGCACCTGGCGCCACGTGGCGCGGCGTGGGCAGATGCAAAGCGCGCTCGTCACCGAGACCAACTTCCGCCGCGCGATGGAAAACTCGATGTTGACCGGCATGCGCGCCATGGACTTGGAAGGCCGCATCACCTACGTGAACCCGGCCTTCAGCGCGATGACCGGCTTCTCGGAGGCCGACCTCGTCGGCCGCAAGCCGCCGCTGCCGTACTGGCCGCCCGACCGCCGCGAAGAGAATGCCCGCCTGCTGCAGCAGGAGCTGCAGGGCCGCAGCCCGGCCGGCGGCAACGAGGTCAAGGTCATGCGCAAGGAAGGCACGGTGTTCGATGCGCGCATGTACGTCTCGCCGCTGATCGACCCGAAGGGCGTGCAGACCGGCTGGATGACGTCGATGACGAACATCACCGAAGCCAAGCGCATCCGCGACCAGCTTTCCGCATCGCACGAGCGCTTCACGACGGTGCTCGAAGGGCTCGATGCCGCGGTGTCGGTCCTCTCGGTGCAGCAAGGCGAGCTGCTGTTCGCGAACCGCTCATACCGGCTCTGGTTCGGCGCCGAATCGCAAGGCCATGCCTTGCTGGCCGGCGCCGACGCGGGTGTGCCTTATCTGGCCGAAATGGACGACTCGGTCGACAACTTCGGCGGCCTGCCCACACAGGAACTGACCGAGGCCGGCTCGGACTCGCGCGAGGTCTACGTCGAGCCGCTGCAGAAGTGGTTCGACGTGCGCGCACGGTACCTGCAGTGGACCGACGGCCGCCTGGCGCAGATGCTGATCGCAACCGACATCACCGGTCGGCGCAATGCCGAATCGGTGGCCGCGAGCCAGGCCGAGAAAGCGCAGGTCACGAGCCGCCTGGTGCTGATGGGCGAGATGGCGTCGTCGGTGGCGCACGAGCTGAACCAGCCGCTCACGGCCATCACCAATTACTGCAACGGCATGGTCACGCGCGTCAACAACAACGCCATCGAGAAGGCCGACCTGATCCTGGCGCTCGAGAAGACCTCGCGCCAGGCCCAGCGCGCGGGGCAGATCATTCACCGCATCCGCGCCTTCGTGAAGCGCAGCGAGCCGCAGCGCCAGCCGGCGCAGGCGCACAGCATCGTCGATGACGCGGTCGAGCTGGCAGGCATCGAGCTGCGGCGGCGCAACGTGTCGATCCACACCTACGTGGCGCAGCGCTTGCCCACGTTGATGGTCGACCCGATCCTGATCGAGCAGGTGCTGCTGAACCTGCTGAAGAACGCCGCCGAGGCCATCGACATCGCCCACCTGCCCACGGCGCGCCGCAACATTGAACTGCGGGTCGTGCCGCGCCACAGCGCGGAAGAAGGCGACGTGATCGAGTTCAGCGTCACCGACATGGGGCCGGGCCTGCAGCCCGAAGTGATCGCGCGGCTGTACGAGGCGTTCTTCTCGACCAAGGCCGAAGGCCTGGGCATCGGCCTGAGCCTGTGCCGCACCATCATCGAGAGCCACCGGGGCCGGATCAAGGCACAGAACCTCTACAATAACGAGCTTGTTTCAGGGTGCCGTTTCGTGTTCACGCTGCCCGTAGAAACCAGCGCTGCGCCGCAGTTTCCCTTCCCTCACTTGGCTGCCACTTCATGAGTTTGATTCCGAAGAAAGGCACCGTCTACGTCGTCGATGACGACGAGGCCGTGCGCGATTCTCTGCAATGGTTGCTCGAGGGCAAGGACTACCGCGTCAAGTGCTTCGACTCCGCAGAGTCGTTTCTGTCACGCTTCGACCCGCGCGAGGTGGCCTGCCTGATCGCCGACATCCGCATGGACGGCATGAGCGGCCTGGAGCTGCAAGACCGCCTGCTGGAGCGCCGCTCGCCGCTGCCGGTGACCTTCATCACCGGCCACGGCGACGTGCCGATGGCCGTGACCACGATGAAGAAAGGCGCCGAAGACTTCATCGAGAAGCCCTTCAAGGAAGACGAACTGGTGCGCCTGGTCGAGAAGATGCTCGACCGCGCCCGCGTTGACTTCTCCAAGCACCAGGAAGCCGCAAGCCGCGACGCGCTGCTGTCGCGCCTGACCACACGCGAGGCGCAGGTGCTCGAGCGCATCGTCGCCGGCCGGCTCAACAAGCAGATCGCCGATGACCTGGGCATCAGTATCAAGACGGTCGAGGCGCACCGCGCCAACATCATGGAAAAGCTCAACGCCAACACGGTCGCCGACCTGCTCAAGATCGCGCTCGGCGCCCAAGCCAAGGCTTGAACCCGTTGCGCCAGCCGAGGCCGTCGAGGGCCGCGAAAGCAGATGCTTCGCGGTGCCCGGCGGCCTTTTTCGTTAAGCACCGTTAACCGCCCCTGGAAGGACTTTCCCGCATGCCCGCCCAACTGATCGACGGCACAGCACTTTCGCGCCAAGTGCGCGAGCGCGTCGCGCAGCAGGCCGCCGCACTCACACTGCGCGGCCACCAGCCCGGCCTGGCCGTGATCCTGGTCGGCGCTGACCCCGCGAGCCAGGTCTACGTACGCAACAAGGTCAAGGCCTGCCATGACGCCGGCCTGCATTCGGTGTTCGAGCAGCACTCCGCCACCTTGACCGAGGCCGAGCTGCTGGCCCGCATCGGCGCACTCAACCAAGACCCGACTGTCCACGGCATCCTGGTGCAGATGCCGCTGCCCGCGCACATCAACCCGCACCGGGTGATCGAGGCCATTTCACCGCGCAAGGATGTCGATGGCTACTCGGTGCTGTCTGCCGGTGAGTTGCTGACCGGCCTGCCCGGCTTTCGCCCTTGCACGCCGTGCGGCTGCATGGCGCTGATCAACAGCACCGGCATCGACCTGCGCGGCAAGCACGCGGTGGTGATCGGGCGCAGCAACACGGTCGGCAAGCCGATGGCCTTGCTGCTCTTGCAGGCCAACGCAACCGTCACCATCTGCCACAGTGCGACGCCGAACCTTGCGCAGCATGCACGCCAGGCCGACGTGCTGGTGGCGGCGGTCGGCCGGCGCAACACGGTCACAGTCGACATGGTCAAGCCCGGCGCCGTGGTAATCGACGTGGGCATCAACCGCAACGACGCCGGCAAGCTGTGCGGCGACGT
The DNA here is from genome assembly GCA_031385155.1 of Rhizobacter sp. Lineage (GTDB taxonomy): Bacteria > Pseudomonadota > Gammaproteobacteria > Burkholderiales > Burkholderiaceae_C > LMDS01. Next base: position 7,431 of record JANNBF010000049.1, read on the forward strand.
TGACTTCACAGCCGTGGCCGAGATAGCCGGCCACATCACCCCGGTGCCGGGCGGTGTCGGGCCGATGACGATTGCCATGCTGCTCGCCAACACCATCGAAGCCGCCGAGCGCGCCGAACGCACCGCAGCCTGAACGGAGCCAGCCCACCATGAACCCGAACCCGCTTCTTCTCGCCGATGGCGCTGGCGCCGCCGGCCTGCCGCACTTCGATGCGATTCGCCCCGAGCACATCGCCCCCGCACTCGACCAACTGCTGGCCGGCGCGAACAAGGCGCTCGCCCTCGCCACCAGCAGCGCGGTGCCGGCCGAGTACGAGGCCCTGTCGGCCGTGCTCGACGTGGCCACCGAGCGCATGTCGCGCGCCTGGGACGCCGTGCGCCACCTCGCCGCCGTGGCCGACACGCCCGAGCTGCGCGCGGCCTACACCGAGGGCATGAACCGCGTGGTCGAGTTCCACACCCGGCTCGGCGCCGACGAGCAGCTCTTCGCCAAGTACAAGGCCGTGCTCGCCGACCCGCGCTCGGCTGCGCTGAGCGCGCCGCGCAAGAAGGCGCTCGCCAACGCCGTGCGCGACTTCCGGCTCTCCGGCGCCGAGTTGCAAGGCACCGCCCGCGAGCGCCATGCGCAAATCCAAGACCGGCAAGCCGAACTGGGGCAGAAGTTCTCGAACAATGTGCTCGACGCGACCGATGGCCATGCCCATTTCGCGACCGACACCGAAGTGGCCGGCCTGCCTGACGACGTGACCCACGCCGCGCGCGCGGCGGCTGAAGCCGAGGGCCGCAGCGGCCACAAGCTCACGCTGCAACTGCCCTGCTACCTGCCGGTGATGCAGTACGCGCACGACCGGTCCCTGCGCGAGCGGATGTACCGCGCCTACGTGGCGCGCGCCAGCGAGTTCGGCCCCGCCGAGCGCGACAACGCGCCGGTCATGCGCGAGCTGCTGCAACTGCGCCTGGAAGAGGCCCAGTTGCTCGGCTATGCCAGCGCGGCCGACTTGTCGCTCGTGCCGAAGATGGCCAACTCGCCGGCGCAGGTGATGGAGTTCCTCGCCGACCTGGCGCGCCGCGCCCGGCCCGGTGCCGAACACGACCTGGCCGAGCTGCGCGAGTTCGCCCGCACCGAACTCGGCCTGCCCGACTTGCAAGCCTGGGATCTGCCGTTCGCGAGCGAGCGCCTGAAGGAGGCGCGCTACGCCTTCAGCGACCAGGAGGTGAAGCAGTACTTCACCGAGCCGAAGGTGCTCGAAGGGCTGTTCCACATCATCGAGACCGTGTTCGAGGTGCGCATCGTGCCCGATGCGGCACCGGTGTGGCACGACAGCGTGCGTTTCTTCCGCATCGAGCGGCCCAGCACTGTCGCCGGTGACGAGCGCAGCGAAGCGCAAACAGTCGCGCACTTCTACCTCGATCTCTTCGCTCGCCCCGGCAAGCGCTCCGGCGCCTGGATGGACGACGCCCGCCACCGCTGGGCCCGCCCCGAGGGCCAGTTGCAAACGCCGGTGGCGCAGCTCGTGTGCAACTTCGCCTCGCCAGTGACCGTGGGCGGCGAGACGCGCCCGGCGCTGCTGACGCACGATGACGTGATCACGCTCTTCCACGAGTTCGGGCACGGCTTGCAGCACATGCTGACCCGCATCGACGACCTCGGGGTGTCGGGCATCTCCGGTGTCGAATGGGACGCGGTCGAACTGCCCAGCCAGTTCATGGAGAACTTCTGCTGGGAGTGGGACGTTCTCAAGCGCCTGACCGCCCATGTGGACACCGGCGAGCCGCTGCCACGCGCGCTGTTCGAGCGCATGCTCGCAGCGAAGAACTTCCACACCGGCCTGGCCACGCTGCGCCAGGTCGAGTATTCGATGGTCGACATGCGGCTGCACACCGAACCCGACGCCGCCGATCGCGTGCGGGCGATTGCAGACGAGGTCAACGCCAGCGTCGCGGTAATCCGGTCGCCAGCGTTCGCGCGTTCGTTGAACACCTTCGGCCACATCTTCGCCGGCGGCTATGCGGCCGGCTACTACAGCTACAAGTGGGCCGAGGTTCTTTCGGCCGATGCCTGGAGCGCCTTCGAAGAGACTGCTGCCGGCGCTGCAGGTGTGCTGAACACCGACACCGGCCGGCGCTACCGCGAGAACGTGCTCGAGACCGGAGGCAGCCGCACCGCCATGGAAAGCTTCACCGCCTTCCGCGGCCGTGAACCACGCATCGATGCGTTGCTGCGCCACCAGGGCCTGGCTTGAAGGCTGCGGCCGCCTGCGTTAGATTCCCCCCGCGCTTGCGACGTAAGCGCCCCGACCGATGCGACCGACCAGGCCGCAGCGCGCCTTGCCTGGAGCCCCGATGAAACTGCACCCCCCTCGCCCGACGCTCACCCAGGTGTTGCACGCGCTGCCGCTCGTGGCAGCGCTTGCGGCTGCATTGGCGCCCCTGCCAAGCCAGGCGCAATACAAGGTCGTCGGCCCCGATGGCAAGGTGACCTACACCGACCGGCAGCCCACGGCCGGCGAGGGCAAGGTGTCGTCGCTGGGCGCCCGCGGCGTGGCCGCTGTCAGCACCGATTCGACTCTGCCGTTCGACCTGCGCCAGCCGGTGGCGCGCTACCCGGTCACGCTGTACGTGTCGGCTGGCAACTGCGAGCCTTGCGAGGCCGTGCGCCAGTTGCTGCGCCAACGCGGCGTGCCCTTCACCGAGAAGCAGATCCTCAGCGCTGAAGACAGCGAAGCGCTCGAACGCATGACGGGCGGGCGCGACGTGCCGGCCTTGTCGATCGGTGCGCAAACCCTGCGCGGGCTCGCGGCCAGCGTCTGGGGTTCGTATCTCGACGCCGCCGCCTACCCGCGCGAGTCACGCCTGCCGGCGACCTACCAGAACCCGCCAGCCACGCCGCTCACAGAACGCCGTGAAGCCGCCGTTCGGCCGCCGGCGCCGCGCGCGTCGCAGCCGGGCGAGGCCACGCCCGCGCCAGTCGCGCCGCCACCGGGCACGATCAAGTTCTGATCGGTTCGGCTGCGGGAGCAGTCACCCCGACGCGACGCGCTTGCGTGCTGCCCAGCACCACCGCCGCACCCATCACCCAGAACAGCGTGGCGGCGCCGATGGCGGCGCCGGCCACCCCGAACACCAGCGGCATCAGCGCGCTCGAGCTGTTGCTCACCATCGAGCGCAGCGCAATCGCTTCGCCATGGCGCTCGTTCGGCGTGATCTGGTGCAACGTGGTCATCACCATCGGCTGGACCGAGCCGAGCGACAACCCCAGCAGCACCGCGCACACGCCCATCGCCCAGGCCGAATGCAGGAACGGGTAGACGGCGAACACCGCGCCGGTCCAGAGCATCGCGCCGGTCAGCACCTGGTTCTCGCGCAGGTGGTTGGCGAGCATCGGGATCAGCAGGCGAACCAGCGCCACCGCGGCCGCGAACGCGCCGAGGATCAAACCGATGGCCGATGCGCTGAAGTGCCGCTCATGCCCGAGGATCGGCACGACGAAGGTGTGAACGTCCCAGCTCGCCGACAGCAGCACGTTGACGAACAGCAGCCGGCCCATGCCCGGGGAGCGCAGCAGCTGCCATGAGCTGTGGCTGCGGTCGCGGCCCTGGCGCGGGCCGGCGGCCTCGACCGGCACGCGGCGCGCCCACCACAGGCCCAGCACGGGCAGCAGCGCCATCGCGCTGAAGGCCAACGCGAAGCCGCCCAGGTCGATCAGCGCACCGGCCAGCACCGGCCCGGCCACGTTCGACAACGCGGGCGCCAGCCCGAGCCAGCTGAACACGCGGCGCCGCTCGGCCGCGCTCGTGGCGGTGCGCCCGGCCGTGCGCTGAATCGCGATCAACCCGACGTTCGCGCCCGCGCCAGTGCACACCGCCGCCAGGCACAAGATGAACAGATCGGCCCGCACCCACCATGTGGCCAGCACGGCCAGCAAGCCGCCGATGACCGTGAGCGCCACGCCTACCCGAAGCGGCCGGTGGTAACCGTGGCGGTCGGCCAGGCGCCCGGCGGGCAGCGCCAGCAGCACCGGTGCGGCGGCGAACAGGCCCAACAGCACACCGACCGTCCACTCGGAATGGCTTTGCCGGAGCATCTGCAGCGGTGCGGCCATGCGCACACCGGTCATGCACGAATGCAGGCAGATCTGGCCGATGACGAGTGCGATGAGCGTTCGCGTGGTGGCTGCCGCTGTGGCCGCCGCTGTGGTGGCAGCTGCGGCCGCTGTCGCAGCCGGCGTTGTCGGCCCGGCCGCCGCAGGCTCAGCCATCTTCGGCCGCCTCGGGCTCCAGGTCGGCGTCGGCCGCCAGGCCGGGCAGCAAGGCTGCGGTCTGCCCTAACGGCAGCGCCTCCACGCTCTTGAGCTTGCGGGTCATCACGTTGGTGCGGGTCTGCGCCTGGTCGATGGTGTTGGCCGCTTCTTCGAGCTTCTTGCGCGTCTTGGCGAGCACTGCACTGAACGACTGGAACTCGGTCTTCACCGCGCCCAGCACCTCCCACACTTCGGCGCTGCGCTTTTCCAGCACCAGGGTTCTGAAGCCCATCTGCAAACTCGTCAACGTGGCGAGCAGGGTGGTCGGGCCGGCGAGCATGACCTTGTGTTCGCGTTGCAAGGCTTCCAGCAGGCTGGGCCGGCGCAAGGCCTCGGCATACAGGCCCTCGGTGGGCACGAACAGGATCGCGAAGTCGGTCGTGTGCGGCGGCGCCACGTACTTGTCGCGGATGCTGCGCGCCTCGATGCGCAGCCGCGTTTCGATCGCCTTGGCCGATGCCTCCACCGCCACCGGGTCGGCGCGCTCCTGCGCGTCGAGCAAACGTTCGTAGTCTTCGCGCGGGAACTTCGCGTCGATCGGCAGCCACAGCGGCGCGCCGTCGTCGCGCCGGCCCGGCAGGCGAATCGCGAACTCGACGCGCGCATTGCTGCCCGGCACCGTCTCCACGTTGGTCGCGTATTGCTCGGGTGTGAACACCTGTTCGAGAAGGCCGGCGAGTTGCACCTCGCCGAACACGCCGCGCGTTTTCACGTTGTTCAGCACGCGCTGCAGCGAGCCGACGTCCTTGGCGAGCAACTGCATTTCGCCCAGGCCCTTGTGAACCTGCTCCAACCGGTCGGCCACCTGCTTGAAGCTTTCGCCGAGGCGCGCTTCGAGCGTGGCATGGAGCTTCTCATCGACGGTTGCGCGCATCTGCTCGAGCTTCTTCTCGTTGTCGAGCTGGATCGCGCCGAGCTTTTGCTCCACCGTCTGGCGCACCTCGGTCATGCGGGCGTCGTTCGACTGTGAAAGCGCACGCAACTGATCGGTCAGCGTCTCCGCGAAACGCTTCAGGGCCACCGCCTGTTGCTCGGCCAGCCGAGCAAACGCGAGCCCTTGCTGCTCCGACACGCGCGCCAGCGTGTCGCCCTGGCTTTGCGACGTGGCGGCGAGCTGCGTGCGGAAGCTGTCGATCTGCTCGTTCTGCGTGCGCGCCACATCGCCTTGCTGGGCCAGCAACGTCTGCTGAAAGGTACCGAGCGTTTGCGCCAACTCCTGGCGCGTGCCGGCGGCGCTGCGCGCCACTTCATCGCGCAGGTCACGCTCGATGCGTTGCAGTTCCAGGCGCAGCGCGTCGCTATGCGCGGTGTCGGCCCGGCGCAGTGCCAACCACAGGGTCAACAACAACAAGACGATCAGCAGGCCGAGCGGGATCCAGTCAAATGGCATCAGTCGATTGTCGCAGCAGCGCGCATCGGCATGCCTGCGCAGCGCACGGTCAGCCCGCGTGCCACGCCACTCAAGAAGCCGTCAAGTCACCGCAGGAGAAGGTTGCGTCGGCGCCGCAGACGCTCCGACGAATCGCCTTGCGATGCGTTGGGTCATGAAGTTTCGTTCGAGGTTGAACGGATTCGGCAAGTTCGGCGGGCGGAGCGCCCGGCATCGGCATCGGCATCGGCATCGGCATCGGCATCGGCATTCAGCAGGATGGTCGCCATCACCAGCACGAAGAGCGCCAGCAACAGTGAATAGAGCAGGTTGAACGGCAGGCTTGCGGCCGGCGTGAGCGCGGCCCAGGCGACCATGCCGCCGATCACTGCAATCAGCGCGAAGACGGCTGGCCACAGCAGGGACACGAGCAGCGCCCAGACCGAGCGCTCAACGCGCGCTGCCCATCGCCCGATGCGCACCAGGCGGCGTGCGCCAGCCCTGCGTACCGAAAACCTGGCGGCGCGCGTCACGGCACATCACTCCAAGGCAGGGACGGGTTCATGACATCACTTTGCGCGTGCCGGCGTGCGGCCACCATCGGCGCGCGCCAACTGTCGGCGTAGGACGTTGTCGCGGACCGCCCCGCCTACCCGAGGCCGACGGCAGCGGGCCGCTCCTCGCCCGCGCTACCACCGGCCGCCCCGAGCGGTGCCGGTGCCGGTGCCGGTGCCGGTGCCGGTGCCGGTGCCGGTGCCATCACCACTACCACCAGGTAACGCCGGGTCGCCACTGCATACCCGGCATGGGCATCGGTATCGGCACGCGCACGGGCATCGGCATCGGCATCCGCGTCGGCCGGCGCCACCTGCAGCGTGGCCCATTCGCCGGCCGTCAGCCGCACTGCGCCGAGCGCCCTTGATTCGGCGATGGTGCCCGCATCGCTGGTGCTGCAAACACGGAACTCATGCCGCAGGCCACCACGCTGCAGCGTCACCTGCAGGCCGGGCCAATGCGACGGGAGCTGCGGGTTCATGCGCACGCGGTCGCCATGCACCTGCAAGCCCACGATGGATTCGATGGCCGCCCGGTACAGCCACGCGGCCGAGCCGGTGTACCAGCTCCACCCGCCCCGGCCCACATACGGCGGCTGCGTGTACACGTCGCCCGCCATCACGTAGGGCTCGATCTCGTAGGCCGGCCCACGCTCGACGCTGGCCGAGCGGTGCGCCGGGCTGAGCATCTCGAACATGCGCCAGGCCTCGTCGCGTTGGCCGAGTGCCGCGTGCGCCATCAGCGCCCACACGCCGCCGTGCGAGTACTGGCCGCCGTTCTCGCGCACGCCGGGCGGGTAGGCCTGGATGTAGCCGGCGCTCGGCACCGCGTGTTCAAGCGGCGGGTCGAGCAGCCGCACCAGCCCGCCTTCACGGTCGACGAGCAGCCGCTCGACCGATGCCATGGCCTCGTGCTGGCGCGCCAGCGGTGCGGCACCCGACAGCACCGACCAGGCCTGCGCGATCAGGTCGATGCGGCACTCGGCGTTGTGCTGCGAGCCGAGCGCCGAGCCATCGTCGAAGAAGGCGCGCACGTACCACGCGCCGTCCCACGCCGCGCCTTCCAGCGCGTCGCGCCAGCCGCTTGCCGCAGTGAGCCAGCGCGACGCGCGGGCGGTGTCGCCACGCCGCTGGGCGATGGGTGCGAAGTCGGCCGCCAACCGGCACAGGAACCACGCGAGCCACACCGACTCGCCCCGCCCTTCGATGCCGACACGGTTCATGCCGTCGTTCCAGTCGCCACTGCCCATCAGCGGCAGGCCATGCACGCCGACCGCCAGGCTGTGGTCGATGGCGCGCGCGCAGTGTTCGTAGAGCGTGGCGCGCTCGTCACTGACTTGCGCCACGTAGTAGGCGTCTTCGGCGCCCGGCGGCACCGGTTCGCCGGCGAGGAACGGCACCACCTCATCGAGCACGGCCGTGTCAGCGGTCGTGTCCACGTAATGCACGGCGGCATGGCCGAGCCACAGCAGGTCATCGGAGAAATGGGTGCGCACGCCGGCACCGGTCGGCGCATGCCACCAGTGCTGCACATCGCCTTCGGGGAACTGGCGTGACGCGGCCAGCAGGAGCTGGCTGCGCAGCATCGAAGGGGCGACCACGGCCAGCGCCATCGCGTCTTGCAATTGATCGCGAAAGCCGAACGCGCCGCCGGCCTGGTAGAAGCCGGCGCGGCCCCACAACCGGCACGCCACCGTCTGGTACAGCAGCCAGCGGTTCACGAGCGCATCGAACAACGGGTCGGGTGTGCGAACGGTGACGCCGCCGAGCAGTTCGTGCCAGTGCGCCTGTGCGGCCTGCGCGCGCTGCGCAGGTGCAACCGCGATTGCCTCGCGCGCCAGCGCCAGCGCCGCCTCGGCGCTCGATGCATGGCCGATCAACCAGGTGCACGACGCGGTACCGCCGGGCGCCAGCGACAGCGTCGTGGCCAGCGCCGCACACGGGTCGAGGCCGGCGCCGCTGTGCTCGCCGAAGTGGTCGGGCACGGCCAGGCGGCCCCGCGCATCGAAGAGTTCACGGCGGTCGCAGGTCCACTCAGACGCGGCGTTGGCCGCGCCGGCGGTGACGCCCTCTTGCAGCAGCACCGCGAAGGCGGTGGCGCCGCCGAACCCGGCCAGGCCGTCGCGCTGCGTGGCGGTGAGCAGCGGCAGGCGCTGGGCTGCGTCGGCGCCGCCGAGCGGCACGCGCGCGGTGGCCACCGAGAGCCGGTCGATGCGGCTGGCGCCCATCATCCACTCGGCCACGCCGATCACGCGCAGGCGCTGCACCTGCGAGCCACGGTTGCTCAAGGTCACGCGCACCTGCTTGACGGCGCGCGCCACGTCAACGCACCAAGTCACCTGCACTTCCATGTCGCCGGGGCTGTGGCGGATGCCGGTGATGCCCTGGCCGTGTTCGACGCGGTACTCGCTGGCCGCAGCGCCGGCGCCGGGCGCGGTGTTCCAGACCTTGCGGGTGCGCAGGTCCTGGAGCAGCAGCAGCTCGCTCGCAGGGTCGGTCACCGCATCGTTCGACCAGGCGGTGAGCTGGTGCATGCGGCTGTTGCCGGCCCAGGTATAGCCCGCCCCCGCCTCCGACACCTGCGCGCCGAACTCGGGGTTTGCCAGCACGTTGATCCACGGCCGCACCGGCCGCGTCTCGGCGCTCACGTCGAAGCGGAAGCGTGCACCGTCGGGGCTGAAGTCGCCTTGCGCGGCCACCGGGTCGACTTGTTGCAGCGGTGCCGCAAGCGCGGCCACCGCGTGCTCCATGCGCTCGTCGAGCGCCGTGTCGTGCCACTCGGCCAGTTCGGTGGCGTGCTGGGCCAGCGGCCGGCCATCGGCGTTCAACTGCACGCGGGCCAGCGCTTCGAGCGCGCTGCGTTCGGCGGCCGACAATTCCGGCGCGCGCAACACCACCAGCGCACAGGCGCGCGACGCTGGCAGCGACGCGTCGGACTCGGCCTTGAACCGCTCGGCAATCGCGATCAGTTCGCGCTGCAACGGCATCAGGTACGAGGCCGGCTCCACGTTCAGCAGCACCAGATCGCACGGGAGGCCGCCCCAGGTCCACAGCTTCAAGGCCTGCACCAGCGTTCGCACCAGGCCGGTCGCATGCGGCGCACTCGCGACGGCCAGCACGATCGGCCGGTCGCCCGAGATGCCGAAGCGCCAGAGCACGCGCCGGTCGAGCCCCATGCCCTGGACGGCGGCCACCGGTACCGGGCGCGCCATCAACATGGCCAGCGGCGTCGAGATGATCTGGATCGCCGCGAGGTTGGCCGCGCTGGTGCGCATCTCGCGCAGGCGGATGCCGGCGAGCGTGGCCGACATGGTCGACGAGCGTTCGATGATCGACGGCTGGCGGTACTTGTCGACGAGCGCCACGAGTTCGCCGCGCGTGCGCGCCGCCGCCGTGGCGATGCAAAAGCGCACCGTGCCATGCGCGGGCAGCCGCACCCGCAGCGAGAGCGACGCCATCGGGTCGAGGCCCGTAACGAGCTCGGTCGGGGCATCGGCCAACGCGGTCTCGGCCGACCCGTCGGGCGACACATCTGCCGCGAGTGCCGCGAGCGGCAGCGTGTCGTAGTGGGCCAGCGGGTGCGCGGCGTCGCGCTGGCGGCCGAGCCAGCGCGCGCGGTCGGCCTGCACCCGCACGCCGAGCACCTGCGCGTCGGCCTGGGCCACGAAGTGCACCGCATGCAGGCCCTGCTCGGTAGCCAGGCGCGGGTGGCGCTCGAAGTACAGGGCGCGCTCGGCCGCATTCCATTCGGCCCGCACGAACAGTTTGGCGAAGGCGGGGTGGGCTTCGTCGGCGCGCGCGTCGGCCATCGACACCTCGAAAGCCGACATCAGGTCGAGCTCGATCTCGTCGTCGCCCAGATTGCGCAACTCGATCTGGCGCAGTTCGAGGTCGTCTTCCGGGCTCACCCACACCGAGCAGTGGGTGTGCAGGTCACTCCATTGCGCATCGAAACAGACGCGGTCGATGTGGAACGTGGCTTCGTAGTGCGCAGCCGCGTCTGGCGCCGGGTGCTGGGTGATGGAAACCGGCGCGGCGAACGCAGGCACTGCGGCTGCTTGCACCACCGGCGGCCTGAAGAGCGTACCGAACCCGGCTGGCGCCGCCGCCGCACGGCGCCGAAGGTAGAAGAACGTGCCGTGCGCATCGCGCAGCGCGTCGTCGCGCCAGCGCGAGATGAAGGCGTCGCCGAAGCGGCTCCAGCCCGCGCCGTTGGCACGCAAGGCCACGCTGTAACGGCCGTTCGACAGCAGGTGCGTCGGCTGCAGTGCCGATGTGCCCGGCACCACCTGGCGCCACAGGCCGGAGCTGGCCTGGCGGCGGTCGGCGCTGCTCGACCCCGGCGGCGCTTCGAGCAGCATCGACACCTCGCGCGGCACGCGCTCCTGCAGCAGCGACGCCACGGCCTGCAGGCGCGGCTCGGCCATCGCCCAACGGCGCGGGGCGGCGCCGAGCAGCACGTCGGCCAGTGCCAGGATCGTCATGCCCTGGTGGTGCGCCATGAAGGTGTAGACGGGGGTGAACGCCGCCTGCGTGGTGATGCGCTCGGGCGTGTAGTCGAGCGCCTCGATGAAGCCCGCGGTGCCGCGCGCATTCAGCGCTTCCAGGCGCCGCAGGTTGGCCGCCGCAGCAGCCGGGTCGATAAGCGCGGCGAGTGCGGTGGCGTACGGGGCCACCACCAGTTCTTCGGCCGGCGTGCGGCGCAGCGCGAGCACCGGCACGCCCTGCGGTGCGTACTGGTAGGCCAGCGTGTGGTCGCTCGCGGCATAGGCCGATTCCGAAATGCCCCACGGCACCTGCCGGCTCTCGCCGAAGGCCTGCTGCGCCTGCAGCGCCGCCTGCGACGCACTGGCCAGCACGCTGGCGTCGGGCTCGTCGAGCAGCAGTGCGGGCATCAGGTACTCGAACATCGAGCCCGACCAGGAACGCAGCCCTGCGGGGCCACCATTGGCGAAGAACGGCCGGCCGAGCGCGCCCCAATGCGCAACCGGCACGTCGCCCTTGGCGATGGCCCACAGGCTGGCCAAGCGCGACTCGGATGCCAGCAGGTCGTAGTAGCTGGTGTCGAGCTGCCCTTCGGCGACCCGGTAGCCGATGTGGAAGAGCTTGCGCCTGTCGTTGTAGAGGAAACCGAACGCCGCCTCGTCGGCCAGGCGGCGGCAGTGGGCGCCGAGCGCGCGCAGCCGCTGGGCCAACGCGGCCTCGCCGTTCGCGGCCCGGGCCGCAAAGTCATGGGCCAGCGAACGCAAGGTGGCGATGTGATCGCGCACGCATTGCGCCGCCAGCATGGGCGCCGATGGTGCCGGGCTGGCCTCGGTGCTGCGTGGGTTGGCGGTCGCTGCAGTGGCCAGACCCGCGCTGGTCTGCGCGCTCGGGTCCAGCGCCCATGGCGGCAGAGCTGTCGCGGCGCGTTGCAGCAGCGCTTCCAGGCCGGCCGGGTCATCGCGCAGGCGGGCCAGTGGGGCGTCGAGCTCGAGCAGGTCGTCGAGCGCGCTGCGCGCGGCATCGGTCGGCAGCAGTGCCGCCAACGCCGGGGCACACGCATTGATGCGCCGGCGCGATGCGGCCAGCGCCACGGCGACCTGCGCGCCGAGTTGCAACGGCGCGGCGGCGAGCGTCTCGCAGGCCTGCGCCAGGGCGATCAGGCAGCCGCACAGGTTGCCGCTGTCGACCGTGGACACATACGCCGGGAGCAGCGGCTGCGCGCTCTGCGTGTCGTACCAGTTCAGGAAGTGGCCGTTGTGGCGCGCCATGCCGTCGAGCGTGGCCAGCGTGCGCTCGCCGCGCTCCACCAGCTCGGTGCTGCCGATCCAGCCGAAGCGCTGCGCGCAGGCGGTGGCCACGAGGTACAGGCCGATGTTGGTGGGCGAGGTGCGGTGCGCGACCATCGTGTACGGATGCGTCTGCTGGTTGTCGGGCGGCAGGTCGTGGTCGGCCGCCGTCACGCCGTGCTCGAAGTAGCGCCAGGTGTCGCGCGCCACATCGAGCAGGTAGTCGCGGTCCGCCGGCGGCACGCGCTCCTGCGCCGGCGCGGCGCGCGGCCGGCTGGCCCAGCCGGTGAACAGCGGTGCCAGCGCCCACAGCAGGCACAGCAACGCCGCCAAGCCCGGCGCCGGCGTGCCGCACAGCAGCAGCACCGCGAACAAGACGGCGGCCGCCACGGGCTCGCGCCAATGGTGCTGCAGCACCTGGCCGAGGCGCTGGCCGGCGGCCGATTGCGCGGCTTCGGCGGTCGTCCACTGCAGCAAGTGGCGCTGGCTCACGGCCATGCGCCAGCCGGCGCGCACCACCGCATCGGCGGCCAGCGCAGCCTGCGCCAGCAGCTGCGCCACGTGCCACAGCGTGCCGCAGGCAGCGCGTGCCAATTCGGTCAGGCCTTGGCGGTAGAAGTGGCGCAGGGCGATGTCGTCGCGGCTCGGCGCCAGGCCCGCCACGGCGCCGAGCAAGGGGCCGGCACCGAACGCGGCGACCACCAGCAGCAAGGCATCGACCGGTACAGCGCCCCAGCCCGCCAGGCTCACCGCGAGCAGCGCGAGCGAAGCGGGTGCCACGAGCGAGCGGCGCAGGTTGTCCAGCATCTTCCAGCGGTTGATGGCGCCAATGCCGTAGTGGCCCGCCTGCACCAGCAAGGGCAGCAATTGCCAATCGCCGCGGGTCCAGCGGTGCAGCCGCGACGTGGCCACATCGGCATGCATCGGTGCCTCTTCGATGAGCACGATGTCGCTCACGCCGCCACAGCGCGCGATCGAGCCTTCCAGCAGGTCGTGACTGAGCACCGCGCCCTCGGGCAGGCGCGCATCGAGCACGGCATGCAGGGCCTGCACGTGCAACAGGCCTTTGCCGGTGAACGTGCCTTCGTGGAACAGGTCCTGGTAGATCTCGGACGTGGCGGCGCTGTACGGGTCGATGCCGCCCTGCCCTGCGAACAGCCAGTGGAAGGGCGTGGCCTCGCCCGCGCGTGGCAGCGGCGTGGCCACGCGCGGTTGCAGGATGCCGTAGCCCGAGGTCACGCAGCGCCGCGCCACGTCGACGCGCGGCAGGTTCAGCGGGTGCGCCGCCACGCCGACCAGTTCACGCAGGCTCCCGGGCGGCAACTGGGTGTCGCTGTCGAGCGTCACGATGTAGGGCGTGCCTGCCAGCGGCTGCGACATCGCGCCCAGGTCGATGAAGGGTGATGTGTCGGGCGCCGCCACACCGGCCGCGAGCCAGCGGATCAGTTGCTCCAGCTTGCCGCGCTTGCGCTCCCAGCCGATCCAGCGCTGCTCGGTCTCGCTGAAGCGGCGCGCGCGGTGCAGCAGCAGGAAGCGCGCGGGCGCGCCGGGCGCGGCCGGGTGGCGCGCGTTCAGCGCCTGCGCAGCCGCCACTGCGGCGGCGAGCAGCGGCGGGTCGGCATCGGTCTGTGCGGCATCGGCATCGGGCAGGTCGGTGAGCAGTGCGAACTGGGCGTTTGCGTCTAGGTTTGCGAGGTGGTGGCGTTCGAGCTGCCGGGCGAGCAACTCGATGCCCTGCACCGAACCGAGCAACGCCGGCACCACCACCAGCACCCGGTGTTCGGGCGGTATGCCGTGGCGCAGCGCGAGGCGCGGCAGGCGCCGGGGGCGGGTCGACTCGCTGATGAGCCGGTTGACGAACGCGATCACCGCCTCCGATGCCGGCCCGAGCGCGAGCAAGGCGGTCAACGCCACGCTCAAGCCCCACGGCAGGGGCCAGTGGCCCGTGCTGCCATCGGCACTGCCGCGAACCGTGAAGTGGAACGCGAACCAAAGCGTCAACCCGATGCTTCCGAGCCCCAACGTGGCCAGGTAAGCCGGCAAGGTGATCTTGTGCCGCAGCGCGTGCCACTCCCACCCCGGCAGCGCACGCGGCCCGAGCGCTTGTGCAAGCTGCGGGCGGCCGGGCCCGCTCAGCCAGTAGCGCGGCGACTTCGCTGCGGCGCTGGCGTCACCGCCTGTCGGCGCCGTGTTCATCTGCGCCAGCAACGCCTGCGCGACCGACAGTTCGCTCGCGCGGCAGCGCCGCGCGAGCCGCTCGATGGCGTGCAGCGTGCTGTCTTGCGTGTCGTCACGCTCGGCGCAAAACGCGGCCGACTCCTGCATCGCCCGCATCAGGGCGCTGGTGCGCTCGACGAGCGCGCGCCAGTCGGTGTCGCCGAGCAGGCGCAGTGAGGTGATCGCGTTGCTCACGCTCAGGTTGTTCGCGGCCTGTTCGGCCTGCTGCTGCGCCTGCGTGCCGGCCAGGTCGGGCACGGCATGCGCGAGCCAGCGCCGCACCCGCCCGCCGGTGGGCGCCATCACATCTGCGGTCGGGTGGTTCAGGCGTTGTGCAACCTGCAGCGCGAAGGCCCGGCCCGTGCCACGCAATTCGAGCGCATCGAACAGGGGCTGGGGGTCGGCATTCGGCGCGTTGGCGAGGTTGTCACACCACTGGTTGCCGACCTCGCGCGCGGCCTTCGACGCGGCCACGCGCTCGGCCAGGCGGCGCAGGTTCTCGATCAGCACGACGCGCAGCGTGGTCGGGAGCGCCCACATCTCGCCGAGGGTCAGCTCGCGGGTCTGCTGGTAGGCGTCGAGAAAGGCGACGAGCAGGTCTTCGTCGAACGCACTGTCGGTGTGGGCCACGAAGGCCCACGCCACGCTGTAAACGCGCGGCAGCCCGGCCAGGTGAACGCCGGTGAGCACCGGCAGGTCGTCGAAATAGCGGCGCGGCAGGCCGTCGTGAATTTCCTTCAGCTGCGCTGCGACGATGTGAAAGTTGTCGAGCAGCCACTCGCCGGCCGGGCTCACGTGCTGGCCGGTGCGCTCTTGCTGGCCGATGTAGCGGTGCGCCTCACGCAGCACCGAGATGTTGTCGCGCAGGCGCGGAAAGAACTCGGTGGCCCGCGCGTGGTCGCCCACGTCGGAGTGGCTCTCACCGAGACTGCGGCCGTGTTGCGCAAAGCGCTGC
The DNA here is from genome assembly GCA_031385155.1 of Rhizobacter sp. Classification (GTDB taxonomy): domain Bacteria; phylum Pseudomonadota; class Gammaproteobacteria; order Burkholderiales; family Burkholderiaceae_C; genus LMDS01. The sequence continues at coordinate 22,597 of JANNBF010000049.1, forward strand.
GCGCCGAAGATTTCAGCGCGTACCGGCGGTTCGACCGACCCGCGCCGCGCGTCGAGCAGAGCCAGGGCCTGGGGTGCGGCGCCGGGGACGAGCCGCCGCAACCGGGCCAGGGGCATCAAACCACCATCGACGTGCCTGCGAGCACCAACAGCGTCAGGCCGAGCGTGGTGACGAAGCGAGGTGCCAGGAACGCATCAACCGATTCGGCGACGCGCTGCAACCGATACAACGGGCCACGCGCGGTACCGCAACGCAGCATGTGGTCATGCAACAGTGCCAGCTCTTGCCGGACCGACTGTGACAACTCGCGGGTCTTGGTGGAGAGAATGGCTGTGTTCATGGAGACTCTCTGAAAAAAGGGGAACGTTGCCGCAAGCGTAGGGCGCGAACGCCTGTTCGTCTGTCGGCGTGCCACAGCCGGCACGGTAGGCGTTGTCCTACCGTGCGGCCTGATCAGCCGCGGGGGTCTCAGCCGCTGATAAGCGCCCGATGAGCGCCCGATGAGCGGCCGATCAGCGCGGGGCGCTGGAGCGGCCGAGCAAGGCCACCAACGCCATCAGCCCTGCACCCGCTGCGGCGGCGATCAGCATGGCCTTGACCGGCTCTTCCTTGATGTAGCCGACCGTCTTGTCCTGAACGCGAACAGCCTGGTCGCGCAGTTGGGCCGAGCCGTCGCGCACCGCGTCGATGCCGCGGCGGGCCAGTTGCTCGGCCTCGCCGGCAACGCGGCTGATCGTCGGCATGGCCTTGGCGCGCACGCCCTCGACGCTGTTCGACAGGTTGTCGAGCGCGTCGTTGGCAACGCGTTGGGTCGAGCGGATGGCGCTTTCTGCGCCCTGTGCTGCCTGGTCCCCGAGTTGGGTAGCGGCTTGGCCGATGTCGCGCGATGAGTTTGCGGTGGTGATGGTCATGTCATTCCTCGTTGAAAGGTGAAGGGTTCATGGATTGGGCTCGCGAAGCGAAGCCCGTCAGTTGCGCTTGATCAACCCGAACAGGAAACTCGCGATCGCCAGAACGACGAACACGAAGAACAGGATCTTGGCGATGCCGGCAGCGCTGGCGGCGATGCCACCGAAACCGAACACGGCGGCGATCAATGCAATGACGAAAAAGACGACGGCGTAGTGCAGCATGGGGGCTCCAGAAGTGTTCCAAGGTCACGGCACCGTTGCCAGCGCTGCGATGACCAAAGCTTAAGGAGGGGTCGGTGCCCAGGCCATGAGAACGGGGCGTTTCGTGCTGTGGGCCGGTGTTTCGCCCACCTGTAGGACGATGAGCTGTGCCGAGCTACACGACCGCTTCGACGATCGGCAGCGTGGCGCTCACGCGGGTGCCCTGCCCCGGCGCCGAGTGCACCGTCAACTCACCACCGGCCGCCTCGACCCGGTAGCGCATGCCCACCAGGCCGTGCGCCGACAGGTTGTGCGCCGCCGGGTCGAAGCCGACGCCGTCGTCGGCCACCGACACCTCGGCCATGCCGTCATCGCGCATCTGCAAGGCCACCCATACCTTGTCGGCCTGCGCGTACTTCGAGATGTTGGTGAACGCCTCCTGGATCAGCCGGTACACGGTGAGCTCGGCCTCGGGGCGCAGGGCCACCGGCTCCAGCACGCTTTCGACCTGCAGGTCCGACGCCTTGGCGAACTCGCGCAACTGGATCTCGAGCGCAGCAACCAGGCCCAGATTGCTCAGTGACGACGGGCGCAGGTCTTCGATGATTCGGCGCTTGAGTGCAATGCCGCTGTTGAGTGTTTCGTTCAAGTGAACCAGGCGCTCCGAGGCTTCGGGTGACAGCACCCCGATGCGCGTCTTGATGCGCGCCGTGTCGAGCTTGGCCGTGGTGAGCAGCGCGCCCAGCTCGTCATGCAGCTCGCGTGCGAGGCGGCTGCGTTCATCTTCACGCGCGGTGACGAGGTGGCGCGACAACTCTGTCAGCTCGGCCGTGCGGCGCTTGACTTCCACGCCGAGCTGGTCGCGCTCGGCCTGCAACTCGTCGCGCTGCTCGCGGCGCAACTGGTCCACGGCCTGCAACTGGCGCAGGTACAGGTACAGCGCAAGCAGGCTCAACACCGTCGTGAGGCCGATGCCGATGCGGCTCACGCTGAGCGCGTCATACACCTCCTTGCGCGCCACCTCGCCGGACTGCGCTTCATCGACGAGCATCAACTCGGCGGCCGCGCGGATCGCCTCCATCTGCTCCTTGCCGATGTCGGACAGCAGGATCTCGCGCCACGCCTCGGTGCGACCGTTGTCGTACATCTCGAGCGTGGTGACCAGTTCCGAGAGTTTCACGGCAATCAACTCTTCGAGCCGGGCCAGTGCCTTCGCATGGGCCGGCCTCGAAGCGTAGTGGGCCTTCAGCTTGGCCATCGTCTCGGGCAGGGCCTCGACCGAGTTCCGGTAGGGCTCGAGATAGTCTTTGCGGCCGGTGAGCAGGTAGCCGCGCTGCGCGGTCTCGGCGTCGACCATCAGGCGCAGCACGCGCTGCACCCGCAGGCGCGCGATGCTCAGGTCCGACACCGCGTCCATCGAGTTGCGCGAGCTGCGATAGGAGGTCTCGCTGATGAGCAGCATGATCAGCGCCACGAGCGCGGCGAGCGGGAAGGCGAAGGGGCTGCGGCGAAGCCGGTTGACATCGATCACGCTGAGCACCTTGCACGCCTGTTGCCACCAGAGCCACTAGACTTCGCGTTTTGACAGCCAGCACGGGAGCCTTGAACATGATCCGAATCGTGATCGTCGATGACCACGCCATCGTTCGCGCGGGGCTGCGCCAGTACTTCTCCGAGCAGGTCGGCCTGCGTGTCACGGGCGAGGCCGCGAACGGGCGCGAAGCGCTGGAGCTGGTGCGCAAGGGCGACCTCGACGTGCTGTTGATGGACCTGTCGATGCCCGATCACAGCGGCGTCGACGCGCTGGCCGCCATCAAGGCGCGCGCGCCCGAACTGCCGGTGCTGATCTTGTCGGGCTTCCCGGAGGCGCACTACGCGACCACGCTGCTCAAGCAAGGCGCGAGCGGCTACCTCAACAAGGAATGCGACCCGGAAGAAATCGTGAAGGCGATTCACACGGTGCACCGCGGGCGCAAGTACATATCGACCGCCGTGGCCGAACTGCTGGCCTCGGGGCTGGACGTGACCGCCGAGAAGCCGCCTCACGAGCAGCTCTCGGAGCGCGAGTTCCAGGTGTTTTTGCGTCTGGCCAAGGGCGAGACCATCGGCCACATGGCGGACGGCATGTCGTTGAGCGTGAAGACGGTGAGCACGTACCGGACCCGGGTGATGGAGAAGATGAATCTGAACTCGAACAGTGACCTGACCTACTACGCGCTCAAGAACGGGCTGATCCAGTAGGCAGTGCCTGGCGCGGCGATACGGCGCCGCGTCAACTCAGCGTGCCCGAGGCGGAGTCGGCTGCATCGGGCCTGCCGGCCGCCAGGCGTTCGCAGTAGCGGATCAACGCATCGATCTCGTTCGACTTGTCGAATACCTTGTCAGCGCCGAGTTCGATGCACTTGCGGCGCATGTCGGGCGTGGCGTAGTTGCTCAGCACCACCAGTTTCAAGCGCTTGTCGCTGCTGCGCAGGGCCTGCAACACACCGAGCCCCGAACCCTTCTTGAGGAAGATGTCGACGATGCCGAGCTGGCAATCGTTGCCGGGTTGGCGAAGCCAGTCGACCGCTGTGGCTTCGTCTTCGGCAAAGCCAACCACCGTCACCGGCACCAGCTCTTCGAGCGTGGCCACCAGGTTCTCGCGGATCACGGCACTGTCTTCGACGATGTAGGTTCTGAGGTTGGCCATCAACTGGTCGAGCGTGTCGCTTCGGGAGAAGTGCTGAGTACGCTCCATGCGGAACAAGGATGACCAGCCCTGAGTCGTCACGGTAGCAGCATCGAACGGGCAAGGTTGTAGGAGTTGTCCTACCAGGCGCGTTCAGAGCGCACGAATCGGGTGTCGTAGGAAGCGAACTACGCCGTGTTGCGCCGCCGTCTTGTGGTGCCCCACCATGCACCGCCACAAACTTCAGGCATCGCCACTCTCTCGCCCAGGAGCTGCCATGTCCATCGCCCACACCTTGATCGTTTCCCTGTTGCTGTTGCCAGCAGTGGCGGCCGCATGGTTCACCTGGCGGGAGGTGCGTGAGGTCGAAACGGAGCTGGCCGATTTCGAAGGCTTCCACGGCATGCATTTCGACAACTGAGTTCAACGCGCGGACCCACCGCGCCGATTGGCAAGCCGTGCCGTCTGGGCGAACATCGGCGCCCAACCCACCCTTCACCTGCAGCGCCATGATCCACCCTCTTTTCCGCCTGTTCGCGACCCACCCGGAACTTGTTGGCGAGCACGCGCTGGCCTATGCGGCGCTGCTCGGCGACGACGTCGCCAAGACCTCCGCCGCCCTGAAACGCCGCGCCGTATTTTTGACGGCGACGGTGCTGCTCGGCTTCGTCGGCTTGCTGCTCGGCGGCGTGGGGTTGATGTTGTGGGCCGTCACGCCGCCAGCCGCCATCCACTCGATGTGGGTCCTGGCCGCCACGCCGGCCGTGCCGCTGCTGCTGGCGCTGGTGTGCTGGCTGTCGGGCCGGCCACCGGCCGAGGCAGCGTTCGACAACCTCAAACAGCAGTTTGCCGCCGACATGCAGATGTTGCGCGACGCGGGCGCCGCGTGATGGCCGCCACCCACACCCCGCAAGACGCCACGCACGGCGGCGCTCAGGCCGCTTCGGCCGACGCCTCTCTCGACAGCCGGCTCGAGACCGCCGTCGAAGAAGCACTGACGCCGCTGCAACGACTCGCGCGCTCACGCGAGCGGCTGCGCCTGGTGCTTTCACCACCGCCTCGGCCCGCCGCTGGTGGCTCGGGCGGCGGCACCGGCAAATCGTGGGAGCAGCGCCTGCGCGACATCCCCGGCATGGCCACGGTGATCGACGTGGTGAAGGTCTGGTGGCAGCAGCACCCGTTGCATGCGGTCAGCATCGTGGCCAGCGAAGTGGGCCGCACCACGCTGCGGCCGGTCGCCAACCGCCACCCGCTGGCCCTCGTCGGCCTGGCCGTGCTCGCTGGCGCCGTGCTGGCTTGGGCAAGGCCGTGGCGCTGGGCTCTGCGTTCGGCCCTGTTCGCAGGGCTGGCACCGCAAGTCGCATCGAGAGTCGTCGCGAGCTTGCCGATCGAATCGTGGTTGACGATGCTCGGCACCCTGTTCACCAGTACACCAGCCCCCAGCACACCGACCCCCAGCACAAAGCCCGGTGCACAGAGCAACGAAGCGGGCGCGTCCGCCCCACCGCCCTGACCCGCCTGCGGCGCGCCGGTTTGCGGCGCCGTCCTACAGACGTAAGCGCGGCGCTCCGATGGCCCGTGCAAGGGTGGTTTCTTAAAGTCGTTCCATCGACAACCCCTTCACCGAACCACCCGGGCGGTGCCCACAGGAGCTCTCATGGCCGACAAGATGGAATCGAACAAGGTGACCCCGCTGCCGCGCGCCGACCGTGCAAAGCTGAAGCTCGATGAAGCCGCGCTGACTGCCGCGAAGGGCTCGCTCGATCAAGGCGCCGTGACGCCGAGCTACGGCCCCTGGCGCGAAGACATCATCTCGCTGCTCAACGATGCGCTGGCCACCGAGCTGGTCTGCGTGATGCGCTACAAGCGCCACCACTTCACCGCCAAAGGCCTGGCCTCGCCGAAGATCGCCGAAGAGTTCATGGTGCATGCGCAGGAAGAAACGGCCCACGCCGACCTGCTGGCCGAGCGCATCGTGCAACTCGGCGGCGAGCCTGATTTTTCGCCCGACACGCTGCTTGCCCGCAGCCACGCCGAGTACAACGATTCGAGCGAGTTGAAGGCCATGATCCGCGCCAACCTGATCGCCGAGCGCGTGGCCATCGAGGCTTACAGCCAGATGATCAATCTGATCGGCGACAAAGACTCCACGACACGCCGGATGCTCGAACACATCCTGAGCCAGGAGCAGGAGCACGCCGAAGAACTGAGCGACTGGCTGACCACCTGAGCACGCGCCGCACGCACACCCCATTCACTGCAGAAGACAACTTTCAAACCCCAAGGAGAACCGCCATGTCGAACCGTAACTACATCGCCGCCACGCTCACCATGATCGTCATCGCCACCGCATCGGGCTGTGCCGTGACGCGCGGTCAAGAAAGCGTGGGCGCGTACGTCGATGACGCCGCGATCACCACGTCGCTCAAGGCCCGCTATGTCGAGAACAAGGACGTAGATGCCAGCAGCATCAAGGTGGAAACGCTGAACGGCACCGTGATGCTGTCGGGCTTCGCCAAGAACTCGACCGAGAAGATGACTGCAGAGCAGATCGCGATGAAGGTCAAGGGCGTGAAGAACGTCAAGAACGAGATCGCCGTTCGCCCCTGAGCGGCCGAGCCAACTTCCCGAAGGACAGAACCATGAACTGGGACCGTATTGAAGGCAACTGGAAGCAGTTGACAGGCAAGGCCAAGGAGCAATGGGGCAAGCTGACCGATGACGACATCGACGTGATCGCAGGCAAGCGCGACCAGCTCGCCGGCAAGATCCAGGAGCGCTACGGCGTGGCCAAGGACGAAGCCGACAAGCAGATCACCAAGTGGGAAACCGCTGCCGACGACTCCTGGTTCAAGGCGCACAAAGACCGCGCCTGACCGTGCCTTCAAGGCCCGCCGGCGCACAACGCCCGCGGCCTTGTTTCTCGAGCGCCCCGCTGCCTGAACAGACAGCGGGGCGCTTTGTCGATGACTTGCCGCAAGGCTTCACACCAGCGCACCATGAACGCCACCCCCTCCGCTGACCGCGAAGCCGCCACCACCCCGCTGACTGCCCCGCCGATGCCGACCTCGGGTGCCGCGCTGCGCCTGCTTGCCGTGCTGGCGGTGATCGTGGCGACGTGGTGGGGCCGTAGCTTCCTGATCCCGGTGACGGCCGGCTTGATCCTCGCGGTGCTGGTGGCGCCGCTGACGCGCTGGCTCACGCAGGTGTTGCGCAGCCGCGCTGCAGCGGCGGTGCTGAGCATGCTGCTCGTGGTGGCGGTGATCGCGCTGGCTGCCGCGGGCTTCGGCACGCAGCTCGGGCGTGTGGCAGACCGTGCGCCAGACATGATCAGCCTGGTCGCACAGCAGCTCTCGCAGACCGACCCCGGCGCTGATTCTGTGTTGGCGCGCGCCCGCCAGGCCTTCAGTGAACTCGACCGCGCTGCAGAACGGGTCAGCGGCACGCGCCGCATTGCGCCGCCAACCGGGCGCCGCGCTGCGGCGGCCGCAGCAGCGGCGGCGAGCGCGGTACCCACGACCGCCCCGGTCGACACGGCGCAGAGCGCCACCGTGGCGCTGCGCGAAACCGCGTTCAGCAGTTCCGGCGCGCTGCTTCACTTCCTGGGTGACTTGACGCTGGTGATCTTCATCGCCTTCTTCGCGCTCGCCGGCAGCACGCCGCTGGCGGTGCGCTTTCTCGACCTGTGGGGCAACGACCCGCCGCGACGCGTGCGTGCCGCCAGCGCCCTGCACGAAGGCGCACGCCAGATCCACCTGTACGGCGGTGTGCTGCTCATCACCAACACGCTCATCGGCCTGCTGATCTGGGGCGCGTTCTCGGCGGCCGGCCTGCCCGACGCCGCCGGTTGGGGCGTGGCCGCCGGCGTGCTGCACGTGGTGCCCTACCTGGGCATGGCGCTGCTCACGGCATTGGGCACCGCCGAGACCTACCTGGCCCACGGCAGCGTGCTCACGGCGCTCGGCATGGCCGCGTTCATCGTGCTGCTGTCGACCGTGGTGGGCACGGTCGTGACCGCCATCCTTCAAGGGCACGCCGCGCGCATGAACCCGACCGCGGTGTTCATCGGCGTGGTGTTCTGGGGCGTGTTGTGGGGCGTGTGGGGGCTGCTGCTCGGGCCGGCGCTGGTGGTGCTGACGAAGGTGGTGGCCGAGCACACGACCGTGGGCCGGCGCTTCGCCGGTTTGATGGCAGCGTGATGCTCCGCGGCGCCCGGCGCGCGCCGCGCTGGTTGTGGGCCGGCCTGATGCGCTACCTCGAAGCCGGTGGCATGCAGAAGGGCGCGGCCGTTGCCTTCTACGCCGCGTTCTCGATCGCGCCGCTGCTGGTGATGATCGCCGGCGTGATGGTCTGGCTGATGGGCAACGACGCCGCGCAGGCCGCCCTGCTCGACGCCCTCAACCGCCTGATCGGCCCGCGCGAGACCGGCACGCTGGCCGAGCTGCTGGCCCTGCGCAGCAAGGCCGTCGGCAACGCAGACCAGGCCGTCATCGGCTCGTGGGTGGCGCTCGGCACCACGCTCGTGGGCGCCACCGGCGTGTTCATCGAACTGCGCGGCGCCCTGCAGGCCATGCTCGGCGAACAAGACGGCGCCTTCAGCTGGTGGCAGCTCGTGCGGGTGCGGCTGCTCGCCATCGGCGTGGTGCTGGGCTGCGGCTTCCTGTTGTCGGTTGCGATGTTGACGCAGGCGCTCTCGCTCGTGGCCCTGCGCTGGCTCACCGTGCAGTGGCCGGTGCTGGCGCCGCTGCTGCTGGTGGCCGAATCGGCCTGGTCATGGCTGGTGATCAGCCTGCTGTTCGCGTTGATGTACCGCGGCCTGCCCACCATCAAGCTGCCGATGCGCCACGCGCTCGCCGGTGCCGCCGTGGCGGGCGCCCTTTTCATGGTCGGCCGCTACGGCATCAGCCTGTATGTGGCCACCACCGCCAGCCAGTCGGCGTTGGGCGCAGCCAGCTCATTCGCAGCACTGCTGGTGTGGGTGTACTGGTCGAGCCAGATCTTCCTGCTCGGCGCGGCGCTCGCGGTGGAGAGGGGCAGCGCGGCGCGCTGACGCGTGCGCCAGCGAGTGCGCGGTTGGCGTGAAGCGCTGCGGTGGGTTCAATCAGTTGCAATCAATGAGCGCCGACACCGTTCACGCATTCAGGGGCGACAGCACTTCGTGTGCTCGACCTTCACTTCGCTCGCCGTACCAATCCGGGCGATTCGTGTATTTAACCTTCTTACATCCAAAATCGCGCAGTTGACAAGGGGCAGCGCGACGGAGAGCAAGCATTGGAGCCGGTTCTTGGGCATTCTTCGAACCGACAAACATTTAACTACTTTTGGGGTTACCCGCATGAAGACAATTCACCTGTTTCAATGTTTGGCGCTGCTCGGCTACGCTGAATTCACCAATGCAAGTGACTTGGCCACCACCTCAACTGGGGTGTCAGTTTCTCAGGGATTGATATGTGCTCAAGTCGTAACATGTTTCAGTGGGCAGCTGTACCCGAATTCCTGTGGCCCAAGCAGCGGCAGTAGTCCAATAGGGGTATGTAAAGGGGCGATAGCAAATATTGATATTGGATTCGATGGCACCCAAGCAGTCACAGTGGATCAATCAGATTT
>JANNBF010000058.1:0-8527 GCA_031385155.1 Rhizobacter sp.
AGTTCACGCAGAGGAATTCAAAACATTGAATTGAACTCTGCGCTCCTCCGCCAACTCCGTCCCTCTGCGGTGAATGACTTCAAGCAGCCTCCAACGACCGTTCGGCCTTCGCCGCATGCGCCATCGCTGCGTCGCGCACCCAGGCGCCGTCGTTCCAGGCCTTGACGCGGGCGGCGAGGCGCTCTTTGTTGCACGGCCCGTCGCCGCCGATCACGGCCCAGAACTCGGCCCAGTCGATGGGGCCGAAGTCATTCGACTGGCGCGCTTCGTTCCACTTCAGGTCGGGGTCGGGGAGCGTCACGCCGAGCACCTTGGCCTGCTCGACCGCGGCGTCGACGAACTTCTGGCGCAGCTCGTCGTTGCTGAACTTCTTGATGCCCCAGCGCATCGACTGCGCGCTGTTGGGCGACTGGTCGTCGGGCGGGCCGAACATCATGATCGACGGCCACCACCAGCGGTTCACCGCGTCCTGCACCATCGCCTTTTGCGCCAGCGTGCCCTTCGTCATCATCGTCAGCAGCGCTTCGAAACCTTGCCGCTGGTGGAAGCTCTCTTCACGGCAGATGCGGATCATCGCGCGCGCATACGGCGCGTACGAGCAGCGGCAGATCGGCACCTGGTTCATGATCGCCGCGCCATCGACGAGCCAGCCGATGGTGCCCATGTCGGCCCAGGTGAGCGTCGGGTAGTTGAAGATCGAGCTGTACTTGGCTTTGCCCGAATGGAGTGCCGCGAACATCTGGTCGCGGCTGGTGCCCAGCGTCTCGGCGGCGGCGTACAGGTACAGGCCGTGGCCGCCTTCGTCCTGCACCTTGGCGAGCAGGATGGCCTTGCGCTTCAGCGTGGGCGCACGCGAGATCCAGTTGCCTTCGGGCAGCATGCCCACGATCTCGGAGTGCGCGTGCTGGCTGATCTGGCGCACCAGCGTCTTGCGGTAGTGCTCGGGCATCCAGTCCTTCGCCTCGATGAACTCGCCGGCGTCGATGCGTTCGTCGAAGCGCTGTTCGAACTGCAGTTCGCCGGCGCTGCGCACCGCAGGCTTGCGGGCGTCGTCCTTGCCCATCGTGTCCATGGCTTGGGTGTACATCGGTGTGCCTCCTTACTTCGAGCGGTTGTCGATCACGCGCCGGGCCTTGCCGACGAGCGTGCGTTCGATGCTGTCGGGGTCGAGCACGACCACGCTGGTGCTGATGCCCACGAGCGTCTTGATGCGGCCCTGCACCCAGGCCGCGATGTCGGCGCGCTCGCTGTCGCTGGCGCTACTGCCGGGCTGCAACTCGCAGCGCACGGCCACCTCGTCGAGCAGCGCCGCGCGACTCACGTGCACCTGGTACTGGCCCGAGAGGCGCGCATGCGCGAGCACGATCTCTTCGATCTGCGTCGGGAACACGTTGACGCCACGGATGATGAGCATGTCGTCGCTGCGGCCCACGATCTTGCCCATGCGGCGGAACGCGCGCGAGGTGGGTGGCAGCAGGCGCGTGAGGTCGCGCGTGCGGTAGCGGATGATCGGCAGCGCCTCTTTCGTGAGCGAGGTGAACACGAGTTCGCCCTCGGATCCGTCGGGCAACACCGCGCCGGTTTCGGGGTCGATGATCTCGGGGTAGAACTGGTCTTCCCACACCACCGGGCCGTCCTTGCTCTCGATGCACTCGCTCGCGACACCGGGGCCCATCACCTCGCTCAAACCGTAGATGTCGACCGCATCGAGCCCGGCCTTGGTCTCGATCTCGCGGCGCATCGCTTCGGTCCAGGGCTCGGCGCCGAAGATGCCGACCTTGAGCGAGGTCTCGCGCGCATCGATGCCTTGGCGCGCCAGCTCTTCGATGATCACCTGCATGTAGCTCGGCGTGACCATGATGATGCTGGGCTTGAAGTCTTGAATGAGCTGCACCTGCTTCTCGGTCTGCCCGCCCGACATCGGGATCACGGTGCAACCGAGCCGTTCGGCACCGTAGTGCGCGCCCAGGCCGCCGGTGAACAGGCCGTAGCCGTAGGCCACCTGGACCATGTCGCCGCGCCGGCCGCCGGCGGCGCGGATCGAGCGCGCCACCAGGTCGGCCCAGGTGTCGATGTCGGCTTGCGTGTAGCCCACGACGGTGGGTTTGCCCGTGGTGCCCGACGACGCGTGCAGCCGCACCACCTGCTCACGCGGCACCGCGAACAAGCCGAACGGGTAGTTGGCGCGCAGGTCGCTTTTGACCGTGAAAGGGAACCTGGCGAGGTCGGAGAGTTGCCTCAGGTCAGACGGGTGCACACCCTTCGCATCGAAGGCCTGGCGGTAGTGCGCGACGTTCGTGTACGCGTGGCTCAACGTGTGCCGCAAGCGCTGCAGCTGCAGCGCGGTGATCTCGTCGCGACTGGCGGTCTCGATGGGTTCGAGGTCGCCGGGGGCGGGTTGCTTGACGGGCATGTCGGCGGCTCCTTCAGTCGGCACCAGGCGCATCGGCGGGCGGCATGGCGGCCGGCACCGCCGGCTTGCCCTTCATCGTGTGCGAGCGGCCGCGGAACACCGCGATGCGCTCGCCGCGCTGGTTCGTCACGCTCACGTCGTACACGCCGGTGCGGCCGGCTTTCGAGACCTCGGTGCAGCGCGCGGTGAGCACGTCGCCAAGCCGGCCGGGCGCGAGCAGGTCGATCACGAAACCCGAGGCCACGGTGAGCTCGCCGTGCGAGTTGCACGCGAACGCGAAGGCCGAGTCGGCCAGCGTGGCGATGAAGCCGCCGTGGCAGATGTCGTGGCCGTTGAGCATGTCGTCACGCACGGCCATCGTCAGCACGGCGCTGCCGGGCTCGACGCGCTCGATCTGCATGCCGAGCAGCTTGGACGCGCGGTCGTTGCGGAACATGCCGGCGCGCACGTTGTCGGCCGTCTGTTGCGGCGTCTGTTGCGGCGTGGGCTGCGGCGTGGGCGGCGCGGCCAGTGCGTCGGCGCGGGCGGGTTGATCGGCCATCGGCAAGGTCTCGCGTTGCAGGGCGGGCAATGGTCAGTGGTCAGGCAAAGCAGCAAAACATTCTTTACCGACCGTTCGGTCAATAATACGAGCCGAATCGTCACCTGACAAGGCCTGCCCCGCGCGGGTTAACCCGAGGCGCGCCCGGGCTGCGCCGCCGCGCTGCGCCACGCCGACGGCGTGCGCCCGGCCATGCGCCGGAAGAAGCGCGTGAAGTAGCCGGCATCGGTGAAGCCCAGGCCGTAGCCGATCTGCTTGACGCTCATGGTGGTGTAGGTGAGCTCGCGCTGCGCCTCCAGCGTGATGCGGCCGTGCAGCACGCCGAGCGCCGAGTGGCCGAGCACTTGCTGGCACAGGCGGTTCAGCTGCGTCGGGCTCATGCCGAGCGCCTGCGCGCAATCGGCGAGGGCGGGCTGCTCGCGAAAGCGCTGCTCGACCAGCGCGCGAAAGCGCTGCACGTGGGCCACGCCGCGCGGGGGGATCGGCGCCGCCGCATCGGCCCTCGCTGCGTCGGTGGGCAGGGCGCGGCCGAGCACGAGCAGGAGGCGCTGCAAGGCGGCGTCGATGGCGAGCGCGCGCCAATCGGCGGTGCCTTGGTACTCGTCGTGCAGCACCGCCACGGCCTCGGCCACCAGCGCTGCGGCGGGTTCGCCAAGCGGCGCCCATTGGCAGCGCAACAGCTGCCGCGCGAGCGCGGGCTCACGCTGCAGCAGGCCGGCCACGTGGTCTTCGAGCACGGTGACGACGGTGCCGACGATGTTGCGCGTGAAGCGAAAGCCATGCGGCGCGAGCGCCGGCACCGTGAGCACGCCCGGACCCGCGACGCGCTGCGCGGTGCCGTCGAGCGAGACCTCGGCCCGGCCGCGCCGGATGTTCAGAATTTGAAACAGCGCCTCGTGCCGGTGCGGGCGAATCTCCCAGTCGTGCAGGCGGCTGCGCGACGCGATCAACTCGCAGTGCAGCCAGTCAGTCTGCGTGCTGCGGCCTTGTTCGCCGTAGAGAAAGAAGGTCGGCAAGCTTCCGGCGATGGCGGTACGGGGTGTGTCGGGCATGTTCGAATTGTTCAACACACGGGCGCATCCGTCCATTGAAGGCGGTACGCGGGCGGCCTAAGCTGTCTGGTCGCTTTTATGGAAAAAATGCTTCACCGCAGAGGCGCAGAGGACGCAGAGTTGCGCAGAGAAAGGCAATGCATTGGTTTGTGTTCCTCTGCGTTCCTCTGCGTCCTCTGCACCTCTGCGGTGAATGACTTGTTCTTTCTCCGCCGGACTTCAAGGGAACACCCCATGCGCACCCAGGTCGCCATCGTCGGCGCCGGCCCCTCCGGCTTGTTGCTCGGCCAGTTGCTCTACAAGGCCGGCATCGACAACATCGTGCTCGAACGCCAGACCGGCGCGTACGTGCTCGGCCGCATCCGCGCTGGCGTGCTGGAGCAGACCACCTGCGACCTGCTCGCCGAGGCTGGTGTCGATGCGCGCATGCACGCCGAAGGCCTGCCGCACGACGGTATCGAGCTGTGCTTCGGCGGTGCGCGCCACCGCATCGACCTGCATGCGCTGACGGGTGGCAAGCGCGTCACCGTGTACGGCCAGACCGAGGTGACGCGTGACCTGATGGATGCGCGCGCGGCGGCCGGCCTCACGACCGTCTACGAAGCCAAGGACGTGGCGCTGCACGGCTTCGACGGTGCAACGCCGAGCGTCAGCTACACCGCGAAGGATGGCGGCTCGCACAACATCGCCTGCGACTTCATCGCCGGCTGCGACGGCTACCACGGCGTGAGCCGCGCCAGCGTGCCGGCGAGTGCCGTCAGCACCTACGAGAAGGTCTATCCCTTCGGCTGGCTCGGCGTGCTGGCCGACACCACGCCGGTGTCGCACGAGCTCATCTACTCGAACCACGCGCGCGGCTTCGCGCTGTGCTCGATGCGCTCGCCCACGCGCACCCGCTACTACGTGCAGTGCTCGCTCGAAGAGAAGGTCGAGCAGTGGAGCGACGACGCGTTCTGGAACGAGCTGCGTGCCCGCCTCGACCCGGTGGCCGCCGCCGCACTGCAGACCGGTCCGTCGATCGAGAAGAGCATCGCGCCGCTGCGCAGCTTCGTCGCCGAACCCATGCGCTTCGGCCGACTGTTCCTCGCCGGCGACGCCTGCCACATCGTGCCGCCCACCGGCGCGAAGGGCCTGAACCTGGCCGCGTCCGACGTGCGCTTCCTGTCGCGCGCGTTCATCGAGTTCTATGGCGAAAAATGCGGCGCCGGCATCGACCACTACTCCGACATATGCCTGCGCCGCGTCTGGAAGGCGAGCCGCTTCTCGTGGTGGTTCACGAGCCTGATGCACAAGTTCCCCGAGACCGGCGCGATCGGGCAGAAGCTGCAGGAGGCGGAGCTGAACTACCTTGTCAACTCGACAGCCGCGTCGACCGCACTGGCCGAGAACTACGTCGGCTTGCCGTTCGAGCGCTGAAGCACCCAGGCCTCGAACTCGGCGCGCGGCAGCGGCGCGCTGATCAGCAGGCCTTGCAGTTCATGGCAGCCTTGTTCGGCCAGGAATGCGCGCTGCGCTTCGGTTTCCACCCCTTCGGCCACCACCGTCAGGCCGAGGCTGCGGCTCATCTGGATGATGGCGCGGGTGATGGCGGCCGAGTCGCGGTTGCCGGGCAGGTCGTGCACGAACGAGCGGTCGATCTTGAGCTTGTCGATGGGCAGCTCCTTCAGGTGGCCGAGTGACGAGTAGCCGGTGCCGAAATCGTCGACCGAGATGTGCAGGCCCAGCGCGCGCAGGCGGTCGAGGCGCTCCTTCACGGCGCCCACGTCGTCCATCAGCATGCGTTCGGTCAGCTCCAGTTCCAGCCAGCCGTCACCCCAGCTTTCAGCCGAACCACCCGAACCACCCAGGCCACCGGCCGGCAACGCCTGCGCCACCGCCTCCACGAAACCGGGCGACTGGAACTGCACGCTCGACAAGTTCACCGCCACCGGCGCCACGCCCAGTCCCATCGCCTGCCAGCGCAGCACGCAACGCAGCGCCTCGGCCAGCACCCACTGGCCGATGGGCAGCATCAGGGGCCGCTGCTCGGCGATGGGGATGAACGCGTCGGCGCTGAGCAAGCCGCGCTCCGGGTGGTGCCAGCGGATCAACGCCTCGGCGCCCACCAGCCGGCCGTCGCCCGCGCTGACCTGCGGCTGGAAGTAGAGCTCGAACTCGCTGCGCTCCAAGGCTTGGGCGAGTTGCCCTTCCATCACCAGCGCGTCGTAGGCGCTGGAGGCAATGCTGTGGTCGAAGAACTGCACCGTGGCGCGGCCGCGCGCCTTGGCCCGGTACATGGCCGAGTCGGCGTGCTTGACCAGCTCTTCGGCGGTGCTGCCGTGACCCGGGTACAGCGCAATGCCGAGCGACGGCGTGACCGACAGCGGCCGCCCTTCCGCCACCAGCGGCTGCGCGATGCACTCCAGCAGCTTGCGCGCCACTTCCTCGGCCTGCGCCGCGTGCTGCCCGTCGTGCGCCAGGCCGGTGAGCAGCACCATGAACTCGTCGCCGCCGAAGCGCGCCACCACATCGGTGGCCCGCAGGCTGTCGGTGATGCGCGCGGCGACGGTGCGCAGCAGCGTGTCGCCCACCAGGTGGCCGAGCGAGTCGTTGACGCGCTTGAAGTGGTCGAGGTCGACGAACAGCAGCGCCATCGGCGCGTGGGTCCGCTGGGTCGCGAGCATGGCCTGCTCCACGCGTTCCATGAACGACACGCGGTTCGGCAGCCCGGTCAGTGCGTCGTGGTGCGCGAGGTGGTGAATGCGCGCCTGCGCGGCCTGCCGGTCGCGGATGTCGCGCACGATGGTCATGCGCATGGTCTGGCCGTGGCGCACCATGGTGCGCACGATGAACTCGACAGCGATGCGCGAACCGTTCTTGTGGATGAGCGCGCTCTCGTACGCCGTCTCCTGCCCCGAGACGATGACCGCCGCGACCCGCGCCACCTGATCGGGGGCGATGAACTCCAGCGTCTTGCGGCCGAGCAGCTCTTCGAGCGGGTAGCCGATCAGTTCGCACAGCGGCGGGTTCGCGTCGGTCACGAAGCCGCCCTGATGGAACACGATGCCCTCGGCGCTGGCCTGCATGAACTTGCCTAGCCGCTCCTCCGATTCGCGCACCGCCTGCTCGGCCACGCGGTGGCGCGTGATGTCGGCGATCAGCACGAACGCGCCGATGATCTCGGGCAGGCTGCCCGGCGCCGCATCGGCCGGCAGGTCCGCCGTGTGCGGCAGCAGGTCGACGGCGACACAGCGCTCGCTGCCGTCGGCGCCCGGCAAGGTGCGCTCGTAGGCCACGCTGCGACGCTCGCGCAGCACCACGTCGACATGCGGCTGGATGTGCGCAAGGGCTTCTTCCCCGACGATGCTGGCCAGGCTGCAGCCGATGATCGACTGCGTGTCGTGACCGAATGCGCGCGCGTACTGCAGGTTTGCGAAGCCACAGCAGAAATCTTCGGTGCGGTAGTAGGCGATGAGCACCGGCACGTTGTCGGCGAGCAGGCGAAGCAGCTCGGCGGACGGCGCTGCAGATGGCGCAGCGAGTGGCGGGACAGATGGCGCGGCATGTGCGCCGCGCGCACCGCCGGCCGGGGCATCGGGCGCAAACGGTGGCGGGCCAGAGGTCATCGGTGCCTTTCGGCGACAGCCACGGGGTGCGGCGGCGGGTCGCGCGGGGATCATAGTCTTGCCGGCGCGCGGCGGGCTGCCGTCTGGCGGGGTCGGTGCGGCGGGGTCGGTGCGGCGGGGTCAGCGCAGCCCGGTCAGCGTGGCCGGGTCAGAGCGGTGGCTCGGGCTGCAGGCACTCGACGGCGAGGCACAGGTCGTCCCAGGCGCGGGCCTTCTCTTGCGGGCTGCGCAGCAGGTAGGCCGGGTGGTAGGTCACGATCAGCGGCACGCCTCGGTAGCGGTGCACCTTGCCGCGCAGGCGGCCGATGGGCTCGGTGCTGCCCAGCAGGCTGTGCACCGCGACCGCGCCCATCGCGAGAATGACCTTCGGCTGCACCAGCTCGACCTGTCGCTGCAGGAAGCCGGCACAGGCCGCGAGTTCCTGAGGCGTCGGGTTGCGGTTGCCCGGCGGCCGGCACTTCACGGCGTTGGCGATGTAGGCCTGCGCCTCGGGCGGCCCGGCCTCGCGCGACAGGCCGATGGCGCGCAGCATGTTGTCGAGCAACTGGCCGGACTTGCCGACGAAGGGCTCGCCTTCCAGGTCTTCCTGTTCGCCCGGCGCCTCGCCGACGATCAACCAGTGCGCACGTTCATGGCCCACGCCGAACACGGTTTGCGTGCGCCGCTCGCACAACACGCACGCAGTGCACCCAGCCACCGCCTCGCGCAGTGCGGGCCAGCCGAGTTGCGAGGCGTCGACCGGCACGCCTGCAGCAGGCGCGGCGGGCACGGCTGCGGGTCGTTGCGCAGGCGCTGTGGGGAGCGCTGTGGGGAGCGCTGGGAGCGTGAGTGCGCTTCCCGAAGCGCGCTGGCCTGCTCCCTCGCCCCTTTGGGGAGAGGGTTTGGGACAATCGAGGGCACGGCCTCGGGCGCGTGC
>JANNBF010000072.1:0-21588 GCA_031385155.1 Rhizobacter sp.
GCATTGAACTACATGTAGCAGCTTACGTGCCACTACAAACAATCTTCGCGGCGCGTACTTCCGATTGTCCAAGTCCGCGTGGCAAAAGGGCTTCTTGCCACTTGAACGCTGAAAACATGATCGCCCTATGTCGAACTTGGGGGGCTACACCGGCGCAGGAGCGGCTCGTCAAGCGGCTGAACAACCGACCCGTCGGCGGCGACGCGTTCTTGCGCTTCGATGACACGCGAATACAGCAACTCGGGCAACACGATGTGCCGGTCGAAGATGCGCGGCCGCTCCTGGTAGCCGATGCGCAGCGCATCGCGAAAGCCGTTCGTCGTGACCAGCAGCGTCGGCTCGCCCTTGCATTCGAGCAACGCGTTGGTGGCGAGCGAGCCATCGGGCCGGCGGCCGACCACGTCGGTGAAGGTGCACGCCACGGTCGATCCAGAACTGCCAGCGGTCGGCGCTTGTCATGATGAAAACCTCAAAGCGACGTTGCGGCGCGGGCCGCCTGGTCGTACAGGCCCGACATGGTGCGCAGCAGCCGCGCCATCCCGCCGATGTCGGGGTTGCGCTCGGTGTCCAGGTTGGCGATGAGGCAGGCCTCGCGCACGTCGCGGTAGGTTTGCACGGCGGCTTCACCAGCGGCGGTGGGGCTGTAGAACACCTCCTTGCCGACCTTGGCCGTCTGCGCCAGATCGGCGGCAACGAGCTTCTTCAGGGAGTAGGCCACCACGTGCGTGTCTTCGTAGTTGAGCACGAAGCAGATGTCGCCGAGCTTCTTGTTGCGCGCGCGGTGGTTGATATGGTGCAGCACCAGCACATCGGTGATCGTGAGGTCGGGGCAGCCGGCCGCCGCCATGCAGCGCATGGCCCAGCGCGAGAACGCGTTCCACGCCACGATCAAGCCGAACTCGAACTCCGACAACTCGATGCTGTGCGGTGACACCAGGTGCGACGACGAGACGATGCCCGGCGTGGCACGGCGGGCGCCGTCAGCTGCGCCCTTGCTCTGCTTGCCTGGATTCATCGGCTTGGTCGGCTTCGTCGGCTTGGTTGGCTTGTTCGTCGGCATCAGGGGAAACCACCAAAACGTTGACAACTTATTGACAATTTATCGGAATAATCTCTAGACTGCAAGCGCCGATCTAGCCTTCCGCCTGCCTCTTCTAGCCCATCACCAACCCGATCTGGAGTGCCCATGAAGCTGACCCGTCGCATCGTTTCCATCGCCACGGCGCTCGCGCTTTCGGGCTCGACAGCCGGTGCCGTCGCCCAGACCAAGTGGGACCTCCCGGCCGCCTACCCGGCCACCAACTTCCACACCGAGAACCTGGTGCAGTTCGCGGCCGATGTCGACAAGGCGACCGCCGGCAAACTCAAGATCACGGTGCACGCCAACGCGTCGCTCTTCAAGGCGCCCGAGATCAAGCGTGCGGTGCAGGGCGGGCAGGCGCAGATGGGCGAGATCTTGCTGCCCAACTTCCAGAACGAATGGCAGATGTTCGGCATCGACGGCCTGCCCTTCCTGGCCGACAGCTACGACGCCTCGGCCAAGCTCTACAAGGCGCAGAAGCCGGTGCTCGAGAAGAAGCTCGGCGAGCAGGGAATGATGTTGCTCTACGCGGTGGCCTGGCCGCCGCAGGGCATCTATGTCAAGAAGCCCATCGCCTCGGCAGCTGACCTGAAAGGCGTCAAGTGGCGCGCCTACAGCCCGGCCACAGCGCGCATCGCCGAGCTGGTGGGCGCACAGCCGGTCACGGTGCAGGCGGCCGAGTTGTCGCAGGCCATGGCCACGGGTGTGATCGAGTCGTACATGTCGTCGGGCGCCACCGGGTATGACACCAAGACCTACGAACACATCAAGTACTGGTACGACACGCAGGCCTGGTTGCCGAAGAACGCGGTGCTCGTCAACAAGGCCGCGTTCGACGCGCTCGACAAGCCCACGCAAGCCGCGCTGCTGAAAGCCGGCGCCGAGGCCGAGGTGCGCGGCTGGGCCGCATCGAAGGCGAAGAACACCGAGTACATCGAGCTGCTGAAGAAGAACGGCATGACGATCTTGCAGCCCTCTGCGCAACTCACGGCCGACATGAAAAAGGTCGGTGACACGATGCTGAAGGAATGGCTTGAGAAAGCCGGCCCCGAAGGCCAGGCTGTGGTGGACGCCTTCCGCAAGCCTTGATGCGCCGCGCCCTCGACGCGCTCTATGACGGCGCCGCCGCGCTGGCGGCCGTCTTCATGGTGCTGCTGCTGGTGATGGTGATGGCCTCCATCCTCGGCCGGCAACTGCACTTCAACCTGCCGGGGGTGGACGCGTATGCCGGCTACATGATGGCCGCGGCCGGCTTCCTGGCGATGGCGCACACGTTGAAGAAGGGCGAGCACATCCGCGTGACCTTGCTCATTGCCGGGCTCAAGGGCGGCGCGAAAAAGGGTTTCGAGGTGTGGTCGCTGTTCGCGGCGTCGACCCTCGCGCTGCTCTTCGCGTTCTACAGCAGCAAGCTCGCATGGCAGTCGTACGCCTTCCACGACATCTCGACCAGCAACGACGCCACGCCGCTGTGGCTGCCGCAACTGACGATGGCGCTCGGCACGCTCGTGCTGGCAGTGGCGTTCATCGACGAGCTGGTGCTCGAACTCAAGGGGCAGCGCGTGGTGCTCTCGCCGGAAGAGGCTTCGCACAATGAATGACCTGACCATCACCGCGCTGCTGATCGGCGCGCTCTTCTTGATCCTCGGCAGCGGCGTGTGGATCGGCCTCACGCTGTCGGGCGTGGCCTGGATCGGCATGCAGCTCTTCAGCTCGCGCCCGGCGGGTGATGCGATGGCCGTCACCATCTGGGGCTCGTCGAGCAGCTGGACGCTCACGGCCCTGCCGCTCTTCATCTGGATGGGCGAGATCCTGTTCCGTACGCGCCTGAGCAAAGACATGTTCCGCGGCCTGGCGCCCTGGATGCAGGGGCTGCCGGGCCGGCTGCTGCACGTCAACGTGGTCGGTTGCGCCATCTTCGCCGCCGTGTCAGGCTCGAGCGCCGCCACCTGCGCCACCATCGGCAAGATGAGCCTGCCCGAGCTCAACCGCCGCGGCTACCCCGACATCATGTCGATCGGCTCGCTCGCCGGTGCCGGCACGCTGGGCCTTTTGATCCCGCCCAGCATCATCATGATCGTCTACGGCGTCACGGCCGATGTGTCGATCTCGCAGCTCTTCATCGGCGGCGTGATCCCGGGCATCTTGCTCGCCGGCATCTTCTCGGCCTACATCGCGTTCTGGTCGCTGTTGAACCCGACGCTCATTCCGCCTGCCGATGCGCCGATGACGTTTGCGCAGAAGCTGAACGAGTCGCGCAACCTGATCCCGGTCGTGCTGCTGATCGCCGCCGTGCTCGGCAGCATCTACACCGGCATCGCCACCGCCACCGAGGCAGCGGGCCTGGGCGTGGTCGGCTCGCTGGTGCTGTCGGCCGTACAAGGCTCGCTCAACTGGGCCACGTTCAAAGAGTCGTTGATGGGCGGCACGCGCCTGTACTGCATGATTGCGTTGATCCTCGCGGGCGCAGCGTTCCTCACGCTCAGCATGGGCTACATCGGCCTGCCGCGCCACCTGGCGGAATGGATCGCCACGCTCGGGCTTTCCAAATTTCAGCTCATCCTGGCGCTGACTGCGTTTTATGTCGTTTTGGGTTGCTTCCTCGACGGCATCTCGATGGTGGTGCTGACCATGGGCGTGATCATGCCCACCGTGCAGAAGGCCGGCATCGACCCGCTGTGGTTCGGCATCTTCATCGTCATCGTGGTCGAGATGGCGCAGGTCACGCCACCGGTGGGCTTCAACCTGTTCGTGATGCAGGGCATGACCGGGCGCAGCATCGTCTACATCGCACGCGCCGCGTTCCCGTTTTTCATGCTGATGGTCGCGATGGTGGTGCTGCTCTATGCCTTCCCGCAGATCGTGACCTTCTTGCCGACGCAGATGAAGGGCTGAACTGGCGGGCGGCGCGCTCGCTGTTCGCGGCATCGGCGAACACGGGCCTGCGTCACCATGGCTGAGTAAGGAAGGCATTCAGGGCTGGCGCCATTTGGCGCTGCCCACGCCTTCCGCAGACCCGAGCCAACCGCCCCGATGTCAGACCTGTCCTTGCCCCTCGATTGGGACGACGCCGCCGAGCCAGCGCCTCGGCTCGGGCCTGTCGTGCCTCTCCTGCGGCCGCCCCCGCGCGGGCCGCGCGGTGCAGCGCCGGCAAGCAATGTCGAGCCAATGCACCTCAAGCTCAGCCGCGAAGCGTTCGCGTGGCCCACGCCGCCGTACGCCAGCTTCCCCGCCGCCACGCCGCAGACCGACCCGATGCCCTGCGAAGTGATCGGCCTGAATGACAAGCGCATGAGCGGGCGCCTGACCTTCTTCGTACCCGAAGACGGCGTGGCCCACGTGCAGCTGCCACCCGCGCGCACCACGCTGCCGCTGCGCTTCGATCAGTTCCAGTCGCTGTGGTTGACCACGCCGCTGGTGCCGGCTGCGCCATCGCGCCACGACCCGCACGCCAGCCTGCTGGGCCACCGCGCGCTCAGCACCTACCAGCTGCGGCTCGCCAACGGCAACGAGCTGCACGGCGAGACCGTCGGCCACCTGGAGACCGACGACGGCCTGTTCCTCTTCCCGCCCTGCCTGGCTGCAGAAGGCGACACGCCGGCCAGTGATGGCAGCGTGACGCGGCTCTTCATGCCGCGCCTCGCGTACTCGAACTTCGAGATCGGCTCACGCATCGGCGAGCTGCTGGTCGAACAGCACAGCGCCACCGTGCAGCAGATAGACGCTGCGATCGGCACGCAGCAAGAACTGCGCGGCCGCAAGCTCGGCGACCTGCTGGTGATGCACGAGGTCGTGTCGCCCGAACAGCTCTTTGCCGCCATCGAGCGGCAGGAGAAGATGCCGATGGTGCGGATCGGCGACGCGCTGATCTCGCTCGGCATGATCACCCCGGTGCAACTGGAAGACGCGCTGAGCCAGCAGCAGATCGACCGCAGCGTGCCGCTCGGCGAACTGCTGGTGCGCATGGGCGTGATCACACGCTCCGACCTGCAATTGGCGCTGGCTCGCAAGATGGGCTACCCGCTGGTCGACATCGACGCTTTCCCGGCCGAGGCCGACGCTTTGCGCAAGGTCGGCTACACCCTTGCGATGCGGCTGCGCCTGATGCCGCTGCTGGTGCGCGACGGTCGCCTGGTGGTGGCGCTCGAAGACCCGGCGCGGCGCCGCGCCTCGGTCGAAGAGGTCGAGTTCAGCGCCCAGATGAAGGTGCTGCCGGTGCTGGCGCAGAGCCGTTCGCTGGAGGCCGTGCTGCACGCCGCGTACGACCGAATCGGTGCCGCGGGCGACGCACCGCGCGGCCTGGGCGACCCGTCGATCCCGATCCAGTTCGAGGTTCACGACACCGACGCACTCGTCGAAACGCTCGAGCGCGAAGGCGGCGAACGCAGCGCTGCGGCCGACGACAAGCCCATCGAGCAGTCCGACAACTCTCTGGTGCGCCTGCTCAACAACATGATCATCGAGGCGCACAAGGAAGGCGTGTCCGACATCCACATCGAAAGCTACCCGGGGCGCGAGAAGATCCGCGTGCGCTTTCGAAAAGATGGCCTGCTGCGCACCTACCTGGAGCTGCCGCCGAACTACCGCAGCGCCCTGATAGCGCGCGTCAAGATCATGTGCGAGCTCGACATTTCCGAACGCCGCAAACCGCAAGACGGCAAGATCAACTTCGCCAAGTTCAGCCCGCAGCACCGCATCGAGCTGCGGGTCGCGACCATCCCCACCAACAACGGCCTCGAAGACGTGGTGATGCGCCTGCTCACGTCCGCCAAGCCGATGCCGGTGGACCGGCTCGGCCTCTCCGCTGCCAACCTCGCGCGCCTGAAGCAGGCGGTCGAGCGGCCCTACGGCATGGTGCTGTGCGTAGGCCCCACCGGCTCGGGCAAGACGACCACGCTGCACTCGGCGCTCAGCCACATCAACGTGCCCGAGCGCAAGATCTGGACTGCCGAAGACCCGGTCGAGATCACCCAACCGGGCCTGCGCCAGGTGCAAGTGAACCCGAAGATCGACTGGAC
The DNA here is from genome assembly GCA_031385155.1 of Rhizobacter sp. GTDB lineage: Bacteria > Pseudomonadota > Gammaproteobacteria > Burkholderiales > Burkholderiaceae_C > LMDS01. The sequence goes on from JANNBF010000072.1 coordinate 6,097, forward strand.
GTTCGCGAAGGCGCTGCGCGCGTTCCTGCGCGCCGACCCGGACGTGATCATGGTCGGCGAGATCCGCGACGAAGAGACCGCGCACATGGCGGTCGAAGCCTCGCTGACCGGGCACCTGGTGTTGTCGACCCTGCACACCAACAGCGCGCCCGAGACCGTGACGCGCCTGCTCGACATGGGCCTGGACCCGTTCAATTTCGGCGACTCGCTGCTCGCGGTGCTGGCACAGCGCCTGGTGCGCAAGCTCTGCACCGAATGCCGTCAATCACGCCCGGCGAGTACCGACGAGTCGGCCGAGTTGCTGGCCGACTACATGAACGCCTTCGGCCCCGAGCCGCCCGTGGAGGCCAGCGCCGTGCTGGCCGGCTGGCTGCAACGCAACAGCCGCGACGGCCGCCTGCTGCTGCACGCGAGCCCGGGTTGCGCCGCGTGCGACCACAGCGGCTTCAAGGGCCGCGCCGGCATCCATGAATTGATGATGGTGACGCGCGAGCTGCGCCGCGCCGTGCAGACCCGCGCCAGCGCCGAGCAGCTGCAGCGCATCGCGCTGCGCGAAGGCATGCGCACCTTGCGGCAGGACGGGATCGACAAGGTCATCGACGGGGTGACGACGATCGAGGAGGTGCGGGCGACGAGCAACTTGTAGCCCGCATCGAACTTGTCGCAGGCGACCCCTGCGACGGGCTCAGGGCGAACGGCGTTCCCGCGAGCGCAGGCGGCCGAGCAGCAGCACCGACCCGACCAACATCAACGCCCACGTGCCGGGCTCGGGCACCGCGGCCGCCTGCACTGCGAAGCTGCCATCGGCGTTCAAGGCCAACCCGGTGATATCGAACTGCGCAGACCGGGCGCTGAACTGGGCCGGCGTGAACAAGGTGCCCCAGTCGGTGCCAGACGCGAACACGCTCGACAGGCCGGTGTCCACGCCGCCGTCACGCGACAGCAGGAAGGTGTCGAGATCGAACTCGCCTGCGGCGCCGAACTTCGTCGGGTCGGCATCGCCGATGAAGTTGAACTCCACGCCCACCTGGCCGAAGTCGAAGGTCGAGCCCTTGGTCAGCACCACGCTGTCCGTGAGAAAGCCGCCGTGGCCGTCGGACTCGATATCGAGCACGATCTTGCCCGTGGCCTCAGCCTTGATTGCGCCGTTGACGATGATGCGCCCCGGCGACTCGCCCGGCGCGAGCGTGCCGCGCACGATCAGCGTGCCGTTGATCGTGCCCTCGTTGCCGCCGAGCGTGCCGTTCAGGCCGATCTCGACGGTCGCCGCCGTCACGGTGCTGTTGCTCACGATCAGCGTGCCGACGCCGGCGTTCACGCCCGGCGTGCTGCCGATGCCCACGTAGTTGGCGTTCATGGTGGACGCACCGCTCATCCGTACGGTGCTCGTTGCACCGACGACCCGGGCGATCAATACCGAGCCGTTGCTGCCGAGTTCGACCGTGCTGCCGCCGGTGACCAGCGCCGTGCCGACGCTGCCCGCGCTGCGGCCGACGCTCAATGCGTGGCCGGCCGTGCCGGTGATCTCGAGCGTCGAGCCGCTTTGCAAGGTCAACGTGCCGGTGCCGTCGTTGAACGTGCGCCCGCCGCCCACGTTCATGCCGAACGGCGCGGTGCTGCTGGTGATCGTGATCTTCGAGCCATTGCTCAAGGTCAGCGCGCCGACGCTGCCCGTGCCGGCACCGACCGTCACGCCGGCGCCGCCACCATCGACATACGGGCCGCCGGACAAGCGCGCGGTGGCGTTGTCCAGCGTCATCGTGCCGTGGCCACCGGCCCAGCCGACGTCAAGCCCGGTCGACTCCAGGTGGCCCTGGTTCGCAAGCGCCAGCGACCCGGTGCCGCTGGGGCCGCGCCCCACGCTGACGTACGCATCGGTGCCGGTCAGGCGGATCTCCGAGCCCAGGCCGGTGACGAGCGCCTGGCCGTTGCCGCCCGCATCGGTCTGGCTGCGACCGCCGATGATGAGGCCGGTGTAGCGCTGGGCGGTCAAGGACGTGACCGCGTTGCCCGCCATCAAGAGCTTGCCGCCGTTGCTGATGGTGAGCTGCCCGCTGCTGCCGGCATCGCGGCCGACCGACATGTAGGGGTTGTAGTTGTCGGCCACGCCGGCGCCCAGGCCGAGCGAGGTCGAGGTGATCTGCACCGTCGAGCCGGCGCCGGTGATGGTCAGCGAACCAGCCGACCCCGCCGTGCCCTGGCCCAGGTTGATGCCGGGGCTGCTGCCGTTCGCGCGCGAGTCGGCACCACCGTCGGTGACACGCAGCGTGCCGCCATTGCTGACGGTCACCGCGCCGGTGCCGCCGTCACGCCCGATGATGGCGAACGCCGGGCCGCTGACGCCCGCCACACCCACGCCGGTGACCGTGGCGGTCGAGCCTGCACCGTCGACCAGCACCGTGCCCGTAGCGCCGTCACGACCGACGAAGAACAGCTGCGTCGACGACGTGCCGCCAGCGAGCAGGCTCAGCGTTGCCTGCGTGCCGGCGCCGCTGCGTCCGACCTGGATCAGGTTGTTCAGGCCGGTGATGCCGATGGACGAGCCGGTGCCGGAGACCGTCACGTCGACCTTGCCGCCGTTGGTGCCGAGGTTGATCGCATCGAACGGGCCGGCGCTTGCGGTGCCGTCGACCTGCAGGCTGCCGCCGTTTGTGATGTTGATGGTGGCCTGGGACGTGGCACCGTTGCCCGCACCGAAGAAGGCGATGCCGTTCGCATCGATGCTGTTGCGCGTGGCGATCCAGCGCGAGCCGGCGCCGTCGATGGTGACGGTCGAGAACACGCGCTCCGTGCCGGTGGCATTCGGCCCGGTCGGCCCGCCCGCGACGGTGGCGTTCTCGGTGCGCAGCAGGCCGCCGTTGAGGATGCTGAGCGTTGCGTTCGTCGTGCCCCCGGCCGTGCCGAAGCCGGAGAACACGGCCGCCTGCCCGACGGTGAGGTTGCGCAGCGCGCGCACCTCGGAGCCGGCGCCGGTGATGGTGAGCGCGGCCGTGGAGCCGGCGCCATTGCCGATGAAGCTACGGCACGACGCCGCCGCGCAGCCGCTCGCGTTCACGGTCGCGTCAACAACGCCGCCCGACGACACCGTCATGCTGCCGTTGCCCCAGTTGCCGACCTGCAGCCGGTTGTTGGCTCCGCCGAGGTCGATGCGCCCACCCGTCACGTTCACGGTGCCATTGCCCGCGCCGCCTTCCGCGATGTTCAAGTGGTCGACCTGCAATTGCGCGCCCGCCAGCGCCGAGAAGCTGCCGACCGCTCCCGACCCGACCGTGAGCGTGTTGCCGCGCATGTCGTAGGTGCTGACCGCCGTGTTGATCGGGAAGAATTGCGTCGGGAACGTGCCGACCGCTCCGCTGAAGTTGTAGAACTGGGCGCGTGCCGGCGTTGCCGCCATCAACAACACGACACCCACGCACACCAGCGTGCGTGACCGGAGTTCGCCGCGAGGGCGGGCGTTGATGTGCATGGCGGTCCTTTGAAGAAGCGGTCCGGTCAAGAGGCACGTTCGTCAAGCGCTGAGCGGTGATCGCTGTGCCAACTATTGCCGACTTTTACAAGATGATCGAGGGGTTGTCATCCCTCACTTGCGGTAAGCCACCCGGGCGCACCCGCGTGAAGATGCGCCGGAGGACCACTTTGACCACCGAACTGCAGCAACTCGCCAGCACCATCGCCACGCTCGAAGCCCAGCGCGCGCTGCTCGGCGACGCGCCGGTCGATGCCGTGATTGCGCCGCTGCGCGCGCGCCTCGCCGAGTTGCAGGCGCTGGGTGCCGTGCAAGCGCCGAGCGAGCCCGCTGCCGCCGCACCCGAGCAAACCCTGAGGCAGGTGTCGGTGCTGTTCCTCGACATCGTCGGCTCAACGGCGCTGAGCCAGCACCTCGACCCCGAAGACATCCACGCGGTGATGGACACGGCGCTCGCGGCTTGCACGGCCATCGTCGAGGCCCACCACGGCAAGGTGCTGCAGTACGCAGGCGACAGCCTGCTCGCCGTGTTCGGCGCCGCCGAAGCCCACGAAGACGACGCCGAGTGCGCCGTGCGCGCCGGGCTGGCGCTGCTGGACGAAGGCCGGCGCCAGGGCGGCCTGGTGGCGCTGCAACATGGCCACGACGGCTTCAACGTGCGCCTGGGCATCCACACCGGCGGCGTGTTGCTGGGTGGCGGTGTGGACGACGAAGGCTCGATCCGCGGCATGACGGTCAACGTGGCCGCGCGCATGGAGCAGACCGCCCCGCCCGGCGCCTTGCGCATCAGCCACGACACCTACCGCCAGGTGCGCGGCCTGTTCGACCTGGAGCCGCAGCCGGCCATGCTGGTGAAGGGCCGCGACGAACCCATCGTCACCTACCTGGTGCGCAGCGTTCGGCCGCGCACCTTCCGCGTGGCGGCGCGCGGCATCGAGGGCATCGATACGCGCATGGTCGGGCGTGAGGCGGAGCTGGCCGCCTTGCAGCGCGCGTTCGAGCAACTGTTCATGCGCAGCGCATCGACCGCGTTCTCGGCCTGCACCGTGGTGGCCGAAGCCGGCGTCGGCAAGAGCCGCTTGCTGCACGAGTTCGAGGCCTGGGCCGGCGCCCGCCCCGAGGCGTTCAGCGTGTTCCGCGGCCGCGCCACGCCGCAGACGCAGAGCCAGCCGTACGGCCTGCTGCGCGACATCCTCGCGTGGCGCTTCCAGATCAACGACGGCGACACCATGGAGCTGGCCAAGCGCAAGCTCGAAGAAGGCATCGCGCCGCTGTTCGAGGCCGACGACGGCGCCGAGCTGGCGCAGGCGCATGCGCACCTGCTCGGCCACCTGATCGGGCTCGACTTTCAGGCCAGCCGCCACATCAAGCCGATCCTCGCCGACAGCCGGCAGATCCGCAGCCGCGGCTTTCATGCGGCGGCGCAGATGTTCCGCCGCGTGCACCTGCGCAGCAACGCGCCGGTGCTGCTGTTGCTCGATGACCTGCACTGGGCCGACGAGCCCTCGCTCGACTTCCTCGCCACGCTGGCGCCGGCGAACGCCGACCTGCCGATGCTTGTGATCGCCCTGGCCCGGCCGACGCTGTTCGAACGCCGGGCCGATGTGTGGGGCGGCACCGAGGCGCAGCGCATCGACCTCACACCGCTCGGCGCTCAAGGCAGCCGCGACCTGGCGGCCGAACTGCTGAAGAAGCTCGATGACGTGCCGGCGGTGCTGCGCGAGCTCATCATCAGCCGCGCCGAAGGCAACCCGTTCTACATGGAAGAACTGGTGCTGATGCTGATCGACGAAGGCGCGATCGACACTGTGAGCGAGCCGTGGAAAGTGGTTGCCGACCGCCTGCTCGCCACACCCGTGCCGGCCACGCTGACGGGCGTGCTTCAGGCCCGGCTCGACAGCCTGCACGCGGTCGAGAAACTCGCGCTGCAGCAGGCCTCGGTGATCGGCTTCGTGTTCTGGGACCGGGCGCTGGCGGCCATCGATGCGCATGCGGTCGACGCCCTGCCGGCGGTGGCCGGGCGCGACCTCGTCGTCTCGCACGAAGAGGGCCACATCGACGATGCGCGCGAGTACGCATTCCGCCACCCGCTGCTGCACCACGTGACCTACGAGACCGTGCTCAAGCGCGTGCGCCGCGAAGGCCATGCACGCACCGCAGCGTGGCTTGCCGGCCTGGGCGGCGCACGCGCGAACGACTTCCTGGGCGCCACTGCCGAGCACTTCGAGAAGGGCGGCGACGCGCGCAATGCCTGCGAGTACTACACTCGCGCGGCCGAGCACGCAGCCACCCGGTTCGCGCACGACGCGCTGCTCGGCCATGTGGCGCATGCGCTCACTCTTGCCGGCTCTCTTGCCGGCTCTCTTGCCAATTCACTGGCCGATTCGCCGGCCGATGCCGACGCCGCGCTGCTCGCGATCCGCTGGCGGCTGCATGCCGTTCGCGAGCGCGCGCTCGACCTGCAAGGTGTGCGTGCGGGCCAGGCCGCCGACATCGACGCGCTCGAACGCATTGCCGACGCGCTCGACGACGACACCCGCCGCGCCGATGCAGCCTGGCGGCGCTGCGACATCGCGTTGCGCATCGGCGAGTTCCCGGCTTGCGAAGCGGCGGCGCGCGCCGCCATCGCGCTGGCCGAGCGGGTCGGCGCAGTCGAGATCGCGTTGCGCGCGCAACAGCGGCTGGCGCTCGCCCGCACCTTCCAGGGCGACCACGCCAGCGCCCGCACCGTGGGGCTGGCGGGCATGGCGCAGGCCCGCGCGCGCGGGCTGCGCGAGATCGAGGCGCGCTTCACGAATGCACTGGCCGTGATCGCCTCGAACCAGGGCGACCTGCTTGCGCTGCTGCAGTTTGCCGAGCGAGGTTTGTTGATCGCCCGCGAGATCGGCGACCGGCGCACCGAGAGCATCGAGCTGTGCAACCTGGGCACCACCTTGCTCGACTTCGGCGCCCATGCGCGAGCCGCGCAGCTGTTCGACGAAGGCCTGCTGCTGACGCGGGCCTGCGGCATCCGCGCCAGCGAGGCGGTGGTGCTGGCCAACCTCGCGGAGCTGGCGCTGCGCGAGGGCGACGCGGCCCAGGCGCACGCCCACGCGCAAGCTGCGCTCGCCATCGCCACCGCCGTGCAAGACCCCGGCACCGGCGCGTTCGCGGTATTTCTCGTCGGCGAGGCCGCGCTGGCGCTGGGCCAGCCGGCCGAGGCAGCGAGCGCTTTCGCCCGCGCCCGCGACGGGGCGCGGGCGGTCGGCGACCCGGTCGAGTTCTATGCGCTGGCCGGCTTGGCCCGCGTGGCACTGGCACGCGGCGAGCGTGGCGATGTCGCCGAGGCATACCGCATCGCCGAGGAGTTGCTGCCCCACCTCGGCGCTGAAGGCGGCCCCCAGGCCACCCCGAACATGCTGATTCACCTGACCTGCCACCGCGCCTTGCTGGCGGCGGGTGATGGGCGCGCGGGCGCGGTGCTGGCCACGGCCCACGCCGCGCTGCAGGCGCGCGCTGCGACGGTCGATGACGCGCAGCTGCAGGAAGGCTTCCTGACCCAGGTGCCCGAACACCGCGCGATCATCGCGGCGTGGGCCGCGCAGCTTTCTCCCTCTCCCTCTGGGAGAGGGAGCTATGCACCTACACCACACCCAGAATCACACTCGCCTCCTGAAACAACAGCTGCACCACCACCCCCGCGCGCAAGGCCAGGCGGGCCACGCTGTCGCGGCTGACCATCGCCACCATCGTCTGCCCGCCCGCGAGCCGGGCTTGCACCTCGGTGTTGACCGCGCCCTCGTCGACCTTCGTCACCTGGCCGGCCAGCGCATTGCGCACCGAAATCAGCGCACCCGGCGACTCCAACGCGATGAACACCGACGGTGCCTTGACCAGCGCCACCGCCGGCACGCCACGCTTCAGGCCGAGCTCGCGAAGTGATGCCATCGTCAGCGTGGCGTGCAGGCGGTCGTCGGCACCGGGCAGCTTCAGTTCCACCGAAGCATTCACCGCGCCCTTGGTGACCCGAACCACCGTGCCGACGAGCTGGTTGCGCGCGCTGGTGCGCAAGCCGAGCGTGGCCAGTGCGCCGAGCAGGTCGCGTGGTTGGGCCAGCGATGCGGGCAATCGCGACAGCACCTGCGCGTGCGCCTGCTCCAGCTCGCGAAACGCGGCCACCAGCGCCAGCGCATGCGGCGTGAGCACCGTGCCACCGCCGCCGGCGCCACCGGTGCTGCGCTCGACCAAGGGAAGGCGCGACACGTTGTTCATGCCCTGCACCCGGTCCCACGCGGTCTTGTAGCTGATGCCCACGGCCTGCGCGGCGCGCGTCATCGAGCCGGTGTCGCGGATGGCTTCGAGCAGGGCCACGCGGTCGGCGCCGCCCAGCGCGTGCACGCCGTCGTGCAGCGACAGCGCGCCGCCCAGCGTGAGGGTGGCGGGTCGAGCGGAGCGGGTGGGTCGGGCCATGGTGCTGCCTTGGAAGCGTTGTATAGTGAGTTATATAACGCTTGGCGTCATGCCATGCAAGTCATCACAACCACCATGCGAACGCCACTCATCCAAACCGCCGTGCTGGCGTGCGCTCTCTGGGCCGCCCTGGGTGCCATGCCGGCCAAGGCGCAGGAGCTGACCGTCTCCGCCGCTGCGAGCCTGGGCAACGCCATGCGCGACATCGGCTCGGCCTACCAGGCCACACACGCTGGCGTGAAACTCAACTTCAACTTCGCCGCCTCGGGCGCCTTGCTGGCGCAGTTGCAGCAGGGCGCGCCGGTCGATGTGTTCGCGAGCGCCGACCTCGAGACGATGGACCGTGCCGACGCCGCGAAGCTCACCCGCCCCGAGACCCGCGTGAACTTCGCCGCCAACGAGTTGGTGCTGGTCTCGCCGCTGGCCCAGCCGCCCAAGGCGCGCACGCTGGCCGACCTGGCCGGCGCCGGGGTGCGGCGCATCGCCGTGGGCACCCCGTCCAGCGTGCCGGCCGGCCGCTATGCACAGGCTGCCCTCGAAGCGCAGGGCTTGTGGTCGGCCGTCAGCACCAAGCTCGTGTTCGCCGACAACGTGCGCCAGGCGCTGAACTACGTGAGCCGCGCCGAGGTGGACGCCGGTCTCGTCTACCGCACCGATGCCCTGATCGACAAGGCCCAGGTCCGCGTCGACGCCGTGGTGCCGACCGTGCAGCCGGTGCGCTACCCCATCGCCGTGGTGGCCACGAGCCGCCATGCCGCTGCCGCCGCCGAGTTCGTGCGCTTCGTCGCCGGGCCACCGGGGCAGGCGGTGCTGGCGCGCCACGGCTTCCGCGCACCCTGACGGCTGGCGGCCACCCCGCATCGCAACGCGTGCTCGACTGGACCGGCATCGACCTCTCGGCCTTGTGGCTCACGCTCAAGGTAGCGGGCTGGGCCACGCTGATCGCACTCGTGCTCGGCGTGGCCTGCGGCCATGCGCTGGCGCGTGCGCGCTGGCCCGGGCGGCGCTGGCTGGCAGCATGGCTCACGCTGCCGATGGTGCTGCCGCCCACCGTGCTGGGCTACTACCTGATCGTGCTGCTGGGCCGCAACTCGGCCTTCGGCGGTTGGCTGGACGCGCGCTTCGGCGTCACGCTGCTGTTCACCTGGCAGGGCGCGGTGGTGGCTGCGGCGGCGGTCGCGTTCCCGTTCGTGTTCGTCTCGGCGCGCGCGGCGTTCGAGGGCGTGGACACCACGCTCGAGAAGGCGGCGCGGGTGCTCGGCGCGGGTGAGTTGAAGGTGTTCGCGTGGGTGAGCCTGCCGCTGGCGATGCGCGGCATCGCGGCCGGCACCATGCTCGCGTTCGCGCGCGCCATGGGCGAGTTCGGCGCCACGTTGATGATCGCCGGCAACATCCCCGGCAAGACGCAGACGCTCTCGCTCGCGGTGCACGACGCGGTGCAGTCGGGCAACGATGCGCTGGCGAATGCACTGGTGGTCGTGATCTCGGTCGTGTGCATGGCATTGCTCGTGGCGGCGAGCCACCTGCTCGACGCGCGCGCCTCGGCCGGGTTGCCGGTGCGCGCCGCACGATGAAGATCAGCGTCGACGTCACGCTGGCCCTGGGCCGCGCACCGCAGGCGTTCAAGTTGGCGGCGCAGTTCGCATCGAGTGCAGCGCGTACCGTGTTGTTCGGCCCGTCGGGTGCCGGCAAGAGCCTGACGCTGCAGGCCATCGCCGGCCTGGTGCGGCCCGACGCCGGGCGCATCGTGCTCGGTGAGCGCGTGCTGTTCGACAGCGCCGCCGGCATCGACCTGCCGGCGCGCGCACGCCGCGTCGGCTACCTGTTCCAGGAACACGCGCTGTTCCCGCACCTGAGCGTGGCCCGCAACATCGCCTTCGGGCTGCTGCCGGCGCTGCCGTGGCGCATGCCGGCGAGCGCCTCGGTCAGGGTCGCGCGGGTGATGGAACAGCTCGCGCTGCACGGCCTGGCCGAGCGCCGGCCGCATGAGCTGTCCGGCGGTCAACGCCAGCGCGTGGCGCTGGCGCGCGCACTGGTGTGCGAGCCCGATGTGCTGCTGCTCGACGAACCCTTTGCCGCGCTCGACCCGGCACTGCGCGCCAGCGTGCGCAGCGAGCTGGAAGGCATTCGACAGCGCTTCGATGTGCCGATGGTGTTGATCTCGCACGACCTCGACGACGTGCGCGACTTGGCCGACACGCTGGTGCTGTTCGAGCCCGGCCGGGTGGCTGCCGTGGCGCATGCGCAGCCGGGCGATGCGGGTGCTTTGCTGGCGCTGGCGCGGGCGTCGATCGCGCCAGTCAACCCGATCCCCCACGCGGGCGAGGGGCGCAGTTCGACCGCCTAAAATCAGCGCCCAGCACTCCCGCTGAAAGCACCGAAGGACCGCCCCGTGGATTTGAAGTTACCGATCGTCATTCACGACGAACTGACAGAGTCGGTGATCCGCTCGACCGGCATGCTCGACCTGGCCAGCGGCGAGATCCGCAGCATCACCTTCGAAGACTATGACCAGGACGTGCGCGGCCTGCCCGCCGAAGACGAGAACTACGAGTTCACCTCGGGCACGCTGTCGAACGGCAAGAAGGAAGTCGAGTTTCGTGTCGAGGTCGATGTGATGTCGGGCAACTACAGCGTCACGCCGAGCGAACTGCTCGAACTGAAGGGCCGCGCCGCCAAACTGTTCACCGCCGTGCCGGGCGCCGAGCCCACGTCGACCATCGAGCAACGCAAGCCCCCCAAGGCGCGCCGTTAGAACGCGTTTGCGGATGAACTGCCCATGAAGCAAGTGATCGACGTTGGCCTGCCCGAGATCGGCCAGCCGTTCTCGTGGGCCGTGAAGGCGAGCGGCGCGATGCTCTTCACCGCGCACGGCCCGGTGCGCACCGACGGCAGCATCGACACCGGCCCCATCGCCGCGCAGGCGCGCCTCACATTCGAGAACCTTGCGCGCACGCTCAGCGCCGCCGGCGGCTCACTCGCCGACGTGACGCAAGTGCTGATCTACATGACCGACATCGCCGACATGAAGGCCATCGACGCGGTCTACCGCGAGTTCTTCAGCGCGCCCTACCCGAACCGATCAAGTGCCGCCGTGGCCGCGCTGGTGGTACCGGGCATGAAGCTGGAGATCGTGGCCTACGCGATGCTGGCGGCTGGCTGAAACGGCGCAAGCTTCGATGCTGGGGTGACGTGCGGCGCAGGCCACCTCGTTTTGCATGTTTCAGGCCTGGGCAGAAGTTGCCGTACTCATTTGGAAAATCAGGCACTTCATTTGGGAGCAACCGCCGACGGCGCGAGGCCACCATTTGCCTTGAAGGATGCGCCCTTCCAAGACATCACCGCACCGAAGACCACCCCCGCAACCAATCCCCACAACGCGGAGCCCAACCCGAAAAATGACATCCCTGAAACGGTCACGAGGAAGGTGACGACGGCCGATTCACGCCGCTCGTCCGCCAACGAGGACGTCAGACTGGAGACCAATGTCCCCAAGAGAGCCAAGCCTGCCAGTGTGGTCGTGAGCCCGGCTGGGAAAGCGGAAAACAGCGCAATGACAGAGGCGCCAAATATGCCGATGGCGAGGTAACCGATACCTGCGACGACACCGGAGATGTAGCGGCGTGCGGGGTCCTCGTGGCACTCCGAGCTGGCACAGATGGCGCCCACGATCGCGGCCGGGTTGGTGCCGCACGAGCCGAACAAGGCCAGCGGGATAGAGACGATTCCGCTGACGCCGATGACGGCGTTCGGAGAGATTTCATACCCGGCGTTTCGCAGGATGTGGATCGAAGTCGCAAATTGAGTCAGGGCCAACAGGATCAAAGGAATTCCGAGGCCGATGAATGACCGTGCCGTGATAGCCGGCCAAGTAACTTCCGGCGTGGCGAGATGCAGGGTGACAGTCTGCGTTGCCAAGTGATTTCCGAAGAAGGTGACTACCAGTCCGACCAGCAACGCCGCCGCCACGGCATACCGAGGCATGAGACGCTTGAATATCAAGTAGGCCGCGATGATCGGCAAGACAACGGACGGGAACCCCTGCAGCGACTGGAAGATCCTCGTGCAGAACTGGAACAACACACCCGCGATCATCGCGGACAACAAGTGGACGGGCAGGCGCGCCATGAACTTGGTGAACAAGCCCGTGACGCCCAACAAGGTCACCACGACCGCCAGGATCAGGTAGCACCCGACCACTTCGTTGAACGGAAACTGCGCCAGTCCGGAAATGAGCAATGCCACGCCGGGTGTGGACCACGCCCCGATGACCGGCATCTTGAAACGCAAGGTCAGCCACAGCCCCACCAGCCCCGCCCCCATCGACAGCGCCCAGATCCACGTGGACAGCAGGCCATGAGTCAGGTGCCCAGCTTGGGCAGCTTCCACGACGATCAGCACAGGGCCGCTGTAGGTGGCGAAGAGCGCGATCAGGCCAGCCAGCGCCGCAGACGCGGAAAAGTCTCTTGCAATTTTTGAAAACATGGGTGATTCCAGTATCGAGAAGCAACGCGATAACGCGCGTCAGCTTTCTCTTTCGAACACAAAAATACCGAGGATCATCGCGCCGCCTGCCAAGTTCCTCATGGAAGGCACCTCCTGCAGCAGCAACGCGGCCAAGGCAATTCCGTAAACAGGCTCCAGATACGCGAAGTAACTTGCCGTCCTGTTCGTCACGCCGCGCAAGCCGGAAATAAAAACCGTGTGAGCAACGGCAGTGCAAGCTACTCCAAGGACGAGGATGAGAACTTGCTCGCGCAGCGAACTCGGTAGCATCGAACGGTCAACGAGGGGCATCAAGAAGCAGGCAGCGATGCCATTTTGATACAAGGATATCTTTACCGGACTTTCTCCCTTGACAAGCCGACCATTGACGAATTGCATGATCGAGAACAAGATGCCTGATCCCACGCCAGTCAGCACCCCCAAGGTATTGAAATCTCGGGAATCTAAGTCTGGGAGGAGCAGTTTGAGACCCAACAACGGCACCGTGAGTCTTGCCAGTTCATAAAGTCCGATGCGCTGCCTTCGCGCAGCGAAGGTAACCATCAGATTGAACGCGGGATAACAGGCATAGGTCAACAGTCCAATGGCGACACTGGTAAGGCGTATCGAAAGGAAAAAGCAATACCAATGCGTCGCAAGCAGCAGGCCTATCCCGATGAAATGCCAGCGGTGTTCCTGAGGCAGCCTGACGCTGATATTGGATTTCCTTGCCCATAAAAACAGCGACACCGCTCCGAGTGCAGCGCGTAGGGCCACTACGGCCAACACGCTGGTAGAAATTGATCGACCAATAACTCCTGCCAAACCGAACAGTAATGTCGCGAGATGCAATTGCAGAATCGAATAGTTCATCTGGTTTGTCATAGCAATCCGGTCGAAAAGACCGGATTACTGAATCATGTGAACTTACCTACTGTCTGAGAGATGCAGGCGACAGAGTTTTCTCTTACGCCGCCACAATATCCGGGCGAAGGTCAAAACGCTCGTCCATGATCCTTGAGTGCAAATAGAATCGGCGCATGTCCTCGCAGTAGCAAATGAGGTCGATGTTGCCGGTCATCTTCGCTACGGTCACGAGATTTTCGTAGATATCGCTGACCGGCGACTCGAATCGCAACTGCAGTTCTGATAATTTGACCATGACCTGCTCAGCGTCGTATTTTCCCTTTAGCTGCACCGACAACATTTGCAGGTAGTCGTGCAGATCATTTGGATCAAGTTGATTGCGCTGAACGAGCGCAGGCTTAACGCTCTCGTCATGGATCCGTTTGTCTTTGAAGATTCGCGAATAGTGAGGGGCATCTTCATCTGAATATTGGAAATCAATACTCAAGATGCGCCGGCTGTCGGAACCAAGATTATGTGCACTGTGAGGCAACTGCGACTCGAGAATCCAGATATCACCCTTTCTCATACGAAATACACCAAAACCCTCCTCTGAATGATACGAATCCAGACAGGTTTCAAGTGGGATGAGAATACGTATGTAACGATTCTTTTTCTCTGATAGCTCGAGAAAATCGACGTGCGGTATTACAAGGCCTTCGACGAGGTTACGAACCCGTGCCATTCTCATATTTTCGAAGTCAAAGATGCCTTCGATCAGGCTGCACAGATAAGGGGTTTCTTCACCGATTTGAGTCTTGATAGCCGGGTGTTCAAAGTCCGAATACTGGGTATCTTTCCATTCTCCAGACCGGTTGTAGATGGAGTGATTTATCCATGTTCCCGCGCTGAATTCATCGTATTGCTACTTGATAACAGGAATCCGGGCGAGCGCATCCAAGTCCATTTGCAGAGCAACCAGATCAAATTGGATCCGTCCGACGATTTGTGTTTTCGTTGTCATGCTTGATATTTATTGTCAGTTAGATTTCTATTTCTACCATGTTAGAACTGTGCACTACTTCCTTACTACCTCCATTAAACCGTAAATCTTCTTCTAACTCGTTGGCGAGAGCCATTCTTGTCAGCTCCTTCGAAGAATAATTTACCAATCCTCGGGCAATAAATTTGCCACTACCGTCCATGACTTGAACCAGATCTTCTGATTCAAAATTACCCGATACATTTGCGACGTGGTGTAGATAAATACTGCGCCTATCGGTCTGGTGAGCCGCGAATCGGTTCTTGAGAACAATTGTCCCGGCCGTCTTGCGCAATCCGACGAGCCATTGCGCCCGTCTTACCAAGCGCGTGGTCCCGGGAAATAACTGGGTCCCTATGCTGGAAGCGTCGGCATGGGTTGAGATCAAACAATCCCGGGTTCGCCCCGAGACGATCGAAGTGACGCCGCCGGATAAAGCGAACATCTGCGCAGCCTTGATCTTGCCGAGCATGCCTCCCTTGCCCCATTCGCCCCCAGTTCCGGCGATATCAAGGAGCCACGGTTCGTCCACTGACGCCGCCCGGATGAGTTGGGCATCGAAGCATTCCCTCGGGTTCGCTGTGAATATACCTTCCTGGTCGGTGAGCAATACGAGCCTGTGTGCCCCGACGATATTGCCGACGAGGGCTGCCAGCATATCGTTGTCACCGAAGCAAATCTCGTCAGTGCTCACTGAGTCGTTTTGGTTGATGATGGGAATCACCTTCAAGTCGAGCAACGTCTGCAACGTAGCCTCGATATTGCTGTGTCGCTGGTAATCTGCAAAATCTTCGTGGGTCAGGAGTATTTGAGCTGGGCATATTCCATGCCGCATAAAATGCGTGTCGTAGGCTTTCATCAGACTTATCTGCCCGACGGAAGCAGCCGCTTGCAAGTGCTGGGTATCCACCGGCCTCGCTTTCCAACCGAAACGATTGACACCTTCCGCGATGGCGCCCGAAGTCACCAGCACAACCACGACTCCATGTTGTTTTCTCAGTGCAGCAATCTGATCTACCCAATCGGAAAGCGCAGCTTCATCCAAACCTCGTCCATCACCTGCCAACCCAAGTTCGACATAGGGCGATCATGTTTTCAGCGTTCAAGTGGCAAGAAGCCCTTTTGCCACGCGGACTTGGACAATCGGAAGTACGCGCCGCGAAGATTGTTTGTAGTGGCACGTAAGCTGCTACATGTAGTTCAA
>JANNBF010000165.1:0-1965 GCA_031385155.1 Rhizobacter sp.
GAGCTGCCTGCCGCGAACCGCCGCAGCTTCATCGGCGAGCAACCGGCACTCGCCGGCAAGCGCTTGTTGGTGGTCGACGACAACGCGACGAACCGCAAGATCCTGATGCTGCAAACGGCGCGCTGGGGCATGCTGCCCAAAGAGACCGGGTCGCCCGTCGAAGCCTTGCAATGGGTCACGCGCGGTGAGCGCTTCGACCTGGCGATTCTCGACATGCACATGCCCGAGATGGACGGTGTGGAACTGGCCCACGCCCTGCGCATAGTGGACGCTGCGATGCCCATGGTGCTGTTCACTTCGCTCGGCCGGCGCGAAGCTGCCGCAGAAGGCGACGGCCTGTTCAAGACCGTGCTCGGCAAACCGCTGCGGCAAAGCCAGCTCTTCGACACGCTGATGACGCTGCTTGCGAGCCACGCGCAACCCAAGCTCACCGCACCCGCCAAACTGGCGCTCGACCCCGGCATGGCGGCGCGCCACCCGCTGCGCATCTTGCTGGCCGAAGACAACGTGGTGAACCAGAAGCTCGCGATGCGCCTGCTCCAGCAGATGGGCTACCGCGCCGACCTGGCGAGCAACGGCATCGAAGCCGTCGAGTGCGTCGCGCGGCAGCGCTATGACGTGGTGCTCATGGACGTGCAGATGCCCGAGATGGATGGCCTGGAAGCCACGCGCCGCATCGCGCAACGCTGGCTTGCCAACGAGCGGCCGCACATCGTTGCGATGACTGCGAATGCGATGCAAGGTGACCGCGAGGAATGCCTGGCCGCCGGCATGGACGACTACCTGACCAAACCCATTCGCGTCGACCGGCTCGTCGATGCGTTGCTGAACGTGACCGCACGCAAGGACCGCTGACATGCCTGCCGCTACCGACACGATCAACGCGGCTCTGTACGCCGAACTGCAAGCCACCGCCGGTGCCGAGTTCGCCGCCGAGCTGGTCGCCACCTTCTTCGAGGAAGCGCCGCTGATGCTGGCCGACCTGCGCAGCGCGCTGGCCGGCGGCCACGCCGAGCGCTTTCGGCGTGCGGCGCATTCGCTCAAGTCGAACGGCCACACCTTCGGCGCGACCCCGCTGGCCGAACTGGCCCGCGACCTCGAACTGGGCGGCTTGCCGGCCGATGCCGCGCCGCTCGATGCACTGGAAGCCGAGTACGCCCGCGCCGCCGCCGCACTGCAGGCGCTGACCCGTGGCTGAGCGCAACGCCACAGGCGCCAGCGCCCGTCTGCTGGTCGCCGACGACAACAAGGTGAATCGTCTGTTGCTGCAACGCAGCCTGCAGTTGCAGGGGCACCGGGTGGCCTTGGCCGAGAACGGCCGCATTGCCCTGGAGATGCTGCGCAGCGAACCGTTCGATCTGCTGCTGCTGGATATCGCGAGGCCCGAGATGGACGGCTTCCAGGTGCTCGAGGCGATGATGAAGGACCTCGGCCTGCGCGATATACCTGTGATCGTGACCTCGGCCGTCGAAGGCCTGGACAGCGTCGTGCGCTGCATCGAGTGCGGTGCCGAGGATTACCTGGCCAAGCCGGTCAATCCGGTGCTGCTCAAGGCCCGCATCGGCGCCAGCCTGGAAAAAAAGCGCCTGCGCGACCAGCAGAAGGAGCTGGTGCGCCGGTTTGCGACGCGGGCGGTGGCCGACGACCTGGATTCGACCGGCTTTGCCCTGGGCGGCCACATGGTCCAGGCCACGGTGATGTTTTCCGACATTCGCGGCTTCACCGCGATGGCCGAGAGCATGTCGCCGCAGGAAACGATCGAGCTGCTCAATACCTACTACATGCTGATGTTCGACGCCATCAGCGGCCAGGGCGGGGTGGTGAATCAGATGATCGGCGACGGCCTGATGGCCGTCTTCGGCGCGCCGCTGCCCCTGGCCGACCCCTGCGCAAGCGCGGTGCGCGCGGCGCAGGAGATGGTCGAGATGGTGGCGCTGTACAACCTGGAGCCCGAGCGCGCGGGCA